>CAVVQM010000009.1:0-320830 GCA_963750395.1 uncultured Actinomycetota bacterium | reverse complement strand
GTAAATGAGACGGGCGTAGGTTCCCCTTCAAGACGCCCCAAGTCATCGAAGGAGGGACCTACGCCCGTGCCTGCACGAGTATCACCGACCGACCGGATCCGCCCCAGGATCGATGCCTTGTTCGCTTCAGGACCGGCCGTTGCCGGAGATCTTGGAGGAGGTGGCCCGGCTCGGCGCGCAGCTGCTGATGCAGGCCGCTCTGGAGGCCGAGGTCACCGAGTTCCTGGGCCGGGACCGCTACCCCCGCGCCGCGCTAGGCCCGGATGCCCGGCCCGGGTCGCGTAACGGGTACCGGGAGGTGACGGTGAAGACCACCGCCGGGCCGGTCCGCTGGCGCGGCCGAAGCTGCGTGGCACCGCCGGGGCGTTCGCCTCCCGCCTGTTCGGCGCGCACGTCACCAAGACCAACGCCCTGGAGTCGCTGGTGATCGCCTCGTTCGTCCGGGGCCTGTCGGTCCGGGACGTGGAGGCCACCTTGGCCGAGGCCCTCGGCGACCAGGCCGCGATCTCCAAGTCCACCGTCAGCACCGTGTGCCAGGCGATCAAGGACGAGTACGAGGCATGGACGGGTCGGCGCCTGGACGAGATGACCCTGGACTACCTGTTCCTGGACGCCTCGTTCTTCCGGATGCACCCCGGCTCCCCGGCCGAGCCGGTCCTGGCGGCCTGGGGCATCACCACCGACGGCAAACCGGTCTTCGTCGGCCTGGCCGCCGTGGCAGCGGTGAGTCCACCGACGCCTGGGCCGACTTCCTGACCGACCTGCGTGAGCGGGGCCTGGGCAGTCCGCTGCTGGTCGTCTCCGACGGCGCCCCGGGCTGATCGCCGCGATCGAACAGGTCTTCCCGAAAGCGTTGCGGCAGAGGTGTCTTGTTCACCGAGCGCGGAATGTTCTGGCGAAGATCCCGGCCGGGATGCAGGACGAGATCCGCGACGGCTACTGGGCCCTTTCGACACCGACGACCTCGAGACCGAACCCGGCCCGCGGCTGGTCGAGCTCGTCCAGGCCCGGATCACCGCGTTCGCCGACAGGTACGCCGCGACCTACCCGGCCGCGATGAAGATCCTGCTCACCGACGCCGCAGGGCTGACCGCCTACCTGCGCTTCCCGACCGAGCACCACAAGCGGATCCGGCACTCCAACTTCATCGAGCGCACCTTCGGCGAGACCCGCCGCCGCGCCAAGGTCATCGGCCGCTTCCCCGGCGAAACCTCCTGCATCAGCCTCGTCTGGGCCGTCCTGGACCGGGCCTCGGCCGGCTGGCGCGGCCTGACCATGACCCCCGCCGGGCTGCGCCTGCTGCAGGACCTGCGCCGATCCCTGCTCGACCCACCCCGCCAACTCCGACCCGCCACAGCACCCGACCCCGCCGAGCCGACCAGCCCGAAACTGTCACCGCCACCGCGTAACCTGCCCCACGAAGCCGGAACCGATGGCCCGCTCGTTTACACCGGAATCCGGACGCCACCCACTCATCTCGTCAGGTCCGGAAAGGATCGACCTTCGGAATGACTGGACGATTGCGAATGTTGTCAGCGTGCGCTAGGGCCTGACTGGTCCCTCGGGGTCCGGGGTCGCGGCAGCGGTCCCGGTGTCGATCCGTTCAGCCACGATCGCCGAGTGGGTGGCCGATCAAGAGGCTGCCGTGGCGCAGGCGTTTGAGGCTGGACCCGACAGGCTGCCTGTGGAGTCCACGGTCCGGCGCCTGTTCCCCCACTTCGAGGCCCGGCGACCGAGCGGCGTCCGGAGATGGTTCTGGGGAGACAAGTGCCGCAGGCTGGGGCGGCTTTGGCTCTGCTCTGTAAAACCGTCGGCACAGCCTACGTTGGTTCGAATCCATCACCCGCCACCACCAGCCAAACGGCTCCTGACCTGCGCAAACGCGAACACCGAGGGTATCTGGTGATGATGCCTGATGGAGCGGTGCGGGTCACCGTTGCCGTTGCGTCCGCTGCTGCGGCTTTGGCCGGTTGAGCTGCAGCGACGTCCCAACATCGTGAGTGCTCGAGTGCGCAAGGCCGTGACTGCCAGTCCGGCCGCGGCGAATACGCGGCGACGTCCAGGGTACCGGGCGAATACCCCTAGAGGGTATGAGAGGGAACGTCGTGTCGACCCGTGCGCGGACAGTGCGCCTGGGTGGGTAGTCGGAGAAACCAGGCAGCACGCGAGCCGCGGCGGGGTCCGCTCATGGCTGTGCAGATCTGCTGAGGCTCGTGCTCATCGTGGCCTCGGCGGGCATTCTTGTCTCATGTCTGACGCTCACCGCGTTCGCCTGCTGAGGGCGATTAGGACAAGTGACCATCTGCTCGACGACGATGAGCTCTCGCAGCGGGCGGGCATCAAGCCGCGGCAGGCGGTGAACCAGGTGTTGCGACGGCTGGAGCGCGAGGGCGTGGTCCGGCGCCGGCCGGGTCCCTCGGGCAAGATCGTGACGGAGCTGCAGCACGAGATTGGGAGCGTCGCGAGCTTCCCCGCGGACGCTGTGACGACCGACGGGACTGACGCCCGTGCGGCCAGACTGGCGATTGACCGGACGGTCGGGCATGAGCGCCCCGCCGGCAGCTCGTTCGAGCAGCGAGAAGCTGAGCGCGTGATGCTGGACCTGCTGGGACAACGGATCGGGCGGCCACTGGAACCTGCTCGGATCACCTTGACCTCGGGGACGCGGGTCGAGATCGACGGAGCCGACGAGGAGCGTTCTGTCCTGGTGGAGTGCTGGGCACATCAGGGGCCTCCCAAGGGTGGTCAAAGGCACAAGGTGCTCGCGGATGCGCTCAAGCTCACCTGGATCGCGTCAACTCTCTACCCGCGTCCCGAGCTCGTCCTGTGTATGAGTGACCCGCTGGCATCCGCACCCTTCCAGCCGACGTCGACGTCGTGGGCCGCACGGGCGCTTCAGGATCTCGGCATCCAGATCGAGCTCATCGAACTTCCGGTTGAGACCAGGATCGCGGTGACCGCGGCACAGGCGCGCCAGTATCGGTGATCTCTTGCAAGCAGCAGGTCGTGTGGGCGCGCTTCGGTCGATGGGTAGATTCTCGTGCTGGTCATACTGAGGCGCTGCGGGTTGCCAGATGGCGATGTTGTGAGGTGCTACCCGCTCGCGTAGCCGATCTGCGGAAGAGATCGACAGTCCATACGCGTGCCTCCTTAGGGCGGTCGACACAAGGATCCACGTCGACTAGAATTATGGTCTATGGAGACGCTGCCATTGTCAGAGGTGAAGGCGCGGCTGTCCGAGATTGCCGAGGACGTCGAGCGCACTCACCAGCGGGTGAACATCACGCGGAACGGGCGCAGCTACGTGGTCCTGATCTCCGCGGAAGACCTCGAGTCGCTGGAAGCAACCTTGGAACTGCTCTCCGACCCCGACGCCCTGGCCCGGGTCGCGCAGGCTCAGGCGGACCTGGCGGCCGGCCAGGAGGTCACCCAGGCCCAGATGGCAGCCGAGATCGAGCAGCGCCGCCACCGGGAACGCCCGAGTGCCTGAGGATCAGATCGAGGGGGAACCGTATCGGCTCGTTCTGGCGCCTGGTGCGCGGCGGGCGTTGGCGGAGAATCTTCCGGCAGCAGCTGCCTTCGCTGCCTGGGAGTTCCTCACTGGGCCGCTGATCGAACGGCCTCGCGTCGTTGGTGCCCCGCTGCGAGCGCCGTTCGAGGGCCTATGGCGAGCCCGCCGAGGTCAGTACCGAATCCGCTACCGGATCGACGAGGCCTCGCGCACCATCGTCATTCTCGACATCGATCACCGGCGGGATGCCTACCACGGCTGAGCGAATGCAGCCGCTGTCACCCCGAACCCGCTTGTCATGGGACTCATGCAGAGTCCAGTCATCGCCGAACGTCCACGGCCAGGTGTAGTTGTCCGCGGCGAGGACGCGGCGAGGTGGGTAGTGTTGCCGCATCGGTGCAGGTCAACGCGGTTGGTGGGCCGCTCTGTAAAACCGTCGGCACAGCCTACGTTGGTTCGAATCCATCACCCGCCACCCATGATCAACATGCCGCTGACCTGCGCAAACGCGCACGCAGGGGGTATGCGTCAAGATCGGCTGTTGGAGCGGTCCGCGTCGCCGTTCGCCGTTGGCGCCCTTCGTGGGTGCGTGGCGTTGACCAGCGGCGATGCGTTCCGGGTGCCTCGCGGCCAGGGGTGCGCATGCGCCGGCGTGGGATGCTCGCGGCGAATACGCGGCGACATTCCCGGGCGCACTAGATACCCCTGTGAGGTATCCGTGGGCTGTGGGCGCCGGGGGCCACGGGGAGAAGGCCTGCGGCCAGCGGCCCGTCGGCGGGAGTGCTGTGCTGGGCTGCTTGGGTATGCGGGTGCTGGTGCGGGCAGGACGTCGTGTCGGTCCGGGTCTCAGGCGACTTTCCAGGCGCGGTCGCCGAGGGTGGCGACGACGTCGAGGGTGCCGCCGAGGGCGGTGACGTAGGCGCGGATGACGTCGATGCCGGAGATCTCGCCGTGTTCGATCTTGGAGATTCGGGCCTGGGTGACGCCCAGGGTCTGGGCGAGTTGGGCCTGGCTCAGGCCGGCGCTCTTGCGCATTTCGGCGAGTTGGTGGCCGCGGATGTAGGCCTCCTGCCGTTCGGCGGCGGCGGCCTGGCCGGCCTCGCGTTCGGCAGGGGAGCGGGGATCGGCCGCGGCGGCTTTCGCCTTGACCTCGTTCCAGGAACTGAATGTCGCGCTCATCGTCCTCGCCCTCCTCGCCTCGTGCCACGGCGTCCTGCCACGCCGGCTTCGTCTGCCGCTGATCGCCGTCGTGTGCCCAGGTGCTCGTCGAATCGTTTGTCGGCCAACGGGATCGCCTCGCGATACCACTCCTGCCACCGGCCGGACTTGTCACCGGCGACAAGAACGATCGCCTCGCGATCCGCGTCGAACGCGAACAGCATCCGCACCTCACTGGCGCCCGCCGATGCCGGCCGCAACTCCTTCATGTTGTGATGCCTACTGCCGTGGACCCGATCGACCAGTGGTCGTCCGAGGGTCGGCCCGGCCACGGCGAGGTGGTCGATCGCCGCAGCAACCAGGTCCGCCGACTCCGGGTCGTCCCGACACAGTGCCAGGAACCAGCGCTCCACCTCGTTGTGCAGGCTGATCTCCCACGGCACCCATTCAATATAACTGATCGGTCATACTGCGTCGAGCTTGAGGACGGCCCCGACCGAACCGCTGGGACAAAGCCCGAATGTGATGGCAGCCGTCCACGACCATCGCCAACCGTCCGCGGCGAGGGCTCGGCGAAATGCCTCCCCAGTCGGGATCCGCCCTGGTCAGACGAGTTGCCCGGCCGCCCTGTAAAACCGTCGTCAGTCGGGGTGGGTTCGCTTGGGTAGAGTCGGGTGATCCCTCTCAGAGCCCTACGACGCCGTACGCTCCGCGCGACCGCCCGTGACGGGAGCCTGCATGACGATCCGCGTTGCACTCGAACACCGCACGACCTACCGGTTCGACCGGCCGGTGGACATCCACCCGCACGTCGTCCGCCTGCGTCCGGCGCCGCACTGCCGGACGCCGATCAGCGCGTACAGCCTGAGGGTCACCCCCGAGCAGCACTTCATCAACTGGCAGCAGGACGCCTTCGGGAACCACCTGGCGCGGTTGGTCTTCCCGGAGCGGGCCACCGAGTTGAGCGTCACCGTCGGCCTGGTCGCGGACATGACCGTGATCAACCCGTTCGACTTCTTCCTGGAGGAGTACGCCGAGCGCTATCCCTTCACCTACCCGCCGGCCCTGCGCGCCGACCTCGATCCGTACCTGCACGGGATCGACGAGGACGCGAGCGTCCCCGGGTCGGGTCCCGGGCCACTGGTCCGGGCCTGGCTCGATGAGGCCCTGCCCGCCGGGCTGAACGGGGCCGGCCAGGACGGTCCGCGGATCGTGGACTTCCTGGTCGCCGTCAACCAGCGGGTGCAGCGCGACGTCGGCTACACGGTGCGGATGCAACCAGGCGTGCAGACGCCCGACACCACACTGCAGCGCGCCATCGGCTCGTGCCGCGACAGCGCCTGGCTGTTGGTCAGCGTGCTGCGCGAGTTGGGTCTGGCCTCGCGGTTCGTCTCCGGCTACCTGGTGCAGCTGGCCCCGGACGTCGTCCCGCTGGACGGTCCCGCCGGCCCGACGAGCGACTTCACCGATCTGCACGCGTGGGCCGAGGTCTACATTCCCGGCGCCGGCTGGGTCGGGCTCGACCCGACGTCCGGGCTGTTCGCGGGCGAGGGGCACATCCCGCTGTCCGCCACCCCGCAGCCCGCGACCTCCGCCCCCATCACCGGGTCGACCAGCCCGTGCGAGGTGACCTTCGACTTCGCCAACAGCGTGCACCGTGTGCACGAGGACATCCGGGTCACCCGGCCCTACACCGACGACCAATGGGGACGGATCGACGCGCTCGGTGCTCGCGTCGACTCCGTGCTCGCCGAGGGTGACGTCCGTCTGACGATGGGCGGCGAGCCCACCTTCGTCGCGGTCGACGACATGGAGTCGGCGCAGTGGACCACCGATGCCGATGGCCCCGAGAAGCGGCGGATGGCCGCTGAACTGGCCACCCGTCTCAAGCAGCGGTGGGTCGGCGACGGCATCGTCCACCACGGCCAGGGCAAGTGGTACCCCGGGGAGCCGCTGCCCCGCTGGCAGACCGCGATGACCTGGCGCAAGGACGGCAAACCGCTGTGGAGCGACGGCTCGCTGCTGACCTCGCCGTCCGATCCGCCGTTCACCGTCTCCGGATCGCTCACCGCGCGGACCCTGGTGGCCGACCTGGCGGGGGCCGTCGCCGCCCGACTGGGCGTGCCCGCCGACCACGTGCTCCCCGCCTACGAGGACGCCGTCCACGACCTCTGGGTGGCCGCCTGCCGGCCGGACGGCGACCCGCCGGTGACCGACGTCGACCCGGCCGAACTGGCGGACGAGGCGGCCGAGCGAGCCTCGGTCGTCGACGACCTGGACGAGCAGACCGACGTGAAGACGCCGCGCGGTTGGGTGGTCCCGATCTTCCGCACCGAGGACGGCGAGGCGTGGGGCACCGCCCGGTGGCGTCCGCGGCGACGGCATCTCTTCCTCACCCCGGGCACCTCTCCGCTCGGGCTGAGGCTGCCACTGGACTCGATCGCCTGGACTCCGCCGCCGGCGAGCTTCGAGCGTTCCCCGTTCGAGCCGCGACAGGCTCTGCCCGACCCGAAGACCCCTGTGCCGCAGGCGGATCCGGCGGAGGTCCTCGACATCGAGTCCGCCCCGCGGACGGCACTGGCGATCGAGGAACGCGGCGGCCACGTGTATGTCTTCCTGCCGCCGCTGGAGGCCTTCGAGGACGCCGTCGACCTGTTGTCGAGGATCGAGGACGCCGCCGCGCGGATCGGCGTCCCGGTGGTCCTGGAGGGCTACCCGCTGCCGGGCGACGAGCGGGCCGGCTGCCTGACCGTCACGCCCGATCCGGGCGTCATCGAGGTCAACGTCCAGCCCACCCGGACCTGGCCCGAACTGGTCGACCTGACCACCACCCTGTACGAGGACGCGCGCCAGTGCCGGCTCGGAACCGAGAAGTTCGACCTCGACGGCCAGCACACCGGAACCGGGGGCGGGAACCACCTCACGCTCGGTGGGCTGACCCCGGCGGACTCGCCCCTGCTGCGCCGTCCTGACCTGCTGCGCAGCCTGATCACCTTCTGGCAGCACCACCCGGCGTTGTCATACGTGTTCTCGGGCCGGTTCATCGGCCCGACCAGCCAGGCGCCCCGGGTGGACGAGGGACGCCACGAGACCCTCTACGAACTCGAGATCGCCTTCGCCGAACTGGACCGGATCGCCGCCGAGACCGATGACGACGGCGAGCCCGTGCCGCTGCGGCCGTGGTTGACCGATCGATTGTTGCGCCACCTGCTCACCGACATCACCGGCAACACCCACCGCGCCGAGTTCTGCATCGACAAGCTGTACAGCCCCGACACCAACCGTGGCCGTCTCGGGCTGCTGGAACTGCGCGGTTTCGAGATGCCGCCGCACCCGCAGATGGCTCTGGTGCAGGCGCTGCTGGTGCGTTCGCTGGTGGCCCGCTTCTGGTCCTCGCCGTACACCGGACCGCTGGTCCGGTGGGGCAACCGACTGCACGACCGCTTCCTGCTGCCCGCGTTCGCCGCCGCCGACCTCGCCGACGTGGTCGACGACCTGCAGGCACACGGCATCGCGTTCGAGCACTCCTGGCTGGAACCGTTCCTGGAGTTCAGGTTCCCCCGCCTCGGCGAGGCCGACATCGCCGGGGTCCACCTGCAACTGCGCGAGGCCGTCGAACCCTGGCACGTGCTCGGCGAGGAGGTCAGCGGCTCCGGCACCGCCCGCTACGTCGACTCCTCGGTGGAGAAGGTCCAGGTGTCCGTCACCGGGATCGTCGAGAGCCGGCACGCGGTCACCTGCAACGGCGTCCCGGTCCCGCTGACCGCCGCCGCCGCCCCGGGGACCGCGGTCGCGGGGGTCCGCTACCGGGCGTGGGCCCCGCCGTCCGCGCTGCACCCGACCATCGGGGTGCACTCCCCGCTGGTCTTCGACCTGGTCGACCTGTGGAACGGTCGTTCCCTGGGCGGTTTCACCTATCACGTCGTCCATCCCGGTGGGCGGTCCTACGACCGCTACCCGGTCAACGCCGCCGAGGCGGAGGCGCGTCGGGCGGGCCGGTTCGCCGCCGGCGGGCACACCCCGGGCCCGGTGGACGTCGCCGCCTGGCCGGCGCCCGACGCCCTGTTGGGGCCCGGTGGAGGCGAATACCCCTGCACCCTGGACCTGCGCCGCGCGGGCGCTGTCGTCCGGTGATCGACCCGGTGGCCGCGGTCAGTGCCGCTCGGGTGCCACGAAGGCCACCCCCTCGCGCAGCAGCGCCGGCCACAGAGCGGGTTCGGTGACGGACACCCACTCGCCGAAGACCCGGCCGGCCGGTGCGAAGGGCTGGCCGACACCCTGCTCGATGAGATCGTTCACCCGCTCGCGCGGCAGCTTCACGACCATCCCCGAGCCCTTGTGGTCGGCCAGGGCCAGGAACTCCCCGGCGACGCGGGCGCACCGCCCGCCCATGATCGTCCCCTCCTCGACGCGCGGGTCCTCGGCCCGCAGCTCGTCGATCAGGTTCCAGAATCGCTCGCTCATGAACACCACCCCGAATCACCATAGGGGCGGGGGCGCATGCGGTAGCCGGCTCACTACAGTGGGCGGGTGCCGCTGATCCGCACCGAGGCGCTGACCATGCGTTTCGGGCACCTGACCGCCCTCGACCGGCTCACCGTGTCGGTGGAGCCGGGCGTGGTGGGTCTAGTCGGTGCCAACGGGGCCGGTAAGTCGACACTCATCAAGATCCTGCTCGGGCTCCTGCCCGCCACCAGCGGCGTCGCCCGGGTGCTCGATCTCGACGTGAGGACGGACAGCGCCGCCATCCGCGAGCGCGTCGGCTACATGCCCGAGCACGACTGCCTGCCGCTCGACACCAGCGCCACCGAGTTCGTCGTCCACATGGCGCGGATGTCTGGGCTGCCGATCACCGCGGCCCGCGAGCGTGCCGCGGACGTGCTGCGTCATGTCGGCCTCTACGAGGAGCGCTACCGCGCCATCGGCGGCTACTCCACCGGCATGAGGCAACGGGTCAAGCTCGCCCAGACGTTGGTGCACGACCCCGACCTGGTGCTGCTCGATGAACCGACCAACGGTCTCGACCCGGCCGGCCGCGACGAGATGCTCGCCCTGATCCGGCGGATCGGAACCGACTTCGGCATCTCCGTGCTGGTGACCTCCCACCTGCTCGGTGAGTTGGAGCGGATCTGCGACCACGTGGTGGTGGTCGACGCCGGCGCCCTGCTGCGATCCTCGACCACGGCCGACATCACCGCCGCCAGTGGCGTTCTCGTGGTCGAGGTCGACGAGCGCGCCGACGAGCTCGCGCAGGTTCTGATTGCCCAGGGCGTCACGGCCCGCCCCGGTGGACGCACCGTCGAGATCGATCTCGACGAGGAACAGTCCCTGGACGCCGTCCGCGACGCCGTGGTGACCCTCGGACTCGGACTGGTGCGGATGGAGCGCCGCCGGCATCGCATGGTCGAGCTCTTCGAGACCCCGCCCGCGCATGAGGGACGGCACACCGCCGCCATCGTCGAGCATCTGGGAGGTGCGTGATGTCCGGTGGCGTCATCCACGACATCGGCTACCGCCACTACGACGGCGTCCGCCTGGGGCGTTGGGCGGTCCTCCGCTCGCTCTACCAGGACAGCCTGCGCGGGGCCTTCGGGCTGGGCCGCTCGACGAAGAGCAAGATCGCGCCGTTCCTGCTGCTCGCCGTGATCGCCGTCCCGGCGCTGGTCGTGGCCACTGTGCTGAACGTCTCCGGTGGTTCGGAACTGCCGTTCCCGATGCCGACCTACGCCGCGTTCGTCTACCCGCTGCTGGTCCTCTACGTCGGGGGGCAGGCCCCGGCCTCGGTCAGCCGCGATCTGCGGTTCCGGGTGACGACGCTGTACTTCTCGCGGCCGCTGCGGCGCAGCGACTACGTGGCGGCCAAGTACGCGGCGCTCACCACGGCCGCGACGATCGTGCTGGTGGTCCCGTTGCTGATCCTGCTCGGCGGTGGCCTCCTGTCCACGGTGCCCACCGAGGACGTCCTGACCGGCTTCGCCCAGGGCATGGTCGGAGCAGTCCTGCTGGCCGCCATGGTCGCCGGCCTCGCCCTGGCGATCGCCTCGGTCACTCCACGGCGCGGGCTCGGCGTGGCCGCGGTCGTCGCCGTCCTGCTCGTCCTGTGGGCCCTGCAGGGGGCCGTCCAAGGGATCATGCAGGAGCAGGGCCGTGGCGACGACGCCTGGTGGACCCTGCTGATCTCGCCGTCCACGGTGATCGACGGGCTCACCGCGTGGGCCTTCGACATCGAGCCGGCGAGCGGGCAGGTCCCCGAGGGGACCGCCGGCCTGCTGTGGATCGCGGCGGTGGTCCTGGTGGTCACCGGCTCGGCCGCGGCCCTGCTGGCCCGTTACCGGCAGGTGTCGGTCACGTGAGCCTGATCGCCGTCGAGAAGGTCTCGCGCTGGTACGGCAACGTGGTCGCGGTGAACGACGTCTCGATGCAGATCGGACCGGGCGTCACCGGACTGCTCGGCCCCAACGGCGCCGGCAAGTCGACGCTGATCGCGATGATGGCCGGGTTCCTCCCGCCGTCCTCGGGCAGCGTCACCATCGACGGCGAGCCGACCTGGCACAACGAGGCCATCTACTCCCGTGTCGGCCTGGTCCCCGAGCGCGAGGGGATGTACGAGGTGGTCTCCGGGTGGGACCTCGTGCTCGCCACCGCGCGCCTGTTCCGGCTGGCCGACCCCGAACGGGCCGCCCGCGCCGCCGTCGAGACGGTGGACATGGTCGCTGCGGCCGACCGCGAGATCTCCACCTACTCCAAGGGGATGAAGCAGCGGATCAAGGTGGCCACGGCGTTGGTGCACGACCCGGCGGTGCTGTTGCTCGACGAGCCCTTCAACGGCATGGACCCACGGCAGCGTCTGCACCTGATGGACCTGCTGCACCGGATGGGCGCGGACGGGCGCACGGTGGTGTTCTCCTCGCACATCCTGGAGGAGGTCGAACAGCTCGCCGGCAGCATCCAGGTGATGGTGGCGGGTCGGCACGCGGCATCCGGTGACTTCCGCGAGATCCGCCGGCTGATGACCGAGAAGCCGCACCGATACACCATCCGCTCCTCCGACGACCGGCGGCTCGCCTCGGCGTTGGTGGGTGACGTGTCCACCTCGTCGGTGGAGCTGCGCGGCGCGGACGGGCACGCCGCGGCGCTGCACGTGCAGGCCACCGACGTCGCCCGTTTCGTCAAGGCGCTGCCCTGGTTGGCGAACGCGACGAATGTCCGCCTGTACGAGGTGACACCGGCGGACGAGTCGCTGGAGAGCGTCTTCTCCTATCTCGTCACCTCCTCCGGAGGCCGGTCGTGAACGCCACCATCATGCGGCTGACCGTCCGAACCCTGCTGGGGCGCAGGCGATTCTGGCTCCTGTTGGCGCTGGCGCTGGTGCCGGTCGCCCTCGCCCTGGTCGTCCGGTTGCTCACCGGAACCAGCGATACGGTGGCCTGGGGATTGACCTCGGGGTTCGGCGTGGCCACCGTGGTCCCGCTGATCGCCCTGCTGGCCGGCACCGGGTCGATCGGCCCCGAGATCGACGACGGCTCGATCGTCTATCTGCTCGCCAAGCCGGTCAGCCGGTTCACGGTCGTCAACTCCAAGCTGGTCGTCGCGGTCGCGGCGGCGCTGCTGCTCGGGCCGGTGCCGGTCGCGGTCTCGGGCCTGCTGCTCGCGCAATCGCCCGGCGACGTGGTGCCGGCGTTGGTGGTGGCCTCCGCCCTCGCCGCGGTCGCCTACTGCGTGGTGTTCCTGCTGCTGGCGGTCCTGACCCGCAACGCGGTCATCATCGGGCTCCTCTACGCCGTCGTCTGGGAGACCACGGTGGGCAACCTGATCCCGGGGGCGCGGGCCCTGTCGGTCCGGCAGTGGTCGCTCGCCCTGGCCGAGCACCTGATGGGTCCGGCGCAGGCCACCCGTCTCGGCGTGTACCCCGCGGTCGGCCCGGTCGCCGGCGCCGTGGCCCTGGCGGTCGTGGTCCTGGGTGGCGCGCTCTACGCGGGCGTGCGGCTCCGGTCGATCCGGCTGCTGTCTGCGGAGTAGGGCCGAAGGCCGAACCACAGGTTCGTCGTTACTCCCGGAGGCAGCCCTGAATCGAGCTGGGCAGTCGGTCGCGGCGATCCCGAACGACGAACCTGTGGTTCGCTCTCGGCGGGCGTCCGATCCGCCCTGCCACTAGCGTCGTCCCGTGCGTTCCTTCAACTGCCGGGTGTGCGGCAATCTCCTGATCATCGAGAACTCCCTCTGCGTCGCCTGTGACACGGCACAGGGCTACTCCCCCGCCGAGGACGCCTTCCTCCCCGTGGACGTGGCGGCCGGCCGAGCCCGGGACGGCGGCCCGCGGCAGTGCGCCGACCTGGCCGACTCCGGGTGCAACTGGCTCGTGGACGACGATCACCCGGAGGGCCGGTGCGTCTCCTGCCGTTTGACCCGGACTCGGCCCAACCAGGACGACGCGGAGGGGATGGCGGCCTGGGCACTCGCGGAGACCGCCAAGAGGCGTCTGGTCTACCAACTGCTCGATCTCCAGCTTCCACTGGTGCCGCTGTCCCAGGACGCGAACGGGCTCGCCTTCGACCTACTCTCCAGCGTCCAGGAACCGGTGACGACCGGGCACGCCGACGGCGTGGTGACGATCGATCTGGCCGAGGGCAGGGACGCCCATCGCGAGGCGATGCGGGTGCAGCTGGGCGAGGCGTACCGCACGATGCTGGGCCACCTGCGGCACGAGGTCGGGCACTACTACTGGCAGGTCCTGGTGGGCGGCCTCGCCCCCGCGGGGACCGTCTGGCTGGATGCAACCGAGGAGTTCCGGAAGCTGTTCGGCGACGAGCGGGCCGACTACAGCCAGGCTCTCGAGCGGCACTACGGTCAGGGCGCTCCGCCGAACTGGGGCGAGGAGCACGTCAGCGCCTACGCCACCGCCCATCCGTGGGAGGACTGGGCCGAGAGTTTCGCCCACTACCTGCACATCCGAGACACGTTGCAGACCGCCGCGGCCTACGGGATGAGCGTGAGCGGGCCGGTCGACGCGCCTGGCTCCGATCCGACCGAGCTGCCCGCGGCGCCGCCGTCCATCCAGACGGTCATCGACACCTGGCTGCCGTTGTCCTTCGCGCTGAACGCGGTCAACCGCAGCATGGGCAAGGATGATCTGTACCCATTCGTGCTGGCGCCCCCGGTCGTGGCCAAGCTCGGCTTCGTGCACTGGCTCATGCCGGCCCCCGCGGACTGGGTGGCCTGACCTCGCCCGACAGGGGTGACGAGTCGCGCCATCCGCGCCACGATGGTGCCATGAGCATGCCGCATCGTGTGCTGGCGGAAGCATCAGCCAGCCCGTACCTGACCCTGCGTGATCGGCCCACGCCGCGTGCCGAGCGCTACGAGATGGGGCGCGCTCTTCGGCAGAAGGTTCGGCGTTCGGCGTTGGGCGACTGGTCGGTACCGGCGGACCGGGTGGATCCGGTCTCGCTGATCCAGGAGTCGCACCGAGGACGCGAGGAGTGGTTGATCCCCGTGCGGGTGGGGCGCATGACGGCCTCGCCGTACGGCTTCCTGCGTGGGGCCGCCATCGTCATGGCCGCGGACTGTGCCGCCCTGCCCGCCACCGGGATCACCCCGGTGATCTGCGGCGATGCGCACATCGGCAACGTCGGCTTCTACGGCTCGCCGGAGCGGGAGCTGGTGATGGACCTGAACGACTTCGACGAGGCGCATCCCGGACCGTGGGAGTGGGACCTGCGCCGGATGACGGCCAGCACCTGGGTGGCCGGCCGCGAGAACGGGCTCACCGAGGAGCAGTGCGAGACCGCGGTGACCAGCCTGTCGGCCGCCTATCGCGATCAGGTGGCTCGGCTGGCCGAACAGCCGCTGCTGGCGCGCTCCTACGAGCCGCTCGATCTGGACCGGCTGCTCACGCTGGCCGAGGACGACGAACTGCGCGCGGCGATCAAGGCGGCCGCCGGTCGGGCCCGCACCAAGACCTCCGACCGGGCATTGCCCCGGTTCACCAAGGAGAGCGGCAGCGGCGCGCGCCGGATCGTCGAGGAACCGCCGCTCATCACCCGGCTCGACGCGCTGCACTCCGAGGCGCTCGCGGTGGCGCTCGATGAGTACCTGACGACGCTGGCCCCACACTGGCGGCGATTGCTGGGCGGGTACACCGTCGTCGACATGGCTCACAAGGTGGTCGGCGTGGGCAGCGTCGGGCTGCGGGCCTACGTCGCTCTGTGCGAGGGCAGCAGCCCGGACGACGTGCTGTTCCTCCAGCTCAAGCAGGCGCGGCGCTCGGTGGTGGCGCCGTACGTGCACGGCGAGCACGCCTGGCACGAGCACCAGGGGCAACGAGTGGTGGAGTACCAGCAGGCGTTGCAGACGGTCAGCGACCCGCTGCTCGGGTGGACCACGGTGGAGGGGCGGCAGTTCTACGTCCGGCAGTTCCGAAACATGAAGGGTTCCCTGGCACTGCATTCGGTGGGGCCGACGGCGTTCGCCGGGTACGCCGCGATCGGCGGCCGGCTGTTGGCCAAGGGTCACGCGCGCACGTCCGGGGCGTCGATGGTCGCCGGCTACGTCGGCGAGGGTGACGCGCTGGACCGTGCCATGGTCCGTTTCGCCCGCGCGTACGCCGACCAGACAGAACGCGACCACGCGGCACTGAACGCCGCGGTCAAAGCCGGTCGGGTGAGGGCGGAGACGCCGCCGACGCCGTGACCAACCCGGGTGGATCAGGGCTGGCGACCCCAGGTGAGTGATCGGAACATCTTCTCCGACTTGGGATTCGCGTCCCGGCCGTGGATGGTGAACCCGTCCAGTCCGCCGTGCGACACGTTGAAGTAGACCGAATACAGGACCTTGCCGGCCGCCTGCGACGGGATCGGTTCGCCGAGGTGCCAGGTCGAGGTGTTCGCATGCTCGTTCAGCCAGAGGTTGAAGGCCTTGATCCACTGCGGGTGGTCGACGCTGCCGCCGCTGGGCTTGAGCCCGGTCTCGGGGAAGCACAAGGGCTTTCCGTGCGCCAGTGCGAACTGCCGCCACGCCTCGGGTCCGTGCGGGTTGCCGAGATCGTCGACCTCCCCCGCCTCGGTGTTCCAGGCGGCGACGTCGTATCGGGCCTGGGTGCTGGTGTCGTCGTAGTAGTCGGGGGCGACGCAGTCCACCACGTCGTCGCCCGGATACCACTGCTGGACAGGCAGTCCGGAGTGGTCGCCGGAGTTCGGGGACCACGAGATGTACACCTGCGGCATCGCCGCCCGCAGGATGCGCGTGTACCGGGCGTGCGCCGCGCGGTAGTCGGCGGCGTTGTCCGCGGTCACCGCCCAGTTGTCGAACCAGTCGCCGTTCATCTCGTGGAACGGGCGGACGAAGGTGGGGGTCTTGGCCGTGCCGCGCAGCTTCGCCAGCCGGGCGGCCGCCGCGCGCCAGCGCTTGTCGTAGGCCCCGGTGGCCGCGGCCCGGTAGTTCTCGCTGCTGCCGAGCACCGTCCCCCCGACGGCGATGTCGATCGCCCCGTCCCAGTCGGCGTACTCGGTGGCCAAGGGGGTCAGCCTGGTCTGCACCGTCGCGCTGTGGTCGGCCCAGGTGGCCGCGACGGTCACCGGCTGCTTCAGCCACTTCTCGAAGGCGCCGTCGGCCACCCCGAGCCCGGAGGCGCCCGCGTACCAGCCGCCGACGACCGGCGTCGTCAGCACCGGACTCGGGCTGGGCGAGGCGACGGCGGCCACGGACGGCGTGGGTCCCACCGAGGGCTCGGGGGTCGATCCCTGACCCGCGCGGATCAGGAACGACCCGGTCAGGATCCCCGCGCCGGCCGTCAGGAGCACAACCCCGGTCGTGACCACCGGTGCGAGGCGCGAGCGCTTCCGGCGCGCACGCCTCGGTGCCTCGCCGACCAGAGCAGGGGTGAGTGGGTCTTCCAGGGAGTTGGGGATGCGCGGCAACAGTCACTCCAGATAGAGAGCAGAACGCGCGTCAGCCTAGCCGCCGCACCGCCCGCGCGGGTCAGAACAGGGTCTGCTGGCCGACCGGGACCGGGGCCGGTCGCCGTGCGCCATTCCTGGTCACCGCCGCGCGGCGGGGCGCGGACGCTCCCGTGGAAGCCGTTGCCGTGGAATCGATATCAGCCGAACGGAGGTCGATCGACTCATACCAACGGCTGAGGGCCCACGGTGGCGCCTCGACGCGGGGAAGCGCAGCAGGTGCCTTGTCGAAGCCGTTCGGCGTCCAGGGCGGCGGCTGCTCCCCGATCAGCGCCCACAGCGACCGGCTCAGCCGGATGCCGTGTCCGCGCAGCGTCCCGCGCAGCCGGGGACCGTCCAGGGGCAGGCGCAACAGGTCGATCCCCGGCAGCGGCAGATCCTCCCGCTGGGTCATCAGAACCCGGTTGCGCTCCAGGAGCGTGCGTCCGGCCGGCGAACGGAGGAAGTCCACCGCCCGATCCCCGGCCACGGCCCGCACGGCCTGCGTCTGGTCGTCGTCCTCGAGCGCGGCGAACAGGGCGCCCAGCGAACCGAACCGCGTCAGTAGCCGGGCCGCCAGGCGGTTGCCGACCCCCGGCACCCCCGGGAGGTTGTCCGAGGGGTCGCCACGCAGCACCGCCAGGTCGCGATAGGCGTGCGGAGCCACCCCGTACAGATCGCTGACCTGTTCCGGAGCCAGCATGGGGGACTCCTCCATCCCGCCGCTGACCACCCGCAGCACCGACGTGGTCTGGTCGATCAGGCAGAACGCGTCGCGGTCGCTGGTCACCAGGACGGCGCGCCAACCCTGCCGGCGGGCCAGCGCCGCCCCGGAGGCGAGCACGTCGTCCGCCTCCTGGCCCTCGATCTGGCAGGTGGGGATGCCGGCCGACGCGAACAGCGCCGGGGCGGTGTCCAGTTGGTGGCGCAGGTCCTCGCTCTTGTCGGGGCGGTGGGCCTTGTACCCGGCGAACGCCTCGCGGCGCTGCGAGCGCACCGCGCAGTCGAATCCGACCAGCAGAGCGTCGGGGCGGCATCGGGCGACGGCCGCCGCGACCGCCACGGTCAACCCCAGCAGCCCCCAGACCGGCATGCCCCGCTCGTCGCGTTCGTTGCTGTCCGCCCAGGCGTGGTGCGCCCGGTGGAGCAGGCTGTTGCCGTCCACGACGAGTAGCAGCGGGAGCCCCACGCGTCCAGAATGCCCGCCCGGGGTGCTCGCGTCACGTTCCCGGGCCCGGCGAGGTGGCGTGGCGCCGAGCCGCTCAAGGCCGGCCGCGTGGCGCCGATAGCCAGGGTGGCTCTAGTCACGATCCCCTGGGGGCTCCCGGCATGCGTTGGTTCCGGCGTTCACACCAGCCGAGGCCGGTCGACTGCGGTTCCGGGTCGGTGTCGGTCTCCATCGGGATGCTCCTGAGCCTGCGGGATCGCGGCGACGACCTCAGCATGGGCACCGAGGACCTGGCGGAGTCGTTCGCCCGTCTGCGCGAACTCAACAGGGGAGCCGTGGCCGCCGTCGGTGCGGCCGATGAGGCCACCGGGAGGGTCGCCGGCCAGACCTCCGCCGTGGCCGACTCCACGCGCGAGATGGCGTTGGCGATGGAGGAGGTCGCCCGGTCCGCTGCCCAGGCCACCGAGGTCACCGCGCAGGCCGCGCAGGCGACCGAGCAGGTGCGCGCCTCGGTGGAGCGGCTGACCGTCTCGACCCGTCAGATCGACGACGTGGTCCGGGTGGTGACCGGGATCTCTGATCAGACCCGGTTGCTGGCCCTGAACGCCACCATCGAGGCGGCGCGGGCCGGGGCCGCTGGCAGGGGATTCGCCGTGGTGGCCGAGGAGGTCAAGAACCTGGCCGCCCAGACCGGAGTGGCCACCGTGGGGATCACCGAGCAGTTGGCCGCCCTGGCCCAGGACAGCGCCGAGGTCCGTACCGCCGTGGAACGCATCGATGACGTCCTCTCCCGGGTGGAGACCCTGCAGGAGACCATCGCGGCGGCGGTCGAGCAGCAGACCGCCTCGATCACCTCCATCACCGAGGCCGCATCGGGGGCCGTCTCGGCGGTCGAGGTGCTGGGCCGGTCGGTGAGCAGCTCCAAAGAGGCCGCGGCCGGCTCCGAGACCGCCATCGAGCGCTCCGTCGGCTGGCTCGACCGGCTCCAACAGGTCGCCTGGGCCCAGCGCGACGACATCGACAGCGCGACCGGTGAACTGCCGGTCCACCCGCTGAGGGCTGCGATCAGGGCTCACGCCGGCTGGAAGTGGCGGCTGCGCGGGATCATCACGACGGGCCGGATCCCGCGGAACGTGGACCCGGCGACGGTGGCGGCGGATGACCGGTGCGCCCTGGGCACGTGGCTGCACAGTGACGCGGCCCGACAGTTGGACGCCGCTCGAACCGGCCGGTTGACGGCGTTGCACGCGACGTTCCACCGACTGACCGCCGACATCCTCGAGGCGGGCATCTCCGGGCAGTCCGAGCGGGCCGAGGAACTGCTGGGCGACCCCGACGGCTACGCCGGCGTCGCTCTGGAGATGACCGATGCGCTGCGCGAATGGCTTCAGGCCATCGAGGAGCAGCCCGGCCCGCAGCCACAGGCCTCGGGGCGGGACCGGCGCGGATCGACCCGTGTGGCCATCTCCGGTTCGGCCACCCTCACCTGGGAGAGCAGCACCGCGGCGGCGCTGGTCTGCGACGTGAGCCGCAGCGGGGTCAGGCTCCGTCTGGAGCGGGACCTGGAGCCCCCGGTGGCCGCTCGCGTTCGGGTCGAGCTGCAGGTGGGGGGCATGGCCCTCATCTCACACGCGGACGTCGCCTGGTCACGGTGGGAGACGGACAAGTTGAGCGAGATCGGCCTCCAGTTCACCGAGATGTCCTCGGCGCACCGCGTGCTGCTGGAGCAGCTCATCGCCGAGAACGCCGACGCCGCGTCCTGACGTGGACCGGACCGGACCCACCGGAGGCGCGGGTCCCACGATCGCTCAGCGGCGCCGGGCGCGCGCCGTCCAGCACGGTCGATGCCAGTGCCGCCGGTCCTGGATCCCCCCGAACGCTCCGATCGCCTCCTGGTCGGGCCAGGCGACCACATGCGCGGTGCCCGGGGCGATCTCCTGATCGCACCCCGGACAGCGGTAGGTCTTGCTCGTCGCGGCGGCGGCGACGAAGCGGACCAGCCACTCGCCGTCCGGGTGCCGTTCTCGGCGGGTCGAGCCGTGCAGCACGCGGTCGGCGTCCAGTTCGCCGGCCGAGGCCTCGCCCTGCCCGGGCCGAGAACGGGCTCCCCGCCCCGAACGGGGGCGGCGGGGACGGTTGCTGCGAGGCACCGCACCAGCGTGCCAGAGTGGAGCCGATCGGAGGCCCCGGCCAGGCGGGTGCGGCGCTCAAGGCGACCGGCCGGCCGGTCGATCTGTTCGGCGTGAGCGACGACCTGAGACCGGACGTCGCCGCCGAACATGAGCAGCGCACGACCCCGGCCCAGGACACCCTGTCCGCGCTGGCGGTCACGGCGCTGCGGGCCCACGGCGAGTCGGCGATGTACGGGGTGATCGCGGACTGGGTGGCCGACCACCTGGCGGCGAGCCGGGTCACGGTCGCGCTGCTGGGCGCATCGGGTGAGGAGTTCGAGGTCGTCGCCCTGCCGGGTGGGCCCGGGCCGGTCCCGGTCCAGACCCGGATCCCCCGGGCGGGCAGCGATCTGGGCCGGGTCCTCGAGGCGGCCCGGCCGGCCTACTGGCGCCCGCGCCCGGACGGCGATGCGTTCGAGGCGCCGATGCTCAGCGCACAGGGCATCGGCGAGGTGTTCAACGTGCCGCTCTGGGTGGACGGCTCGGTGACCGGGGTGATGACCCTCGCCCGGGAACGCGGTGAGGTGGTCTCCGAGGGCGAGCAGGCCCTGATGATCGAGTTGGGTGGCATCGTCTCGGCCAACCTCGAGCGCTTCCGGATCGTGTCCAGGACCCGCGAGGAACTGGCCCGTGAACGCGTGCAGACCCGGCTGCTGGAGAGACTGACGACGATCGGCATCGAGCTGTCGTCCGCGTCCACCTGGCAGCAGGTCTTCGACGTGATCGCCCAACAGATCAGCGACATCGTGCCGGCCGACAGGGTCTGGCTGGTGGCCCCGGAACGGGACTCCGCGAAGCTGGTGTGCGTCACGGCGAGGGAGTCCGAGCGCGTGGCCGGGGGGGCCGCGATGGACGAGATCCCCGACGGCAGCGCGGTTGCGCGCGTCTTCCGGACGGCGCGCCCGATGTTCTTCGCGGAACTGGCCGGTTCGGACTACCCGGAGCACAGGGTGCTGTCCGAGGCCGGTCTGGTGACCCTGCTGGCGCTTCCGGTGCCGATCGCCGGACGGGTCGGTGCGGTGCTGAGCGTGGGCTCCTGCCAGCACTTCGATCTGGACGACGACCGCAGCCGGGCGGTGCAGATGCTCACCAGCCTGGCCGGATCCTCACTGCAACGGGTCTCGGCGCAGGAGGAATCGGCCTATCGGGCGCAGCGGCTGGACGATCTGATCGACGCCCTGCCGTTGATGGTCCTCACGGTGTCTGTCAACGGCGCCATCGCGCGGGTGAGTCGCACCGGCTCGCTGTTGCTCGGCCGTCCCGCCGGTTCCCTGCGCGGCAGCTCGATGCAGGCGTTGTACAGCGAGGACGGCGCCGCCGCGGTCACCGGGGCCCTGGAGCGGCTGGCCACGAGCGAGGTGGGCACGGTCGAGGTCTGGGAGGCCCAGCTGTCCGAGGACAGCGCCGGGCGGTGGGTCCGTCACACCGCCCGGAGGATGGCGGCCCAGGCCGGTGAGCCGGAGGTGGTGATGGTCTGCGAGGACATCACCCGCGAGCGGGAGCTGGCCGGACGGCTGGAGTACGAGGCCACCCACGACGCGCTGACCGGCTTGATC
This sequence comes from uncultured Actinomycetota bacterium, assembly GCA_963750395.1. Classification (GTDB taxonomy): domain Bacteria; phylum Actinomycetota; class Actinomycetes; order Actinomycetales; family Kineosporiaceae; genus JADJPO01. The sequence continues at coordinate 299,333 of CAVVQM010000009.1, read as the reverse complement.
AATCGCCGTGAACTCGAGCGCGTTCTGGGGGAGCTGAGCTCGATCGGCATGCCGTTCAGCCTGTGCGTCATCGACCTTGACAGGTTCAAGAACATCAACGACACGTCAGGGCATCAGGCCGGTGACGAGACCCTGGTGGCGCTCGCACGCCTGCTGAGGGGAAGCGTGCGGGCCGGGGACCTGGTGGCACGCACCGGGGGCGACGAACTGATCCTGGTGCTGCCCGGGTGCCGACTGCCCGACGCCATTCGGATCGCCGAGAAGACCCGCGTCGCGGCCGGCGAACTCGTGCTGGCCGGGGCCGCCGAGGGACACCGGATCTCGCTCAGCATCGGGGTGGCGTACTCGCAGGGGCCGACCGACGTGGGGACCCTTCTGGCAGAGGCGGATGCCCTCTGCTACAAGGCGAAGGCCGCGGGCCGGGACCGGGTCTGCGCCGCCCGCCCCGACGAGCAGGAGTGAGCGGCCACTCAGGGACGACCCTCGCGGGCGGTCAGCGGTCCTCGCGCGGAATGAAGTGCCGATCCACCTCGCCGACGTAGACCTGACGGGGCCGGTAGATCCGCGACTTGGGATTGTCGCGGATCTCCTTCCAGTTGGCGATCCATCCCGGCATGCGGCCCATGGCGAACATGACCGTGAACATGTTGGTCGGAATGCCGATCGCGCGCAGGATCATGCCACTGTAGAAGTCGACGTTCGGGTAGAGCTTGCGCTCGATGAAGTAGTCGTCCGACAGCGCCGCATGCTCCAGCTCGAGGGCGATGTCCAGCAGCGGGTCGTTGTCCTGCCGCTGTTTGAGGAGAGCGTCCGAGGCGCCCTTGAGGATCTTCGATCGGGGGTCGAAGCTCTTGTACACCCGGTGCCCGAACCCCATGAGCTTCAAGCCGTCCTCGCGGTTCTTGACCTTCCTGATGTACTCGGAGACCGGTATCCCGGACTCCTTGATCTGTTCGAGCATCTCCACGACGGCGACGTTGGCCCCGCCGTGCAGGGGACCCCACAGTGCGCAGACCCCGGCGGCACAGCTGGCGAACATGTTCGCCTTGCTCGAGGCCACCATGCGCACCGTCGACGTCGAGCAGTTCTGCTCGTGGTCGGCGTGCAGCAGCAGGAACAGATTGAGCGCCCGGGACACCTCGGGCGCCGGCACGTAGTCCTTGAAGGGCACCGAGAACATCATGTGCAGGAAGTTCTCGACGTACTTCAGGTCGTAGCGCGGGTAACTCAGGGGTTCGTCGATCGACGATTTGTAGCTCGCCGCGGCGATGGTCCGGGCCGTCGACAGAAGTCGGGCCGCCGCGGCCTCGAGATCGCTGTCGTCGCCGACCTTCTTGTGCGGCTCGTGCACGCTGAGTGCGTTGATCATGGCCGAAAGGATGGCCATCGGGTGCGCGTTGGGCGGGAATCCCTCGAAGTGCTTGCGCATGCTCACCGGCAGCATCGAGTTCTCGGTCAGCAGATCGCTGAATCGGTCCCGGTCGGCGACGGTCGGAAGGTTTCCGAAGATCACCAGCCAGGCGACCTCGACGAACGAGCTGTTCTCGGCCAGTTCCTCGATCGGGATGCCCCGATAGCGCAGGATCCCCTCCTCGCCGTCGACGTAGGTCACCGTGGAGGAGCACGATCCGGTGTTTCCGTACCCGTCGTCCAGGGTGATGTACCCGGTCTGGGCCCGCAGGCTGCTGATGTCCACAGCCAGCTCGCGTTCGGTTCCCTCGACGATCGGGAATTCGTAGGTCTGTCCGTCCAGTTCGAGGCGGGCGATCCGGCTCATGTGTTTCTTCTCCTCGTCGTCGGGTCTCCGGGGAAACAACCTATGTGAGTGCCCGGGGGAGGGCAGTGGGAGGTCATGCGCCGCTCGATGAACGGTCTGATCCTGCGCCGCCGGGGCGCTTCTCTTCCGCTCGGCGTTGCAGCGGCGGAGCCGAGGTCGACGGCGCGGGGGCCGGCCTGACGCAGGTCGATTCGTGGCTGGGCGGCGGTCGGCAGCGGCACCGAGGGCCCCCCGGCCGCGGCGCTGATCTGGGTCGCCTTGATCTGCTTGAGTCCCGAGGCGATCATGCCCAGCACCACGACCCAGGCGACGAGCCCGAGCAGCGCGTACTTGCCCAGGAGCGGCAGCTGTGCGGGCATGTCCCAGATGATGTGCAGGGCGATCACGAGGCCGAGGATGCGCAGCACCTTCAGATCGACGAGCATCGTGGGTCGCAGCATGCGGTCCCGCTTGACCCGCCAGAGCGCACCGGCGGCCAGGGCCGTCCACACCACGTGGCCGAACGGGGCGAGCGCCCCCCGCAGGAAGATGACGTTGAGCGAGGAGTTCACGTCGATCTGACCGCTCGACAACATGCCGGTCAGGGCGTACCCGGCCGATTCGAAGGCGGCGAAGCCGGCACCGACAGCCGCACCGAAGAGCATCCCGTTGAGGATCCAGGGGTATCGGCGCCCAGGCAGCCGCCAGGTGATCAGATAGACCGCCAGCAGCTTGCCGACCTCCTCGAGCAGCCCGACGGTGAACGGTGTCGTCCCGGATGCGCGGTTCGCCCCGGCCTGTACCAGCACCAGGGTGATGGCCAGTGACACCACGCCGCCGACCAGGAACGCGTGGGTCAGCGTGAACAGCGACATGTTCCGCGGGGTGTTGGCCTCGAAGAAGAACACCAGGACGGCGAGCGGCACCACGAGGCTGCCGACGATGATCATGCCGGGGAGCAGGTTGACGTTGTCGAACACCTTGACCATGGCCACGAACGCCAGGAACAGCAGTGAGGCGGAGGTGTAGAACCGCACGAACATCCACGGCTTGAACCAGTCCGACTCCACCTTGTCCAGCGGGGGGACGAACCCGGGCAGGCCGGTGGCGAAGTTCTGTTCGATCTCGTCGCGACTGTGCCGCCGGGTGGCCAGGGACAGCAGCTCCCGCAGGGAGAATCCGCGGATGCGCTCCACTCCGGCGAAGTCGGACAGCCGGTCCGTGAAGGCGGTCAGCGCCCTGTGGGTCGCCAGCGGCCCGGTCTCCTCGCCGGTGTACGGGGCCGTGTAGGGGGCCTGCCCCGGATACACCTCGCCGTCGTCCTTCAGACCGTCCTTCAGGCCGTCCCGCGGGCCGTCCTGGTGGTCCTGCGGTGCGGGGCGGCGGCCGGCGTCGGTCGCGGCACCGCTCGAGGGCGGGCTGACCGGCTGCGGTGTCACGGGTTGCGGAGCGGCGAGCAGGGGCCATGCCTCGCTGAGGGGGATCCACGCGGCGCCACCGTCCGGCCAGAACAGTGCTGTGCCGGGAAGTTGCCGGTTGCTCAGCCACTGGCCCACCTGGGCAGGCGGGAAGGGACCGGTGGTCCTCCCGTCGATGTGCACGAACCAATCGGGCATGAAGAAGGATCCTGCTCTGGGGTGCGGGTGCGCTCACGCGCGAACAGCACAGAACCTAGCCCGGGTGGCTAGGCGTCGTCATCTGAGGATGGGTCGCCGGCGCCCCGATCGGGCGTCTCATCGGCTTCGGCCCGGTGATGGCCGACATGGCGCAGGAATGACGCCTGCCGATCGCGCCTGCCGATGAACTCGCGGATCTCGGCGAGTTCTGACTCGGACTCACGCAGGCGTTCTTCGACGATGGCCAGCGCTGGGGCGAGTGAGGCCGCCCTGGCGCCGTCCGCGCCGTCCTGACTCGCGCCGTCCTGACTCGCGCCGTCCTGACTCTCCGTGACGTCCGGGCTCGTCGAACCGTCCTGATTCGTCGCACCGTCCTGATTCGTCGCACCGTCCTGACTCGTCGCACCGTCCTGGCTCGCCTCGCGGGGCCAGAGGTGACGACCGGCCAGGATCCCGAGGCCACACGAGAGCAGGGACAACAGCAGCAGCGGAAGAAGGACCTCAGACACCGCTGATCACCCTTCCCGGGCCACGATCACGCGGGCGCCGACGACCGAGTCTCCATCACCGGGCTGGTCCTCGACGGCGATGGTGTGCGCCACCCGGTGCTCGGGGATTCCCCGCCTGATCAGGTAATCGGCCACGGTGTTGGCCCGGGCGAAGGCGATCCCGGGGACGGTGGGGCCTCCGGCCGGATCGGGCAGTCCCACCACCACGGCGATCGCTGTGGGGTCGGACTTGAGGTGGATCGCCACCGCGTCCAGGTCCGGGAGGGCCGCCGCCCTGAGGCCGCTGACCGTGCGGGTGAACGCGACGGACACGGAGGTGGTGCCGGGGCTCGGTGACGGGCTCGGCGAGGGGCTGGCGGACGGCGTGGGTGACGGGCTCGGCGAGGGGCTTGCCGAGGGGTCCGGCGGCGGCGAGGTGGACGGCGAGGCGCTGGTGACGGTGAGTGTGCGGGTCTCGGTGATCGAGGTGATCCAGGCGGCCGTCATCCAGGTGGCGAGGACCAGGCCGGCCGCCAGGGCGGAGCCGGCCCAGGCGACAGTGCCGGGGCGTCCTCGGCGGGAACGCTCGCGCGTAGTCACGTGGCGTACTCCTCGAGACCTCGGTTCCGATCGAATCGTCGCTTAATGTCACATTCTTTCACGCTCACGCCATGCTGGCGATGATCCGAGTGCATCAGGTCACGGAGCGCACGAAGTGTTCGGGTCAGTCACCGGCGACCATGAACTGCCACGTGCCGTCGGTGCCGTCGACACCGATCCGCCAGCTGAGGTAGCCGTCGCCGCCGGCGCCGCGCATCTGGTCGGCCTCGGCGGCGGTCAGCAGACCCGCGTCCACCGCCGCGCGCCAGGCCGCGTCGTCCGCGTTCGCCCCCCCGGCGGCGACGGCCGGCCAGATGTAGAGAGGTCGGCCGGAGGTGTTGTCGGTGGCCGGGGGTGTGGAGAGCGTGCGGATCATGGCGGCGAAACGGTGATCGGACCGCTCGGGCAGCGCGAAGGCCTCCTCGGGGGTGATCACGCCGAAGCTCAGATGGGTCTGGTCCTTGGTGGCCAGTGAGATCAGCAGGGAGGCGTCACAGGCCTTGGCCGAGTCGAACAGGGTGCGAGCCGTGATCAGTGCGGCCGGGCTCACCCCAGTGACGTCAGGAGCCGCGGGCAGGCCGGTCTGCGTGGTGGCGGAGCAGTCTGCCACGGCGCCGGTGACCGATGAGGAGGCAGCTGCGAGAGTGGGGGACGGGCTCGGCGTGACGGTCGTGGCGGGCGGGTCGAGGGTCGTCGGACCAGCCGGTTCCGCATCGGCGGTCGAGCCGGTGCATCCGGCCAGGACGATCGCCAGTGACGTCGCCGCGAGGGCGGACCAGGGGGTCGACCTGATCGAGTGGTTTCGCCGGACGTTCAGCGGTCGACTCCCTCCAGGCGAAAAGATGGCGCCGTGCGAGGTTACGTCCTTCGGGGCGCCCCTCACCACCGGGGGCGGCGACGCGTGGTACTTCGCGGCGGTTCGAGGGGCGTCGCGCCCGGGCGGGACAGGGAGGGCCCGCCCGCTCGGCGCACGTCGCCGGCGGAGATCCAATCGGTCCGGGTGATGCCGCCCGGCGGCGTCCAGGTGATCTGCACCTCCCGGCGGGTCCAGGCGATCGCCGTCGCCGGGACGGCGGTCACCTCACCCGTCGACCAGCGCACGGTCGCCACCACGTCGATCGGATGGTCGGTGTGGGTCACCGGCCCCTGCGGCGGGGCCCGGAAGATCCTGGGGGAGCTGGTCATGGGTCGACCTCCGGAGTGCGTGTCCGATGGAGTCTCGACCCGGGTCTCACGATAGGCGACCACCACGGCCGATGTCGAACGTGTGTACGATTGCAGCCGTGGGCATCACCCGATCGGGTCAGGGCACGATCGGTCAGGGCCCGACCGGGTCAGGTGCAGATGTCGGTGTCGGCGCTGCGACCGCTGGCGCCGTCGATGACGACGCCGGAGGGGGTCGGTGAGGGTGCGACCGACGGCCCGGGCGAAGGGCCCTCCGATGGGGAGGCGGGGGTGGTAGGGGTCGGGCTGCTCGACGCGCCGTCGTCGGCACCCGCCAGGTCGACCCGGCGATCCTGGGCGAGCGCCGTCCACAGGTCGGCGGCCTGATCGGTCCACACCAGGCGGTTGATGTCATTCGGGTCGGGGCCGTTGGGGACGGTGATGAACTGGATGTGCTGCAGCCCGACCTCTCGCACGTCCTGGGCGAAGGCGGCCAGGCGGGGCAGGCTCGCCAGATCTGGATCCATGGTCAGGGAACTGGTCACCGCGTCCAGGAAGGCGTAGGTGCGGGCGGGGTTGGCCAGGGTCCCGGCGCTGGTCGCCTTCTGCAGCACCGAGGACAGGAAGGCCTGTTGCCGGTCGATCCGGCCGAGGTCGCCGCCGTCGCCGAGGGTGTAGCGCTCGCGCACGTACGACAGCGCGGTCGTGCCGTCCACCTCGCTGCGTCCGGCCGGGAGGTGGATGTTGTGCTTGGTGTCGTTGACCGGTTCGGCCAGACAGATCGGCACCGTGCCGAGCGCGTCGACGACCTTGGTGAACCCGGTGAAGTCGACCACCACCCAGTGATCGATCCGTAGCCCGGTGAGCTCCTCCACGGTCTTGATCGTGCAGGCGGGCCCGCCCGTCGTGAACGCGTCGTTGAAGATCCGCCGCGAGCCGGCCTCGACCGCACCGGTCGACGGGTCCGTGCAGTCGGGCACCTCGACGATCGAATCCCGCGGGATGCTCACGGCGCTCGCCCAGCTGCGGTCGGCCGCAAGGTGCACGACGAGCGTGGTGTCCGATTTGGCCCCGGTCTCCGTGCCGCCGCCGATGAAGGAGTTCTCGCCCTCCCGGGAGTCCGACCCCATGACCAGCACCGTGATCGGGCGACCGCCGTCCGGGTTGACCGGGGCCTGCGAGGGCCGGTCCGAGCCCAGCATCGGCGTGAGGTCCTGGGTGCGGATGTTGCCCTGAAGCACCTTCAGCGCGACCAGCGTGCCGCCGCCGACCAGCAGCACCACGACGCCGATCGCGGTCAGGATGCGACGTGCCCAGTGGGGTCGCACTGGTGCGGCATGCGAGCCTCGCCGAGCTGGGGTCACATCGCAGATGCTCCCATGCGTCCGGGGGATCCGGGCGGTTGCTTCAGCGGATCCGGACCGTGCTGCTCACCGCGGCCACGGTGCGGTCGGTCTCCGGAAGGGCGACCCGGTAGAGCGCGGAGCGGACGAGCCGGGTGAAGGTGAGTCGGCCGCTGGGGGGCAGCAGCCGGGAGGTGACCGATCGCCACTGCGGACCGATCTTGCGCTGCAGGACGATCCGAGCGCCGGTGGCGACCGGGCCCATGGTGAGCGAGAGCAGCCGGGAACCGGCCCGGACCTGGACGCGCGGCAGCACCCCGACGATCGCCGGCCGGGAGACCGTCGGGGCCACCGTGGCGGTTCCGGCGTAGCGGGCGGAGAAGGTGAGGGTGCCCAGGGCCCGCGCGGAGAGACTGACCGTTCCGGAGGAGGTCGTGGCGCGGGTCAGGCACCGCGATTTCTGGCGTGGCGCCGTCGCGACGCACATGGTCACCCGGGCCCGGTTCAGGGGCCGGCCGGAGACGGTCAGTCGGAACGTCACGCGGGCCAGGGACTGGTACCTGCTTCGGGACGGCGCCGAGGTCACGGCCAAGATGCTCGGCGCCGCCGAGCTCGTCGAGCCGGGCAGGACGACGGAGCCGGTGGCGACCTGGCGGGCCAGGGTCAGCGCCTGCACCGGCTGCGCCAGGCCGTGACCGCTGGCGTCGTCCCGACCGGCGGGCGCGAGGTCCTTGGCCGTCCGGGTCAGGATCGCCGAGACCTGGGCGACGTCCGTGTTCGGGGCGGCGGCCCGGATCAGCGCGGCGGTGGCGGAGACGAAGGGCGTCGACATCGACGTGCCGTCCATGTACGCGTAGGTGTTCGGCGGATAGGTGGAGACGATGTCCATCCCGGGGGCGACGAGGTCGACACCGGGACCGGTGCTCGAGAACGTTGCCGTTCGATCCGAGGTGTCGCTCGCGCCGACCCCGATCACCGAGGGGAAGGCCGCCGGATAGACCGCCGGGTTGCCCTGCTTGCGCAGGTTCCCGGCGGCGCTGACCACGACGACGCCCTGCTGGATCGCGTACGCCACCGCGGCGTCCTCGGCGGCGGAGTAGTCGGGCGATCCGACCGACATGTTGATCACTTGGGCGCCCGCGGCCACCGCCCAGACGATGCCCCGGGCCACGTCGGCGTCGGTCCCCGTGCCGTCGGCGCCGAGAACCCGGACCGGCAGGATCCGCGCACCCTGGGCCAGTCCGGCGACGCCGATGCCGTTGTTCGCCACCGCGGCGATCACCCCGGCGACGTGGGTGCCGTGGCCGTGCGGATCGGACGTGCCGTTGCCGCCGGAGACCAGGTCACTGCCCGGCAGGACCACGCCGGCGAGGTCGGAGTGCGAGCCGTCGACGCCGGTGTCCAGGACCGCGACCTTCACGCCCTTGCCCTGCTGGGCGGCCCACACCTGCTCGGCGGACATCCGCGTCATCCCCCACTGCGCGCTCCGGTAGGGATCGACGGCTCCCTGGACACGGACCACGCCCGCGACGCTGACGTCGAGGACGTCGGGGTCGGCGAGGGCGTCCGAGACCACGGTCCGGGCGTTGGCGCGACCGGCGACGGTCACGGAGGCGACCACCGGCCGGTCGTCGATGTCGCGGACGGTGACCAGGTCCACCGAGCCGCGCTCGGGCACCTCCTCGACCACCTCCTCGACTGTGGGCTGGGGACGCTCGCGCAGGGGTTCGGCCCAGGCGTCCGGCTCGGCCTCGGTCGCCGCCTCGGGCCTCGCCTCGACCGGGGTATCGGTGGTCGCATCGCTGGTCGCATCGGCTGCCGGGTGGGTCGTCGACGACGACGATCCGCTCGGGTCGGGCTCCCCGGTCCCGGCGATCCGGGCGGCCGGCGGGATGATCGTGGGCCGGGAGGTCGAGGAGGTGCCGGTCTCGGAGGCGCCGGCCTCGGAGGCGCCGGTCGCGGAGGTTCCGGTCGCGGACGCGGCAGCCGGGGGCTCGGCGGTCGGGATCGGGGTGGCCGCGATCGCGGCGGTCGGCGAGGCCTGCGTCTCCAGCAGGGCCGAGTGGATGCTCTGGTCGGCCACCGCGCAGCCGGAGGTCGAGGCCAGCACCGCGGTGATCAGCGCACCCAGTTGCACGGGCCGGGTCCACGCTGAACCCCGCCGGATCAACTGAGAGTGCCTAATCACATGCATACAGTGACATGAATTGCATGATCACGTCCGCAATTCGGCGATCGGCCGCGTCACCCCAACGGTTGAGCGGCGGTCTGCCAGTGGCCGGCCGAGGGCGGCCGGCGTCATTCGGGAACGACCGGCCGAGCTGGTGCGTGAAACCATGAGACATGGACGCCGACACCCTCCGCCGCTCCAATCTGCGGCGGATGAAGCTGGTCGCCACGGCCCTGCTGGGTCTGGCGGCCCTGGTCTACGTCCTGACCCTGCCCGGGCGGCACTCCGGTTGGCTCGGATTCGTCAACAGCGCGGCGGAGGCCGCGATGGTCGGTGCCGTCGCCGACTGGTTCGCGGTCACGGCGCTGTTCCGGCATCCGCTGGGTCTGCCGATCCCGCACACGGCGATCATCCCCACCCGCAAGGACGCTCTCGGGCGCAACCTGCAGGACTTCGTCGCCGACCAGTTCCTCGCCGAGGACATCGTGCGGAACAAGGTCGCGGGGGCCCGGATCTCCCACCGGAGCGGGATCTGGCTCAGCGATCGCGCGCACGCGGAGCGGGCGACGGCGGAGCTGGCCAGCCTGGCGCGCGGCGCACTGACGGTGATGCGCGACGAGACGGTCGTCTCCGTGCTCGAGGAGGTCTTCTTCGACAAGGTGCTGCGCCGCCCCTGGGGGCCACCGGCCGGCCGGCTGCTGGCGCGGATCGTCGCCGACGGCGCGCATCTCCGGCTGGTCGACGTGATCGTCGATCACCTGCACAGCTGGCTCAGCGAGCACGAAGCCGTCATGGTGCGGTTGGTGCTCGAGCGCGCGCCGGCGTGGACGCCGTCCTGGGTCGACCAGAGGGTGGCGCAGCGCGCCTACACGGAGGCCCTGCGGTTCGCCGCCGACGTCCGGGCCGACCCGCACCACCGGTTCCGCAAGGCGTTGGACGACGTGATCGTCGAGTTCGCCGGCGACCTGCAGCACGACGCCGGGGTGCAGGCCAAGGCCGACGCCTTCCGCGACCGGCTGCTGGCCCACCCGGACGTGCGAGGGGCGCTGGCGCAGCTGTGGACGACGGTCCGCGCCTCGATCGAGGACGCGGTCGACGATCCGGACAGCGACCTGCGGCGCCGCACGGTGGACGCCGTCCAGTCCTTCGGGCAGCGGCTGGTCACCGACGCCGACCTGCAGACCCGGTTGGACGGTTACGCGGTCGAGGGTGCGGCTCACCTGGTCACCAGCTACCGGGACGAGGTCGTCACCGTGATCTCGGAGACGGTGCAGCGCTGGGACGGCGAGGAGGCCTCCCGCCGGATCGAGTTGCACGTCGGTCGGGACCTGCAGTTCATCCGGATCAACGGAACCGTGGTCGGTGGCCTGGTGGGGCTGGCGATCCACACCGTGACAGTCCTGGTGGGCTGATCCGAACGGGGGACTTCACCACCGCGATCCGGGTGCCGATGACTGATCCGTGCATGCCCTCGTCTCGTTGTCCGGATCCCGTCAGGGGTCGCCCTTCACCGCGCCGGCAGTCACCTCGGTGACCGAACAGCGGACGTTCCTCGCCGCCGTCGTCGTCCTGGTGGTCGTGATGGTCCTGCTGTGGGGGGCCCGTCCCCTCCTGCGGCGACGCCACGCGCGGCTGGACGGTGCCACCCCGCGTGAGGCGCTGCTGATGGCCGGCCTCGGCCACCCGATGCCGACGGAGCCGTTGATGGTCGAGCCGATCGCCGCCATCGACGTGCTGCCGGCCAAGCACCAGCCGGCGGAGGGGCCGCTCGAACTCGACGAGGAGGCCCAGGCCCTGATCGGGATGCTGGGCGACGAGCACCCGATGAGCGCTCCGGGCCGCCACCGCAGCACGCCCTCGCGGTCCGAGGAGACCTCGTCGGGACCGGACGCCGAGGCGCTGCTGACCGTCGCGGTCGATGAGTCGATCGAGGAGCCGGTCGAGGAGCCGGTCGAGGAGCCGATCGATGAGTCGATCGACGCGGTCGGCGGGCCTGCCGAGACCCGCGAGTCGGCCCAGGACGATGTGGTGGACGAGACGTTCGATGACGACGCCATGGACGACGAGGGCGTCGCCGTGCTCGCGGCCCACGCGGTGACCGAGGTCGAGGTCCTGAACGCATCCGGGGGGCACGTCCGCGCCAGCGCCTTCTACGGCATCGACTGGCAGGACGAGGAGTGGCAGGACCTCGAACTGTCGGGGCAGCGCACGGAGTCCGGGTCCGAGGAGGGCGAGGGGTGGTGGCTCGCGGCGACCCCGGAGCCCGATCCCGAGCCTGTCCCCGAGGAGCCCGCCGACGAGCCGGTCCTGATCGAGGATGAGTTCGACGCGCCGGTCGTTCTCGAGATCGAGCAGGACGAGTACGAGATCGAGCAGGGCGAATACGAGATCGAGCAGGACGAGTACGAGATCGAGCAGGACGAGTACGAGATCGAGCAGGACGAGTACGAGATCGAGGCGGTCGTCCCCGCCCAGCGCACGCCCGGCCGGCTCAGCGCCGTCCAGCAGCAGGCCCTGGTCGCCATCGGCGATCGGCTGGAAGCGGCCGAGGACCGGACCGCTGTCGCCCGCGTGGTGACCGAGGAGTGCGGGGATCTGCTGCAGGCCGACTCCGTCGCCTTCGTCGTGCGCAGCCCCGAGGGCCCCCGGGTGCTGGCCATCGACCCCGACGGCGGGCTCATGTGGGGGCCCCGGACCCTGGCCGCCCTGATCCACCTCGGCGCCCCGGTCCGCCAGGTCCTCGACGGGGACCCGCTGGCCGATGGCGCGGCGACGGCGCTGCTCGCCGTCCCGATCGCCAGTGCCGGCGCCTGGGCGGGCGTGCTGGTCGCCCGTCGGGCCGGCAACCACCCGTTCACCGAACTCGAGGAGGGTCTGTTCGACCGTGCGGCCCGCCTCGCCGGGACACGCCTGGACTCCCTGACCCGTCGCGGGGCGATCCGCCGCGAGGAGGGCGAGGCCGACGAGGTGACCGGTTTGGCGCCGCAGTCCCGTCTGATCCACGATCTGCAGGCTGCCGTGCGCACCTACGACGAGCACGGCATGCCGGTCAGCCTGCTGGTCGCCGAGGTTGAGGGCCTGGCCCGGATGCGCATGGAGTGCGATCAGGAGCAAGCCGACGAGGCCATGTCCCTGGTCGCCGGTACCCTTGCGGCCGGGCTGCGCGTCGGGGACGTGCCCTACCGGTTCAGCGAGGACGTCCTGGCGGTGCTGCTGGCGGCCACCGAGCCCGAGGACGCCGCGGTGGTCGCGGGTCGGCTCGTCGAGCAGGTGGACGCCGCGACCGACGGCGCGTACGAGCTCACCCGGCCGCTGCGCCTGCGCACGGTGGTCATCTCCGTGGTCGGCACCGCCCAGGAGATCCTGGACGAGGCGGAGAAGGCCCTGACCGAGCAGCGCGTCCAGGTGCGCTGGGCCGGTCGCTGAGCACCCGACTGCGTTGACGTCGGCACCTGTGCTCGGTCAGTCTGCCCGTCGAGCGAACGCTCGTGGACAGCGGATGCCGGGGTGGCCATGCCAGAGACCGTTGAGTTCGCCGGGCCCGGCGGGCGCCGGCTGACCGATCGCACCGCAGTGGTCACGGGGGCCAGCCGCGGGATCGGATTGGGCATCGCCGAGCGGATCGTCGCCGAGGGCGGCAGGGTCGTGCTCACCGCCCGTCGACAGGAGGCGCTCGACGAGGCCGTGGCACATCTCGGCGGGTCGGCCCACGCCGTGGCCGTCGCGGGTGCGGTGGACGACGTCGAGCACCGCGACGCCGTGGTGGGGGTCGCGCTCGAGACCTTCGGCAGCCTGGACCTTCTGGTGAACAATGCCGGGATCAACCCGGTCTACGGGCCGCTCATGGGCCTCGACCTGGCCGCCGCCCGGAAGATCGTCGAGGTCAACTGTCTCAGCGCCCTCGCGTGGACCCAGGCCGTGCACGCGGCCTGGATGCGCGAGCACGGCGGCGCGGTCGTCAACGTGTCCTCCGTGGCCGGGCTCAGGCCGGCTCCCGGGATCGCCATGTACGGCGCCTCCAAGGCGATGATGACCCACCTCACGGCCGAGCTCGCCGCTGAACTGGGCCCGCGCACGCGGGTCAACGCGGTCGCCCCGGCCGTGGTCAGGACCCGTTTCGCGGCCGCCCTGTACGAGGGCCGCGAGGAGCAGGTGGCGGCCGCCTACCCGCTGCGGCGCCTCGGCGAGCCGGGCGACGTCGCCGGGGCCGTGGCCTTCCTGCTCTCCGACGACGCGTCCTGGATCACCGGCCAGCAGATCGTCGTGGACGGCGGCATCACGCTCACCGGGGGGATCTGAGGAGGTCGTCCAGGGGTGTCGCGGTGCGCGGGACCGGGATGTGGGTGCCGGAGTGGTCGAGCTCGCACGGACCGGCACCGACGGCGCGGACCGAGCCGTCGACGATCAGGGCACCGCCCGCCTCCGGGAGGCCCCACCGCGGGGTCTCGACGCCCTGGCTCCGGACCGGGTCGCGCCAGGCATCGGTCGGGAACCGCCGGAAGTGTGGCACGACGAGCCCGGGCAGCAGCCCGAGCCCCGCCACGACGTCTCCGGAGCGGTCCGGCAGGGACACCCGGTCGCACAGCACCATGGCGCCCGCGGAGGCACCGCTCACCGCTGCCCCGAGGCGGAGCACGTCGATGACCGCCGCGGCGACCAGCCCGCCGCGACCGAGGAGAGCAGCGAGCAACCGGCTCGGTGAGCCGCCGGGCAGGACGACGGCGGCGGCACCGCGGACGAGCCGCTCGCAGCCGTCGGGATCGACACCCGGGTGTGGGGCGATCACGGCCTCGCGGTCCCAGCGCGCGTAGTAGCCGAGCGCCCTCGAGGCCGCACGGTCATGGTCCGAGCCGGGAGTGGCGGCACCGAGCACGACGACGAGGCGGCCTGGCGGCGCCAGCCCCAGCCACTCGTCGTCCATCTCGACACACGGGGGCTGCATCTCTGCGCCACCCTGGACCAGCAGCGCTCCTGTGCTCACCCGAGCAGACTAGAGCTCTCGTGACGGAGGCCGCTGATGGTCAGGAGTGCGGCTTTCGGCCGACCACGGTTTCCGGCGGATCGCCGGCCCGGGTCTCGGTCAGGTCGATGACGATGCGTTGGAGGCTGTTGGTCATGGTCGAACGCTGCTCGGGAGTCAGCCCGGCCAGAGCGTGCATCTCCTGGGCGTTGAACAGCGGCATCAGCGTGTCCATCAGGTTCTGACCGCTCCTGGTCAGCCGGAGTACCACGCGTCGCCCGTCCTGCGGGTGGTTGGTGCGCCGCACCAGGTTGCGGGCGCGCAGGGTGGACACCACCCCGGTCAGCGTCGACTTGGAGATCCCGGCCTCGGCGGCCACGTGTCGGGACTCGATGCTGCCCCACACCCAGATCACCCACATCACCACCCAGCCGGTCCAGGTCAGCCCGTGCGCCGAGAGAACCTCGCGCTCGAAGTGATTGCGGATCGCGTTCGCGGCCCGGTAGATGCTGCTGATCGCCGCCATCGCTCCGTGATCGATGACCAACCCCGATAGCCGCTCCTGAACGGCTCTCTGGGTCTCGTCCAGGGTGAAATGACCACTGCCCACGATTTCTCCCCCCATGCGCCGTGGATCCCCCCCCGCGCTGTTTCCCCGGTCGTACTGCTGATCTTCGTGACCCCCGAGCCCGTCGCATCAAATGCTATGTGCAGGCGGCCCGCAGGTGGAGTCCTTGGGGCGGCTCAGTTCGGGCAAACGGTTTCAGCAGACCTCGGCCACGTCCTGGGCGGCGTCGGGCGACTCCGCCGGACCGGCGGTACCGCCCGGCGTCGGCGACCCGGTGCCGGCCGAGGGGGAGGGCTTCGCCGCAGATGCCGGGGCGGACGGCTTCGGCGCAGGGTTGATCGCCTCGGCCACCAGTTGGCGCATCTTGGCGATGTCCGGATCCTGCGGATCGATCACGCTGGAGGTGAACGCCAGGCTGTGCACCTGCGCCCCCTTGACCTTCTGGGAGAGCTGGACCCAGGCGCTGAGGTCGGCGAGCGGTATCCCGGTGGTGATGTTGTCCTTGGCGGCGGCCGCGATCTGCGGGAAGGCCAGGGCGACCCGTGCCGGGTCGGCCTGCTCGACGACGGCCGCGATGACGCAGCGCTGCCGGCGCATCCGGTCGTAGTCGTCCGTCGACCAGCGCGAGCGGGCGTACCAGAGGGCGCGATAGCCGTCGAGGTGCTGGTTGGCCCCGGCCTTGATCCAGTCGCTGGCGACCGGATTCTCCGAACTGCCGCCGATCGGCAGACGCTCGGTGACGTTGACGGTGATTCCGCCGATGGCGCTGACGAACTGCATGAACCCGCGCAGGTTGACCATCGCGTACTGGTCCACCGGGAGCCCGGTGACCTGCTCGACCGCCTCGGAGGTGGCGCGCAGCCCCGCATGGAAGGCGTCCGGCTCGTCGCGGTAGTAGTCCTGCCAGTGCTCCTCGCCGAAGGTCCAGAAGGCGTTCAGCAGGCACTGGGCGACGCCGTTGCCGTCGACGCAGTCGTAGCCGTCCGGGTACTGGGCGGCCTGTTGGGTGCCGGGCGGGAACGGCACCTTCTGCAGGTTGCGCGGCAGGGAGAGCAGCGCCGTGTCGCCGGTCTGAGTGTTGATGCTGGCCAGGATCAGGGTGTCGGGCCGGATCCCGATCCGGTCGGCACCGGCGTCCGACCCGATCAACAGAACGTTCACCCGCGCGGTGTTCGCCCACGGGTCGGCCTGGCTGTTGTCCGGTCCGGCGCCGTTGAACAGCGAGTTGGCGCTGCCGAAGATGCCGGTCAGGGTGTCGCGGGCGATGACCGCGTAGCTGGCGGCCTTGGCGGTCGGCAGGGCGACCAGGGCGATCAGGGCCGTGACCATGGTGAGGCTGATCAGGCGCTGCACCCGGGTCAGGCTGGCGTAACGACCGAGCGCGGCGTGGGTGCCGATGACCATGGTGGCCCAGAGCAGCAGCAGAAGCAGCAGGATCGCGGCCAGCAGCACGAATCGGTCGGGTCGGCTGAGCATCGCCTGCAACGTCGCCATCGGGTCGCCGACCAGGGCGAACGTCAGCGCGATCGAGGCGATCAGGGACGCGACGGAGATCGCGGCCAGGCCGCTGCGTCGTCGTCCGGCGGCCAGCAGGCCGCTTCCGGGCAGCAGACTGCCCAGCAGGGTCCACCCGATGACGTGGCCGAAGTTCTCGCCGAGGCCGGTGGCATGCCGTCCCCGAGCGGGGCTGGCGCGCCGCTGCAGGCTGGTGATCAGGGTGCTGCCGCGCTCCGCCGGCTGCCGGGGTGGCACCAGCATCGGGTCGGAGCCGTCGACCGCCTGCCCCGCCTGGATGTCGGTGGTACGGATGATGTGAGGGTCGACGGGTGGATCGAGGGGTGGAGTTGCCGGCGCATCGATCGGCGGGGCCGAGACGGAGGGCGGCGGACCCGAGTGGCGGGGCCGCTCACGGTGGGACGGAGACTGCCGGCCGGCGACGGAACGGACCCGCCCGCGAGCGTCGGAGGGGCGTTCGCCCGGGGATCTTCCTCGGGAATGTGGCGCGACCTGACTCACGGTCCGCACCTCCCGAGCCCTAGAAGCGATGCCGTCCTGGTGGGGCTCTCCGTGCCCCTGGCCGCCGCGGTGGTCGCCGTGGTTCGTCGAAACATCCCTGTGACCATCATGGTGGCACAAGAAACTGCGTTCCAGACCCGTCGGGAGGAACGGCCGGTAGCACGAACGGCCGGGTGCGTACGAGGGTTCCCCCGTGCCATGCGATGGTCGGTCCGCCGTGATGTCGCTTTGCCCACCGTTCGAGGCGGCCGCTACGCTGTCCGGGCGCCTGGAGGCGTCGCCTAGTCCGGTCTATGGCGCCCGCCTGCTAAGCGGGTTTGGGGCTCAACCCCATCGCGGGTTCAAATCCCGCCGCCTCCGCACATCGATGAAGGGCCTGGGACGGTCTTCCCGGGCCCTTCATCGACGATCCGGGTGGGGGATCGAATGGAGGCGGCGTGGTTCGACGAGCACACCGTCGCGTCTTGGCACGCGTCCTCGCCGCCGCGAGTGGAGCGGCTCTCGCCGCCGTCCTCGCGCTGGGATCCCTGCTGGGCCCCACGGCCCCGGACGCCGCGTCGTCCGCCTCGGCCGCGTCGGTGACGCCGTCCGGGTCGACTCGACCTGCGCCGTCTGGCACCGGCCCGGCTTCGGTCTCACCGTCGGCGCGTCCCGCGTCCTCCCCGGCGTCGTCGCAGCTGCCCCGCGGTGGCCGTGAGCTGTTCCCCCGCCACCGCCTGGTCGGCTTCAGCGGCGGGCCCGGGTCGGCGGCGTTCGGCAGACTCGGGGTCGGTGACCTCGACGAACGGGTTCGGGAGATCGAGAGGCTGGGCCGGTCCTACGGCACCGGGGGGCGCGAGGTGCTCCCGGTGCTCGAGCTGATCACGGTCGTGGTGCACGCCAGTCCCGGCCGGGACGGCACGTTCAACTCCCGCATCGACGATGCGGTGATCGCCGAACACCTGGACGCCGCACGGCGGCACAGGGCTCTGCTGCTGCTGAACATCCAACCGGGGCGTGCCCGCTTCCTCGACGAGGTCCGTGGGCTGCAGCGATGGCTGCGCGAACCCGACGTGGGCCTGGCGCTGGACCCGGAGTGGGCGGTGGCCGCGCCCCAGATCCCCGGCCGCAGCTACGGCTCTGTGACCGGCGCGGAGTTGGACGCCGTCAGCGCCTACGTGGCTGACCTGGTCGAGCGGAACGACCTGCCGGAGAAGGCGATCGTGGTGCATCAGCTGGCACCGTCGATCCTGCGCGGCGGCGCAGCGCTGACCGCCCGGGACGGTGTGGCCATGATCAAGAGCGTGGACGGCATCGGTTCGCGCGAGGCCAAGGTGCACACCTGGACCCGCCTGACCAGCGGCATGTCGACCGTCTTCCACCCGGGCTTCAAACTGTTCCTCGAGGAGGACGCCGAGGGTGCCTCGCGCCTGATGACGGCCGCCGAGGTGATGGCGCTGACGCCACGCCCGGAGTATGTGCTCTACGAGTGATGCTCGGCTGTCAGACGCCCGGTCGGCGGGGAGGAATGCGGCAGCGACGTCAAGCGAAGCAGTCGCAGAGCATTTTCTCCCCGCCGACTCAGGCGGACTATCCGCGCCTACTGCATACCCAGGCGGGTCTTCAGAGAGTCCAATTCGTCGACGAGGGTGGACGGCGTCTTGGGGCCGATCTTGGCGAACCACTCATCGATCAACGGCACCTCGCCCTTCCAGGCCTCGACGTCGACGCCGGTGACCTCGGCGACGTCCTCGGCCGAGATGTCCAGGCCCTCGACGTCCAGCGAGCCTTCGGACGGGATCAGACCGATCGGGGTCTCGGCGGCCTCGGCCGTGCCCTCGATCCGGCCGATGATCCACTCGAGTACCCGGCTGTTCTCGCCGAAGCCCGGCCAGAGGAAGCGGCCGTCCTCGCCCTTGCGGAACCAGTTGACGAAGAAGATCTTCGGCAGCTTGTCGGAGTCCGCCGACTTGCCGATGTCGAGCCAGTGCTTGAAGTAGTCACCGGCGTGGTAGCCGATGAACGGCAGCATGGCCATCGGGTCACGACGGACGACGCCGACGGCGCCCGTCGCGGCGGCGGTGGTCTCGCTGCTCGTCGTGGCGCCGAGGAACACCCCGTGCGACCAGTCCCGGGCCTCGGTCACCAGAGGGACGACGGCCCGGCGGCGGCCGCCGAACAGGATCGCCGAGATCGGCACGCCCAGCGGGTCGTCGTACTCGGGGGCGAGGATGTCGCAGTTCTTGATCGGCGTGCAGAACCGGCTGTTCGGGTGGCTGCTCACCTCATCGCTGTCCGGCGTCCAGTCGCGCTTCTTCCAGTCGGTCAGATGCGCCGGGGGCTGCTTCGACATGCCCTCCCACCACACGTCGCCGTCGTCGGTCAGGGCGACGTTGGTGAAGATCGAGCCACCCTTCTCGATGGAACGCATGGCGTTGGCGTTCGTGTCGTAGCCGGTGCCCGGGGCGACGCCGAACAGGCCCGCCTCGGGGTTCTGCGCGTAGAGCCGGCCGTCGGGCCCGAAGCGCATCCAGGCGATGTCGTCGCCGACCATCTCGGCCGTCCACCCCGGCACCGTGGGTTCGATCATGGCCAGGTTGGTCTTGCCGCAGGCGCTCGGGAAGGCGGCCGCCACGTAGTACTTCTTCTGTTCCGGGCTGGTCAGCTTGAGGATCAGCATGTGCTCGGCCATCCAGCCCTCGTCGCGGGCCATGGCACTGGCGATCCGCAGTGAGTAGCACTTCTTGCCGAGTAGGGCGTTGCCGCCGTAACCCGAACCGTAGGACCAGATCTCACGGGTCTCCGGGAAGTGGGTGATGTACTTCGTCTCGCTGCACGGCCACGGCACGTCGACCTGGCCCGGCTCGAGGGGAGCGCCCACGCTGTGCACACACTTGACGAAGGGCGCGGCGCCGCCCATGGCGTCGAGAACGTCCCGGCCCATCCGGGTCATGATCCGCATGGAGACGACGACGTAGGGGCTGTCGGTGATCTCGACGCCGAAGAAGGGCTTGTCGGCGTTGAGGCGGCCCATGACGTAGGGGATCACGTACATGGTGCGACCGCGCATGGAGCCATCGAAGAGCGGGGTGAGGGTGCTCTTCATCTCCGCCGGGTCCATCCAGTGGTTGGTCGGGCCCGCGTCCTCCTCCTTGACGGAGCAGATGAAGGTCCGGTCCTCGACCCGCGCGACGTCGCTGGGGTCGGAGGCGCACCAATAGCTGTCGGGCTTCTTGTCGAGCTTGGTGAAGGTTCCGCCCTCGACGAGCGTCGCCATCATCTGCTCGTTCTCGTCCTCGGAACCGTCACACCAATGGATGGCGTCGGGTTTGGTCAGAGCGGCGATCTCGTCGACCCAGGCGACCAGCTCACTGTGCTTGGTCGGCGCCGCGGCAATCGGGGTACTGGTCACTATGGGTGCCTCTTTCTCCTTGCGTCGGAACACAGCGGTCGACGAACGCTCGGGAGACGGTCCCGGGCGACATCGACCCGAAATGGGTCGTGCGAACGCGACCCGATACTGGAGTGCTTCGACATTACGTGCCGTCGGCCACCGGGTCAGCGGCCAGAACGTCCTGAAAGCGTTGCCAGCGGTGTCGGATTGGTCATACCCTCCGCCGCCCCCGATCGGCTATGACGCCGGGGCTCCTTCGTGATTCGGTCTCCCGAGCGCCGAATCGGGGATTCGTCCGGACGTGGTTCTTCTCACGACGTGTCCGGTCGATCGCAGTCGTGACAGGGTTCGCGACATGGACGGGACGTCGCAGACCGGCGAGGCGAACGGGCGCTTGGGGCTGGTCGGCATCCGATGGCCGGCGGTCGCTCTGGCCGGCCTGGTCGCCCTGGCGCTGATCGGGTCGTGGCTACCCGGTCTGGCCGGCCGTCAGGGGGTGTCCTCGCCGGCCGGCCCGTCTGACTGCCCGGCGTGGGTCGGGGCAGTCAGTTTCCCTGATCGGGCCGGTCGTGAGGGTCTGCTGCTGCCGGCCGGCTACGCCGACCTGGCTCCCATCGATGCCACCTGGTGCCGGTTCGACGAGAACGGGCAGCTCACCGGGACCAGGGCCGTGGACGCCGCGCGCACCTCGCGCCTGGCCGCGCTCCTGGTCGCGCCGCCCGGCGGTTGGCCGGACGACGCCCTCGCCGCGAAGCGGATCGTCCCGCTCACCGCGGCCCAGGTCGAGGCGGCCACCGCTCCCGCATGCTCGGCGCCGTCCACGGCCGATCTGCTCGTGTTCCGCTACGCGCAGGGCTCGGACGCGGCCGTGCTGGTGCGAGGGGAACCGTGTGCCGACGCGGCCAATGGGGCGATCACTCTGAGAACCCCGCCCGGGGTGGGGCGGGCACTCGACGACTTGCGCTGAGCCCTAGCCGCTCGCTGTTGGTGGCGTGCAGGCTGGGGAACTCGCGGCGGCGGCCGTTGCCGCGTCGAAGGCGTCGATGGCCTTCGGTGCGTTCTTGACCTTCTGTGCCCACCGCTTGAGATAGGCCTTGTCGTGGGCCTCGGTGTCCATCTCGTCCAGATGGCCCTCCCAGTCGTCGACGACCTTGTCCGCGGCGTTCACGGCGACGCTCTGGCTCTCGGCCCGGGACAGGCATGCGGCGCTCTGCTGGCTCGAACCGGCGGGTTCGAGGGCCGCGGCCGCCGCGCAGGCGCCTCGGTCGGTGTCGTAGCCGGCCTTGGCCTGACGGTAGAGCCGCACGTCCTCGCGACCGGGAGCCTTGGTCTTCGCCCAGATGGCTCTGGCCTGGGCGCTCGTGATCTCGTCCTTGTCGAAGGAGACCTGGGCGCCGAGGTGGGCACCCCAGTGGTCGGCCGCACGGCGAGCTGCGGCGAGGGTGTTCTCGGCGGCCTTCAGTTCGCTGATGCACCTGGACCACTCGGCGGCGGTCGCGCCGTCCGCCGAGGGGCTGGCCGAGGCATCCGCGGAGGGGTCGGCCGAGGCATCCGCCGACGGGGTGGCCGTGACCTGACCGCCGCGGGCGGCGGCGGCACTCGTCGACGGTCCGGCCTCGGCGTTGGTGCTTTGTGCGTCCGATGAGCCCGTCAGGGTCGTCCAGAGTCCGACCGAGGCCAGGGCGACCAGGGCGGCCGCCGCGACGACGGCACCAGCGCGTCGGCGTCTGCGGGCACTCTCCGTGGGCGTCACTGACCCTCCCCTCCTCGGGCGGCGGTCTTCGTTACCAAGGGTAAGAGGAAAACGCGATCATGGCGCGGGAGTGCCAGGACTAGTGGCAGATCGTGCTCAGGTTGGGTGGGTGTGGGCCGGTATGTGATTCGGCAACGGTGGCTGACGTCCGCTAGCATCGTCCCCTGCTGCGCCCGGGTGGGAGCAGCACCAGCGCCCGTAGCTCAACGGATAGAGCATCTGACTACGGATCAGAAGGTTTGGGGTTCGAATCCCTACGGGCGCGCTGCAACACCGCAGGTCGGGGCCGGTTCACCCCCTCATCGGCGACCATCGGTCGGCCCACGATCCCTGAATGCACTCCTGGACATGAGCCCTGGACGGGAGGCTCGGGGAGGCGGTGCCCGACGGACTCCGCGGCGTCACGATCCAGCGATGACCATCACTCAGCCCCGGCGGATGCTGCTCATCGATCAGCGGGCCAGTCATCCGACACTGCCGCCCCCGACCCGATCAACCCTCGGTCAGCTGCTCCCGACGTGGCTGGAGGCCGACCATCCGTGGAAGCCGTCCACCAGGGTCGGTTACCGGTCCGTGGTGCGCGCGCTCCTGGCCGACCCGATCGCCGCCGCGGAGTTGGCTGCCCTCACCCGCACACGGTCC
The DNA here is from genome assembly GCA_963750395.1 of uncultured Actinomycetota bacterium. GTDB lineage: Bacteria > Actinomycetota > Actinomycetes > Actinomycetales > Kineosporiaceae > JADJPO01. The sequence continues at coordinate 276,884 of CAVVQM010000009.1, read as the reverse complement.
GCGCCGTCCTCTGACCGATGACCAGGTGTCTGCTCTGCTGACGGCCGCCGAGCTCGGCCTCCTGGAGGCCGAGGTCAACCACGCGAGCGCATCACCCAGGAACCGGCAGCGACTTCACCGCGCCGAGCAGGACCTGCTGCTGGTCAGGCTCGCCGCCGACACCGGCGCCCGCCGCGGCGAGCTCGCCGCCCTGCGCATCGAGGACCTGACCGGGCGCACGCTCCGCATCGACCGAGCGGTGTCCGCCGGTCAGATCACCGTGCCGAAATCCGGTCGAGGCCGCACCCTCACCATCGGCGCCGACACCGCCACGCTCTGGCATCGGCTGGCTGCGGAGTGGTCCGACAGGCTGTCGAGCAGCGCACAACAGGACGCCGCGCCGACGCTGGGACCCTGGCTGTTCACCGCGGATCCCGCGCACCGGCGACGACTCGGCACGGAGATCCTGGGCGCCAGGTTCAACAAGATCCGCAACGATGCCGACGTCCCGGACGCCACCCTGCACAGGCTCCGTCACACCGGCGACGTTCCTGGTCTCCAGGGACAGGTCCTCCAGGCCCAGGCATGTCGCGGACACGCCGACGCCGCCACCACGCTGCGCGAGTACTGTCACGCGCTGCCCGCGACGGACGGGGACGCCCGCCATCAACAGCCACCTTCTCGGGACTGCCCGGAGCCTGCCCGATTGGCGGGACGCACGGCGTCCGCCCTTGACCCCGTGAGCACCGCATGCGCCACGATGTTCGGGACTTCCTGCTCGTGAGCCCGTCCCTTGACACTCTCGTTTGATAAGAGCACGCTCTCGTCATATGAGAACGTCAGCGCCGCCGTTACTGGCGATCTTCCGCAGCCAGGTCCAGGGGGAGATCCTGGCCCGGGTGCTGCTCACCGACGAGGCGGTGACGATCGCCGACCTGGCCCGCCAGCTCGGCTCGCCGCTGCCGACGGTGGCTCGGGAGGTGAACCGGCTCGGGGAGGCCGGGATCCTGGCCGTCGTCCGGCAAGGCCGTGCGCAGTTGGTGACCGGCAATGACGCCAACCCGGCGGTGGCTCCGTTGCGGGAGCTGGTCGCGGTGGCGTTCGGTCCCCGGTTCGTCGTCGACCGAGGAGTTCGCCGATCTGGCCGGGCTGGTCGAACTGTCGATCTTCGGGTCGTGGGCGGCCCGATACCGAGGAAAGCGCGGCTCGGTCCCGGGGGACGTCGACGTCCTGGTCGTCGGCCGCCTCGACCGTGACGACGTGTACGACGCCGCCGATCGGGCCGCGCGGCGGCTGCACCGTGAGGTCAACCCGACGGTGATGTCGGTGCAGCGGTGGAGGATGCCGCAGGAGTCGGCCGACCCGTTCGTCCGCGAACTACGCGGCCGGCCACTGGTCCAGCTGTATCCGCCGAGCACCGTTGAACCTGAGGAGGAGCCGTGAGCCGTCGATGAGCTGGGACAAGGGCAGCGACGTCATCGCGGACCTGCTCGACCGGGGTCACCTCGACCAGGTCCTCGGGGACGAGGCCGAGGCCGAGCACCTGATGGCCAAGGCCCGGGCCCATCTGCACACTGCGGTCGCCGTGGCCCACGACGACCCCGAGATCGCCTACGACGCGCTATACGCCGCCGCGCGCAAAGCGCTCACTGCCCTGCTCGTCCAGCAAGGACTCCGCCCGACCCGGGCCGGAGGCCACGAAGTCACCATCGAGGCCGCGACCGCGCAGCTGGCGCCGCCGCTCGGTGACGTGCTGCGCCCCTTCCGGCGACTCAAGCGGCGGCGCGGAGAAGGCGACTATGCCGGTTCCGACGATCAGATCCACCCCGACGACGTCCATGCCGACCTACCCGCCGCCACCGCCATCGTCGAGGCCGCCGCGAAGATCCTTCCCCAACTCAGCGTGTTCGTACCCCGCCGCTGACCCCCACTCCTCGAGGCGCCCGCTCGCTGAACAGGCCACTGGTTCACCGACCTCGCCGACCGGGCCTGCCACCGCGACGTCACCCTCCGGTTCCCGGCGGCCAGAGTGGTCGAGGCACTCAACACGATGAGCGCCCTGATGGTCGACCCCGCCCAGCTCGCCGGCGTAGACCACACCAGCTTCGTGTCCGGCGACGACGACGCGGCGAAGAAGACGGTCACCGATCTGCTCGCCGAGCTGGGTCACCGCGACGTCATCGACCTCGGCGACATCACCACCGCCCGGGGTAGTGAGATGTACCTGCCGCTGTGGGCCCGCCTCTGGGCCGCCCTGGACACCCCGGTGTTCAGCATCAAGGTCGTCGGCTTGGGTGGCCTGGTCGGCGTTCTTGGCGCCGGGGATGGTCAGGGCACCGCCCTCGATGAGCCAGCGTAGGGCCACCTGCGCGGGTGTGGTGGAGTGGTCGGCGGCGATCGCTTCCAACGCGCGGCTCTTCCCGCCCCGGTGGATCAGGCAGAACGACTCATCGCCCTGGGACTGCACACACGCAGCGGTCTGACGGCCACCGCGGTCCGTCAGGCAGCAGCCCACGCGGCGACCGGATCGCTGCTGGTGATCCATCCAGACCGGATCCCCGTCTCGATACTCGTGCCGTCCCTGCACCACGACGGCAAGCCAGGTTTTGTGGTCGAAGACATGACCGATGTCGACCAGTTCCGACCCATCACCGCCGCCGAACCGCCCGACACCGCGCTCTACCTTCTCCATGACCTCCAGCGGGGAGACGAATGGTCGAACTGGACGCCCAACGAGGCACTCCCGAGCATCGCCGCGTCCGGGCGCACCCCGCTCACCCTCACCGAGGGACTCTTCTGGCTGATCCAGCAACCCGCAGCCATGACCCGCAACAACTGCTTCATGACCATGGGCTCCCGCCTCCACAAGCCGGACGGAACCCACGATGCCCGGGTCCCAGCCCTGTGGATCAGCAATGGCACGGGACGAGACGGACGCGCCAACCGCAACTCGCCCAAGGTCGGATGGTGCTGGGCCGGCAACCGACACACCTGGCTCGGGTTCGCCTCCGGATCCGCGCGATCACAGCCCACCCGGACACGATCTGCGTGAAGCCCCAGCGCCGGTGAGAACCGCTGTGAGAACCAACCGGCTGTCAAGGAGGGCCCCCAGCGGGCCCGAGCGGTGCACGACCGGACGACGAATATCGAGGTCAGCGGCCACATCGGGCACCAGCGGCCACGCGCGGACAAGTACGGGCGCCGGCCCTGGCAGACCTACGGATCAGAAGGTTTGGGGTTCGAATCCCTACGGGCGCGCCGCATCAGCCCAGGTCAGAGCTCTTTCGGCCGCTGGCGTTGAAGTGTTCCTAACCCGTTAGAACCGACCGGTTCTCAGCCGGTTCTCACGGTGGGGGTGGGGTCGATGGCGGCCGAGGCGGCGCGGGCGCGGCGCGAGCCGGTCGGTCGGGTCGAGACCGGTCAGATTCGCCCGAGAAGCGGGACGATGACGGTGGGCGAGTCGCTGGATGTCTACCTGGACGGCCTCGACGCCGACGGGCAGCTGTCGGCCAGGACCCGGTTCGACTACCGGCACTGCGCCGACGACTACGTGCGCCTGCAGGCGCCGTCCGGTCAGCACGGCGGACGCTCTCGCACATCGTCGCCGAGACGGCCCAGCACACCGGGCACGCCGACCGGGGCGACGTCCTCGGCCAGCGGAATCGTGGTCCGGGTTCGGTCCTGGCCGGGCGTCGTCGATCGGGCCGACGTCACGATCACCGGTGGCGCTGTCGCGCTCTACCTCGCCCATGGAACCGCGGTGAGGAGGTCGACGTCACCGCCCGCCCCGAGATCGACGCGTTCTGGGACCGCCGGCGCCGGCAGGTCCGAATCACGTGAAGCTGACCGGGCAAGGGCTCCGTCGACCCGCTCGGCGCTCAGCCGGTCAGGCGGCGGATGCGTTCGCCGTCCTGTTCGATGACGTAGAGGTGACTGGTTGCGGTCGCCACGGAGCGGGGTCCGTACAGGGTGGCGAGTGTGGCGGCGCCGCCATCCCCGGTGGACGAGGCGGCACCGGTGCCGGCCAGAGTGGTGATGGTGCCTGCGGGGGTGACCTTGCGGAGCCGGTTGTTGAGCCGGTCGGCGATGTAGAGGACTCCGGCGGCATCGACGGCAACGCCGGAGGGGCCTTTGAGCCCAGCGCTGGTGGCGGGGCCCCCGTCGCCGCTGTACCCGGCGGTGCCGGTCCCCGCGACGGTGGAGATGGTGGCGCCGACGCAGAAGCGGCGGATCCGATGGTTGTTGGTGTCGGCCAGGTAGGGGCAGCCCGAGCCGTCCACGGCGATGTCGTACGACTGACTGATCTTCGCGGACGTGGCGGCCCCCCCGTCACCGCTGTAGCCGCTGGTTCCGGTGCCGGCGACGGTGGTGATGGTGCCGCCCGGGGTGATGCGCCGCACCCGGTAGTTGGAGCTGTCGACCACGTAGAGGTTGCCGGACCCGTCCAGGGTCGATGCCTCTGGGCAGGTTGAGCTGGGCCGAGGTGGCGGCGCCGCCGTCCCCCGAGTACCCCGCGACCCCGGTCCCGGCGATGGTCGTGATGGTGCCACCGGAGGTGACCTTGCGGATCCGGTTGTTGTTCGAGTCGGCGATGTACAGGCTGCCTGAAGGGTCGATGGCCACGCCGCGAGGGCCGCTGATCGCCGCGCTGGTGGCAGGTCCGCCGTCGCCGCCGTAGCTCGCCGTTCCGGTGCCTGCGATGGTGGTGATCGTCCCGGCGGCGGTGATCTTGCGGATCCGGTTGTTGTTGATGTCCGCCAGGTAGAGGTTGCCGGCGGCATCGAGTGCCGCCTGGCTGGGCTGGGACAGTCGCGCCGCGGTGGCCGGCCCTCCGTCCCCGCTGTATCCGCCGACACCGGTACCGGCCCACGTCGCGATGGTGGCGGCGTTGAAGGCGAAGTAGGAGAGCGTGAAGGCGTTGGCCGCGTCCGCCGTGACGGCCGAGAACGGGGCGGACGTCGACGTGCATGCGCGTACCCGTCACTGCGACACCCATGAGCAGGCACAGCACCGCCGCGGCGCTCGAGCGCCGCAGCCGCCGAGGCGACGGCCCACTCCGGTGGCGTGGACCCCGACGGCTCGCACGCCGGACGGCGCGGTGGCGCTGCGGCGCTCGCCCCCGACCGACGGGCCGGTGCCCCGTGCCTGCCAGCGTGGCCGTCAGAGCCGTCCAGGTCATCAGCGCGACGGCGGCCGCGGGGATGGGGTTCCCCGCACGGGCCGCGACCACGGGTCCGCCCAGGAACGGGACGACCATGCGGACCTCGCCGCGCACCCGGGCAGCGGAGACGGGTGGGTAGTCCTCGGTTGCGTTGGCGTCCCCGCGGGTGACCAGCGCGCCATCGGGGGTGTGGCGGATCAGCCGGTGCAGGAAGGCGCCCCCCGGCCGCGCAGGGTCGGACACGTTGACCACGCGGCCCGACGGCAGAGCCTCGGGGTGCTCCACGGGATCGAGCAGAACCACGTCGCCCGTCCGGAGGGCGGGGGCCATCGATGCGGACAGCACGATGGCAGGCTGCCAGCCGAAGGTGACCGGGATGGTGGCCCACCACATCAGGCCGGCGACCGACGACAGCCACCCGATGCACGCGACGGCGATCCACCTCAGCGGCGCACCGGGCCGCAGGGGACGACGGCGCAGGTGCGGCCGACTCATGCCAGATGCCCCCCCGGGCGGAACACCGCGCTCGGTGCCGCCACCATGCTCAGGCCTGGGCTTCCCACTGGAAGGTCGCCGTGGTGGTGGCACCCTGCTTGGCGTTCGGCGTGCCCGCGTTCAGGGTGTAGGTGATCCGGTAGACCTTGGCGGCGGCGCCGGACGGCGCCCACGTCCCGACGCCGGAGCCGTAGGCCACGTGCGTCGAGGTGAAGGCGGCCAGGCTGCCGGAGTAGATCGTGGAGCCGGCGCTGAACCCGCCGCAGGATCCGAATCCGCCCCCGGTGCCGGCCTCGATGGTCAGGTCCAGGTACTGGGCGACGCTGGAGGCGTCGGCGGCGGCGGAGGCGTACAGCTTCACCGTGGTGGCCACGGTGCCGGTGTAGCTGACCGCGATGCAGTTCGATCCCGTCGAGCCCGGCACCAGACCCGTCGCGGAAAACATGGCGGCACCGGTGTCGTCATCTGCCAGGGTGACGCTGCCCGTCGTCCAGGAGTTCGAGCCGTTGGACGTGCTGGACGTGAACGCAGCCGCGGTGCTCTGCCAGACCATCGCGCCGCTGCCGAGCAACCCCGTGAGCACTGCCGCCGCGACAGCGGCGGACCCGGACCGTCGCCGACGGCGGCCACGCGAGCCGGGTCCACGCACTGCGGCCGAGGAGGATGCGCCTGCGTCCCTGCCTGTCATCGTGGGCTCCCTGATCATGGTTGACCCCCTTTTCGTCGGCCCTCGGATCCCCCACCTGTAGCCGCTCCGCCACCGACGGCGAGGCGGCCACCAGCCTGGACCGGCTCTACCGTCGAGGTCGCATCCACAGCGCGCGGATGCTGCCGGCGCAAGAAGCATTCAGGCCGGCAGAAGCGCCACCCCTGGTCCACTCACTTGGCTTCCAGGGGGACGCTGTGGACGACGCCGGCCGGGGTCGGCACCCTGACCGGCGCGAGGTCGACCTCGTTGCCGGACAGGGTGCGCGCGTAGGCGATGGTGTCCCCGCTGGTCCAGCGGCCCTCCTCGAGCCCGTCGATCGCCCGGGCGAGGGTGACGGCCAGGACGGACTCGGTGAGTCGGGTCATGTCGGGGTCGGGCAGCCCCGCGCGCAGCCGCGCCGGGAGCCAGGCCAGGACCGGATCGGTGAGGTAGAGCTTGGCCTGGGATCCGACGACCCGGCGGTCGGCTGGCGAGCCCGAGGTCCGCAGCCATGCTGCCGGGTCACGCAGGTAGGGGTTGCGAGACCGCGCCGGTGCGGGCGTGTTCTGCGACCGCCCGGGGAAAGCCGCCGCAGGCGAGGTAGTCCGGGCTCCGACATCGACCGAGCGGTGTCCGCCGGTCAGATCACCGTGCCGAAATCCGGTCCTGGCCGCAGCCTCACCATCGGCGCCGACACCGCCACGCTCTGGCATCGGCTGGCGGCGGAGTGGTCCGACAGGCTGTCGAGCAGCGCGGCGTCCTCGGCCTCGTCCTCGGCCTCGTCCCCGAGGACCTGGTCCAGGTGACCCCGGTCGAGCAGGTCCGCGATGACGTCCCTGCCCCTGTCCCAGCCTATGGAAACGCGGGTCGGGGGCCGGTCTTGTCGGTGCGTCGTCGGGCGTGAGCCGGGCCGTCAACCGGCTGGGCGCACACATCTGGACCAAGTACCCGATATCGGCCAGACGCGCAGGGCTAGCGTGGAATCGGGCCGAAACAGGCAGCCGAATCCGGCATGCGCTGGCCTTCTCAGAAGGAAGGTGTTCCACGATGAGGAACGCGATCCGCCGCTTCAACAAATACGTGCTCAACCCCGTCATGACGACCGTGGCAGGCCGCAAGCACTGGTATGCGGCCGCCCTCCACCACACCGGACGGCGATCGGGCAAGGCCTATGCCACCCCGGTCGTCGCGATCACGGTTCCAGACGGCTTCATCCTGCCGCTGCCCTACGGCACCGACGTGGACTGGCTGCGCAACCTGCTCGCAGCCGGGACGGGGACCATTCGCAACGCCGGGGTGCTGTACGAGGTCAGTCGGCCCGAGGTCATTGACGCGGACACCGCTCTGGCGCTGGTTCCGCCCGCCCTGGCGCGATCCTGGCGACGCTGGCACATCGAGCGCTACCTGCGAGTGGTGGCGACACCCGTGGGTGACAGTGCCGAGCGGCAACCGGCGCGACTGTCGGCCGACTGACCTGTGCCCCGCCACCTGGGGATCCGCTTCGACGAGCCCCGGCGGATCCCCTCGCCGGGTGAGGTGTCGTCGATGTTCGCCGCGCCGCCCGGGCTCTACGTCCACATCCCGTTCTGCCGCCCCATCTGCCCGTTCTGCCCGTACAACAAGGTGCCGTACGTGCCGGGCGTGGCTGCCCGGTATGTGAGCGCCCTCGGGCGCGAGGCATCGAGGGAGGTCCTGCCCCCGCACATGACGCGCGAGGGCGCGGACAGGCTCAAGGCGCTCGGGTTCTCCCACGTCAGCCTGGGGGTCCAGTCCTTCGACCCGAGGACGACGCGACGGCTCCGACGCCCCGGGACCCCGAAAGACAGTCGCGCCGCGGTGGAGAACGCACTTGGGGTCTTCGATTGCGTGGACGTCGACCTCATCTTCGACACCGCTCACGACGACCCGCAGACCCTGCTCGACGACCCGGATCGGGTCGCCGACGGACACGTCGATCACGCGGCCGTATTGCCTCGGCCTGGACGCGGGCGCGGCGTCGTTCACCGGCAGCCATTTCTCGTCAATCATTTCGGGATCACGCAGTATCACCAGGCCCTCGCAGAGGGTCGTCTGCCGCTGGCACGCCTGGTCCACCTGCCTCGGGCGCCGGCCGCTGCCTACCGCACCTTCTGGCAGGCCTACACAGGGACGATGCCGGTACAGGGCGACGACCCGCTCCTGGCTCATCCCGTATCGGCGGCGCTGCGTGGCCTGACCCGGGCGGCGGGCTGGTCACGGCGAGCCGGTGACGCCGTGGTGCTCACGCAGTCCGGCGCGACCGTTTCCACTACCAAGAGGAGTGAGTCACCCACCGCAGGATCGAGTCGCTGTGGGCGGAGATGATGATCGAGCACGCGACACCGGCGTGGCCGACCACGTCATCTGACCCCACCACCACGAAGCGCTGAAGATCGTGCTCAAGGAGGTCGATCTGCGTGGCACCATCGCCTACGTCAACGACCACCCCGAACCCATCAAGCTCGTCCAGGACGGCAAGATCGACCTCGCCGACGTCGTGGACCATGCCCAGCCCGGGGCCTATCAGGTGTCCGGCGATAGACCTGGCTCACCGTCACTCACCGTCGTGGGGTGACCCTCGAACTGCTTCTGCAGTCGCCGGTGACGATGCCCGAAGAGATGTCGAGCGATGGCAGCGACGATCGGTCGGCTGAGTCGCAGGCGAGGCTCGATCGCGAGTCGGTCGCGGACGACGCAGCCGCCACCCCGTGCCTCGGTCAGCGTTCGCTCGTGTCGCCAGCGGCGTTGCAGCCAGGAACTCGACTCCTCGACGAAACCGCTTCCGTGCTCGACGTGCTCGAGCGCGAGCGCGTGTCGGTCGAAGGGCACCACGGCGAACAGCAAGAGCCAACTCCGAAAGACCACCTGCCCCGGTGTCACGACGGATGGCAGCGCACGCCGCCCTCGTGGAGACGTCATGTGAACGAAGGGATGGAGTTCGCGGTTGACGCCCCTCATGGAAGAGACGGCCCGCCAGACCTCGGCCCGGTCAGCGGCCAGGGCGGAGGCGACCTCGAACTCGATCGCGCCACCCATGGCCTCAGTATCGCGAGGCAGGGCGGTATGGCGAGGTAGGGCGGTGGGATTGCGCCGGCCACCCCTCGCGGTGGCTCCCGACGGTTCCCTCCGTGGGCGCCGCCGCGTAGCGTCTGACGGGTGACGACAACCCTCGCGCTGATGGCCGATCTGGGGACCGACGCGCCGGCCGGACTCCTGCCGGCGCGGATGCAGATGGCGCTCTCGCTGGGCTGGCACATCCTGCTGGCCTGCTTCGGGGTCGCCCTACCCGCACTCATCTTCGTCCTGCACTGGCGCGGCGTGCACCGCGACGACGCGACGGCGCTATTGCTCGCACAGCGCTGGGCGAAGGCGTCGGCGGTCCTGTTCGCCATCGGGGCGGTGTCAGGCACCGTGCTGAGCTTCGAGATGGGGCTGCTGTGGCCGGGGCTGATGGGTCGCTTCGGCGACGTGCTCGGGCTGCCGTTCGCCTTCGAGGGGCTGTCCTTCTTCGTCGAGGCGATCTTCCTCGGCATCTACCTGTACGGCTGGGGACGGCTGGCGCCCCGCCTGCACCTGCTCATGCTGTTGCCGATGGCGGTCGCCGGCGTCCTCGGCACCTTCTTCGTGCTCTCGGTCAACGCGTGGATGAACAACCCGGTCGGATTCCGGATCGTGGACGGCGAGGTCGTCGACGTCGACCCGTGGGCGGCCCTGCTCAACCCCGGCGCCTACCTGATGTTCGCCCACATGTGGGTGGCCGCCTACATGGTCGTCGGCTTCACCGTGGCGGGGGTCTACGCGGTGGGGATGCTGCGAGGGCGCCGCGACCGGCACCACCGGCTGGGCTTCACGGTGCCCTTCGTCTTCGCCTCGGCTGCGGCGCTGGTCCAGCCGCTGATCGGCCACGTGCTCGGCCTGCGCATCGCCGAGAGGCAGCCGGCCAAGCTGGCGGCGTTCGAGCTCGCCGAGACGACGGAGCAGCCCGCCCCGCTGCGGCTGGGGGGACTGCTCATCGATGGCGAGGTCCGGTACTCGTTGGACATCCCGGCGATCGGCTCCCTCATCGCCCGCAACTCCTTCGACAAACCCGTGCCGGGGCTGGATTCGGTGCCACCGGACCAGATCCCGCCGGTGAACATCACCCACCTGGCGTTCCAGTCGATGATCGGCATCGGGACGCTTCTCGCGCTGTCCGTGGTCGTCTTCTGGTTCGCCCGGTGGCGCGGCCACGACCTGCTGGACAACCGCTGGTACCTGCTCTTCGCCGCCGTCGCCGGTCCGCTGGCCATGCTGGCCGTGGAGACCGGCTGGATCGCGACCGAGGTCGGGCGGCAGCCGTGGGTGGTCTGGCAGGTGCTGCGAACCGAGGACGCCGTCACGTCGAACCCGTGGATCTGGGTGACGCTTACCGGGACGGCGTTGCTGTACGCGTCGCTGACGGTCGCGGCGTACTTCGTCCTGACGTCGATGGCGCGGCGCTGGCGTGCCGGGGACGCCGACCTGCCCAGCCCCTACGCCCCCGAGGAGCCGGCCGAGGCCGAGGCCGGTACGGGCACGCGATGACGCTGCCGGTCGCTGCGGCCGTGGCCCTGTTCGTCGGGGTGCTCGCCTATTCGGTGCTCGGCGGAGCCGACTTCGGCTCCGGGTTGTTCGACCTCACCGCCGGGGGAGCGCGCCGGGGCGCGGCGCTGCGTCGGCTGGTCGACCACAGCATCGGGCCGGTGTGGGAGGCCAACCACGTCTGGCTGATCTACGTGCTCGTGACGTGGTGGACGGCATTCCCGTCGGCGTTCGCCGCCGCGATGTCCACGCTCTTCGTGCCGTTCGTGCTCGCGCTGCTCGGCATCGTGCTGCGCGGGGCGGGCTTCGGGTTCCGGAAGTACTCGGCCACGCTGCACTCAGCCCGGCTGTACGGCATCATGTTCGCGGCCTCCTCGGTGATCGCGCCGTTCTTCCTCGGCTGCGTCGCGGGGGCGATCGCTTCGGGGCGGGTGCCGGCCGACGGCAACGGCGATCTGCTGGCGTCGTGGCTGACGCCGACGTCGATCTTCGGCGGGTTGATCGCGGTCGGGACGTGCGCGTTCCTCGCCGGCTGCTTCCTCGCAGCCGACGCCCGGCGGGGGGGCGACACCGAACTCGCCGAGGCGCTGCGGCTGCGGACCCTGGTCGTCGGCGTCATCACCGGCGCGGTGGTGTTCATCGCGCTGCTGCCGATACGCGCCGACGCGCCGACGCTCTTCGCCGGCCTTTCCGGCCGGGCGCTGCCGCTCGTCCTCATCTCCGCCGTTGCCGGCGCGGCGACGCTCGCCCTGATGTACCGGCGCCGCTACGCCGTCGCGCGCTTCACCGCGGTCGTGGCGGTGGCGACTGTGGTCCTCGGATGGGGCGCCGGGCAGTACCCATGGATGCTTGTCGACCAGGTGACGATCGCCGAGGCGGCTGGGGCGCCTGCCACACTGCGGGCGCTGCTCGTGGCGGTAGGCCTCGCGGGCGTGGTGGTGCTGCCGCCGCTGACGTACCTGTTCTGGCTCACGCAGTCGGAGGCCTGGTCACGGCACTGATGTGGTGACCCTTCGGCTCACAGCTTCTGGTCGAAGAGGAGGCCGTCCTGGAGCACGTTGGCAAGCGAGGTGCTGTCGATCCCCTTGCTGGTGACCAGGTCCGACAGGCTGGTGCCCTGCTTCAGGGCGTCGAGCAGATCCTCGGGCGCGGTTCCCAGCAGCGAGGCGAGGGAGGCCAGGGTCGTGGTCTGCGACGCGGTCAGGCTCGACCCGAACACGCCGGTGCCACTGGAGTCGTCGCGCTCGTCGCCTGGTGGGGGTCCCATCGGCGGCGGCCCGCCGGGCCCGCCGGTGCCCCGCGGCGGCCGCAACGCCTCGACGCCCTTGGTCGTCGTGGGAGATGCCTTTCTCCGTGGCCAGATCGTCCAGGCTCTTGCCCTTCTTCAGCGCCGACAGGACGTCCTGCTTGCTCATGTCCAGCGCCTTCGCGGCGTCCGCGAGCGGACCGCCCTGGCGGTGCCGCCCGCCGTCGAGGCCCTGGGTTTCGGTCGCGGACAGCGCCTGGTTCCAGGCGTTCGAGCCGCCGATCGACATCGGGTTCATGACCATGCCACCTTCCCGAGAGCCGCCGTTCGGCCTCGGGTCTCACGTCGGCGCCACGACGTCGGGCTGAAGCACTCGCCCGGTTCTCCCAGCAGATTGACAGGAAACCCGGCGTGCCCGGTCATGGGTGCGGGTCTTGGCCGTGCCGCTCATCGTGATTCCCCCCAGGTTCGGCGTGCGGCCGGCGCGCGCCGGTGCAAACGTGGATCGGTAGTCCTTCGCCGACCAGGAGGTGACCATGCCCCGACGCGACCCGGGCCCCAGCGTCAAGGATCCCGAGCTCTATGAGTCCCTGCGCGACGAGGGCACCAGCAAGGAGAAGGCCGCGCGGATCGCCAACGCCAGTGCCGCGTCGGGTCGGGCGAGGGTCGCCGCGAGGGGAGGGCGCTCCGGTTCCTATGAGGACTGGACGGTGGCGGAGCTTCGGGAGCGGGCGCGCGAGATCGGCATCGAGGGCAGGTCGTCGATGCGCAAGGCCGATTTGGTCGAGGCCCTGCGCTCGCACTGAGAGGCTCGCCGGGCACGTTATCGGCCCGAGGATCTGGAGACCGAGTCCGCGCCCCTGCCCAGGAGGACGACGATGAACAGCACCTTCCCAGCCCAGCAGCAAGATCCACCGGGGGTCACCGATCAGATGGACCCCCGCCCGGACCATGGAGAGACCTCCTACGTCGGATCGGGCAAGATGACCGGCCTGCGCACCCTGATCACCGGAGGCGACTCCGGGATCGGCCGGGCCGTCGCGATCGCCTTCGCCCGCGAAGGCGCCGACGTGGCGATCGCGTATCTGCCCGTCGAGCAGGAGGACGCCGAGCAGACGGCCGCGCTCGTGCACGAGGCCGGGCGCCGCTGCGTACTGATCCCGACGGATCTTCGCGTCGAGCAGGCGGCGCGCGGCGCGGTCCGGACGGCCGTCGATGCGCTGGGCGGCCTCGACGTCCTGGTCAACAACGCGGGCTTCCAGATGGCCCGTCGCACCTCGATCGCCGACGTGACGAGCGAGGACCTGGACCGGGTCCTGAAGACGAACCTCTACGCCCTGTTCTGGGTGACGCAGACCGCTCTGGAGCACCTGCAGTCCGGCGGGGTCATCCTGAACAACTCCTCCATCCAGGCCTATCAGCCGTCGCAGTCCCTGCTGGACTACGCGGCCACCAAGGCGGCGATCAACAACGTCACGGTCAACCTCGCCGCCGAGCTCGGATCCCGGGGTATCCGGGTCAACGCCGTTGCGCCCGGGCCGATCTGGACTCCGCTGCAGCCCGCGACACAGCCGCCGGAGAAAGTCGAGCACTTCGGTCAGGACACTCCCCTGGGCCGAGCGGGGCAACCCGCGGAGGTCGCTCCTGCGTTCGTCTTCCTCGCCTCGGCTGCGACGGCGTCCTATGTCTCGGGCACCGTCCTGGGCGTCACCGGCGGCAAGCCCGTCTTCTGAAGGGCGAACCCTGCTCACCGCCGATCTCAAGGCCGGCTTCGACGACATGCCCGACGTCGGCCTCCGTGGCCGACACGGCGGTAGGAGTACGCGGTCGCGGCCAGGCACACGAAGTACGTCACGAGGACGGCCGCTCCGGCGACGTCACCGATTCGGTATGCCGCCCCGATCAACGCCCACTGGGCGAGATAGAACGACGCGAGGTACAACCACAGCCAGCTGGTGCTCCTGACGTCGACCGGACGGATCACATCAACGACCACCTCGACGAGGCCGAACCCGACGAACACCAGGGGCAGGGCGATATCCCACGCCCCCAGGCCCGACGTCGCGGCGAGCAGCGCTGCGGCCGACAACGGAACGGCCATGGCGGTGCCGAACAGGCCCAGCCGACGGGCCTGCGCCGGAGCGTGGACGCGGGCGAGGAACATCGCCGCGTAACTGAGGTTCGCCGCGACCGCCGAGGCGACGAGGATGATCGCGCGGACTGTCGTCTCTCAGACCTGGCGGGGGACAGCGCCGGTAAGCCGGCAGATACCCCGGATCATCCGGTGCGCGCCATCCGCCGTGTTCCCGAACATCAGCGGACAGCCACCGGGAATCACGCGCACACCGAGTTCGTGTCCGGCCGCGACGGCGGCGGGGGAGAGGCTGCCGCCGCCGAAGGCGCGGTGCAGCCAGATCTGCTTGATGCCGAGCGCCGCCGCCTCGCGCACCGTCGCCTCGGCCGACGCCGCGGGGGCCGCGACGACGACGGCGTCGACCCCCTCCGGGATCGCGGTGAGGCTCGGGTAGCACGCAACGCCCTCGACCTCATCGGCATTCGGGTTCACCGGGACGACAGCGAAGCCCCGCTTGCGCAGTCCGGTGAAGACGGTGTTCCCGCCGTGCCCGGCGGGCGTTCGGGAGACCCCGGTGACGGCGATCCGCTTGGCGCCGAGGAACTCGGTGGCAGCGTCCTTCATGGACACCATGACGCGCTCCCTTCGTTGGTGGCGCAGGTCATCTCTCGGTGGTCACTGCCCAGACTCCGTCATGTGGGGCGTGCGGTGGCGGGCCCAACGTCATGCGTACGAGTGGTACCGCGATGACGCAGCGATGACCGCCGAACCGCATCGACCCGAGGTCACCCCGGACGACGCCAAGTGGTCACGCCCGTAGGTTCTTCGGGGTCAGGTCCAGGCGGTGGGGTCGCCGAGGTTGAGGCCGCATGCGAGGTCGAGGACCTCTCTTCGCAGGTTCCGACCGGAAGGCCGGTCATGAAGACGGAGGGATCGTAGTCGTTGGGGCGCGGTACTCCCGTGACGACTTCGTCGAGTCGGGATACTTGACCACGACGTCATCTTCGGCGACGCCCTGCGCATTCGTCGCGGCGTGTCGTGCCACCGATCTGGTCCCGTGGTGCGACACAAAGATCGGATGCCAATGTCCAGCCCGTAGGTGATTGTCCTGACCAGAGCCGAGGACTGGGCGCTGGCTGCCCGGGTGGCCTCCGGGCGTACCGAGTACCGCGACCGGCTCCGCGCGCACATCGTGGTGGAGGCCGCGGGGCGACCGCCCCTTCGAGGCCGCGACCACCCTGGCCAACTCGTGCCGCCGACCCTGCGCCCGACGCGGATCGGGCAACACCTGCAGCACCGCCAGAGATCAAGCGGAAGATCATCGACCCGGCCGCCCAAGCAGCCCCTGAAGTCATCGACACGGTGGAGAAGATACCGACGCGGGCAGGGTGCCCGCCCGGCTACTACACCCACCACGGTCCGTCACCCCGACAACACGCCGTCACACCCAGAATGAACGAGCCCTGCCTGGCCGCCTGGGACGTCCACCGCGGCCACGTCATCGGCAGGTGTGAGGACCCGATAGGGATCGAGCCGTTCGAACGACTGGTCGCCCAGGTGATGACCAGCGAGCCCCACGCGTTCGCGGACCGGGTGTTCTGGATCGTGGACAACGGCTCCTCCCACCGCGGCAGCCTCGATCGAGCGGATGACCAAGGCCCAGCCCACCGCGTATCTGGTCCACACCCCGGTGCATGCGTCATGGTTGAACCAGTGCGAGATCTACTTCTCCGTCATCCAGCGAAAAGTGGTGTCCCCGAACGACTTCACCGAAACAGACCGGATCCGCGACGGCTCGCCGCGTTCGAGGCCGGCAACAACCCGATCGCGACATCCATCGGCTGGAAGTTCACCCGCCGCGACCTGCACAACCTGCTCCAGCGCATCGAAGACCAGCAACCCCAAAGACGACGATCACCCAGTGGCCGCATGAACACCCCCGAAGAATTCCCCGGCGAGCGACATTAGAGCCTAGAGGCAGAATTCTGGAGAAGAAGGCGATGGGACATGTCTAGACACGCTGAAACCGTGTACATCATGCTGTGACGCACGGCACGCGACACCGACGCACCACCCGGGATCTCGTCACTCCGGAAAGGCGGTTGCAGCATGGCGGCCAACGTGATCGTTGTGATAGAGCGCCAATTCGACTACCAACGCCCCAGGGTGTTCGACGCCTGGACCGTCCCCGAGGAGATGGCCGAATGGCGGGGCAGCCCAGGGTGGCATGTGGAGAAGGAGACGGCGACCTCCGAGCTCCAGCTCGGTGGCCGACACCATCACGTGAAGGTCCGGGACAGCGACCCGACCGTCCGGGTCACCACGGACGCCGTCTTCACCGAATACTTCTCCCCTGACGTTTTCGTCGCCCGCCAGCGGATCACCGGCGACCCCGGCATCGACCCCGACACCCCGCTTGAGCTTCGGGTGGAGTTTACCAAGACTGGACGCGACGGGACCCTGGTGCGCATCGTCCAAGGTCCCTTCGACCCCGCCGTGGCGCAGTACCACGCCGACGGTTGGGAGAAGGAGCTGGAACGACTGTCCGACTACCTGGCCCGAACCTCACGACGGGGAGATGCGCGATGACCACCACGAGAGTCGGCTCCGTAGCGGTCGTCCGGCAGAAGCCGCTGATGGACATGCGGCAGATCCTGTTGATGAACCTGGGCTTTTTCGGCATCCAGTACAGCTTCGGAATGCAGCAGAGCGCCATCAACCCGATCTTCACCTACCTGGACGCCAGTCCCGAGGAGCTGCCGATCCTCAACCTGGCCGGGCCGATGACGGGTCTGCTCATCCAGCCGATGATCGGCGCGCTGTCCGACCGCACCTGGAGCCCGAGGTGGGGCCGGAGAAAGCCGTTCTTCCTGATCGGGGCGATCGGGTGCAGCATCTGCCTGTTCCTGTTCCCCTTCGTGGCCGCCCTTTGGATGGCGGTGCTGCTGCTCTGGCTGCTCGACGCCAGCAACAACACCGCGATGGAGCCCTACCGGGCCTTCATCGCCGACAAGCTGCCTCCCTCGCAGCTGGGCAAGGGCTTCCTGGCGCAGAGCTTCTTCACCGGGCTGGGCATCACGCTGGCGAACATCTCTCTGTTCGTCTTCCAGAAGCTCATCACCGGTGGCACGGAGGCCGGCATTCCGTACTGGGTGTTCGGCTCGTTCATGCTCGGAGCGGTCTGCTCGATCGGGACGGTCCTCATCTCCGTCCTCACCACACCTGAGATCCCGCCCACCGAGGAAGAGATCGCCGCCCTACGGGCCCAGAAGGGCGGCCTGATACCGGCCATACGCGAGATCTGGGACGCGATCGTCGAGATGCCGACCCAGCTGCGCAAACTGGCACTGGTGTACTTGTTCCAGTGGTACGCCATGGTCTGCTATTGGCAGTTCGTGACGCTCTCAATCGCCAAGTCCGTCTGGGACACGACCGATCCCAGGACCCCGGAGTTCGACGAGGCGGTCGGCTGGACCGGCCTGGTCAACGGCTGGTACAACATCGTCACCTTCAGCGTGGCCTTCTCGCTCGTGGCCTTCGCTCGGCGTCGAGGGGCCAAACTGGTGCACTGCACCTGTCTGCTGCTGGCCGCCGTCGGCTTGATCATCTTCCCGAACATCAGCAACCAGTACCTGCTCTTCATCCCGATCATCGGCCTCGGCATCGCCTGGGCGTCGATCATGGGCGTGCCGTACATCATGGCGGTCCGCATGATTCCGTCGACCCGGTACGGGGTCTACATGGGCATCATCAACATGATGATCGTCATCCCGATGCTCATTCAGACGGTCACCTTCGGCGCGATCTACGCCAACGTCCTGGGCGACAACCCGAACAACGCCATCATCTTCGCCGGCGTCCTTCTTGGCGTCGCCGGATTGACGATGCTGTGGATCAAGGAGCCGCCGATCGTGCGAGATGTCGACGCCATGAACACGCCCGTCCCGATGGGGCACTGAGCGAAAGGCAGAGCGACGATGACACAGCCGACGCAGATGACCGACTACCGGACCATCGTGGTTGGCACCGACGGGTCGGCGTTGGCAGGCCCGACCGTCGCCCGGGCTGCCTGGCTGGCCCACCACGACGATGCCGACCTGGTGATCGTCTGTGCCTGGACCTCACTGCCGCGGCGGCAGGAGGCACGGAGCACCTCGACGCTGGGTGGGGACACCAAGCTAGGCCAGGTGGTCGGGCGCGCCGCGGCGAGTGAGGCGATCGCCGCCGCGGTGGCCGTCGCCCAGGGCTACGGCGCGACCATCTCTGCGGCCCTACTGATGGACGGGGAGCCGGCCACCGCCCTGCTGCAATCGGCCGCGGAGCGCAACGCCGATCTGATCGTGGTCGGCGCCAGCCACCGGGTCTCGATGGCCGAGAAGCTGCTCGGAACGGTGGCCACCGAAGTGGTCAAGCGGGCCCCGTGCGAGGTGCTCATTGTCCGCCCACGGACGGATGCTGGCGAGCTGGAGGTCCCCGAAGACGCCGGCTGACTCAGCTGCGCGGCGCGGCGACCAGATTCCGGTAGGCCGGATAGCTCTGGCGCAGAGGGCGCTCCCCGGTGTCGAGTCGACCCGGACCAGCCCGAACCGCCGCCTATCAGCAGATCGCGAAGAGACGCCGGGTCGGCGGTTCGGGGTCGGCGGCCAATTCCTGGGTGCGGCTCTCCCGAAGCCGGTCGAACGCCGCGAGAGCCTCGTAGCGCCGACCTGCAGCGGCCAACGCCGTCGTCAGCAAGCGGCACGCGCCCTCATGGAACGGGTCGGCCGCCGTTGCCCCACCGACGATCTCGACGACCTCGCGGTACTCGCGACGCTCTGACAGCACCTCGGCGTACTCGATCAACAAGCCGAGGCCGATTCCACGCAAGGCCTCCCAAGGGGCCTGCGCCCGAACCTCGAACCGGTCCTCCGTCAGCAGGTCGCCGCGGTACAGCTCGTCCGCCGACCGGTAGTCAACCGGAGGGCGTGTCTGGCGCGCCCGCCGGCAGGCGGCCTCGAACGCCTCGACGTCGAGCCACGGCATCGCGCCGTCGGACAGCAGCACGACGTCCTCGCGCTCCCCACGCCCGTGCCGTCAACCATTCCCGCGATCTGCTACTCGATCTGCGTGCGGCGGCGCCGACGGCGGCCCCAGCAGGTGTCCCGCCTATCCCTCGCCCCGGTTCCGAGACTCCCGGGTCAGGTCACGTCGAGATGTGGGCGCATGCCTGGGCCCAGAGCGGTGGCTACCCGTCGGCTCTCAACGAACCGCACAGCCGAGTAGAAGGCCAAAGCATGCGGGTTGCCGGTCACCGACAAACATCGGTGACCGCCCTCGCGAACCGACTCCACGGCGTCCAGGACCAGTCGCCGCGCGACACCGCGGCGGCGCCGCTCTGGGTCGACGAACAGATCCTCGAGCTCGGGTTCACCGTCATGACCCACTGTCACCGTGGCAAACCCCAAGACCTCGCCCTGGCCCTCCGCGCCGGCCACCGACACCCGCGTGCGCCCGCGGCGATCGCCTCGCCACTGAAGATGAGAAACTCGGGTCGGGCCAGCAACAGTGGCGCGTCCTCGGCATTCGACAACGAAGCCGCCCGGTACACCCTCTGCAATTCCGGCAGATCCGCCGTCAACCACATGTGCGGACCGCTGCCAGAGGTCGTGACTGCTTCTCCCGCACCGTCCGGTCGCACGGTCGCCTCCCGCACCACCACGTGTCCGTCGACACCATCGGGCGCACCTTCCTGTCTGCCATGCCACCCTCGTCGCGGACACATCCACGCGGTCGGCGGGCGGCTGCCGTGACCGTCCGCTGGTGGTCAGCGGATCTGGACCAACGGCAGCAGCCGGCGAAGCTGCGCGTTCTCGACCGGGTCGAGGGCGGCGTGCTGCGCGCAGGCGGGAACTAGCTGTCCCGTCTCGGGATGAGCCATCGTGTACATGCATGCGCGCAGCCGTTCCTGGGTCGCCAGAACGTCCGGGTCGGTGCTGATCCGGCCGCGCTGGAGCAGTTCCCAGGCGGAGGCGACGTCGGCGGCGTCCATGACCGTGGGCACCACCAACGTCATCGACCAACTCGATCGCCAATAGGACCGGCGGGGTGCCACCGAAGTTGACGCCCCCAAGGTGGGCGTAGAACCGGTCCCGGGCGGCCAGGTCGGCCCGCGAGGTCTCGTCCATCAGGGCCCCCCACCGCGCGGTCGCGGGATCCCACGCCGCCCCCTCATCAGGGAGTCCATGTGGGCCGCCGGACGCGTCGCGTGCACCCGCTGCCGCGCTCTGGCCCACAGTCCAACGCCCGCCTCCTCGTCCGGTTCGCTGATCGCCCGCGGCCATGAGCGGCGCCACCGGCGAGCTGGCGGCCTGGGCCGGCGACCAGGACGGCGCCGTGCTCGCGCTGGACGCACCCACCGGTCTGGACGTCACGACCGGAACGGCCTCGCCGGGAGCGGTCCCCGCGGCCGCGACCATGACGTTGACGCTGCCCAAGCCCGGGCTGCTCGGCGTGATCCGCCTGCTACTCGGGGCTACTCGGGGAGGAAACCCATCAGGACGTCGGTGAACTCGGCCAGGCTCGGTCGATCGGCGGGAGAGGGTTCGAGCGTGGCATCGATCGCCCTGGCCAGCCCTGCGGGCAACCGGCGAACGGTCCGCACGGCGGGCGCGCGGCCTCGCAGCTGCTCGTAGTCCTTCTTCTCACCGCAGCACGAGCACACGTCGCTGACGCGGAGGCTGTCGAGGCGTCGTCGCGCCACTCGGTGTCCCGTCGGCGGTGGGCTTGCGCGGGGCGAACGGGCTGGTGCCGGTGGCGGCCCGGTAGAGCGTGATGCCGAGTCCCCAGACGTCGGAGGCCTCGCTGACGTCGTCCCCGCGAGCCTGCTCGGGCGAGAGGTAGGCGGCCGTGCCGCGTCCCCGGGAGCAGGGGCCCGGAGGCAGAGCGAGACTCAGATCGATGAGCGTCACCCGTCCGGCGGCGACCATCACGTTGCCCGGCTTCACGTCCAGATGCAGGTATCCGTAGGCGTGCAGGTAGCGCAACGCCGAGCACAGCTGCATGCCCAACCCGGCGAGGTCGGCGGCGCCGAGACGCCCGGGTTGCCTGAGGACGTATCGCAGGGTGCCACCGGTCAGGGTCTCGAGGACGACGATCGGGCGCCGCCCGCGGCGTACCTCGAAGGCGCGGACCAGGTGGGGATGAGCGAGCGAGGTCAGGATCTCCCCCTCGAGAACCAACCGCGCTGCGGCGGACCGGCGGGCCGGCTGGTCCGCCCGCATCGTCTTGACCACGCATCGGGAGAAGTGCCGCTCGCTCCAGGCGTCGTAGGTGTCGAAGTCCTCGCCGCGTTGCAGCAGGCCGAGCAGCCGGTAGCCGGGAGCGATCCTGGTCGGCGCCACAGTGCTTTCGCCGACGTCCTCGTAGACCACGGTGTTCGTGCTCACCACCACCAGTTCTCCTCTCGCCACCATCGGTGGTCGTAGACCTCTGCTGCATGTCGTGGCTGGCTCGCCGCCTCGGCCGGAACCGGACTGTCGGGTCCCCGGTTCGGCGCGGCGCGGCCCGGCGTCCACCACGGTGGAGTCCGAACGCGCGCGTCGGCGCCGTCCTCGCCCCGGTTCAGGCGGGCGAATGCGCCGCCGGCGGCCAGCAGAGCGGCGGGCGGGCCCTGCTCGGCGATCCGGCCGTCGTCGAGCACGACCACGACGTCAGCGTCACGGGTGGGGGTCAGATTGTGAGTGATCATGATGGTCGTGCGGCCGTCCATCAGGCGACGAAGGGGCGCCAGGACGCGGTCACTGGTCTCGGCGTCCAGACCGGTGGTCGGTTCGTCGAGGAGCAGGATCGGGGCATCCCGCAGCATCGCCCGAGCGATGGCGACCCGTTGGCGTTCCCCACCGGACAGCCGGCGACCCCGCTGTCCGACTCGGGTGTCGAGGCCCTCGGGCAGGCGCTCGACCACCCGATGGACGTCGGCCGCCCGGATCGCCGCGTCCAGCTCGCTCTCGGTGGCCTCCGGCCGGCTCCACAGGATGTTGTCCCGGATCGTGCCGTCGAAGATCATCGTTTCCTGCATGACCACGGCGACGTTCCGACGCAGGCTCGGCAGATCCCACGTCCCTCAGGTCGTGCCCGTCCACCGTGATCGCCCCGGCCGAGGGTCGTAGAAGCGCAGGAGGAGCTTGGCCACCGTCGACTTGCCGGCGCCGCTGCCGCCGACCAGGGCAACCGTCTGGCCGGGCTCGATGTCCACGCTGATCCCGCGCAGCGACTCGTGGTCCGAGCCCGGGTAGCTGAACCTGACGTCCTCCAGTCGCACCGCGCCCCCACAGCGCGGCACCTCATGGCCACCGGTCCGCTCCTGGACGGCGGGGCGCGTGCCCAGCACCTCGAGGATCCGCTCGGCGCTCGCCGCCGCCGAGAACAGCGAGTTGGACAGCCGGCCGACCCCTCGCAGCGGGCTGGCCAGCTGGCCGAAGTAGGTCATGAACACCAGCAGCTCGCCCAGGGTCATCTCGTTGCGGGTGAGCTTCCAGGTGCCCAGGCCTACGACTCCCAGGACTCCGACCAGCTCGAACAGGTCTCCGATCGGGCTGTACAGACCCCGCAGCCGGGTCGAGCGCAGCTGGGACCGCAGCACAGCGAGGTTGCGCTGCCGGAACCGCTCCACCTCGCTGTCCTGACGGTTGTAGGCCTGGACCAGAGCGACGTTGGCCAGGCTCTCCTCGGCGACCGAGGTCATCGCTCCGTTGGTGCGCCGGTTCTCCCGGGAGGCCTCCTTGAGCCGTCGGGAGAAGACCCGCGACATGGCCCAGAACATCGGCGCCACGACCAGGGCGAGACAGGCCAGCTGCCACTCCAGGTAGAACAGGGCGGCCCCGTAGATCAGGATCCGCAATGCCGTAGGACAGGGCCCTGGTGACCCCGGAGAGCACCACCGCCTCGATCGCGGCGACGTCCCCGGTCAGCCGGCTCAGCACGTCACCGAGGCGCTGGCGGTCGAAGAAGTCCATCGAGAGGCCGTGCAGATGCCGGAAGACCGCGGTGCGCAGATCGGTGAGGAAGCGCTCGCCGACCCACACCGACACGTACCGGTCGACGAAGGAGACCACGCCGCCGATCAGGGTGATCGCGATGTAGGCGCCGACCACCCAGGGAAAGGGCCCGAAGTCACGCGGGGTCAGCACATCGTCGATGAGGATCTTGAACATCCAGATCGACAGCGCGTCCAGGGCAGGCGTGACGCGCGACGAAGACGAGCCAGCCGAAGAGCCAGCGACGGTAGGGCTTGGTGTAGGGCCAGAACCGGGAGAAGACCTGCCGGACGGCGAGGGCGGGCGCCGCAGCGGCCTGCGCGTCGCCGAACAGCTCACCAGGACCGGTCCCGTGCTCCGGGGAGGCACGTGCGGCTCGACGGGCGGCCGGTCGATCCGGGGCAGCCGCCAGCCACGTCGCCGAGCAGGCCGACTGCGCAGCATCATGACCGCAGCCGACGACAGCATCGGGTTCCTCAATGGGCGCGTGTGTTCTGGGTCGTGGTGGCGGTCAGGGCGGGACGCGGCGCGCGGCGGCGGCCCGAGGCCTCCGGACCGCCGCCCGCACCCCGTCTCAGCAGCGGCAGCCGCCCTTGCTTCCGCTCTTCTTGCTCTTCTTGCTCTTGGAGCTCTTGGAGCTCTTGCGAGCTCTTGCGGCTCTTGCTGATCCGCCGCCGCCGCCGCAGCCAGGCACGTAGTGGTACTTGCCCATCGAGTCACTCCCGATCGTCGTGGCCTTTGACCTTGTCTCGTGGCCGTTGGTGTTGCCCTGTCGTGTGACCAGTGCCCACGGGAGGTGACGGAAAATACGAAATGGGCGAAGAATCTTGTCTAGGCTTAGGGAACCGACAACTTCGACCGTGAGTCCACCCCGCGTGTCCGGCCGCGGCTAGCGCGTACGTCATCAGGAGATCGATGTCAGCTCACGTGTACCACCTGCCGGTACGCGACGTCGGAGAGGCCGACCTGCTCGCCCCCACGCAACCACAAGATCCACATGATCTTCTCCACCGATGCCGGGCACGGTGATGCCGAGGCCTGGGAGGAACTGGTCGCACGATACGAACGACTCGTCTTCTGGGTGGGGGTCCGGGAAGGGCCTGAACCGTGAGGACGCCGCGGACGTCACCCAGGCTGTCTTCGAGGCGCTCCTCACCTCGCTGGACAAGATCCGCGAGCACGAGCGGGTCTCCGCCTGGCTCCTCGTCGTCGCTCGACGTCAGGTGTGGCGAGTCCGCAATCGACGTCTGCGGGAGCACCCCGTGCCGGACGTCGATCCAGGGGTGGAGCGCACCGGCACGGCCGTGCCGGGTGGGGACGTCGACGTCTCGGACCGGGTTCTGGAACTCCACGAGGCCCTCGGCCGGCTCGGCACGCCATGCCGGGAGCTGGTCACCGCGCTCTACCTCGATCCGTCGGAACCGTCCTACGAGGAGGTGGCTCTTCGCCTCGGCAGACCGGTCGGCAGCATCGGACCGTCGCGAGCACGATGTCTGGAGCGACTCCGCCGGATTCTGGCCGAGGGGAACCAACGGTGAGCGCCGACGACGACGACCAGCCCGGCTCGCAGGAGATCCTCGACTGGCTCGAAGGCCGGCTGCCCCCCGAGCGGGCCCGCGTCGTCGAGGCGGCCGTCGACCGGCCGGGCTCACGCGCGGGCGAGTTCGCCGCCTGGGCTCGGGAGTTCTACCGGCTGTCGGACGTCGCTGCCGCTCATCACCCCTCCGCCGGTGGTGCGCCAGCGGCTACGCCACCTGTATCGCCTCCCGGTCGGGTCGCTCCCGGGGGCCGGTTCGGCTGGTCGCGCGCCTGGACGTGGACAGCCGCCAGGCGGATCCGATGGTCGCCGTGAGGAGCCCGGTTCTGGACGCCGGCGAACGGGTCCAGCTCTCGTTCGTGAGCCCGGTCGCGGACGTCGTGCTCGACATCGCCCCCACCGGGCCGGACCGGGTCACCCTGCGCGGCCAGGTCCTGCCGCGCCGGCCCATGCCCGGCGCCTTCCAGGCTGTGGCCCACGGCCCCCGTGGTTCCGTCTCCACCATCGAGGGGGACGAGCTCGGCGGATTCACCCTGGAGGACGTCCCGACGGACGCCGAGATCGTGGTGCTGTCCAATGACGAGCTGACCATCGAGGTCCCGCTGTCCTCGGATCGGACGTCGTGACCGCCCGGACCCCCACCGGACAGCGTGCTGGTTCGACCGAGCAGGCTGCGGACGCCGCGTACCGGCGGGCGCGAGCCCTGGTCGAGTCCGGCCACCCGGAACGTGCGTTGACCGAGATCGCCCGGGCCCGGGATCTCTACCTGCGCAATGGATCCCAGCTGTCGGCATTGCGCACCGACCTCGGGCGGATGCACGTCCTGGACGACCTCGGCCGTCACGACGAGGCGGCCGAGGCGGGGCGGGCGATGCTCGTCGCGCTCCAGGACGTGGAACCGGAGCGAGGAGGTCGCGCGACTGCGCGCCGCCGCCCTCGGCAACCTCGGGGTCTGCCTCGGCTTCACCGGACGGCACGAGGAGGCCATCGAGGCCTATCGTCGCGCCGAGGTCGCCTGGCGAGAGCTCGGTAGGTACGCAGGAGTCCACTGCGGCCCTGGCCAACCAGGGAATCGAGCTGCTGGCACTGGGTGACGCCGCCTCAGGGCTGGACTGCCTCCAGCGGGCGACGAGTCGCCTTCGAGGACGACGGTGACCCGCACTGGCTGGGCAAGTGCCTGGGCCATCGAGGGGCTGCCCTCGCCGCCCTGGGTCACTACGTCGAGGCGCTGGCGGACTACGAGCGCGCCAGCGCCCTGCTGACGTCCCTCGGCGCCCGGACAGAGGGCTGGCGGCTGTCCATCGAGACGGCGTCGACGCTGCAGGCCCTCGGGCTGTACGACGAGGCGCTCACTCTGGCGCTCACGGTCATTCCAGATCTCCGGCAGGCCGGACTGACCCACGATCTCGCTGCCGCCCTCACCATCAGCGGTACCGGGTACGCCCACGCCGATCGGCTGGACGAGGCCCGAGAGGCGTTCGCAGAGGCGGCCGACCTGTACGCCGTGGTCAACGACCCGGCGAGCCGTGCCGGGGTGCTGCTCCGGCTGTCCCGCGTCAGCGAGGGGGCCGAGGCCATGGCTCAGGCCACCTGCGCCGCCGCCATGGTCGACGGGCAGGCCTGGCCCGGTGTCCGGTGTCTCAGCCTGCTGCGCCTGGCCGAGCTCACCGCGGACGATCCGAGTGTCGCGGCCGAGCACCTGGCCCAGGCGCGCCTGCTCGCCGATGAGCTCCGGCTGCCCCACCTGCGCCTTGCCGTGGTTCAGGCCGAGGGCTCGTGCCATCGGCGCGCCGGCGACCTGGACGCGGCCGTCGAGCGGTTCGAGGAGGCGCTCGGTCTGGTCGAGACGATGGCGAGCCCGCTGCGCGATGAGACGTTGCGCGCGGCCTTCCTGCGCAGCAGCGCGGAGTCGAGGCACGGCCTGATCGCCGTCCTGCTCGCCCGAGGCGGGGCGACGGACGTCGAACGGGCGGCGCACCTGGCCGACGAGGCCAAGGGCCGGACCCTGGTCGAGGTGCTGCAGGGGGCCCTGCGGCCCCGATCCGACGGCGGCGACTCGGCGGGGCTGGTGCTGGCGGCCAAGCTGGAGGCGGCCTACTCGGCGTTGTTCAGCGCCGACCATGCCCATCGGGACGCCGTCCGGGCGCGCGTGGAGGAGCTGGAACGACAGATCGCGGTCCGCGACGCGCTGACGTCGCGGCTGGGCGTCCGCCCGGCATCGGGGACCCAGCCGCAGCCGGGTCCGGCGACACCCGCCGTCGCCTACCACCTCGTCGACGATCACGTGGTGGCGTTCGTGCCGACGCCTCAGGGCCGACACCACGTCCGCACGGTGTGCCGGATCGAGACGGTGTCCCGGCTGCTCGACGACCTCGAGTCGCACCTCGGTCGGCACGCCGCCGGCGTCCTCGCCCGGTACGGCGGTGACCGCACCGCGGCGTGCCGGCGTATCCTGCAGGAGCTCTACCTGAACGTCTTCGCACCCGTCCAGGATCTGTTGGGTCGCCTCCTCCCGACCAGCGGTGGTGCGCGCCCGCTGGTCGTCGTCCCTCACGGTCTGCTCCACCGGGTGCCCTTCCACGCACTGCACGACGGCCGGAACTACCTGCTGACCGACTGGGCGATCACCATCGCCCCGAGCCTCGCGGCAGTGGCGACCGCCTCCGTCACTCCGCCGGTGGCCACGAAGGTCGCGGTGATCGGCGTCGCCGATGACGACACCTGCCTGATCGAGGACGAGGCACGTCGGGTGGCTGCCGTCGCCGGGACCGCGAACCTGCTGCTCGGGGAGGCCGCGACCCTCGAGCGGGTGCGCGAGTCCATGCGTCAGGCCGACCTGGTGCACCTGGCGTGCCACGGGCTCTTCCGCTCGGGCAACCCGGCGTTCAGCTCGCTGCGGCTTGCCGACCGCTGGGTGCGGGCCGTCGACCTCACGCAGACCTTCGCGGACGGGTCGGTCGTCGTCCTGAGCGCCTGCGAGACGGCCCGCGTCAACGCGGCGGGGGACGAGGCGACCGGGCTCGCCCGCAGCCTGCTGGCCGCCGGAGCAGGCTGTGTGGTGGTGAGTCAGTGGGTCGCCGACGACAGGAGCACCGCCGGGCTCATGGTCCGGCTGCACGAGGGCCTGGCAGCCGGAGTGCACCCCTCGACAGCGCTGCGCGACGCACAGCTCGCCACCTTGATCGAGCACCCCCACCCGTTCCATTGGGCTCCGTTCATCACCGTCGGCGCCCCGGCCAACCGAGAGGACGCCTGATGCATCTGCCCCCGAGGGTTGCCCGGACGCCGCACCAGGGATCCGGTCGACGGTCGGTCTCACTCGGCGTCCGCGTCCTGGCCGTGGCCGCCGGCGCGGTGGTCGCGGCCGGTGGCGTACCGGCCTGGGCAGCATCCGGCCACGCCCGAGCGAGCGAGGCAGTGGCCGCACGTTCGGCGGCCGCGCCGGTCACGACGACGGGCCAGTTGGTCGTGAAGCTGTCGCCCGGCGTGACGATCGACCGGGTCAACCGTCAGCTGGGTTCGCGAACGCACTCGGCGGTGCTGGCCTCGAGGTCCATCTACCTGCTCGACGTCCCGCTCGAGTCGGTCGAGTCTGATCCGGCGAAGCGGGACAAGGAGTGGAAGAAGCAGGCGAGCAAGCTGATCAAGGGATTGGAGAAGGCCGGCTCGGTCGTCTACGCGGAGGTCAACAACCTCGCCGATGCCACCGACGGTGAGCGGTTCTACTACTGGCCGAGCGGAGGACCCTCCTGCGGCGCAGAGGACCCGTCCCGGTATCGCACCCAGCCGGCGGCGTCCGACCTGTCCTTGGCCGCCATCCATCCGCACGCGGTCGGGGCCGGCGCCGTCGTCGCCGTCCTCGACACGGGCGCTGTGCTGGAGCACCCCGAGCTCGCGGCGCGGCTGGCCCCGGGAGGCTACGACTACGTGGACGACGACGCCATCCCGCAGGAGGTCGGCGACGGCCTCGACCAGGACGGTGACGCGCTCGTCGACGAGGGGTACGGCCACGGCACGTTCGTCGCCGGGGTCGTCGCGCTGGTCGCTCCGGGGGCGACCATCCTGCCCCAGCGCGTGCTCGACTCCGACGGCCGGGGCAACGTGTTCACGGTGGCCGAGGCGGTGTACGACTCGATCGGCCACGGCGCCGACGTGATCAACATGAGCTTCGGCACTGCGGACAAGATGGAGTCCAAGATCGTGAGCGAGGCGCTCAAGGCGGCGGCCAAGGCGGGCGTGGTCGTCGTGGCGGCGGCGGGCAATGACGGCTCGAAGGCCAAGCACTACCCGGCTGCCGTCGACAAGGTCATCTCGGTCGGTGCCCTGGGCACGGACGGCGCCGCGCTCGCCACCTTCTCGGCCCGCGGTGACTGGGTTGACGTGGCGGCGCCCGGCGTGGGCATCATCAGCGCACTGCCCTGTGGGTTCGGGTCGTGGAGCGGTACGTCGATGGCTGCGCCGTTCGTGGCCGGGGCTGCCGCGCTGCAGTCCGGCGTCGGTGGAGAGCCCAAGCGTGACAAGCGAAGCGAGAACATCAAGAAGAGTGCGAAGAAGGTCAAGGGGCTCGACGTCCACGACGGCGTGGTCGACCTCGGTCGCCTGCTCGACGTCCCGTAGACCTCGCCCCGCAACGTCCGTCGCCGGGACGCCGGGTCGACCAAAAGAGTCACGATGCTGGCCCGGTCCGACTGTCGGACCGGGCCAGCATCATGACTCTTGTTCGGCGACCCCAGCGTCGTCAGGGCTCGACGGTGACCTTAACCGCTCAACTGACTATCGAAGAGCGCCTTTTCCGCCTCGTCGTTCCATGTATCGCCAGGTCCCAGTTTCTCGGCGACATTCGGCAGTTTCTCTTCCAGGTCATTGAGCCCCATCAGGGGGAGGTCGTGGATCTGGGGGAAGATCAGGACCTTCCCGGAGTAGCTGCCGTCGACCAGGGCCTGGAGGCCATCCTTGGCCGCCCGCATGCCGCCGACGGCGCCCACGATGGATCCCGGAGAGAGATCACCCTGGTTGGCCAGGTCCACCACCTGCTGCTGATCGTGGATGGTCAATCCTGACGTCCCTGTGTATTGGGCATTGTTCAGGTACACCGCGCTCAGGTTCAACGGCGCCAGGGTGCCGTTGGGGACACCGGCGAAGAAGACCAGCATGCCGTCGGGATTCATCAGTGTGTCGGCCTCGGCCATCACAGCGGAGATGGGGACACTGACCACCACATCGTCGGCCCCCTGGTTGTCGGTGATCCCCATGACGAAATCGTGAAGGGATTGGTCCGCGGTCTGGGAATTGAAGGTGAACAACTCGCAGTCGTTGCTCTCCGCCAGATGGGCCAGACGATCCTCGAGGCTCTTCAGGCGTTCATCGCTCATTTCCGTGGCGACAATCTTGCTGGGGCCGTCGGGCTGTTGAATGGCCCTCTGGACATGCATCAACCCCATGGGGCCGCCGGCTCCCACGAAGACGGTGGTGCCCCTTGAACGCAGATCACAGCGGTTGCGCGCCTCTCCATAGGAGGCGGCGATATCCGGTCCCTGGCCGCCGAGATAGGCGGTGTAGTCGTAGTGCAGGCGGCCCACGTCGGTGTCCACCAAGCCGTCCAGGGCGGTCTTGCCCACCAGGTTGAGGGTGCCCCGCCGGGCAATGTGCTTGGCCACGGCACCCACCGTTGCCGCGGAACGGGGATCGAGCATGACAATGTCGTCAAAGCCGGCGCCGTCAGTCAGCTCGTCCACCAGAGCTTGGTAGTCATCGGTGCCGACGCCGTTGCGCACGATCTTCCTGGCCGAGGTCTGCTCCACCAGCTTTTCCACCGAGGCGGGCACGTCGGTCATCACAATGGTGGCCGGGGCGTCCAGACCAGAGGAGAAGAGGTATTCCCGCTCATCTCCGGGCCGGCCAATGATCCACATGATCCCGCCGGTCTTGGGTTCCAAACGGCGACGTTGGGTATAGGCCGCCATCACGCAACCCCAAGGCTCCAGCGTGGAGGCCTCGGCATACCCCATCGTCTCAGGGATGGGCAGCAGGCAGGCACCATCGTCGGTGTCGAGCATTTCCGAGCCCATCAGGTGGTACTGGATCAGTCCGCCGGGAATGGTGTAGCCGTAGGCCGTGCTCTTGCCATCTTGATAGATATCGGGCTGCACGGCCAGCCGCTGGCCGGCGTGATACCGGTCTTTGAGGTTGTCTCCGACTTCGATGACCGTGAGGCTGACCTCGTGCCCCAGTCGGGTGGGCTCCTTGGACAGATCGCGATTGTAGAGCTTCGGGTGGCTGCCGCCCGCGCGGAGGATCTTGACATCGGAGAAGCAGAGTCCCACACTGTCGATGCGAACCAGCATTTGGTCGGCATTGGGTTGGGGGATGGGCAGCAATTCGGGTTGATCATCCTTGCCCATGTTCTCTTCGCCCGCGCCGTATATGTTCCAGGCCCAGCTTTCTTCTGGCACGTCGAGATCGGCCGCGCGGTACCGGTCGTACTTTGATGTCATGGCTCCTCCGTGTTTAGGTGCCTAGAGCCCCCAGGGACATTACCAAGGCCACTGGTCGGAGGCTGATCTCCCGAGGCTGATCGCCCCTGACCTGCGCGTTGAGTCTATCGCTGATTACCGCTGTTGCGAGGTGATGGGCAGCCGGTCCGCGATCTGTTCCGGGCGCCACGGCTGCACCCACGCCCGCTCCTTGCGGCGCGGCCGGCCATCGGATCCGGCGCACCGAGGGCCGCCTCGGCGGCGGCCTCGCGGGTCTTGAGGGTGACCTTGGACAGCCTGCGCACCCACCGGTCGTTCTCGACGCCTCGTCGGGATCGTGCGTACGAGGCGTTATTCCTCGTTGACGGCGTGGAGGATCTCGTACACCTCTTCAGCCGACCCGGCGGCGATCAGCTTGTCGACCTCATCGCTGTCAGCGAAGATCACGGCGATCTTCCCGAGGATCTCCAGATGGCTGTTGTTCACGCCGGCGATCCCCACCGCGAACCGCACCTCGTTGCCGTCCCAGTCGATCGGATCGTCATATCGGATGACCGACAACGCGGACTTGCTGATGGCGTCCTTCGCCTCGTTGGTGCCGTGCGGGATGGCCAAGTAGTTGCCCATGTAGGTCGAGACGGACTTCTCTCGCTCGAACATGGCATCCACATAGGCAGGACTGACCGCTCCCGCGTCCACCAGGATCTGGCCGGCCTCCTGGATGGCTTCTTCCTTGCTGGCGGCGGTGCCCGGCACCTTGATCTGTGCGAGCGTCAATATGTCGCTCATGGTGAACTAACCCTGCTTTCTCAGAGATGGTCTTCCATTCAGAACGAGGTGCCGAGCGTGAACCGCGCCTCCCCAGGGGTCAGCCCGACGACGTGCTGCCCTGCTTGTTCGTCCTCTTCAACTCCTCGACGATCGAGTCGTACTTCGGGCTGTTCATGAAGTTGTCGACGGAGACATGCTGAGCGCTCGGCGCCATGAGCTGCGCCCGATCCGTCAGATCCTGGTGGGTGACGATCAGGTCGACGTTGTCCTGCAGATTGGCGATCGCCTCGTTGACCACTGTGACGTCGGCGAAGCCGGCCTTCTTGATCTTGTTCCTGAGCACGGATGCTCCCATCGCGCTGGAGCCCATCCCGGCGTCGCAGGCGAACACGATGCTGTGGATCGGGGTCATGCGGGACCTGGCCTCGTGGGCCTCCTCCGCTTCCTCCGCGGCCCTCTCGCGCTCCTCGTCGACACCGGTCAGCACTCCGCCGACGGAGCTCTTCTTGCCCTTCATCGACTCCATCGAGGCGGTGGCCGCGGCCATGTCGCCGCCCTGCATGCTGCCGCGGCTGGCCCGCAGGATCACCGACGCCACGAGGAACGACGTCGCCGCCGCAAAGAGTACGGCCAGGGTGACACCGATGAAGCTATCCGACGGGGTCTGCGCGTACACGGCGAGGATCGACCCGGGTGCGGCAGGTGCCCGCAGCCCGGCACCGAAGATCGTCAGCGTCAGGATCCCGACCATTCCACCGGCGATCGTGGCCAGCAGGAGGATCGGCTTCATCAGCACGAAGGGGAAGTAGATCTCGTGGATTCCACCGAAGAAGTGGATGATGATCGCGCCCGGGGCGGAGCCCTTCGCCAGCCCGGTCCCGAAGACCGTGTAGGCCAGCAGCAGTCCGAGACCCGGTCCGGGGTTCGCCTCCAGCAGGAACAGGATCGACTTGCCGGTCTCGGTCGCCTGGTTCACGCCCAGCGGGGTCAGCACGCCGTGGTTGATGGCGTTGTTGAGGAACAGCACCTTCGCGGGCTCGATGATCAGGCTGGCCAGCGGCAGCACATTGTTGGCGACGAGCCAGTCCACGCCGTTGCCCAGGACCCTGGAGATGGCGTCCACGATCGGACCGAAGACGAAGTACCCGAGGACCGCCAACACGGCGCCGGCGATTCCGGCGGAGAAGTTGTTCACCAGCATCTCGAAGCCGGGCCGGATCTTGCCGTCCCACAGCTCGTCGATCTTCTTCATCAACCAGGCCGCCAGCGGAGCCATGATCATGGCCCCGAGGAACATCGGCTGGGGGGTGCTCACGATCACGCCCATGGTGGCGATGACGGCCACCACGCCGCCGCGGACGCCGTACACCATGCGTCCGCCCTGCATGGCGATGAGCAACGGCAATCATGTATCGGATCATGGGGCCGACGAGGCCGATGTATGGCTCTCCGTCAGCGTTCTCGCCGAACCCACCAAGCTGACCGACGGGGGTCCACCCCGTCTCGATGAAGAACGCCGTGATGAAACCCCATGCGATGAAGGCGGCGATGTTCGGCATGATCATTCCCGAGAGGAACGTGCCGAACCGCTGCACTTGTACGCGTGCGCTACTCGTCGTTGACTTCGATCCGACCTCAGCCACTTGAGTCTCCTTTGAACCGGTGGACACTACGCGAGCCACCTCGGCCTCGTGGTAACAACAGGAGCCCAGCGGCGCGAAGCCTTCCGAGGACACCCTAGGCCAGCCGTCCCGTCAGGGCGAGACCTGGGCGAGACCCTTCCGCTACTTTGGCCCACCCGTGCACCAGCCGATCGAGCACCGACGCAGTCGGGCAGGGACACCCGACCGTGGCTGGTTCATCGCCGGCTCCTGTCGCCGAGGTGCCTGCGTCATCCGCTCGGCCGAACACCAACGCGGCCCGGGCCCCACGGGGTCGGTCGTCCCGTCGGCATACTGGCCGACATGACCCCCGCCTCCTGAAGGATCTGACCCGTTGACCACTCGACCGCTCCCCGGCCTGCGGATCCAGCCGGTGGAGGGCCTTGCCGACCTGCGGGTCGCGCTCGAGGTCATCGATCAGATCTGGCGACCCCCACCCGGGGAACGCCCGGTCTCCCTCGCCGTGCTGCGGGCGACGACCCACGCGGGCAACTACTGCGTCCTGGCCCGCGACGGCGAGCGGCCCGTCGGGGTGTCCTACGGGTTCCTCGGACTGCACGGCGATCTGAGCCTGCACTCCCACATCACCGGGGTGGTCCCTGACCTGGTCGGTCGTCACGTGGGCCGCGCGCTGAAACTGCACCAACGCGATTGGGCGCTGCAGCGCGGCATCGAGGTGATCACCTGGACCTACGATCCGCTGATCCGCCGCAACGCGTACTTCAACGCGGCCCGCCTCGGTGCGTTGCCGGTGGAGTATCTGATCGACTTCTACGGCGAGATGACGGACGAGCTCAACGCGGGTCAACCCACCGACCGGCTCGCCGTGCGCTGGGATCTGCGTGATCCGGCCGTCGTCGCCCTGTGCCAGGGCCCCCTGTCCCCACTCGCGGCCGGTTCGCCGGATCTCGATCCGGACGCCATGGCGCTGAGGGCCGACCCGGCCGGTGCCCCGGTGATGGGTCTGCCCACCCGGCCCGATCTGCGCCTGGTCGCCGTGCCCCACGACATCGAGGCCATGCGCCGCACCGACCCGGACCTGGCCCGTGGCTGGCGCCTGGCCGTCCGAGAGATTCTGGGGGGTCTGCTCGATGCGGGCTGGCGGGTGTCCGGCGTCCTCCGGGACGGGTTCTACGTCATGCAGCGAACAGAGGAGCAGTCGTGAGGGCCACATCGACGGACGGGCCACTGGTGGGCATCGAGATCGTCAGGATCGACATGCCGCTGCGCGCGCCGTTCGAGACCTCGTTCGGGGTCTCGACGGAGCGGGACGTGATCCTGCTGCGAGCGGTCCGGGACGACGCCGAGGGCTGGGGCGAGTGCGTGGCGATGTCGGCCCCGGTCTACTCCGAGGAGTTCAACGACGCGGCGCTGCTGGTCCTGCGCGATCACCTGATCCCGGCCGTCCTGGCGGACCAGTCGATCCGCGCCGCCCGGGTGGGCCGGCGGCTGGCCCGGTTCAAGGGCCAGCGGATGGCCAAGTCCGCCCTGGAACTGGCGATCCTGGACGCCGAACTGCGCTCGGCCGGGATGTCGCTCGCCGACTACCTCGGTGCCGAGCGCGATCGGGTGACCCCCGGGGTGTCCATCGGCATCCAGCCGAGCGTCGAGGCGTTGCTGGACGTCGTCGGGGAGCACCTGGCGGCCGGATATGCGCGGGTCAAGTTGAAGATCATGCCCGGGTGGGACGTCGAACCGGTCGCGGCGGTCCGGGAACGGTTCGGGTTCGGCGTGATGATGCAGGTCGACGCCAACACCGCCTATACGCTGGCCGACGCGTCGCACCTCGCGCGGCTCGACGCGTATGAACTGCTGCTCATCGAGCAGCCTCTGGCCGACGACGATCTCACCGAGCACGCCGAACTCGCCCGGTCCCTGCGCACCCCCATCTGCCTGGACGAGTCGATCGTCAGCGCCAAGTCCGCGGCCGACGCGATCGCGTTGAAGGCCTGCTCGATCATCAACGTCAAGCCGGGCCGCGTCGGCGGATACCTGGAGGCTCGCCGCGTGCACGATGTCTGCCGGGCCGCGGGCGTCCCGGTGTGGTGCGGGGGGATGCTCGAGACCGGGGTGGGACGCGCGGCGAACCTCGCTCTGGCCGCCCTGCCGGGGTTCGTCCTACCGGGCGACGTCTCGGCGTCGGACCGCTACTTCGAGCAGGACATCACCGAGCCCTTCGTGTTGCGCGACGGCACGATCGACGTCCCCACCGGGCCCGGCCTCGGCGTCGACGTGCTGCCCGACGTCCTCGACCCGCTGGTACGGGAACGGGTCTGGATCCGGCGCTGACGTCAGCGCACGTCGAACCTGTCCAGCATCATGACCTTGTCCCAGGCGGCGACGAAGTCACCCACGAACTTCTCCTTCGCGTCGTCGCTGCCGTAGACCTCGGCCAGGGCCCGCAGCACCGAGTGCGAGCCGAAGACCAGGTCGACCCGGGTGCCGGTCCACCGCACCGCACCCGAGCCGTCACGACCCTCGAACGTCTCCTCGGCCTCGGTGGTCGGCGTCCACGTCGTCGAGTCGTCCAGGATGTTGGTGAAGAAGTCGTTCGTCAGCACCCCCGGAGTTGCGGTGAGCACGCCGTGGTCCGACCCGTCGTAGTTCGCACCCAGCACCCGCAGGCCGCCGACCAGCACGGTCATCTGGGGAGCGGACAGGGTCAGGAACTGCGCCTTGTCGACCAGCAGCTTCTCGGCCCGACGCGACGGGCTCTGGCCCTTGCCGAGGTAGTTGCGGAAGCCGTCCGCGGACGGCTCCAGCACCGAGAACGTATCGACGTCGGTCTGCTCCTGGGAGGCGTCCGTGCGGCCCGGGCAGAACGGGACCCGGACGTCGACCCCGGCGTCCCGGGCGGCCTTCTCGATCGCGGCGCCGCCGGCGAGCACGATCAGGTCGGCCAGGGAGACGGTGGCGCCGCCCGCGGCGTTGAACTCGTCCTTGATGCCTTCCAGGGTGCTCAGCACGGTGGTCAGCGCGGCCGGGTTGTTCGCGTCCCAGCCGTTCTGCGGGTCGAGGCGGAGGCGGGCGCCGTTCGCCCCACCCCGCTTGTCGGTGCCGCGGAAGGTCGAGGCCGAGGCCCAGGCCGTACGGACCAGTTGGGCGACGGTCAGTCCCGAGTCGAGGACCCTGGCCTTGAGGTCGGCGACATCCGCCTCGCTGACCGGCGTGCCCGAGACCGCGGGCACCGGGTCCTGCCAGAGAAGTTCCTCGCTCGGCACCTCCGGGCCGAGGTACCGGCTGACCGGGCCCATGTCACGGTGGGTCAGCTTGTACCAGGCCCGGGTGAAGGCGTCCGCGAACGCGGCGGGGTCCTCGTGGAACCGTTTCGAGATCGGACCGTAGATCGGGTCGAAGCGCAACGACAGGTCGGTCGTGAGCATCGTCGGCTTGCGGGTCGGCTCGTTGGTCTCCGGGTCCGGGATGTTGCTCGGAGCGTCCTTGGCGATCCACTGTTTGGCTCCCGCGGGGCTCTCGCTGAGCTCCCACTCGAAGCCGAACAGGTTGTCGAAGAACAGGTTCGACCACTCAGTGGGCCGCTGGGTCCAGGTGACCTCCAGGCCGCTGCCGATCTGGTCGCGGCCCTTGCCGCTGCCGAAGGCGCTCTTCCAGCCCAGACCCATCTGCTGCAGGCTGCCGGCCTCCGGCTCGACGCCGACCAGCGCGGCGTCACCGGCGCCGTGGCACTTGCCGAAGGTGTGCCCGCCCGCGATCAGCGCGACGGTCTCCTCGTCGTTCATCGCCATCCGGGCGAACGTCTCGCGGATGTCCTTGGCGGCCGCAATCGGGTCCGGGTTGCCGTTCGGGCCTTCGGGGTTGACGTAGATCAGACCCATCTGGACGGCGGCCAGCGGGTCGGCCAGCTGGCGGTCGCCGGAGTAGCGGGCATCGCCGAGCCACTCGGCCTCCGACCCCCAGTTCATGTCGTCGGGCTCCCACTGGTCCTCGCGGCCACCGCCGAAGCCGAAGGTCGGCAGGCCCATGCTCTCCAGCGCGACGTTGCCGGTCAGGACCATCAGGTCGGCCCAGGAGAGCTTGCGACCGTACTTCTTCTTGACCGGCCACAGCAGACGCCGGGCCTTGTCGAGATTGACGTTGTCCGGCCAGCTGTTCAGTGGGGCGAAGCGCTGCTGACCGCCGCCGGCGCCCCCGCGACCGTCGTGGATCCTGTAGGTGCCCGCGGCGTGCCAGGCCATCCGGATGAACAGGGGCCCGTAGTGACCGAAGTCGGCCGGCCACCAGTCCTTGGAGTCCGTCATCACGGCCGTGATGTCCGCCTTCACGGCCGCCAGGTCGAGGCTGGTGAACTCCGCGGCGTAGTCGAACGACTCACCGTTCGGATCGGCTGCTGGCGGATTCCGGTGCAGGACGCTCACGTCCAGCTGATCGGGCCACCAGTCGCGGTTGGACGACCCTCCGTGGGCGGCGTGCGCGACCGGACACTTGCTCTCGTTCTCCATGATGGATCGGTCCTCCGGGCTGCTCTGGTTCTCGGCTGATGCGGTTCTTCCTCGTGGGCCCACGGGGCTGGATCAGGGGTCCTGCGGGGTGGCGCAGGAAGGGCAGGTACCCCAGTACACGACCTCGGCCTCCTCGATCTCGTAGCCGTGATCGTCCGATGCGGTCAAACAGGGCGTCTCGCCGACGGCGCAGTCGACGTCGGCGATGGCCCCGCAGGACCGGCACACGACGTGGTGGTGGTTGTCCCCGACGCGTGACTCGTAGCGGGCCACGGATCCCGCAGGTTCGATGCGTCGGACGAGGCCGGCGGTGCTGAGTGCTCGCAGCACGTCGTAGACCGCCTGGGTGGACACCGCGCCGAGATCGTCGCGCACGATCCGGACGATCGCGTCCGTATCGATATGCGGGTTGGCGTAGACCGCGGCCAACACCGACACCCGAGGGCGGGTCACCCGCAGGGCGGCCCGCCGCAACAGGGCTTCGGCGTCGAGCTCGGTCACGGGTTCGAGCTTGCTGTAGTGATCTGGAATGAGTCAAGTCTAAGCGAGGAGCAGAGAACTTCTCAATATGAGAATCACCGCTGTCGCTGCCGCCGCGCGGCGACGTCGACGCGTCTGCGCAGGTGCGTCGTTCGGACGGCTCTTGATTCGCAAATGAGCCTACAATCGGTCGTCATGGCCGCGCGTGCGTTTCTCGTCCTGTGCGTGGCCCTCCTGGCGGCGTGCCAAGGGGCCTCGTCCGAGGCCGGCCGAGAGGTCACCGTGCTGGCCGCGGCCTCGCTGACCGAGACCTTCGGGCTCCTCGGGGATCAGTTCGAGAGGACCCACCCCGGCAGCGAGGTCGTCTTCAGCTTCGCCGGGTCCGCCGCTCTGGCCACCCAGGTCCGGGGCGGAGTCCCGGCCGATGTGTTCGCCTCAGCCTCCCCGCGGGACATGGACGCCGTGGTGACCGCCGGGTTGGCGGCCGACGCCGCGCCGTTCGCCGTCAACAGACTGGAGATCGCCGTCCCGCCGGACGACCCGGCGCGGATCGGGTCGTTGCGCGATCTGGCGCGGCCGGGGGTCAAGGTCGCGGTGTGCCAGGTCGAGGTGCCCTGCGGGGCGCTCACCCGTACGGTCCTGGCCAACGCCAAGATCACGATCGCCCCGGTCACCGAGGAGTCAGACGTCAAGGCCACCCTGGCCAAGGTGCGTCTCGGCGAGGTGGATGCCGGCCTGGTCTACGTCACCGACGTGCGGGCCGCGGGTGCCGCGGTCCTCGGTGTCCCGATCGCGGACGATGTCAACTCCTCGACGGAGTACTCCGTCGCGGTCCTGCGGGACGCGCCGAACCCGTTGCTCGCCGAGGAGTTCACCGACTTTCTGACCACCGAACAGGCCCGGGCGGTCCTGACCGCAGCCGGCTTCGGGGCGCCGTGAACCGGACGCCGACGCCGCTCGCCGTCCCGGCCGGGGTCGCCGTCGTCTTCCTGGCCCTGCCGCTGATCGCCATGGTGGTGCTGGCACCCTGGCGCCGGCTGCCGACGATTCTGGCGGAGAGCGCAGCGACCGAGGCGCTGCGGATCTCGCTGGTCACGGCGACGGTCACGACCGCGATCGCCCTCCTGCTCGGCGTCCCCCTGGCCTGGGTTCTGGCCCGATCACGGGCCCGCGGGCTGCGGCTGGTGCGCGCCCTGGTCACGCTGCCTCTGGTCCTTCCACCCGTGGTCGGCGGGGTTGCGCTGCTGCTCGCCTACGGCCGCGCGGGGGTGGTCGGGCGGGGCCTGTACGAGGCCACCGGGCTCCAGATCCCCTTCACGACGACCGCGGTCGTGTTCGCCCAGACCTTCGTGGCCATGCCCTTCCTGGTGATCACCGTCGAGGGCGCCCTGCGCACCGCGGACGCAGGGTTGGAGGAGGCCGCGGCGACCCTGGGGTCGCGCCCGTTCGCGACCTTCCGCCGGGTCACCCTGCCCCTGATCGCGCCGAGTGTGGCGGCCGGTGCCGTGCTCTGCTGGGCGCGGGCCCTGGGCGAGTTCGGTGCCACGATCACCTTCGCCGGCAACCTGCCCGGGCGGACCCAGGCCATGCCCGGCGCGGTCTACCGGGCCTTCGAGACCGACCCGCCGGCCGCGGTCGCGCTCAGCCTGGTGCTGTTGGCGGTCTCCGTCGCCGTGCTGCTGGTCCTGCGGGATTCCTGGCTGCGACCGGCCGGGACGCCGTGAGCCCGGCCCGCCTGGACGCCCGGGTGGACCTGGCCCGGGGCGACTTCCGGCTCCAGGTCGAACTGGACGTCGCGCCGGGGGAGATCCTCGCGGTCCTGGGGCCCAACGGGGCGGGCAAGACCACCCTGCTGCGTGCCCTCGCCGGACTGGTGCCTCTGACCTCCGGACGGATCGCGGTCGACCGGGTCTGGGACGAGCCCGCCGCCGGTGTCTTCCGGCCGCCGTCGGAACGGGCCGCCGCCATCGTCTTCCAGGACTACCGGCTCTTCCCGCACCTGAGCGTGCTCGACAACGTCGCCTTCGCCCGTCGTGCGCGCGGCGTCGGTCGTCGGGCCGCGCGCACCCACGCGGGCGACGTCCTGGCCGGCCTCGGCCTGCAGTCCTTGGCCGCCCGCCGTCCGGGTGGGCTCTCCGGCGGCCAGGCGCAGCGGGTGGCGTTGGCCCGCGCCCTGGCCAGCGACCCGCTCCTGCTGCTCCTCGACGAGCCGCTGGCCGCCCTCGACGCCCGCACCCGGCCGGAGATCCGGGCCGAGCTGCGCCGCTATCTGGCCACGTTCACCGGCCCCACCCTGCTGGTCACCCACGACCCGCTGGAGGCGATGGTGCTCGCCGACCGCATCCTGGTCCTCGAGGACGGCCGGGCCGTGCAACAGGGCACGCCGGTCGCGGTGGCCCGCCGTCCGGTCACCGAGTACGTGGCGCGCCTGGTCGGGCTGAATCTGTACACCGGGGTGCTCACCGATCCGGCGCGCGCACTGGTCGACCTGGACGGGGACGGGATCCTGTTCGCGGCGGATCATGACGCTGCCGGCGAGGCGATGGCGAGCGGTGCGCGGGTCCTGGTCGCCGTCTCGCCGACCGCGATCTCGCTGCACGCCCACCTGCCGGACGCCGGATCGGCGCGCAACGTGTGGACCGGCCGGGTGGCCGGGATGGAACTGCTCACCGACCGGGTCAGGGTGGCCGTCGACGGCGGGCCCGACGCGGTCGTGGACATCACCCCGGCGGCGGTCGCCGACCTGGGACTGGCCACGGGACAGCGGGTGTGGCTCAGCGCGAAGGCGACCGAGGTGACCGCCTATCCCGAGCCGCGCAGCTGAGTGTGCCGACCCGTGGGCGGCTCAGGGCCGGCCGGTCCCGATCGCGGCCGCGATCTGGGGATAGCGCAACTTGGCCTGCAACTCCTTCAGGCTGCGGCAGCTGCCCTCGGGAACGGTCGCGAGCTGGCGCAGGAGCTGCTCCGCGCTGCCCCGGATGCC
Organism: uncultured Actinomycetota bacterium; assembly: GCA_963750395.1. Taxonomy (GTDB): domain Bacteria; phylum Actinomycetota; class Actinomycetes; order Actinomycetales; family Kineosporiaceae; genus JADJPO01. Next base: position 235,284 of record CAVVQM010000009.1, on the reverse strand, counting down.
GGCCAGCACGTCGATGGCGTCGGGGTCGAGGTCCGCCATGGCCAGGACGGCGGCGATGGAGACCGCCACATCGGCCAGGTCCTGGGAGGCGTCGGCGGTCAGGCAGGCTCGCAGCAGGTCGCGCAGTTCGCCGCGGATGCCGGCCAGGAGCACGTCCTCGAGCTGTCCGGGCGCCCCCTTGGCCTCGTTGAGCCACGCGGTCAGGGTCTGACGGTTGATCAGGCGGGCCCGCAGTTCGGCCGCCAGTGTGACCGTGCCACCGGGACCGGCGACGAGCGCGCCCGTGTCCAGCAGTTCAGCCAGCACGGGTTCGACCTGTTCGGGCGTCAGGTGATGCAGGAAGGCCTTGACCGGCACGGCCTGCTGCAGTGGACTGGTCGACCGATAGTGGTCGGCGATGTGGTTGAGCACCTCGGGGTTCCCTTCGCCTGTCCCTCGCCGGTCGGCAGGGCCTCGCGTGACGCCTACCCGTGTCTCCTCGGTCGGTTCGGCCGCGCACTTGACCCCGTTCACACGGGCGACCCGCGTTCGCGGAGCTCGGCCACCTCCCGCCGCAGCGCGCGGAGCTCGCCCAGCAGTTCGGCGTGGGCCGACGCGGCCTGATCCTCGTCCTGCTCGCTCACCCGGTCCACGAACCAGGACGACAGCGTCGCGGTGACCACACCGAGCAGCGCGACACCGGCCACCATCAGTCCGGCGGCGGTCAGCCGCCCGCCGGTGGTCACGGGGTAGTGGTCGCCGTAGCCGACCGTGGTCACCGTGGTCATGGCCCACCAGAGGGCGTCGCCGATCGTCTCGATGTTCGCATCAGACTGTCCCCGCTCCGCCGCCAGGACGGACAGGGCGCCGACGGCGATGATCACCGCTGAGGTCGTGACGGCGACCGCCGCCATCCCCCCGCCGAACACCAGGGCGCTCCGCCCGGCGCGCAGACTGCGGTTGAGCACATTGATCAGTGCGGCCACGGGGCGCAGCGCGGGCAGGGCCACAGCGACGGCGTCGAACCAGTTCCGGGTGAGGAATCGCCGTCGGTCCGGGGCCAGGGACAGCCGGACGGTCAGGTCCACGGCGAACAGCAGCCACACCGCGATCTGGGTCCAGGTGCAGGCCAGGTGTGCCCAGCCGGGCAGGCCCGGGTACAGGATCGGTGTGCCGTAGCAGAGCAGGAACAGTGCGGCCGCCGCCAGCAACGGCCCGTCGAGGGCCGACTCCCAGCGCTCCAGCCGCCCCGGCTCGTTCAGATTCGTGAGGTCGGGGGCGTTCACGGGCCGACCGTACCGGCGTCGCCCCGGCCAGGGGCCAGGCCCAACCGATCAGGTCTCGTCGGCCACGAGGCCCGTGCTGATCGGACTCAGGGGGGAGATCAGCGGCGCGATACGCGCCCCGGCGGTCTCACCGCCGGGCAGTTCGATCTCACCGTCGGGGACGCCGAGCCGGGTCCGAGCGGCGGCCAGCCGCCGGGTGATGTCGGCGCACTCGACGCAGATCCGCTCCGGCAGCAGCCCCGCCCGGATCAGCAGGGAGAACACCAGGCATCCGGCGCAGAAGCCGAGTCCGGCCTCCAGCAGTGGGAAGACCACCATGAGGCTCGCGACCGTCCAGATCGCCGCGGTCCAGTCGGCCGCAGCGAAGGCCAGTACGAGCAGGGAACAGGCCAGTCCGATGCCGGCGGCGAACCGTTTGGGCGGGCCGGGGGTGGGGCGTCGGGCGGCCCGCAGCCGGGGCCGCAGTGCCCTCAGGGCCACCTGGGCGAGCGGGCTGCGCGGCCCGAAGGCGATGCGCAACGCGAAGTCGAGTGCCAGGAGGGCGTACAGCCACCACCACTGGGTCAGCGCGGCGAGCGCGGTCAGGGCGAGCACCTGGGCAGCGACCAGGCGCACGGTGATCTCGTCGACCACGTCGGGGAAGGAGAACGCAGGCTTCACAGGGAGGTTGAACAGGCAACCATCGACGGACATTCCGGCGCAGGAGGGATTCGGGGGATCAATCCCGCCCAGGTGCCCAGTGCCCAGGTGCCCAGATGGCCAGGCGCCCGGGAAGGCCGGCCGGCCATGGGCCATGCTGGAGGGGTGAGATGGCAGCGTGGGCTCCTCGCCGTGATCGGTCTGGTCCTCGTGGCCGCCTGCTCCCCCTCCCCGAGCGAGGGTGATCTGGGGCAGGTGCCCGCGCCGTCGACGTCCACGGTTCGCCCCGCCGTGCCCGACGGCTCGCCGCCCGACCTGGCCGTCGAGGTGGTCACCGACCAGCTCGAGCACGGTTGGGACGTCGGGTTCCTCCCGGACGGGCAGGTCCTGATCACCGAGCGGCCGGGGCGCCTCACCCTGCTGTCCTCGACCCGCAGAGGTGCCTCCGTCCGGCGGGTGGAGGCCGACTTCTCGGATCTGTTCGTCCGCGGGGAGGGCGGGCTGATGGGAATGGTGGTCCATCCCGACTTCGCGACCAGCCGACTGTTCACGACCTGCCAGAACCATGCCGACGCCGGCGCCGCGGACGACGTCCGGCTGGTCACCTGGCGGCTGTCGCCGGACGGCGCCCGGGCCGATCGGGTGCGGGACCTGCTCACCGGCCTTCCGACGGCTGCCGGGGGGCGGCACTCCGGCTGCCGCCCGACGATCGCTGCGGACGGCGCGCTGCTGGTGGGCACCGGCGATACCGCGCGAGGGGCGATCCCACAGGATCTGACCAGTCTGGGCGGCAAGGTGCTGCGGCTGGATCTGATCAGTGGGCAGCCGTTGCCCGACAACCCGTACTACGGGGCCGACGATCCGGCCCAGCGGTACGTGCTCAGCTACGGGCACCGCAACATCCAGGGCGTGACCGTCCGCCCGGGATCCGGCACGGTCTTCACCGCTGAGCACGGCCCGCGCTCCAACGACGAGGTCAATCTGATCCGTGCGGGCGGCAACTACGGCTGGGACCCCTCGCGCGGCGGGACGGTGGGCGGGTACGACGAGAGCGTGCCGATGACCGATCTCGAGCGCTTCCCCGACGCCGTGCCGGCGATCTGGCAGTCGGGGGATCGCACCCAGGCCATCTGCGGTGCGGCGTTCCTGGACGGGGCGCAGTGGGGCGGACTCGACGGGGCCCTGGTGATCACGGCGCTCAAGGGGGCCAAGCTGCTCGCGCTCACCCTCGACGCGTCCGGGGCCGTGCAGTCGGTGGCGGTGCCCGAGCCCACGAACGGGCCCTACGGCCGGCTGCGGGCGGCCCGGCTCGGCCCGGACGGCGCGCTGTACGTCACCACCAGCAACGGGGACGACGACGCGCTGCTGCGGATCACGCCGAGGGCCTGACCAGGTCGCCCACGGTGCGCGCCGGCGAACGGTCCAGCACCGATCTGCCCGCCTGCGCCGGCACCGGCGGCGCGAACAGGTAACCCTGACCCAGGGTGCAGCCGGCCTTGCGCAGGGCCTCGGCCTGTTCCACCCGCTGGATGCCCTCGCCGACGACCTCCAGCCCCAGATCGCGGCTCAACGACACCAGGCCGGTGACCACGCGGTTCAACGCGACCTCGGAGTCGATCTGGCGCACCAGGGCCCGGTCGAGCTTGATCGCCTGCAGGGGCAGGCGGTGCAGCAGCGCGAGCGAGGAGTAGCCGGCACCGAAGTCGTCCAGCCACACGGTGACCCCGATGTGGCGGAGCCGGTGGATGACCCGGCGGGCGGCGTCCGGGTCCTCCAGCAGACAGTGCTCGGTCATCTCCACGATCAGACCCGAGGGCATCATGCCGGTCTCGCACAGCACCCGTTCGACCAGGTCCGGGAAGAGCGGGTCGGAGAGCTGTTGCGGTGACACGTTCACGGCCACCTGGAGGTTGCGGTGCGCGGGCAGCCGTCGCCACTGCGCGCACTGGAAGGTGGCGCCACGCAAGATCTGCTCGAACAGTGCCGGGATCAGTCCGGCGCGCTCGGCGACGGGCAGGAAGACCCCGGGCTTGGTCAACCGGCCGTTGTGCTCCCAGCGGGCCAGGGCCTCGAAGGCACGAATGTTCCCGGTCGCCAGGTCGACCAGCGGCTGGAAGTGGGGCCGGACCAGGCCCGCGCCCAACGCCCGCTCGAACGCCGGCCGCAGCAGCCAGTCCCGGCCGTCCGGCAGGGTCAGGCCCTCGTGGTGGATGACCGGACGGCGCGTCCTGGTGCTCTGCGCCACGCGCATCGCCACGTCGGCCCTGCTCAGGACCTCGTCCGGCCAATCGATCCGCTGCTCGGGATGCACCAGGACCAGCCCCACGGCGATCCCGAGGCTGACCTGGATGCCGTCGATCCGGCAGGGCTCGGCGGTCGCCGCCTGCACCCGGGTGGCCAGGAGCTCCATCTGGCGCCCGGCGTCCAGGGGATCGAGATCCTCGACGAGGATCGCGAACTCGTCCCCGCCGAGCCGGGCCACGGGCTTCGGTTCGCAGATCTGGCTGCGGATCCGGCTGCCCACCGTGGCCAGGACCCGGTCGCCGAAGCCCTGGCCCAGGCCGTCGTTGATGCTGGTGAAGGAGTCGACGTCGCACAGCAGCACCGCCAGCGAGCGTCCCGAGCGTGCCCGTCGGGCCAGCGCCTCGGCGAGCCAGACGGTGAACTCGGCCCGGTTGCTCAGCCCGGTCACCGGGTCCTGGCGGGCCTGGCGGTCCAGCACCGTTCGGCCCTGGCTGATCTCGTCGACGAGCCGCCGATTGTCCTGCAGGGTGAGCGACTGACGCACGAGCGTGAGCCCCACCGCGGCGAGCGCCACCATGAACAGATCGGGATTCGACGCGCTGCCCCGCCGGTTCTGCGCCACCTCGACGGTCAGCAGGATCGTCAGCGGCAGGTAGGGCAGGAGCGAGCAGACGATGGGCCGGATGCGGGTGCACCGCGCAGCTGCGCCGGCGAGCGCCAGGACGAGGATGACGGCCGCGGCCGTGACCGATTCCAGCGCGGACGCCGGGCGCAACAGGGAGAGGTAGAGACCGCCCAGCCCCACGGCCGCGATCAGCAGATCGACGAGGAACCGGGCGTAGCGTCTCGGGGGAACGGTCGCGCGTCGATCGCGCCCCGCCCGCCCACGGCCCAAGGGGCTGGAGGTCATCGAGGAGAACCTTTCCGATATGACCTGACCGACCTGCGTTTGTGCGTTTCTGGGCCACGTCGACTGTACGACACCGTGCCGGTCCGACGCACCATCCCCGCTCCTGCCCTTCTGGGCTCTCGTGGGGACGGGTCTGGTCTCATGGGGGGGTGCGCCCCGAGACGTTCCTGGATCGCCTCGCCCGTTACGACGGCACGGGCTTCCGTGAGGTGTCGGCGGGCGGGATCGGGGACGGTGTCGACGTGGTCCACGTGTTCGCCCACGGCTGGCAGCCGGGGTACCGCCTGCGGGAGCGGATGCTGGCCACCCAGGACGGTGTGTCGGCCCTGCCGGCGTGGGATCCGCGCCTGGTCGACGCCGGCGGCAGCGCTCTGATCGAGGACTACCGCGAGCTCCTGGATGCCCTCGCCGGGCTGGGGGAACGGCACGCCGTCCTCTGGTACTCGTGGCTGGACGAATCGGCGACAGAGGCCGATGTCTTCCAGGCCTTCCGCTCCCGGCAGGCGACCCAGATCAACGGCCGCCGGCTGGCCGTGGCCCTGCAGGTGGCCCTTCGCCGGGACCGGCAGCAGGACCGACGGCGGAACCGGGCCGGCGTGTGGCCCGCCGTCCACCTGATCGGGCACAGCCACGGCGCCTCGGTCGTCACCCACGCCGCTACGAGCATGCACCGGCCTCCCGAGCAGCTCACGCTGCTCGACGCCCCCGAGGACACGCTGAGCCGTCTCGGTGGCGCCAACGACCTCATCGACACGGTGCTGCCCCGGCTGCGGCCCGGTCGCGAGGCGGGCCACACGTTCGTGGACTCCTACGCCTCCGCGTTCGGCCGGCCCTACCACCGACGGTCCGGGCTGGAGTCGGTGGTCGACGTCCTGCTGACCGTGCCCTGGAGCCTGCTACGCGAGCCCGCCCGCGCGATCACCGCGGCCCACTTGTACCCCGTCGAGTGGTACGCCCGCTCCGTGCGCGAGGCGCACCGCGGGGTGGGGTACGGATGGTCGCCGCTCGCCGGGGCGGACCCGACCTCCCTGTACTCGTGGTACTACGCGCCGCTGGCCCAGCGCCCGCTGCTGCTCAGCCGCCACGTGGGTGACCCGTTGACCAGGTTCGGGGAGGCCATCGTCGAGCGGTTCGCACAGCAGGGCGGCGTCCAGGGCGAGGACCCCCGCGGTGCCCCCGCCGTCCGCGCCCGGCCGGAGCTCGAACGACGTCCGGTACCCGGGGTGTGCCTGCGGGCGGAGGGCCGCAGCGCCGCCGCCCAGGTGGTCACCACCGAGCGGGGTGATGAGCTGGTCGAGTTCGATCTGGAGCTGCGTGGCTGCCGGGGCGGGGAACTGGTCGAGATCGAGTTCGACGGCGTGCCGGTCTTCGTCGCCCGGGCGAGCTGGCCGGTGCCCCGGGCCGGGCGCTACCTGATGCTCGCCGACGGCCAGCCGGGCGAACACCTGATCACCCTGCGGATGTCCGGAGCGGGTCGCGACGCCCGCGCCGAGATGACGCAGCTGCATCTGGTGGCGGGGCGCCGCCCGGCACCGGGGTTCAGTCTGAGCCGTTCCGCGGCAACCATCTTCGGCGCCGGTGCGGCGACCGGTGCGGTGGCCACCCTGACCGCGGTGCTGGCCGGACGTCAGATGGTGCGGGCGGTCAGGCGGGCAGCGAGTCCTCGTCGTGCACCAAGCGGCCCCGGCCGGCGGTCTTCGCGGCGTACATGTTGTGGTCGGCCGAGTGCAGCAGGCTCTCCAGGTCCGCCGCCGGCCCGAACGACAGGCCCAGGCTGACGCCGACGCTCAGGCCCTCGGTGGCAGAGGACCAGTCTGTGTCCTGCACCCGGCTCACCAGACGGCCGGCCCACTGCCGGACCTCGGCCTCCGGTCGACCCGTGAGCAGAACGAGGAACTCGTCGCCGCCGACCCGCACCGCCAGGTCGTCGCTGCGGGTCGCGGCCAGCACGGTGGCCCCCAGCCGGCGCAGGACCTCGTCGCCGACGGCGTGGCCGTACCGGTCGTTGACCTCCTTGAAGTGATCGACGTCGAGCATCAGGACGGCGACCGCCTCCTCGGGTGGGCCCTGTCGCAGTCGGGCCACGAAGCGCCGGTAGGCGTACCGGTTTCCCAGTCCGGTCAGTTCGTCGACATAGGCGCGAAGGTGCGAACGGTCGGTCTCCAGCAGTGAGCGTTCCGCGGTCAGCTGGGTCCTGGCCGCCCGGAGCAGGTACTCGCGGCGGTCCTGGTGCTCACGAGCCTGATGCGCCGCGAGACGACGCCATCCCGGGCTGAACGTGTCGGCCTGTGCCGACATGTAGAGCGCGAACCGGGTCAGCCAGCTGCCGAAGTGAGGGTCCTCGTGCAGCAGAGCACTCTCCGCGAGTGCGGCCGCATCCCCGGCGTCTCCGGCGTCCAGTCGCTCGACGGCCTCGGCCAGCAGCGCCATGGCCCGGAAGCCCTGCTGGCCCAGGGGTGGCAACGAGTGCAGCAGATCGCGGGCGTCGATCCTTCGGGGTCGGGCGGCTGACGCGCCGAGCAACGAGATGGCCGCCTCGACGCCCGGGGAGATCCGGATGCGCGCCCGGCGGGCCAGAACCTCGAGCATCCGGTCGGCGATCTCCAGGGATTCCCGCGCGGCGTGGCGTGCCTGGTCCCGTTCCCCCAGTTCGAGCAGCGAGCAGACCCTGGGCACCGCCTGGCTGTAGCGGTTCAGGGCGATGATCTCGATCACCAGCTCCTGGACCCGCGCCAGACCTGGTGGCCAGGTCTCGTCGAGAGCGGCCGTCGCGCGGTCGAGCATGTCGTGGCTGAGTTCCCACAGGCTTCCCCGGAAGTAGCCCAGGCTCAAGGCGACGTAGGCCATCGGGCGGTGGACGACGGACCCGGACAGATCGTCCAGCATCACCGCGGCGCGGGCCAGATCCGCCTGATCGCCGCGCCCCTGTTCGACCCTGACCGCCAGGGCGCAGGCGATCAGCGAGTCGTCGCCAGAACGCTCCGCGGCCTCGTTCATGGCCTCCAGGTGTCCCGCGGCGGCGGGGTCGGCGACGTCCAGCTTCGAGCCGGCCAGGTGGAGCAGGCAGACCACCTCCCACCAGCGGTTGCGACGGGCGATCTCCAGGCGCGCGGTGATCTCGGACTCCCCGATCCGGTCCGGGGCCTGCCCGATCAGCTCGTAGGCGCGCACGATGGACTGCGGGCGGTCAAGGCGACTCGGCTCGACGGGCAGCACGACGGGGCCGCGCGCGGCGGCTCCCGCCGCGGTGGCATCCTTCATCGCGGCTCGCCCTGGGGCGGCCGCACTGTGTTGCTCACGATCCTTAGGGCTCCTCGGGTCGCGAGTCGCACGCGCGGTGCGAATGTCCGGACTGACGATACTCGGAACATCTCTGTCGTAACAGATGAGGTCAAGGGGTCAATATTGACCATGTGTACTCGTAGCTGACTCAGTGTGATGACTCGGGCGCGGCTGAGGGGTTCGCGCCGCGGCCGCTATCGAGTAGCCGTTGCTGGACCATCCGGCGACGAGACTGTAGCGATCGCCACGGATGAGGGTGTCACGCACCTCCAGCAGGGTGTTCGCGTGCCGGCCGAGACGCTGGATCCGCAGGCACGCCGTCCCCTGGGGCATCGCCAGCAACCGACGCTCGTCGCCGGTCGGGGTGGCGGCACTGATCCGCTCCGAGCCGTCGGTCAGCGCGATGCCGCAGCGAGCGGCGAGTTCCTCGTAGAGCGAGGTGCGGGCGAAGTCGGTCTCGAGCAGGCTCCGGACCGGCTCGGCCGGCAACCAGACCCGATCGTGCGCAAGGGGTTCCCCGTCGGCCAGCCGGACCCGTTCGAGGTGGAACAGCTCCGTCTCGTCGGCGAGGTCCAGCTGTCCTGCGGCGGTGGGATCGGTCACGATGGCCTGTCTCAGGACGACGCTGGCCTGGACCATGCCCAGGTTCTCCACCTCGCGGAAGAGCGAGTAGAGCGAGCCGAGCGGTTGCTCGATGCGGCGACGCACCTGGGTGGCCCGTCCGCGCGCGGTGTCCAGGACGCCGCGATCGCGCAGCCGTCGGAGGGCCTCGCGCACGGTGTGCCGGGAGACCGCGTACTCGGAGACGAGGTCGAGCTCTCCCGGAAAGGCCCGGTCGAACTCGCCCAGGGTCAGCCGACGACTCAGGTCGTCGTGCAGCTGCGCCCACAAGGGCATCGGGCTGTTCCGGTCGAGCTGCCGGGCGGAGTCGGTCGCGGCCGGGGCATCCTCGACGTCCGGCTCGTCATCGTGCCTGGTTCGGTTCACCGCTGGCCGGCCCCCCGGGTGCTGGTCTGAGATTCCTGAGTCCGCGTGGTCATGAATCTACCCGTGGGGTCCCCGGCGTGCGGCCGTTCACGCTGCCGCGTGAACGGCCTCCCAGGCGGCGTACCCGCCGAGCAGGTCGGAGACGTCGGTCAGACCCTGCCGGCGCAGCACGCTCGCGGCGACGCTCGATCGCCAGCCTCCCGCGCAGTAGGCGACCACGGGACGATCGGCGGGCACCTCGTCGATGCGCCGACTGAGCTCAGCCAGAGGGATGTGCAGCGAGTCGGGGAGGGCGGACACCTCGCGCTCGCCGAGGTTGCGCACGTCCAGGACCAGGGGTGTTCCCGCGGCGATGGCCTCGTCCAGCTGGTAGGGCGTCAGACGGCTCGCCTGGACCACCATATCCGCCAGCTCCACCAGGGACTGGTCGGGCTCGGCCAGGTAGCCCTCGACGTGATCGAACCCGATCCGGGCCAGGCGGATCGCGGTCTCCTGCTCGACGCCCTCCGGGGTGATCAGCAGGATGCGGTCCTGCGGCTGCAGCACCATGCCGGCGGTCTCGGCGAAGCGACCGTCCGCGGGCACGTTCAACGACCCCCGCAGGTGTCCGGCGGCGAAGTCGATGACCTCACGGGCGTCGACCAGGACGGTGCCGGGCATGGCCGCCCGGAACGCCCCGGCGTCCAGTGCGGGCACCTGGCGCTCGGAGTCCAGGACCGCCCGGTCCTTGCGGTTCAGGATCGCGTCGTAGACGAAGTACTCCGGCGCCGACGGCTGTCCGGCCGTGACCAGGGCGACGAACTGGTCCTCGGTCATCGGCTGGCAGGCGTAGTTGGTGCGGCGCTGCTCGCCGATCGTGGACTGCTTCTCGGTGGACAGGTTCTTGCCGCACGCCGACCCGGCCCCGTGCGCGGGGAAGACCCGGACCTCGTCCGGCAGACCCATCAGCTTGGTCTGGACCGAGTGGTAGAGCATCGTGCCGAGTTCGTCGGCGGTCACGCCGATCGAGGCGAGAAGGTCGGGCCGACCGACGTCGCCGATGAACAGGGCGTCCCCGGTGAGCACGCCGTACGGGACCTCGTCACCGGCCCTCTCATAGACCAGCACGCTGATCGACTCGGGGGTGTGCCCCGGCGTCTCCATGATCTCCAGGACGACCTCGCCGAGCTCGATGCGCTCCCCGTCGGCGAGGTGGCGGACCTCGTACTCGGCCTGCGCGGCGCGACCGTACCCGATCCACGCGCCGGTCGCCTCGGCAACCTCGAGGTGTCCGGCCAGGAAGTCGGCGTGGAAATGCGTGTTGATCACACCGACGATCCGCAGTCCGTTCGCCTCGGCGTCGGCCAGGAAGTCGGAGATGTCCCTGCGGGGATCCACCAGAACGGCCTGGCCGGTGGTGGTGTCCCCGACGAGATAGGTGGCCTGGGAGAGGCAGTCGAGGTAGTGCTGGGCGAAGTACACGGTGTCCTCCGGGCGGAGCTGGCAACGGGTGGGTGCGGGCTTCAAGATATACCCCACCGGGTATATTCCCGACGCACGGACGTGCTAATCGGAGTGTGACACCTGTGGGGATGTCCGGACAAGAGGCCATCTGAAAGACTTGAAACGGGTAAGATGTACGGACATACCCGACCCGGCCCCCACCGGGCGACCCTTGGACGTCCGGTGGGTCCGCCGAAGGGACGGGCGCATACCCCAGGGGGTAGTATGGGCCGTTCGGAGATCGCGGAGACGGTCCGTTCAGGAGGTCGGTCGACATGGACATGGACGAGGACGAGGCGCGACAGGTGATCAACCGGCTGCGCCGGGCGCGCGGCCAGATAGACGGTGTGATCACGATGATCGAGAGCGGTCGGCCCTGTCGTGACATCGTCACCCAGCTCGCCGCCGCCTCCCGTGCGTTGGACCGGGCCGGGTTCAAGCTGGTCGCCAGCAGCCTGCGTCAGTGCCTGATCGAGGACGAGAACAGCGAGGGCGGCGAGGGCAAGATGAACACCGACGAGCTCGAGAAGCTGTTCCTCTCCCTGGCCTGATCGGGGCCACCGGCGTTCTCGGGCAGCGGGCCGGCCGGCGACGTGGGGCTCAAGCGGCCTCGAAGGAGCGTTTGGACAGTCCGAAGAAGTAGCCCTCCACGGTGGTGCGCAGCGCTCGCGCACCCGAGGCGGCGCCGAGGGTGACGAACAGGGGCACATAGTGCTCGACGGTCGGGTGGGCGTACGGCATGCCGGGTGCGCGGTCTGCGAAGGCGGCCAACTCGTCGAGGTCCGCGTCGGCGAGCGCGCGGGCGGCCCAGTCGTCGAACTCGCTCGACCAGGTGGGCGCCGGGCCCCGGCCCGTGAACTGCTCGCGGGTGAGGAAGGGCAGGCCGTGGGTCATGAAGCCCGAACCGATGATCAGGGTGCCCTCTTCACGCAGGGGTCGCAGTCGGGCGCCCAGTTCGAGCAGCCGCTGCGGATCGTGCGTCGGCATGCTCATCTGCAACACCGGGACGTCGGCCAAGGGGTACATGACCATCAGAGGGATCCAGGCGCCGTGGTCCAGCCCGCGCTCGGTGTGCCGGTGCACGGGCTCACCGTCGGGCATCGCCGAGGTCACCCGATCGGCGAGCGCGCCGGCGTCCGGGGTCGGGTAGGTGAGCCCGTGGTACATCGGGTCGAAGCCGGCGAAGTCGTAGACCAGGGGGGTTCCCGGCGCGCTGTGGCTCAAACTGAGCGGCGCGGCCTCCCAGTGGGCGCTCACGATGAGGATGTCCCTGGGCTTGGGCAGTCGGGTGGACCAGGTGAACAACTCGTCCATCCAGACCCGGCTCTCCAGCAGGGGCGGTGCCCCGTGACTGACGTAGAGGCTCGGCAGCTCGCCGTCGGCCTCGCTCCAGGTGCCGTGCCGGCGAGCGACGGGTATCGCCTGGGAGAGGAAGGCCTGGTACGGATGCACGACAACTCCTTCTGCTTTCAACTAAAGTAGCTGTCGCATCAGCGAGATGCAAGCGCCAGGACGAGGCCACCCACGAGCCGCGCTCCGAGCAGCCCGCGCCCGAGGCCGAGCTCGACCAGGTCGTCGAATGCCCGACGGTCTGCCCGGGCCGCGGCGACCCCGGACTCCACCACCCACCGTCGCCGGGCCATCGCGGCCGCAACAGTGGTGTGCCGCAGGTGCCGCCCCAGCTCGTCGCCGAGACGGGCGCGGTAGACCCGTCCGGGGTCGCGGCCGCCGACTGCGGCCCGTCCGGCCAGCACGCCGGACAGCACCGCGTAGTAGATGCCCTCCCCTGTCAGCGGGTTGACGAGCGACATCGCGTCGCCGGCCAGCAGTACCCGGCCGTCGGGCTGGCGCGGCCGACCTGAGGACAGCGGCAGGTGGTGGGCGCGCCACCCGACGGCCTCCCTGCCCGCGCCGGGCAGTACGTCCTCCAGGCGTTCCAGCAGGTGCGCACGGGTCAGCGGCCGACCTGCGCGGAGCACCTCGCCGTAGCCCACATTGGCCCGCCCGTTCCCGATCGGGAAGGACCAGGCATACGCCGGCCAGCGCTCGGCGTCGAAGGCGATGACCTGCTCGTGCTCGAAGGCGGGTGTGACCGGCGCGTAGCCGCGGATGGCGACCGCGACATGCCCCTCGCGAGGCTGCGAAATGCCCAGCTGGCCGCGGACGACGGACGAGGCGCCGTCCGCGGCCACCACCGCACGGGCGGAGATCTCGCCGTCGAGCACCGCGGCGTCGGGCCGGACCTCGACCCGCCGGACCCGGTGCCGCCGAAGGACGGCGCCCCGCGACACCGCCGTGTCGACCAGTCGGGCGTCCAGTACTGCACGGGGTACGACGTAGGCGGCGCGACGCATGGCTCCGGCCGCGTGGACCCCGTCGGCGAATCCCAACCGGAGCCCGGAGGCCGGACGATACCCGTGAACGGCATCGTGGCACCCGACGGAGGCCAGCACGTCAAGCGCATGCGGTGCGATTCCGTCGCCGCAGGACTTGTCACGCGGGAAGTCCGCGCGGTCCAGCACGAGCACCCGCGCGTCGGGCCGCTCCGCGAGCGCGCCGAGTGCGGCCGCCGATCCGGCCGGCCCGGCACCCACGACGACGAGGTCCCACACCTGGCCCAGTCTGCCCCTCGACCACGCCTGGCCTCCCCGGCGTGCACCACGTCAGTTCGTTCAGCCGGCGGGGGCTGCCTCCAGTTGGTCGCGGATGGACAGCAGCCGCTCGTGCAGGCGGGGTAGCAGGGCCCGGCCCACCACCCACCCGAAGGGGCGCAACCATCCGACCGTCTGCATCGACTCCTGTTGCCGCAGGACGGCATGCCCGTCGTCGGGCCGGACGGTGTACACGAGGGTGCCGCGCATGCTGCCGCCCCAGAACCGCAGCGCCAGCAACCGCTCGGGCACCAGGGCTGTCACCTCGCCCCACATGGTCATGCGGAACCGGTGACCCAGTCGCACCACCTCGCGCCACCTCGTGCCGACACCGGTGGGACCCGGTGGAATCTTCTCCATCTCCGCCACCGGCGACCCAGGACCGACGGCGTGCTCCTGAACATCGGCCAAGAAGGCGAAGACCTCGGACGGAGACCGCGCAATCACCACGCTCTCGTCGTACTGCATGGCCACCTCCCACGGCACGATCGACCGCGACGCTGCCCAGACCTGCCTTGCCTCCCCCGAGTCTGCGGCGGGCGGCCGGGCCCGAGCGAAGCCGAACGTCCCGCCCGCGGTTCGCCGCCGCCGTGCCGGCCCTGCGGGTGGTGGCGTGCGGACGTGCATGTCACGCGGGTACCGTCACACGCCATGGCGACGGCGGCAGGTCGCTGGGCCGCCGGGCTTGAGGCCTGGCGCATCCCGGACCACATCATCCAGGCGGCGCCGAGCTCCCCGTGGATCTGCCCCGTCGATCGGTTCACCGTCGACGACGGTGCGATCCCCGACTCGCCGTCGCACCGGCTGGCCCGGCAGGCGCTCGAGGACGGTCCGTACGGCGACCGCTCCGTGCTCGACCTCGGTTGCGGCGGAGGACGCGCGGGTCTGGCCCTGGTGCCGCCCGCGACGCGGGTCACCGGGGTCGACTCATCGCCCGGGATGCTCGCGGCGTTCGCGGAGGCCGCCGGACGTCGCGGCGTCGCCCACGCAGGACTGCTCGGCTCCTGGCCGCAGATCGCCGATCGGGCGCCGGACGCCGAGGTGGTCGTTGCCCACCACGTCGCCTACAACGTCACCGACCTGGGCGCCTTCGCCCTGGCCGCCACCGCCCACGCCCGCCGGCGTGTGGTCCTCGAACTGCCCGAGCGACATCCCCTGTCGCACCTGGCCGGGCTCTGGAAGCACTTCTGGGGCCTGGACCGTCCCGGCGGCCCGACCGCGGACGACGCGCGCGCCGTCCTGATCGAGGCCGGCCTGCCGGTCCGGGCCAGGGCGTGGACCGACGAGGCCGCCGAGCACTCGAGGCGGACCCGGCTGAGCCCGCGACGACAGGTCGAACTGGCGCGGATCCGGCTCTGCCTACCCGCCGAGCGCGACGGCGAGATCGCGGAGGCGATGGCCGCGCTGGGGCCGCCGGAACCGCGTCGCATGGTGACGCTGTGGTGGGACGCGAAACCCCGTCAGCCGTCGATCGACACATCGGCCCCGGTCGCGATCAGGAGCACACCGTCCGGTTCGGAGCGCACCTCGTCGACCGTCAAGCCGTAGGGCAGGTCCGGGATCGTCAGGCTGAGATCGATCCGCGCGGGAATCTGAGCGGCCGCGTCGTCGCCGGGCGCGGTGCTCAGTCTCAGCCTCCCGTCCGTGATCTCGATCTGCATCGGCAACGCCAGATCTATCGACAGCCCGGCGATCTCGACGCCCCCGGCGACCTGCACGCCCCCCGCCTCGCCGGCCGTCACGACGGGTTCGTTCCCCCAGGTGACCCCCTGGTCGTCCAGTTGCGAGCGCAGCAGCGCGGTCAGCTCCGGGTAGGTCAGCAGCGCCTCCACCGTGACCCGGTCGGCCCGCAGGTTCGCCGGGCCGCCCCCGATCACCTCGCCCGGCGAGAAGTGGACGCCGTTCAGCGTGGTCTGCACGAACCGCAGGGACACCCCCTGCGTCGTCACGTCTGGGGCGGACACCCGCACCTCGTCGAACTCGCCGGACGCCGCGGCGAGCAGGAACGGCCGGTCGGCGATGTGCACGGCCGGGTCGGCGTCGAGGCCCTCGTTGGCCGCCAGCTGGGCGGCGACGCGCGACTCGACGCCGCGACGGGCGAGGTCGTCGCCGAGGAGGGCGGCCGCCGCGAGGCCGGCGAGGATGAGCAGGAGGGCTCCGAGACGGCGCATCGCCTCAAGTGTTGCGTACGGCCCGGCGAAGCACACGCCGATGACGGTCCCCGGTGTCCAGGATGATCTCGTGCAGCGGCCCCTCGGGGCGGTAGCCACAGCCATGGATGAATCGGTCGAGGCGCATCAGGGCGTCCTCGCGCGACTCGTCCTCGCCCGCGTGCAGCAACTGGGCGGCCCAGTTCTCCTGGAGTCGCCCGCTGCGCACCCTGCCGGCGCCGGCCCCCGCGTACCGGCGGGCCGTGGCCTCGGGGACGATGACGAGCAGGGTCCAGTCGACGCCGCCGCGGTGCAGCATCTCCAGCGGAGCGGGCACGACGCCGCGGCCCGCGGCGTCCTCGGCGGCCCGCAGGTCGTCGACCGCCTCGGCCCAGGGCAGGCTGCGTTCCGGCTCGCCGGTGCCGTCGACCAACAGGGCAGCGATCGGGGGAACGTCGACGATCACCGGCGATCGGGGGGTGAGTAGAGCCCGCCGTACCGCAGATGTTCCGCAGGTGCCAGGACCTGACGTTCCACCACTCCATCATGCCCCGTCATCGCCCCACAGCGGTCGGGTCCTTCGGCCTCGCGGGCGGGCACCGGCCGGGCCGAGCCGCCGCGGACGCCTCCGGGCTAAGCTCGGCGGTGATGTCCAGCGTCCCTGCGTCATCGTCGGACCATCCGGCGACGTGGAAGTTCGGCTACCCCATCTACCACGCGCAGACCCGGGCGCAGTGGCGTGCCTGGCTCGAGGGGAACCACGCCCTCGTCCCCGGTGTCTGGCTGTGTTCCTGGCGGGCGGCGACCGGGCGGCCGGCCTGTCCGTATCCCGACGCGGTCGAGGAGGCGATCTGTTTCGGCTGGATCGACTCGACCGTCAGCCCGCTCGACGAGGAACGGGGCCTGCAGATGTTCACCCGTCGCAGGCCGAAGAGCACCTGGACCCGCCTGAACCGGCAGCGGGTGGCGGACCTGGAGGCTGCCGGCCTGATGAGCGAGGCCGGGCGCCGCGCCGTCGACGTCGCCAGGGCGAACGGTTGGTGGACGATCCTCGACCCGGTCGAGGACCTCGTCGAACCCGACGACCTCGCCGACGCGCTGGATGCGGACGCCGTTGCGCGCCTGGCGTGGGAGGGGTTTCCGGCCAGCGCACGCAAGGCGATGTTGTGGTGGGTGATCAGCGCGGTGCGGCAGGACACCCGCGGGCGGCGGATCGCGACGATCGTGGACAAGGCCGCGCGAGGCGAACGCGCTCAGGGCTGAGCCGGCATGGCGGCAGGGCGTTCAGGACGCGATCCCGAGGTGCGTCACAGGCCGAGCGCGGATGTCTGGCCGCGATAGGTGATCGAGAACTTCTGCACCGGCTTGGGGACGTAGAAGACCAGGGATCCCTTGATCGTCTCCGCCGGTGCCAGCCCCTGGCTCCCCACCTGGATCCGTCCGCCCGGCAGATCCGACACCCCTGATAGGAAGCGTGGCTGGGAGGCGACCGGCGATTGGTCGATGAGCGGGTACACGGTGCCATCCAGACCCTTGAGCCTGAAGTCGTAGGGCGAGAAGTACGCATCCCTGTCCGCGTCGGGGTTGGTCACGGTCACATCGACGATGAGCAGGAACGCGCCCGTCCCCTCGTGCAGGAACCAAGTGTCCGCCTTGACCACCGCGTCGTAGGAGACCTCGGCGACGGGCGGTTCCTCGGACGCCGCCCCCTCGAGCTGGGCGCGCAGCTCGGCGTTCTGCCGGGTGAGGGCCTCGAGCTCGGCGCGGCTCGAACCCGCCGCAGCGGTCAGGCCCTCCTTGTCCGCGGCGAGCCCGTCGACCTGCTCGGTCAGGCCGGACACCCTCGACGTGAGCGTGCCCACCTGGGCCTCCAGATCGTCGACCTGGCCCCTGGTGATCAGGGTCGTCGCGGCCGCGCTGAGCAGACCGGTCAGGACCGCCGCGATCACCGCCAGGACAACGGCTTTGCGGATGCTCACCACCCGACCGGGCGGTTTCGCGCCACGTGGCGCGGAGTCACCGGGCATCGTCGCGGGAGTGGGCCCATTCGTAAGAGTCATGATCGCCGACCTCCCCGGCTGCACCCTTCAGGCTAGACCGACGGTGCCAGCGGTCGGTGGTGACGATCGTCCTTCGTCCGGCGCCGCTTCGACGCCCCTGGAACGATTCCGGTGAACCCGATCCGGGGTCGAGCTCAGTACCGCAGCAGCGCGGCTGCGGGCCCGGGCCCGGGAACCTGCTCCATCGGGACGACGTGAACGGTGCCCGAGGCGTGCAGGGTCTCGACCGCGGCCCTGTCCAGGAGGTCTTCGGTGCCCTCGACACCTTCTGCACCAACGCGAGTGACATGGAGGGTCGCCTCGTCGACGGTGCCCCAGACCTGGTGACCGGCCGGCACGAAGAGCTGGTCCACACGGCCCTCGACGGCCGCCCGGACGACGTCCGCGACGTCCCATGCGGCACCGTCGCCGCGCCCGGCCGCCTCCAGATAGCGTGCCGCGGCGGCGTCCCGGTCCTTGGCGACGAGAGGTTCGACGATCGCCCAGGCCCGCTCCTGCAGCTGCGCGTCGCTGAGCTGTTCGGGGTTTCCCTCTATCCCCTCTGGGAGCACCTGGGGATAGCGGGTGGTGGCGCGGAACAGCGCCTGCTGCGCCGCCACACCGGCGAGGACGAGCGGCTCGCGCTCTCCCGCCAGTGTCTGCTCCACGCCCCGGCTCACGGCCCGGGCCCAGCGTTCCATCAGCACCCGGTCGACCTCGTCGCCGCGGCCGTGTCCGTGAAAGACGGCGCGCGCCCCGCTGCCGCCGCGACCCGCGACGTGCAGGTTCTGCTGCTTCTCCAGGTCGTCGTAGGCGATGACCTCCGCCAGACTTCGGGGGGTGTCGCCGAGGTCGACCGGGTGGACCCATTGCCGGGACGCCTCGAACAGCCGCGCGTCGTTCTGACTCAATGCGAGCACGAAGAAGCGACGGTCGAAGAACAGCAGGTCGAGCAGGGGTTTGACGTGACAGCGATCCGCCACGAGCACCATCTCCGGTACGACGATGGGCAGTCGGTGCACCCTGGACCAGCCGGGTGCCAGGTACACCGCCAGTCCCTCGCCCTGATGGCTCCAGAACCGGGCGTCGGGCAGGAGGTCACGGCCGGGCTCCAGGATCGACTTCGCCTCCGGCGTCCGGAGGCCGAGCGCGATCAGGCGGCGTTCGGCCTCGTCCAGACAGTTCTTCAGTCGGATCGGGTCTCCCCGTTCGGCATCACCGGGCGTTCTGTGGGTCGGCAGCAGGATCGAGACGACAGGGCCCTGACGATGTTCGGTCAGATGCTGAAGATCCTTGCGGCGGAACAGGTCTGCCATTGGGTACCCTCCAGGTCCGGCCAACCACTCACCTGCAGGCTATCCCCAAGGCGACGGGGCTTCATCTCGACGGAAGCCGTATCGCCCACACACCACGCAACCCTTCGGCGGTAGCATGCTGTCGCGACTTCGCCCCGGGGTATCACACGATCGAGGGGGATCAGGACGCCATGCAACCGGTGGTCTCTGCTCGGCTCCGGCGCCTCAGCCGCGCTGCCGGCTACGCCGTCACGGTCGCCTTCCTGGTCACCACGCTCGCCTACCTGATCCGGGTGAAGTTCGACCCGCTCGTCCGGCTCGACGAGAACCTGATCGTCGACGCGACGGGGGTGACTCGCGCTCATCCCGATCTCCGGAGCCTGCTGCTGTTCTGGCAGCAGATCAGCGAGCCACTCGTCGCCTATCTGGTCGTCGCGGCGCCGGCGTGCCTGCTCGCCTGGCGACGCCTGGGCGACCCGGCCCGCGCCTCCTGGGCGTTCCTCACCATGCTGGTCGGCTGGTTGCTGGCGATCGGTCTGAAGAACCTCGTCCAGCGGGCGCGGCCGGTCCTCGACGACCCGGTGTCGCAGTCGCCGGGCTACTCCTTCCCGTCCGGTCACGCGACGAACGCGACCATCATCGCCACGACCTTGACGCTCCTGTTCTGGCCACTGCTGTCGCTGGCGGCCCGTCGGGTCGCGATCGTGGCGGCCGTCCTGTGGGTCGTCCTGACCTGTTGTGACCGGGTGTTCCTCGGGGTCCACTACCCCACCGACGTCGCCGGTGGGGTGCTGCTCGGCGGCGGCCTGGTGCTGGCCTCGTATGCCGGCTATCTGGGCTGGAGGCCGCCGACGGTGACGCCCGTCCGCTCGGAGACGACCGATGCCCTCGATCGCCGGGTCGGACCCTCGGCCGAGTCGGGACACCGCTGACATGGCATTCCTCACGCGCTACGACCGCGACCCCAGCCGGCCCCGCGTCCGCGAGGCGTTCCGTGACGTCGTGATGCGCGCAGTCGTCCCGGCGATCGGCCTGTGGTCGGTCATCGTGGTGTTCGGCTGGCTTCTGGTCCATGGACCTCTGCAGGGACTGGCCCAGTCGGAGGAATACGTCAACGACTCCGTCGCCGGGGAGCGGACCGCGACCTGGAACACGATCTCGCAGTACTTCTCCCTGATCGGCAGCACCCCGGTGATCATCGGGGTGGGGGTCGCCGTCTGCCTGGCGCTGTGGGTGGCGACCAGGCGCTGGTGGATGGCGATCATTCCCCTGCTGGCGATCCTCATGCAGTCGATCGTCTTCGTCACCGCGGCCTACGTCGTGGGTCGAGACCGACCGACCGTCGAGATGCTCGATGACTCGCCGCCCACCACCAGCTATCCCAGCGGTCACGAGAGCGCGACGACGGCGCTCTACACCTCGTTCCTGCTCCTGTCCCTTCGGGTCCGCAGGCCCGTGCTGCGATGGTTGCTCGTCGGGCTGTGCGCTCTGATGCCGATCCTGGTCTTCTACGGCCGCCTCTACCGCGGCATGCATCACATCACCGACCTGGTCGCGGGCCTGCTGAACGGCGTGGTGTGCGCGCTCCTCGCCTGGAACTACCTCCGGCGTGATCCACAGGCCGGGCCCGAGACCGTCACGCCGGGGACTCAGACCCGGGCGAAGCGGGCACGGGCGAAGGAGTAGATCCCGTACGCCGCCAGGCCCAGGGCGACCGCGATGAGCAGGACCTGGCCGAAGGGGGCCTCGCGGAGTGCGCGAAGCGCCCCGTCGAGACCGCTTGCCTTGCCCGACTGGTGCGTCACCGCCGCGACGAGGAAGAGCCCGCCGACCACGGCGAGGGCCACGCCCTTGGCGATGTAGCCGACCCGCCCCGCGGTCTCTGCGAACCTGCCGGGATGCTCGCGAAGGTCCTCCAGGAACGTGCGTGCCCAGCCCTTGTAGACGTGGTACACACCCACGGCCACAATGCCGACGCCGACCGCGCCGACCGCGATCTGACCGCCGGGCTGCTGCATCAGCGTGGCCGTGAAGTCCCTGGTCTGTTGGTCCGAGTCGGAGCGCCCTCCCCGGGCGAAGGTGAACGCGGTCCAGCCCAGCGCGGCGTAGACGATCGCCTTGGCCGCTGCCTTGAACCGGTCAGCGGTCTCGTGCCGCCGGGTCACCACCTCGGTGACCTGCCAGATCGCCAGCAGGACGAAACCGGCCAACGTCACCCACAGCAGCACCCGTCCCAGGGGCTGGCGGCTCAGGGTGCCCAGGGCGCCGGATTGATCGGCGCTCTCCCCGCCCCCACCCCCGAGCGCGATCCGGGTGGCGATGAAGGCGATGAGCAGGTGGATGAGGCCGTTGGCGGCGTAGCCGAGGCGGGCACCCCACTCCACGGGGGCGGAGTCGGAGGCCGCGCTTGCCGCGTTGTGGACGTCGGGGTTCTGCATGGTCGTAGTCTCCGCCCGCCCGGGCGCCGTGAGCCACCCCTTCCCGGCAGCTTTCACATGGCGTCGGACCCCGTGCGCACCCCGGACAGCAGCGCGGGGTCGACGCCGAAGGGCAGTTCGAGGCGGTGGCGGGCGAGCAACGCGGCGTCGCCGAGCAATTCCGGCGTGGGGCCGTCGGCGACGACCACCCCGCCGGACAGGATCACCGCGCGGGGGCACAGTTCGAGGGCGTAGAGCAGATCGTGGGTGACCATCAGGACGGTCACGTCGAGTCGGCGAAGCACCTCGGCCAGTTCGCGACGGCTGGCCGGGTCGAGGTTGCTCGAGGGTTCGTCGAGCACCAGGACCTCGCGGGTCCATCGACAGCACCGTCGCGACCGCGGCCCGCCGACGCTGCCCGAAGGACAGGTGGTGCGGGGGCCGGTCGGCCAGGTCCAGCAGCCCGACCTGGGCCAGGGCGCGGTCCACCCGCTCGTCGAGTTCGGCGCCGCGCAGCCCGAGGTTCGCGGGACCGAACGCGACGTCGTCGCGCACGGTGGGCATGAACAACTGGTCGTCGGGGTCCTGGAAGACCACCCCGACCCGGCGGCGGATCTCTCGCAGATGGGGTTCGGCGACCTCCAGCTCGGCTCACCCGGACCCGGCCCCGACCCGGGGTGAGGATGCCGTTCAGGTGCAGCACCAGGGTCGTCTTGCCGGCGCCGTTCGGGCCCCAGCAGGGCCACCCGCTCGCCCGCGGCGACGCTCAGCTCCGACGCCGAAGAGCGCCTGGTGCCCGTCCGGGTAGGCGTAGGCGAGCTCCGTCGATCTGCAGTGACGGCACGCGGTCGCCCGTTGCTCGCGAGGGCTGATGCGCCGCGGCGGGCCGGGCTCATGGCAGCTGTCAGCGACCACGGCAGCGGCATCGGGCGGCTGCGGGCGGCAGCCCGCGCACCTCGGCGCGCCACCAGGGCATCCGCCCGGTGTATCCGCGGGAGAGCATCGCCAGGTGCACCCGCTCCCCGCGCTCGTAGGAGCGGATGAACAGCGCCCCGGCCGAGCGCGCCACCACCGGCAGGTGACGGATGTCGCGAGCCTCGAAACCCCTTGCGATGCGGGCGATCCGCATGCGGTGGAGCTCGTCGGCGATCACGTCGGCGTAGCGGACCATGAAGGTGATGATCTGCACGATCAGGGTCGGCATGCCGAGGCGGTCCAGCCCGAGCAGCATCGCCCGCAGATCGGTCGTGGCGGCGAGCAGGATCGAGGTCACGACGCCCAGGGTGGCCTTGGCCAGGACGTTCCAGGCCGACCACAGGCCGGCCACACTCAGGGACACCCCGAGCACCTCGATCCGCGGACCCGGCGTGAGCACGGGCATGGCCAGGGCGAAGAGCACGAACGGCACCTCGACCAGCATCCGGCGCGCGATCAGGGGAAGCGGGATCCGGGCACTGAGCGCGACCGCGAGAAGCAGGGCGGCGTAGCCCGCGAAGGCCCAGACCTGGTGCGCGGGCGTGAGGACGACAGTGACGATGAACACCAGCGCCGCCACGAGTTTGCACTGGGCGCCGAGTCGGTGCACGAGGGTGTCCCTCGCGACGTGGAGACGGTGGGCATGACCGGTGGACATCTCAGGGTACGGATTCCTGGTGCCGGGTTTCAGCGGGTCGGCTGGCGCCGGCGCAGCAGCCGGACCAGCCCGTAGAACAGCGCCAGCGTGACCAGCACGCCGATCACGCCCGCCAGGGTCTGCCCGAAGGGCGCCGTCGACGAACCCCGCCTGGTAGTCGGCCAGCGGCGAGCCCGAGGTCGCGCCGTCCGGCCGCGCTGTCGGCGAACCCGGTGTCGGCGGCGACCTTCTCCAGTCCGTCGGGCGAGCTGCTGGCGAACAGGCTCAGCCCTCCGGCGACGAGCAGCGCGATCGCGAGCGCGGCGAGGACGAATCGTCGATCACGCATCGGGGGTCTGCGCGATCGCCGGCGAGGCGGGGGTGCGGCAGGGCTGCGGGATCGGTGCGCAGTTCGAGGGGGCGGCGCAGGTGCATCGCTCCCCGGACCAGGTCGGGTCGGACGGCGAGCACGCTGGCCACGGTGGCCGCGGTGATCAGGCCCTCGCCGATGCCGATCAGCAGGTGCACACCGACCATCGCCCCGGCGACGGTGGCGATCGGGATGTCCGACGGTGCCGCCGATCTCGTAGAAGAGCGCGAAGCCGAGTGCGGCGGCGGGAACGGACAGGAAGGCGGCCAGCCCGGCGGCCGTGCTCACCCCGGCGGCGGTCTTGGGCAGCACCCTGGCCAGCAGCAGGTAGACCAGGTAGCCCACGCCGACGCCGATGACGGCCATGTTGGTCACGTTGACCCCGAGGGCGGTCAACCCACCGTCGGCGAAGAGCAGCGACTGGACCAGCAGGACGACGGCGATGCACAGCGCCCCCGGTGAACGGCCCCACCAGGACGGCCGCGAGCACCCCACCGAGCAGGTGCCCGCTGGTGCCGGCGGCGACCGGGAAGTTGATCATCTGGGCCGCGAACACGAAGGCCGCGACCAGGCCGGCCATCGGCGCAGTGCGGTCGTCGAGCTCGCGCCTGGCGCCGGCCAGGCTGGCCGCGATGGCGGCGCCGGCGACCCCCATGGCGCCGAGCGACACCGGTAGATCGATGAATCCATCGGGCACGTGCATGGGTCTGGACCCCCTCGGCGGTGGGTGGGCGACCGAGGTCGCGGACTACGGCGAACCTAACCCTGTTGCGACGGGCTCGCAATTGGGGCGGTGGAGCACCGGCCGCCGACGCGCGCGGGGCTCAGCGCCCGGGTGGGTCCACCAGACGCAGCGCCAGGGTGGGGCAGGCGGCCACCGCGCGCTTCGCGTCGTCCATGCGGGCTGAGGGGACGCCGGAGGCGGCCACCACCGGGTATCCCCACTCGTCCAACCCGATCAGCTCCGGGAGCAGTTCGTGGCACAGCCCGTGGGCCTTGCAGCTCGGCCAGTCCACGCGCAGCGTCTTGCGGGCGCGCCGCCGGCGCCGGGCGGGCGGCTGACCCCCAGGTCCGGGATCGACCCGGTCTGCTCGATCCGGGGCACCAGCGCGGTGATCCGGCCGGGGTCGGCGGTCGCTCGCTCATGCCCGGGTCCAGCTCATCGACCGGGTCCAGCTCATCGAGGTCCGCCGGCTCCAGAAGGCGTCGGGAGCGGGCCTGCCGATCGAAGCACGGCCCGGTCAGGTGGTCGCGACCTCGGCGGGGAAGGCACGCAGCAGCGAACGGACCAGCCGGACCGTCGCCGTCCGGGTGTGCGCAGGCGCCGCGCCCGGGCAGCAGGCCGACCAGCTCGTCGAGACGGTCCAGGTCCGCTCCGAGGCGTGTCCGGCGGCCAGGGCGGCACAGGCGTCGGCGAGCGCCGGTAATCCGTTGGTGCAGGGCCCGCACCGGCCGGCCCGTTCGCCGGCCAGATAGGCGACCACCTGCGAGGTCAGCTGCACCGGGCAGGCGCCGGCGGTCGTCGGCAGCACCACGCCGGCGCCGAGCGTGGCCTGGCTGCGGGCCAGGTCGGCGTGGCTCACCAGGTGCCCGCTCACCTGCTCCGGCGTCAACCAGGTCCCGTGGTAGCCGCCCACCAGCGTGGGCCCGTCGGTGGCGAAACCGCACGCCGCCAGCACGTCCGCCAGACCCGTCCCGAACGGCACCTCGACGACGACCCCCGTGGGGCCGTCCCCACCGAGGGTGAGCAGCGTGGTGCCGGGTTCACCGGCGGTGCCGTACCGGGCGTACTCCTGCGGCCCGAGCGCGGCCAGTACCGCGACCTGGGCGAACGTCTCCGCGTTCGACAGCAGGGTCGGCCGGTTCTGGCACGCCGCTGACCGCCTCCGGCGCCCAGGAGGTCACCGGGAGGTTCGCACGTCCGGAGAGCAGTTCGACCACGGCGCGGGCCTGACCGCCGACGAAGCCGCCGCTGGGTCGGGTCGGCGGTGAAGCCCGACCGGCCCGGCCCGCTCGGCGATCGCGGCCATCACGGACCGGGGCGAGCAGGCCGCGCCGCTCGTGGCCAGCACGACGTGCGACCTCACCGGTGCCCAGAGCCTGGGCCGACCAGCTCCGCCCCGTCCAGCACCAGATGCGGAGCGGTGAGCATGAGCGCGCTGTCCTTGGCACTGCCCGGTTCACCCTCCGCCGCGTTCACCACGACGGTCCGGCGCCGGCCCGGAGGCCAGCGGCGGTGGACAGCTTGCGGGAGAAGGGGAAGCCCGCCCCGCCGCGGCCGCGCAGCCTGCGCGCCGCCGTCAGCGCGACGAGCTCATCGGCAGACCGACGCGCCGGCTGCGGCCAACGGGCGCGGTGGGCGGCGATGCCCGGTCCGTCGGTGACCCCCGACAACAGACGGGGCCCGGGGATCACCCCGACCGCGCCGGCGCTGCCGGCCGGCACGGCGCGGGGCGCCGGAAGGCCCGCGCGGGTCCGGGTGTCCTGCGGGGCCGTCATGCGCCGGTCATCGCGTGCTGGACCGCCTCGCGCGGCGTTCCGCGCGCAGGGTCGCCAACCGGACGAGGACCGCGAGGGCGACCACCGCCGCGCTGGCCAGATTGACGCCCAGGCCCCACCAGGTCCGGGCGTCCGTGCCGATCAGTAGGCCGTGCACCACGCCGAGGGCCCAGGCCGCGTAGGCGAGCAGATGGATCGGTCGCCACATCCGTGCCGGGATCCTGCTGCGCACCAGGCTGGTGGACACGACCAGCGCCCAGCACACCGTGGCGAGGGCGGACAGGACCAGGGGCAGCCGCTCCTTGGCGACGTACTCGCCGCCGATCGGCACCAGCACGTGGTACCAGCGCAGATCGACGAACTCGTCGACGACCGCCGCCGCCGCGTGCACCACCAGCAGCAGGGTCGCCAGCAGCGAGATGTCCCGGTGGAGTCTCTGGGTGGCGAACCGCGGCCAGCGGCGCGACCCGGCCCGGGCGGTGGACAAGCACCCCGAGGACCGTGGCGAATGTCAGGACGGCGACCAGCACGACACCCGTCCCGCGGTTGGCCAACCAGAGCAGCATCAGGCGACTTCCTCAGCACGATTCGGCGATGTCGCCGGCACGTCCTCGGGCCAGTCCCCGACGGTGACCACGCTACCCCGGCGGTCGACCAGGCGGGCGTCCAGAGCGCGGGCGGTGAGCCAGTCCTCGGCCCCCTCGCCGAGCACGAGCGCCGCGGTCGAGGCGGTGTTCGCGGCCACGCAGGTCTGCGCACGCACCGTCGCGGTGCGCCAGGTCCGCCGAACCGGCAGGCCGGTCGCCGGATCGAGCAGGTGATGCAGGGTGCGTCCGTCCCGTGTCCACGTTCGATGCATGACGGTGGACGTCGCGACGCCCCCTCGCGGCACGGTGATCACTTGGCAGACGGGCTCGCGCGGGCGCTCGCTGACCGCGATCCGCCAGGGATGCTCGGCGGTGCTGCCGGGTCGGGCCGCGGTCGCGACGTCACCGCCGAGGCTCAGGATGCAGTCCGTCCCGACCCGGTCTGCGACGGCGGCGGCGATCCGGTCGGCGGCGAACGCCTTGCCGGTCGCGCCCAGGTCGAGGGCGCTGCCCGCCGGCACCAGGACCCGGCCGGGTTCGGTGCGCACCCGTCTCCAGGCCGCGGTCGGCGGCGGGAGGGCGGGCAGGTCCGCGGGGTCGGGGTCGCGGGGCGGGGCGTCGCCCCGGCCGCGGACGGCGTCGAGGTCGTCGTCGTACCCCAGGGCGGCGAGGTGCCGGCCCAGGGTCGGGTCGACCAGGCCGCCGCTGTCCCGCGCGGCGGCCAGGGCGATCGCGGTGGCCTCCACCAGCCAGTCGCCGACGTCGGTCCAGCGCCCGGACCGCGCGTTGGCGAGCATCAGGTCGGAGTCGTCGCGGAATCTGCTGATCGCCATGTCGAGTTCGGCCATGAGGCGCTCGGTCAGGTCGCGTGCGGCGGTCAGCGCCGGTGCCTCGGAGACGCCGAGAAAGACGTACGTGCTCCACGCCGTCCAGGTCGCGTGGGCGTATCCGGTGTCCACGACCAGCGTCAGGAACCGCTCGTCGGTGCCGGTGCCGGCTCCGAGGTGGTCGGTGGCGCCGGCTCCTGGGTGGCGGTCTTGGTGGGGGCCTGGGTCGCCGTGCTGGTGGTGGGGGCCGGCGCCGAGGTGGCTTTCGTCGTGCTGCTCGTGGGCTTGGCCGCCGTGGCGCCGGCGGCCTTGGTGCTGGTCGCCTTGGTGCTGGTGGCCTTGGTGCTCGTGGTGGTCTTGGTGCTGGTGGTCTTGGTGGTCCTCGCCCGGGTGGATCTGCTCGTTGCAGGACTCTTCCTGGCAGACGCCGACGCCGGTGTCTTCGAGGCGCTCGTCGTCGGGGTCGGGTCGACCATCTCGACCTGGTCCGCCCCCGGGGCCATGGCCAGGGACTGCTGGGCCTCCAGGGCCTGCTGGGTCTGCAGGGCGGCCCGCTCGGCGTCGCGCTGCGCGGTGGCCTCGGCGGCCAGGCCCATCGTGGCGCCGACCGCGGCGGCCGTTCCGAGCGTGATGCCGCCGGTGATCATGGTCACCAGACGGCGGGTCCGATCGCGATCGCGGGGGGTGAGGCGGTGCTGGGCATGACGATTCGAGTGAGGCACCCGGTGAGTCTGGGTCGACCGCCGTGAAGGCACGCTCATTGTCCGGTCAAACCAACCTCAACCATGTTCGGCCCCTACTAGCGCCCCCTGGGGCGGCCCTGGGCGTCGTCCGCCCTACTCGGCGGCCGCTCCGAGGACCACCCGCACCAGGGCGCCGCCGAGGCGGGACTGGCCCAGTTCGAGCCAGCCGCCGGAGGCCATCGCGGCCCGCCGGGCGATGTCCAGGCCCAGGCCGCTGGATCCGGCGCCGGAGCTGCCCCGGGAGACGATGTCCCCCGCCGGGAGCCCGGGACCGCCGTCCTCGACGGTCAGCACGATCGCCCCGTCGGCCCTGGGCACCACCCAGACCTCGATCGGCACGCCGTCCTCGGTGTGGGCGAAGACGTTGTCGAGCAGGACGTCCACCACATCGGTGAGGTCGCCGGCGGCGACCTTGGCCATCAGCGGCCGATCCGGTACCGCGGTGCGCAGCGGTCGGCCCTGCTCCTCGGCCAGTGCCGACCAGAAGTCCACCCGCTCGCGCACCACCTTCGCCGCGTCGCAGGCGCCCACGGCGTCGGTCCGGCTGGTCCGGCGCGCATCGTGCACGATCGCGTCGACGGTGCGCTCGAGTTGGGTGATGTGGGTTCGCAGCCGCTCACCGACGTCCGGATCGGAAATCATCTCTGTGTCAAGACGCAGAGCGGTGACCGGGGTGCGCAACCGGTGGGACAGGTCGGCCACGGCGTTGCGCTCCGCGGCCAGCAGCCGCCCGACCCGTTCGGCCAGCCGGTTCAGCGCACGGGCCAGGGTGACCACCTCGGGCATCCCGGTCTCGGTGACCCGCAGATCGAGGCTGCCCTCGCGCATCGCCTCGGCGGCGTCGACCACCTCCTGCAGGGGTTCGCTGATCCGGCGGGCGAGCCGGTCGGCCGACACCACCGCCAGGCCGAGCAGCACGATGCCCAGTCCGGCCACGATCAGCGTGGAGCGCAGCACCCCGCGGTGCAGATTCGCGTCGTCCACCTCGTCGCGGGCGACGAAGACGCCACCCTGGGCACTGGCGACCCGGTAGGTGACCATCCCGCCGTCCACGCTCCGGCGGGAGGACCGCCCGGTGGTGCGCGCCTGGGTGACCCCCGGATCGTCCAGCACCGGCCGGCCGTAGACCGCGCCGATCGGCAGATAGAGGGTGGTGATCGTGCCCGGGGGCTGCTCGGTGTGCTCGAAGTAGGTGGTCAGGTTGTCGTCCAGGGCGTCCGGAGCAGAGGCGGCGGCGATCGACAGGACCAGGTTGGCGCGCTCGGCGGATCCGGCCAGCACCCGTTCCTCGGCGAGGGAGCGGAGCATCAGCGACAGCGGGAACAGGAAGGCGATGACGACCGCCGACGTGGTGGCGGCGACGAGGACGGCGAGGCGACGACGCACCGGCCGCTACCTCACTCGCTGCCCGGAGCAGCCAGGCGGACCCCCACGCCGCGGGTGCTGTGCAGGTACCTCGGCTCGGCCGCGGTCTCTCCGAGCTTGCGGCGCAGCCAGGACAGGTGGACATCCACGGTCCGGTCGCCGCCTCCGTAGGGCTGACGCCACACCTCGGCGAGCAGCTCGCGTTTGCTGACCACCTCGCCGGTGCGCTGGGCGAGCGCGTAGAGCAGATCGAACTCCTTGCGGGACAGCTCCAGCGGGCGTCCGGCCAGACTGGCCGATCGGGTGCGGGGGTCGACGACCAGGTCACCGACGGTGATCGGTCCCTCGCTGCGCTGGCCCGCGCTGCGGCGCAGGACGGCGCGGATGCGGGCCTCGAGATGGTCGGCGCCGAAGGGCTTGGCGACGTAGTCGTCCGCCCCGGCGTCCAGAGCCTTGACGACGTCGGCGTCGTCCTCCCGGGCGGTCACCACGATCACCGGGACGTCGCTCACCGCGCGCATCATGGTCAGCACCTGGGCGCCGTCCACGTCGGGCAGGCCGAGGTCGAGCAGGACCACGTCGGGTCGTTCGTCGATGACGGCCTGCAGGCCCGGCAGCCCGGCAGGCTGCCACGTCACGGCATGGCCACGCTCAGTCAACGCGCGGGTGAGCGCCGAGCGAATCCCGGCGTCGTCCTCCACGAGCAGAATCACAGCCACGCGCAGGACGGTATCCCGTGTAGCCCTGAAATGGGCAATGCGCACTCTCCGTACCCCTGACCGGGGGAACGCGATGGCGGCGTGGCGGCCCAGGAGGGCCCGCGGTCGAGCCGGGTCAGCCGAGCACGGTCACGTAGTGGTCGTCGCTGACGACCTGGCCGCTGGAGATCGTGTGCCCGGTGCTGTTCCTCAGGGTGAGCAGGATCGGTGCACCGCCGCTCAGCTTGGTGACCCGGCCGGCGCTGGTGCCATACATGTCGTCGACCGTGGTGTTGCCACAGCCACGGTTGTAGTCGCCGTCGACGACCAGGACCCAACAGGTGGTCGGGTCGGTGGCGACCGCGACGGTGTCCGTGGAGGAACGTCGGTGGCCGCGCGGTGCGCCACCGATCACTCCGGAGTCGTCCGAGGGGTCGACCTGCTGGTTCTGCTGGCCCACCGTGCTGCCGCGGGCGGCAGTGCTGGTGCTGGTGCTCGTGTCGATGCTCGGCAGGCTGATGTCGCGCCACTGGGACTTGTCGATCCCCTTGCAGCCCGACAGCGACGTCACGGCGACGAGCGCCACCGCCGCGCAGGCGGGTACGCGAGTCCACGAGCGGGCGGGGGAGAGCCCTGGCATCGCTAGTCCGATCGTCACTCAGAGACACGACCATGTGCCGTGCCGCCACCAAACCCACGGTAACCACGACGGTGAGCAAACGCGATGCCGCCACGCGGGGGTACGGGTAGCGATGATCATCGCGCAGTCTCGTCACGTGCTGTGACCCCGGAACCCACCGTGCCGCGGATGATCGAGGAGGGGACGAGCGGTCGTGGTGTGATTCGCGCGACCTCTGGTGCGCCGGCGCCCACCCTAGGCTGGCGGCCATGCGCCCAGCCAAGGACTTCTACCGGCCGCTGGCGGTCGGTGCTCCCACGCCGCTGCGGGAGATCCCGTTCCGGCCCTCCCGGATGATCCACTTCTTCGACCCGTCGAACGCCCGGATGGCCGCCAAGGTGCCGAAGATGGCCAGCCAGGTCGACGTCCTGCTCGGCAACCTCGAGGACGCGGTCAAGGCGGAGAACAAGGAGGCCGCCCGGGCCGGACTGGTCGAGATCGCCCGTGCCACCGACTTCGGGCAGACCCAGCTGTGGACCCGGATCAACGCCCTCGACTCGCCCTGGGTGCTGGAGGACCTCACCACGCTGATCCCGGCCATCGGCGACCGGCTCGATGTCGTGATGGTGCCCAAGGTGGAGGGCGCCGAGGACATCCACTACGTCGACCGGCTGCTGGCCCAGCTCGAGGCCGGCGCCCGGCTCACCCGCCCGATCCTGATCCACGCCATCCTGGAGACCGCGCGCGGGGTGGCCAACGTCGAGGAGATCTGCGGGGCCAGTCCGCGGATGCAGGGCCTCTCGCTCGGGCCGGCCGACCTGGCCGCCAACCGCCGGATGAAGACCACCCGGGTCGGCGGCGGCCACCCGGGCTACCTGGTCCGCGAGGACCCGCCGGCCGGTGCCGACGGCAGCCCGGTCTACGACGCCGGACGCACGGTCTTCCAGCAGGACCTGTGGCACTACACGATCGCGCGCATGGTCGACGCCTGCGCCGCCCACGGCATCTACCCCTATTACGGCCCATTCGGTGACATCGCGGACGTCACGGCCTGCGAGGATCAGTTCCGCAACGCCTTCCTGCTCGGGTGCGTCGGGGCCTGGAGCCTGCACCCGGTGCAGATCGAGATCGCCAGGAAGGTGTTCTCGCCGGCGCCCGCCGAGGTGGCCCACGCGGTGCGGGTGATCGAGGCGATGGGGGACGGGACCGGCGCCGTCATGATCGACGGGCGCATGGAGGACGACGCCTCCTGCAAGCAGTGTCAGGTGATGGTCGATCTGGCCCGGGCGCTCGCCGCCCGCGACCCGGAACTGGCCGCCGCCTACGGGTTCGAGGACTGAGAGGGACGACGATGACGGATCTGGTGCCGCGCCGCAGCGTGCTGTACATGCCGGGCGCCAACGAGCGGGCTCTGGAGAAGGCGAAGACCCTGGACGCCGACGCGCTGATCCTCGATCTGGAGGACTCCGTCGCCCCGGACGCGAAACCGGTCGCCCGGGAACTGGTCTGCGCTGCCGTCGGCTCCGGCGAGTACGGCGGCAAGGAACTGACCATCAGGGTCAACGGTCTGGACACCGCGTGGTTCGCCGACGACATCGCCGCGGCGGCGGCCGCCGGTCCCGGTGGGATCGTCGTCCCGAAGGTCTCCTCGCCGGTCCACGTGCAGGAGATCGAGAAGGCCCTGGAGAAGGCCGGCGCGCCCGATCACAGCGTCATCTGGGCGATGGTCGAGACCCCGGCGGCGATGCTGGACTGCGCGCAGATCGCCTCGGCGAGTGAGCGTCTCGCCGTCCTCGTGATGGGCACCAACGACCTGGCCAAGGAGTTGCGCGCGGCGCACGTTCCCGGCCGGGCACCGTTGTTGACCGGTCTCGGGCTGTGCCTGCTCGGTGCCCGCGCCGCGGGCAAGGTCATCCTGGACGGCGTGTTCAACGACGTCTCGGACGCCGAGGGATTCCTGGCCGAGTGCCGTCAGGGCGAGCAGATGGGATTCGACGGCAAGACGTTGATCCATCCGAAGCAGATCGGGCCGTGCAACGAGGTCTGGGCGCCGTCGGCCGAGGCCGTCGAGGACGCCCGCACCCTGATCGCCACCTTCGAGGAGGCGATGGCGGCGGGCCGGGGCGTCGTCGTCCACAACGGACGGATGGTCGAGAACCTGCACGTCGAGACCGCCAGACGGGTGCTCGCTCTGCACGAGGCGATCGCCGCGCGGTGAGAACCCGCCGGCTCGGGCAGGATGGCGGGATGACGAGCCGGACGTGGTGGTGCGCCCAGGCATGGTTGCCGTCCGGCCCGGTCGCCGCGGTGCGGGTCGGGGCCGGCCCGGACGGGCGGATCACGCTGGTGGAACAGGACGTGGAGCCGCGCTCGGACGACGTGCGGCTGGACCACCTGGTGGTGCCGGGGTTCGCCAACACCCACTCGCACGCCTTCCATCGAGGGCTTCGCGGGCGCACCCAGGCCGACGGCGGCACCTACCGGGGGTGGCGCGACCGGATGTACGCGTTGGCGGATCGGCTCTCGCCCGACACCTATCTGCACCTGGCGACCGCCGTGTACTCGGAGATGGTGCTGGCCGGGGTGACCTGTGTCGGCGAGTTCCATTACCTGCACCATGGGCCGGGTGGCGCCCGGTACGCGGACCCGAACGAGATGGGTCACGTGCTGCGGGAGGCGGCGCAGATCGCCGGGCTGCGGATGACCCTGCTGGACGCCTGCATCCTGCGCGGCGGGATCGACGTCCCGCTGGAGGGGGTGCAGCGCCGTTTCGACGACGGCGACGCCGAGCTGTGGGCGGATCGGGTGGCGATGATGACCGACGACGACGGCTTCCGGGTGGCCGCCGCGATCCCGTCGGTGCGGGCGGTCCCGGTGGAGCAACTGCCCGTGGTGGTCGCCGCGGACGTCGGCGAGGACGGCCGGCGTCGTCCGCTGCACCTGCACCTGTCCGAGCATCCGACGGAGAACCAGGCCTGCCGCACCGTCTACGGCATGACGCCGGCCGAGCTGCTCGCCGAGCACGACGTCCTCGGCGAGTCCACCACGGTCGTGCACGCCACCCACATCACCGAGGACGACATCGCCCTGCTCGGGGCGACCTCGACGGCGGTCTGCGCCTGCCCGACCACGGAGCAGGACCTCGGTCTCGGGATCGGTCCGGTGCGCCGCCTGGCCCAGGCCGGCTCCCCGGTGTGTCTGGGCAGCGACCAGCACGGCACGAT
Organism: uncultured Actinomycetota bacterium; assembly: GCA_963750395.1. Lineage (GTDB taxonomy): Bacteria > Actinomycetota > Actinomycetes > Actinomycetales > Kineosporiaceae > JADJPO01. Next base: position 201,379 of record CAVVQM010000009.1, on the reverse strand, counting down.
CGATCTGCTGGGGGAGGCCCGCGCCCTGGAGATGCGCGAACGGCTCGTCTCCGGTCGGCGTGGCCGGTTCAGCGTCGGCGAGCTGGTGAACGCCCTCGCCCCGGCCGGTCACGCGGCGCTGGGCTGGCCCGAGGCCGGCCGGATCGAGGTGGGCGCGTTGTGTGATCTGGTCGCCCTGCGGCCGGATTCGCTGCGCACCGCCGGATCGCGTCCGGAACAGGTGCCGATGGTCGCCGGGGCGAGCGACGTCGACGTGGTCGTGGTGTCGGGTCGCACGGTCGTGGACGACGGCAAGCACCTGGCGATGGCCCCCTCGGGAGGCGTACCGCGTCAGTTGGCGGCGGCGATCGCCCGCGCCTGGGGAGAGGGCTCGTAGGCGGATGACGCCCACCGGTGACGACCCGGTGAAGACGGCCTGGTGGTGCGGATTCGCCTGGCTCCCCGGCGGGCCGCGGCCCGGCGTCCGGATCACCGCCGGAGCGGACGGCCGGATCATCACCGTGGAGCAGGGCGTCCAGCCGCGACCGGGCGACGTGCGCCTGGACGGCCTGGTGCTACCGGGGTTCGCCGACGCCCATTCGCACGCCTTCCACCGAGCGCTGCGCGGACGCACCCACGGTCGCAGCGGCACCTTCTGGAGCTGGCGGCGGGGCATGTACGCGCTCGCCGAACGGTTGACGCCGCAGACCCTTCTCGACCTGGCCACGGCCGTGTACTCCGAGATGGTGCTGGCGGGGGTGACCTGCGTGGGGGAGTTCCACTACCTGCACCACGGGCCGGGCGGCGCCCGATACGCGGACCCGAACGAGATGGGTCACGCGCTCCGGGAGGCCGCACGTCGCGCCGGGCTGCGGCTCACCCTGCTGGACACGTGCTACCTGCGTGGCGGCATCGACGTTCCCCTGGAGGGGGTGCAGCGCCGGTTCGGCGACGGAGACGCCGATCGGTGGGCCGACCGGGTGGCGATGATGGCCGAGGAGGAGGACGAGGCCTTCCGGGTCGGCGCGGCGATCCACTCGGTGCGCGCGGTCCCGGCCGACCAGCTGCGCGTGGTGGCCGGGGCCACCGAGTCGCCGGGCGGCCGCCGTCCACTGCACGTGCACGTGTCCGAGCAGCCCGCCGAGAACCGGGACTGCCTGGCGGCGTACGGGGTGACTCCCACCCGGCTGCTGGCCGAGCACGGCGTGCTCGGGCGGGCGACGACCGCCGTCCACGCCACGCACCTGACGGGGCAGGACATCGAGCTGCTCGGCGGCAGCGGCACCGCGGCCTGCCTCTGCCCGACCACCGAGCAGGACCTCGCCGACGGCATCGGCCCGGCCCGGCGGCTGGCCGGGGCGGGGTCGCCGTTGTGTCTGGGCAGCGACCAGCACGCGAGGATCGACCTGCTCGGCGAGGCGAGCGCCCTGGAGCTGCACGAGCGGCTGGCCACGGGCCGGCGCGGTCACTTCACCATGGACGACCTCGTCACCGCCCTGACCTCGGCCGGGCACGCGGCGCTGGGCCGGCCGGAGGGGGGCCGGATCGAGGTCGGCGCGCTGTGTGACCTGGTGGCCCTGCGGCTGGACACGGTGCGCACCGCGGGTTCCCACCCCGACCAGGTGCCGATGGTGGCCTCCGCGGCCGACGTCGACGTGGTCGTGGTGGCCGGCCGAACGGTGGTGGACGACGGCGTGCACCTCGGGGCGGCCCCCACCGGGGGAGTGCCGGGTCAGTTGGCGGCCGCGATAGCCGAGGCGTGGGGCGAGGACTGAGCCCGGTCCGCCGCCAGCGCCAGGCGGATCTCGTGCATCGCGGCCAGCACGCTGCGTCGGCGCACGCCGTCGCGGTCACCGGGCAGGTGCAGTTCGACGTGTCGCGAGGTCTGTGGGGTGACCACGCACAGGTGCACGGTGCCGACGGGCTTGGCCTCGGTGCCTCCGTCCGGCCCGGCGATCCCGGTGATGCCGACCCCGACGTCGGCGCCCAGCGCCCGGCGGGCGCCCGCGGCCAGTGCCTCGGCGACCTCCCTGCTGACCGCCCCGCGGGCCGAGAGCAGTTCCGCGTCCACCCCGGCCAGCGACGACTTGACCGCGTTGTCATAGACCACCAGCGCGCCCCGGACGAAGGCGGACGAGCCCGGACGCTCGGTCAGGCGGGCGACCAGCATGCCACCCGTGCACGACTCGGCCGTGGCGACGGTCCAGCCCCGCTCCTGCATCCCGGTGGCGATTAGGTCGTCCACCGTCGATCCGTCGTCACTGAACAGGCGGTCGCCGAAGTCCTCGGACAGGGCGCGGCGCAGGGCGTCGTGCTCGCGCTGGGCCTGCGGCGCGTAGCGGGAGACGACCTCCACCTCGCCGTCGCGCAGGCAGGTGGAGATCTCCAGGTCGTGGACCTGGCCGGCAACCCGGCGCAGGGTCGCGGCCAGATCCGGTTCGGAGGTCCGCCACATCCGGATCGTGCTCTCGCGCAGGTCCGTCGCCCGGTCCAGGACGACGCGCAGAGCCGGGTGGGCCAGCGCCGTCGGCCACATCAGGCGCAGTTCACCGGGCGGACCGGGAAGAACCAGCACCGGCGGACCCGTCAGGCCCTCGCCGGCGGGCACGATCAGACCGGGTGCGGTACCGACGGGTTCGAGGACGACGGCGCCCCGCGGCACCGTCGCCTGCTTGCGCACGCCCTCGGCCCGCGCCTGCGGGTCGATCGCAAGCCCGTGCCGGGCCTGCAGCCGGTCGACGATGGCGGTGATCCGGTCCTGCAGATCGCCGTCCAGGCGAAGGGGACGCCCCTGGAAGTCGGCGACCAGTGCGGCGGTGATGTCGTCGGCGGTGGGACCGAGCCCACCGGTGGTGATGATCAGGTCGTGGTCGGTGTAGAGATGCGCCAGGGCGGCGCGCAGATCGCCCGCCCGGTCGCCCACGATCAGCACCCGGCCGACGTCCACACCGGCCTCGAGGAGTTGCTGGGCCAGCCACGGACCGTTCCGGTCGGTGACCCTCCCGGTGAGGACCTCGGTGCCGGTGACCACGATTCCTGCGCGTAGCGCCATGGGCCCACCGTAGGGCGTGCCGGTCCTACGGCCTATCCGATCCGGGCGAGCGTCGAGGCGTTCACGCAGGAGCGCGGCGTGGTCCCGGCTCCCGCGCCGTGGGTCTCACCGGTGCCCGGCCAGCCGCCGGGTCACCTCGGTGGCGGCCGATCTCATCTGTGTCACCAGGCGATCCAGCTCGTCGGCCGGCACCTGTCCCCCCGCGCCGTCCGGGCCGGGGCCGGCCGCGAAGGTGACCGCCACCGAGGCGATCGGGTACCCGGTGTGGTCGTGCACGGAATCGGCCACCGAGGCGAAACCCCGGGTCACCTCGCCGTTCTCGGTCGCGTGGCCGCGGCGCCGGGTCTCGGTGAGCAGCCGGCGCAGCTGGGTGGGCGAGGTCGGGCCCAGACCGGTCCTGGTGTCGAACGAGGCGGCGTCCGGGTAGAGCGCGCGCACCTGTTGGGCGGGCAGGCGGGCCAGGATCGCCCGGCCGCTGGCGGTCAGGTGGGCGGGCAGCCGGACGCCGACGTCGGTGACCAGTCCGGGTCGGCGCGGGGCGCGCTGCTCGACGACGTAGAAGACCTCCCGGCCGTGCAGCACGACGAGGTGCGCGCTGTGTCCGACCCGATCGACCAGCGAGGCCAGCACCGGGCGGCCCAGCCGGGCCAGCGGATCCTGACGCGGGTAGGCCGAACCGAGTTCGACCACACCCGGGCCGAGGCCGTACCGGTGCTCCTCGGGCAGGTGGACCACGAGCGCCTCGTCGACGAGGGCCTGCAACAACTGGTAGGTGGTCGATCGCGGCAGCCCGAGATCGCGGGCGATCGCCGCCGCGGGCACCGGCCCGGCCTGGGCGGCCAGGTGACGCAGGATCGCCACGGCGTGCCGGGCCGCAGGGACGAGACTCACCCGCACATCGTGCACCCGTCGGCGCGGCGTCCGGTATCTCAGACATCTATCGCCCGTCCGGGGGTGCCCCCACGGGCCGGGTCGATGCTCCTCTGGAGGCTATGAGCGACCACGCCTCCCGCACCACCCCCGTCCAGGTCGGAACGGGGCTGCTGACCCCCGAGGACGTCGTGGCCGTGGCCCGGTGCGCCGCCGCCGTCCAGGTCACCGACGAGGCGTTCGCCGCCGTGCGCGCCGCCCGCCGCACGATCGAGAAGCTGGCCGCCTCCTCCGCACCGGTCTACGGGGTGAGCACCGGTTTCGGGGCCCTGGCCACCCGGCACATTCCGGTGGCCGACCGGGACCGGCTGCAACTGTCGCTGGTCCGTTCGCACGCCGCCGGCGCCGGGGGCCTCGTCGAGACCGAGGTGGTCCGCGCCCTGATGCTGCTGCGCCTGCGCACCCTGGTCAGCGGGCACACCGGGGTCCGCGCCGAGACGGCCGCCGCGTACGCCGCCATGCTCAACGCCGGGATCACCCCGCTCGTGCACGAGTACGGCTCGCTCGGCTGTTCGGGAGACCTGGCCCCGCTGGCTGCGCTCGCCCTCGCGGCGTGCGGCGAGGGGGAGGTGCTGGACGCCGCGGGTGTCCGTCGTCCGGCGGCAGAGGTCCTGCAGGAGAACGGGATCGGCCCGCTCGCCCTCGGCGCGAAGGAGGGTCTGGCCCTGATCAACGGCACCGACGGCATGCTCGGCATGCTGATCCTGGCGATCGCCGACCTGCAGATGCTGCTGCGGACCGCAGACGTCGCGGCCGCCGTCAGCGTCGAGGCCATGCTCGCCACCGACCGGCCCTTCGCGGAGGATCTGATGGCACTGCGCCCGCACCCGGGGCAGGCGGCCAGCGCGGCCAACCTGCGGGCGCTGCTGGCCGAATCGCCGATCATGGACAGCCACCGGACGCCGGACTGCACCCGGGTTCAGGACGCCTACTCGCTGCGCTGCAGCCCACAGGTGCACGGGGCCGCCCGCGACACCCTCGAGCACGCTCGGACCGTCGCCGGGCGCGAATTGGCCTCCGCGATCGACAATCCCGTGGTCGCCGGCGACGGGCGGGTGGAGAGCAACGGCAACTTCCACGGCGCCCCGGTGGGATACGTGCTCGACTTCCTGGCGATCGCGGTCGCGGACGTCGCCAGCATCAGTGAGCGGCGCACGGACCGGTTCCTGGACGTCGCCCGCAACCGGGGCCTGGCGCCCTTCCTGGCCGACGACCCGGGAGTCGACTCCGGGCTGATGATCGCCCAGTACACCGCGGCCGGCCTGGTCAGCGAGTGCAAACGGCTCGCCGTCCCCGCCAGCGTCGACTCGATCCCGTCCTCGGCGATGCAGGAGGACCACGTCTCGATGGGCTGGCACGCCGCCCGGAAGTTGCGGCGCGCGGTCGAGGCCTTGGGCGTCGTCCTCGCCGTCGAGGTGCTCGCCGGGACCCGGGCCCTCGACCTGCGCGCCCCGTTGTCGCCCGCCCCCGCCACCGGAGCGGTCCGGGATCTTTTGCGCCACAACGGGATCGGCGGGCCGGGGCCCGATCGGCATCTGGCGCCCGAGATCGCGGCGGTGACCGACCTGGTGCGCTCCGGCGCGGTGCTCGCCGCCGCCGAGTCGCACACCGGCGCCCTCTCCTGATCCGGAACGGGTGCTGTTCTCCCTCCGTGCACGGGGGAGAACAGCACCCGTTCGTGCCCGGGCGTCTGGTATGCCAGACACCTCACTCCCGACAGGGGTGCCGTCGGGCGGTGTCCGAATGATGCGCTGGTGCCAACACCTCGACCCGCGACCGACGCCGTGATGGGAGCAGCCCGATGACCCCCCCAGGCCCCCGCGAGGTCCGTGCGCCGCGCGGAACCACGCTGACCGCCCGTTCCTGGCAGACCGAGGCACCGCTGCGGATGCTGATGAACAACCTCGACCCGGACGTCGCTGAACGCCCGGACGACCTGGTCGTCTACGGCGGAACCGGCCGCGCCGCCCGCGACTGGCCCAGCTTCGACGCGATCGTGCGCACCCTGACGACGCTGGACGGCGACGAGACCCTGCTGGTCCAGTCCGGCCGGCCGGTCGGGGTGTTCCGCACCCACGAGTGGGCGCCGAGGGTGCTCATCGCCAACTCGAACCTGGTCGGTGACTGGGCGACGTGGCCCGAGTTCCGCCGGCTGGAGCGCCTGGGCCTGACCATGTACGGGCAGATGACTGCGGGGTCGTGGATCTACATCGGCACCCAGGGCATCGTCCAGGGCACCTACGAGACGTTCGCGACCGTGGCCGACCGGCGATTCGGCGGCACCCTGGCCGGCACGCTCACGCTCACCGCGGGCTGCGGCGGCATGGGTGGGGCGCAACCGCTGGCGGTCACCCTCAACGGTGGGGTCTGTTTCGATCGCGGACGTCGACGCCCATCGGCTGACCCGGCGGGTGCAGACCCGCTACCTCGACGAGGTGGCCGAGGACCTGGACGACGCCGTCCGACGGGTGCTGGCGGCCAAGGCCGAGCGGCGGGCGCTGAGCGTGGGCGTCGTCGGCAACGCGGCCCGCGTCGTCCCCGAACTGCTGCGCCGGGGTGTCGAGATCGACATCGTCACCGACCAGACCAGCGCGCACGACCCGCTCAGCTATCTGCCGGAGGGCGTCGATCTGGAGGACTGGCACGACCTCGCCGACGCCAAGCCCGAGGAGTTCACCGACCGCGCCCGAGCCTCGATGGCCCGCCACGTCGAGGCGATGGTCGGCTTCGCCGACGCCGGCGCTGAGGTCTTCGACTACGGCAACTCGATCCGCGACGAGGCCCGCCTCGGCGGGTACGACCGCGCCTTCGCCTTCCCCGGCTTCGTGCCGGCCTACATCCGGCCGCTGTTCTGCGAGGGCCGGGGCCCGTTCCGCTGGGCGGCCCTGTCGGGCGACCCGCAGGACATCGCGGTCACCGACGAGGCGATCCTGGGGCTCTTCCCGGACGACCACCGACTGCAGCGCTGGATGCGCGGCGCCCGCGAACGCATCGCCTTCCAGGGCCTTCCCGCCCGGATCTGCTGGCTCGGCTACGGCGAGAGAGACCGGGCCGGGGCCCTGTTCAACGATCTGGTCGCCTCCGGGAGGGTGAGCGCCCCGATCGTGATCGGTCGCGACCACCTGGACTGCGGATCGGTCGCCTCCCCCTACCGGGAGACCGAGTCGATGCTCGACGGTTCCGACGCGATCGCGGACTGGCCCCTGCTCAACGGCCTCCTGGCCGCCTCGTCCGGGGCCACCTGGGTCTCGATCCACCACGGCGGCGGGGTCGGCATCGGCCGGTCGATCCACGCCGGGCAGGTCAGCGTCGCCGACGGGACCGAACTGGCCGCCGCCAAGCTGTCCCGGGTGCTGACCAACGACCCCGGGATGGGTGTGATCCGGCACGCGGATGCCGGGTACGAGCGAGCGCGCGAGGTCGCCGACGAGCGGGGTGTGCGGGTGCCGATGGCCGAGGGTGGCCCCGCGTGAACCGGCCCGCAGCCCGGGTCACGGCGCTGCTGGATCAGATCGCGGGCGTCGGCCGGAACCGGACCGGCGGCGGCTACGACCGGTTCGCCTTCACCCGGACCGACGCCACCCTCGGCGACTGGTTCACCGGCGAGGCCACGGCCCGCGGCGCGGAGGTGGTCACCGATCGCTGCGGCAACCAGTGGGCCTGGTGGGGGGACCCGGACGCCGCGGTGGCCCGCGGTGGGCGGCCGGTGGTCACCGGCAGCCACCTCGACTCCGTCCCGGACGGCGGGGCCTACGACGGCCCGCTCGGTGTCGCGGCGGCCCTGGCCGCCGTGGATCTGTTGCGGGCCAACGGGTCCTGGGACCCGGAGGTCAGCCCACTCGGCGTCGTCCGCTTCGTCGACGAGGAGGGGGGTCGCTTCGGTCTGGCCTGCTCGGGCAGCCGGCTGTTGACCGGCTCGAGCGACCCGGGTGCCGTGCTGGCCCTGCGCGACGACCGCGGCACGAGTTATGCCGAGGCCGCCGCGGCGGCCGGCCTGGAACCCGAACGGGTCGGGGCCGATCCCGAGGTGCTCCGCCGGATCGGGGTGTTCGTCGAGCTGCACGTCGAACAGGGACGCGCGCTGGCCACGCCCGAGCTCGACGCACCGGTCGCGGTGGCCGGCGCCATCCGCCCGCACGGACGGTGGCGCGCCGATCTGGTGGGCCGGGCCGACCACGCCGGCACCACCGAGCTGGCCGATCGGGACGACCCGATGCTGGCTCTGGCCGACCTGATCTCCGCCGCCCGCGCCGCGGCGCGGCGGCACCGAGGCCTGGCCACCGTGGGAAAGGTGAGCGTCGCACCGAACGCGGTCAACGCGATCCCGTCGCGGGTGCGGGCCTGGCTGGACGTGCGCGCCGACACCGAGGATCAGGTGCGGGCCGTGGTCGCCGACCTGGCCGCCACGACCGAGCTGACCGAGGAGTCCTGGACGGCGCGCACCGACTTCCCGGCGGCGCTGGCCGACCACCTGGCCGCGGTGAGCGGCACGGCGCTCGGCCGTGGCGCCGTCCCGATCCTGCCCACGGGGGCGGGCCACGACGCCGGTGTGCTCGCCCAGTCGGGGATCCCGGCCGCCATGCTGTTCGTGCGCAACCCGACCGGGATCTCCCATTCGCCGGCCGAGCACGCCGATCCGACCGACTGCGAGGACGGCGCCCTCGCGCTGGCCGCGGTCCTGGCCGAGCTGCTCCGGCACTGACTCGGCCGTGACTCGGTACTGACTCGGCCCTGACTCGGCCCTGACTCGGCAGTGACCCGGCAGTGACTCGGCACTGTCTGCCGGAGCGATGGGCTCGTGCCGGCCGGTGGTCGGACCCCCTCCACCGTGCCCGCGCCACGCCGACCCGACCGAGCTCGAATCCATCAGAGACCTTCGGCCCAGAACGTGGGAGAGTACGGCGATGCGAGAGATCGACGTCGAGGTCCTGTCCGTGGACGAGTGGGAGCGTTACCGCACGGTCCGGCTCGAGGCCCTGAAGGAGTCGCCGCACGCCTTCTCCGCCACCTACGAGGACGAGTCCGCCTTCGACGAGGACTACTGGCGCCTCAGGATGGAGCGCTCGAAACGTCTGCTCGCCAGTGTCGAGGGCCGCACGGTCGGTGTCGCGAGCGTGGGCCGGGTCGAGGACGCCGACAACATCGCCGAACTGTTCGGGCTCTGGGTCACGCCGACCGCCCGGGGGACCGGCGCCGCGACCGCGCTGGTCCGCGCCGGCGCCGACGTCGCCCTCTTGGACGGTTGCCGCCACCTCGCCTACTGGGTGGGCACCGACAACCCCCGCGCGGTCTCCTTCGCCAGCGGCTTCGGGTTCCGCCCCGGCGACCGGCGACGAGAGATGCGCGGCGCGACCCACGAGCACGAGCAGGAGATCATGATGATCCTCGCCCTGGGCGCCGACCGGGGCCAGCCCACGCCCTGGTAACAGCGGCGGATCAGTCCCCGCCGAACATGCCGAGCCCGCCGATCCCACCCTGGGGGTTCTGGCTGGGCGTCGCCGCGGCCACCCACTGCGCGAACGCCGCAGGGTTGCGGGACTGGATCAGCACCCGTCCCGGGCCGGTGAAGTCGAACACGAAACCCTCGCCGGTCTTCATCGACTGGACGCTGCGGCCCTCGACCGCGCGGCGCATCTGGAAGGTCATGTGCAGGTCGTAGGCCACCACGTGCCCGGTGTCCACGGTGACGCTCTGGCCGGCCTCGAGGTCGAAGTAGTCGATCGCGCCGTACACGCTGACCAGCGCCTCGCCCTGGCCGCTGGCCCGGAACCCGAACCCGCCCTCACCGCCGAACAGATTGGCCATGCCGCCCCACTGGGTGTCGATCTCCACCGCGTGGGAGTTGGCGATCCAGTTGCTGCGGCCGAGGAAGAACGGCCGGTCCTGGGCGATCGGGATCACCGCGAGGTCCCCGGGCAGCACGCCCGCGACGTCCACCCAGCCGCCCTGGGCCGGCGCGGTGTAGGTGGTGACGAAGAACGAGCCGCCTCCGAGTGCGGCCCGCTTGAGGCCCTTGAGCAGGCCGCCCTGTGCCTTGGCCTGCAACTGGACGCCGCTCGAGTGGGCCAGCATCGCGCCGCCCTCGACCCGCAGCGGCTCGCCGGGCGCCAGGTGGCACCGGGCGATGGTGAACGACGGGTTGTGTCGCAACTGGACCTGCATCGGTGATTCCCTCCCGGTGGGCCGGACCTCCCGGCGTCCGTGCTGCAGCAGAGCCGACTACAGCAGAGCCAACTACAGCAGAGCCAACTACAGCAGAGTCTCCGGCCGGCTCACCGGAGGACGGCTCAGGCCAGGATGAAGTTCCAGTATCCGCTGAGCACCGCCGCGCTCACCGCCACCGCGACCGTCGCCGGCGCCGCGAGGGCCAGGACGACGTCCACGCCCGAGAAGCGGCTCTGCCGGGCGCACGTGCGCCGGGCGCCGGTGCCGAAGCCCCGCGACTCCATGGTCGTGGCCAGGGTGGCGCCCCGCCTGATCGCCAGCACCAACAGGGCGAACAGCCGACCCGCCAGGTCCGCCAGGCGGGCCAGCGGCCCGCCGCCACCGATCCCGCGGGCCCTGCGGGCCATGGTCAGCCCCGTCCACTCCTCGGCCAGCACCCCGAACAACCGCATCGCCGCCAGGGCGGCCAGGACGAAGCGCGCCGGCAGGTGCAGCTTCTGGGTGAGCGCGTCGGCCAGATCGGTCGGATCGGTCGTCGCGAGCAGGACGACACCGGGCAGCCCGATCGCCAGCACCCGAAGCGCGATCGCGGCCGCCGAGGCCAGGGAGCCCTGGCTGACCTCGAGCGGCCCGAGCCGCAACAGTTCCGCCCCCGAGTCGTTGCCGTAGACGGCCGTCGCCGCGGCGGCGGAGGCGGCCCCGACCGGGATCACCCACGCCCGTCGCCACAACGCCGCGGGGGACAGGCCGCACCACGGCAGCACGGCCAGTTCCACCAAGAGCATCACCCCGGCGCTGACAGGGTCGACGCTGAGCAGCAGGGCGAGCGAGATCATCAGGGAGACAGCGAGTTTGGTGGCCGGGTTGGCCCGCGCGATCGGCGCCGACGGATCGACCCCGGGCGTGGCGTCGAGCACCGAGACCTCACTCATCGCGCGCCCCGGGCCGCCCGGTGGCGGTACTCACCCGCGGGCACTCGAGGCGCAGCACGTCGTCGGCGAGGCTGGTCACCAGCAGGTCGTCATGGGTGATCGCGGCCACCGCCGCCCCCTCGCCGCGCAGCTGATCCAGCAGGTCGACCAGCTCTGCCCAGGTCACGGCGTCCTGCCCGAAGGTCGGCTCATCGAGCAGCAGCACCCTCGGCCGGCAGGCGAGCACGGTCGCCACGGACAACCGTCGCTGCTCGCCCCCGGACAACGTGAACGGGTTGGCCGCGGCGAGCCTGCTCAACCCGAGCCGCTCCAGCAGTTCGGCGACGCGGGCCTCGATCTCGGCCGGGTCCACCCCGATCCGCCGCGGTCCCACTGCGAGCTCGTCGGCGCAGGTGGCCGCCAGGAACTGGTGGGCCGGTTCCTGGAAGACCGTGCCGATCCGGGAGACGAGTTCGTCGGGTCGCCAGTCGATCGGCGCCCGGGAGCCCGGCGGGTCCAGGGCTGCGGTGGCCCGCACCGACCCGGACGCCGGCGCGAGCAGTCCGGCCAGGGCGAGCGCCAGGGTGGACTTGCCGCTGCCGTTCGGCCCGGTCACGCAGGTGGCCCGGCCGGCGGTCAGGCTCAGCTCGACGCCGCGGACGGCGAGCGGCCCGCCCGGTACGCGGCGCACGGCGAGGTCCTCCGCCTGCAGCAGCGCCGCCCCGGCAGCCCCGATCGGTGTCGTGCGCGCCGGGCGCGGTTCGCGGCCGGGCACCCAGACCCCGTGGGCGGCCAGCGATTCGCCCCGTGCCCGTAACACCGGGCCCACGTCACCGTCCGCGACCACCCCTCCGCCGCGTTCCAGGACCACCACCCGGTCGACCAGGTCCACCCAGTGGGAGACCCGGTGCTCGACGATCAGGCACGTCGCCCCGGTCAGGGCGAGGACGCGCTCGACGCTCTCGCGCAGCAGCGCGGCACCCTCGGCGTCCAGCATCGCCGTCGGCTCGTCGAGCAGCAGCAGGCCCGGTCGCAGCGCCAGCACTCCGGCCAGGGCCAGCCTCTGCCGCTGCCCCCCGGACAGCCGCGAGGTCGGATGGTCGGTTCCGTAGCCGAACCCCACCCCCTCCAGTGCCTCGCGCACCCGCGGCCAGATGTCCCCGGCGGGCACCGCGTGGTTCTCCAGGCCGAAGGCGACGTCGTCACCGCACCGCGCCAGCACCGTCTGGGCGCTCGGGTCCTGCAGCAGCAGTCCCGTCCGGGCGCGCCCGGACGCGACGGCACGGTGCCGGGCCTCGCGCGCCGCGACGCCGTCCAGCGCCAGAATCCCCTCCTCGTCCCCGGTGCCGCCGGGACCGCCGTCGAGCAACCCGGCCAGGCCGGCGAGCAGGGTGGACTTGCCGGACCCGCTGGGCCCGAGCAGCAGCACGCGCTCGCCCGCGGCCAGCTCGAGGTCCACCTCGCGCAGGGCCCACGCCCTCCGGGTGGCAGGTCGCCAGCCCCACCCGCGGGCCGCGACACTCACCGGGTGGGTGTTCACGTCAGACCCGGGTGGCGGTTCCGCTGGAGGCCAGAGGGGTCAGGGCGCCGGCGCGGGCCAGGGCCCGGGTCAGCGCCCAGCCGCCGAGCCCGGCGATGACGGCACCCGAGATCACCGCGAACACCAGGTAGATGCTCTGGTGCACGGTGGACAGTTCGGTGTTCCAGAAGATGTTGTCGAGGATCCCCAACGCCAGGCCGGCCCCTGCGCCGGCCAGCACCGCGACGGGAGCGCCGAACCGGCGGTAGAGGAACACCGCCAGCACGAGCTCGGCGCCCAGGCCCTCGAAGAGGCCGTACCAGACGGTGCTGAAGCCCCACTGGTTGCCGAGCAGTGCCTCGAGCATGGCCGCCACGAGCTCCACGTACACGGCGGCGCCCGGCTTGCGGATCACCAGCCCGCCCAGCACACCGGGCAGGATCCAGAGTCCGCCGAGCAGCGCCGAGGCCGGCGGGTAGCCCTGCAGGGGCGCCGAGATGGCCGACCACGACTGGGCGATCACCCACAGGAAGAGACCCCCGGCGACGGCGAGCACGCTGGCGATGACGATGTCGACCACCCGCCACCGGGTCCCGGCGGACCGGGCAGCCCGCACGGCGACCCCGTCGGCCCCCCCGTTCTCGCCCTGCTTGTTCACGTTCTGCTTGTTCACGTTCTGACTGTTCAGGTTCTGACTCACGTCGTCCTCCCGGAGAGCCTGGGAGGGGGACCGGTCGCCCGGCCGAGACTCGACTCCCTTCGCCGGCATGACCCGGATCAGGTTCGAGGGTCTGCGGTTCACCCGCACTCTCAGTGCCCCGTGGCACTCCCCTGTCGCAGCCTCGACGGTACTCCGCCGCGCCTGTGGGAGCCACCGCGGGCACGGTCACCGGCTCGGGATGAGGTCGTCGGCCCGGGATGAGACAGTGGGGTCCTACCTGGCAGTGCCCCGGCAGTCGGCCGGGCGGCGATCGTGGAGGTGGCGATGGGGTCCATGGCCTGGAAGGTGCTCGCGGGTGTCGCCGCGGCGGCCGCGACGGCGGTCGCCGACCGCGGCATCCGGTCGGCCTGGAAGGCGACGACGGGCGACGAGCCGCCGTCGAACCCGACCAACCCGGACGTGAACTGGCGTGAGGCCGTGACCTGGGCGTTGCTGTCCGGCGCGGTGATCGGGATCGCCCGGTTGGCCGCGCAGCGCAAGGCCGCCAGCTACTACCGCAACTCCTCCGGCGACCTGCCCAAGGCGCTCGCGGGGGACTGACCGGTCAGGACGCGGCTGACCAGGGGCACCCCGGGCCGGTAGGCGAGGTGGACATAGGACGGCGCGTCCAGCACCGCGAGGTCGGCCCGGTGCCCCGGGATGACGGCCCCGACGTCCCCACGGCGAAGGGAGGCCGCGCCCCCGGCCGTGGCCGACCACAGCGCCTCGGCCGGGCTCATCCGCATCTGGGTGACGGCCAGCGCGATGCACAGCGGCATCGACGAGGTGAAGCACGACCCCGGGTTGCAGTCGGTCGCCAGCGCCACGGTGGCCCCGGCGTCCAGCAGTGCCCGGGCGTCCGGGTACGGCGAACGGGTGGAGAACTCCACTGCGGGCAGCAGGGTGGCCACGACACCCGCATCGACCAGGGCGGCGACGTCGTCGTCGGTCAGGAACGTGCAGTGGTCGGCCGATGCCGCGCCGAGTTCGGCGGCCAGTTGCGCACCCGGCCCCGGTCCGAGTTGGTTGGCGTGGATGCGGGGGAGCAGCCCGCGCGCCGTCCCGGCCTGCAGGACCGCTCGGGCGGCGTCGGCGTCGAAGGCGCCCCGCTCGCAGAAGGCGTCGACCCAGCGGGCGTGTGGGGCGCAGGCGTCCAGCATCGGCCCGGTGACCAGATCGACGTAACCGCCTGGGTCGTCGGCGTACTCCTCCGGCACGACGTGGGCGCCGAGGTAGGTGGTCTCGGGGGTCAGCGACGCGGCGATCCGCAGCGAGCGGGCCTCGTCGTGAATGGTCAGTCCGTAGCCCGACTTGATCTCCACCGTGGTGGTTCCCTGCCGGCGCATCTCGGCGACCAGCCGGGTGGCCACGGCGCGCAGGCGATCGTCGTCGGCGGCCCGGGTAGCCGCCACGGTGGTCCGGATTCCCCCGGCGCCGTAGGGAGTTCCGGTCATCCGGGCGGTGAACTCGGCGGACCGTTCGCCCGCGAAGACCAGGTGCGCGTGGGCGTCGACGAATCCGGGGATCACCGCCGCGCCGGCGACGTCCCACGCCTCGTCGGCCACCGGTGCGCCGGCGGCCGGGCCGACCCAGGCGATCCGGTCGCCGTCCACGACCACGGCCGCCTCCCGGACGAGCCCGAGCCGGTCGGTGGGGTCGCCGCGTGCGGGGTCGTTGGTCACCAGCTCGCCGATCCCGGTCACCAGCAGGCTCATCCACTCACCGTACGGGGCGCAGAATGGGCCGATGGATCTCGCGCGGGAACTGACCACGCGCGTCGTGCTGCTCGACGGCGGACTGGCCACGCTTCTGGAGTCCCGGGGCCACGACATCTCCTCCGCCCTGTGGTCGGCGGCCCTGCTGCACGAGGACCCCGAGGCGATCCGGGCGGCGCACGTCGCCTACTTCGAGGCTGGTGCCGAGGTGGCCATCACCGCCAGCTACCAGGCCGGCGTGGAGTCCTTCGCCGCCCGGGGACTGGACCGGGGAAGCGCGGAGGCCCTGCTGCGGCGTTCGGTCGCGCTGGCCGTGGCGGCCCGGGAGCAGACGGCCGAGACGCGCCGCGGCGGGCCGGCCTGGGTGGCGGCCTCGATCGGGCCCTACGGCGCGATGCTGGCCGGCGGCCAGGAGTACACCGGCGACTACCCGGCGCCGTTCGACACCGTGGCGGCGTTGCGGGCCTTCCACCGGCCCCGGATGGAGGTGCTCGCCGTGGCGGGCGCCGACGTCCTGGCCTGCGAGACGATCCCGTGCCTGGCGGAGGCCGAGGCGCTGCTCGCCGAGTCGGCCGACCTGGGGGTGCCGATGTGGTTGTCGCTGACCACGCAGACGGTCGGGGAGCGGGTGCTCACCCGCCGGGGCGAGGATGCCGGCGAGGCGTTCGCGGCGGCCGCCGACATACCCGGCGTGGTCGCGGTGGGGGTCAACTGCACCGAGCCGGACGGGGTGGCCAGGGCGGTCGAGGTGGCGGCCGGCCGGTTCGGCGGGCCGGTGGTCGTCTACCCGAACAGCGGCGAGACCTGGGACGCCGCCGCCCGAGCCTGGCGGGGGAGCCCCGGTCTGGCCCCGGACGCCGTCCGGGCCTGGCGTGACGGCGGCGCCCGACTGATCGGGGGCTGCTGTCGTGTCGGTCCGCAGGATCTGGGGCGGATCGGTCGCGCTCTGGGCCGATCCCGGTGACCGCGGCACGGACTCGATGCGATCTCCCCCTGCCGCTGGCGCGCGGAGATGCCTAAGGTGTCCCCCGTGGCTGACTTCGACGTAGTGGTTCTCGGTGCAGGTCCAGGCGGATACGTGGCGGCGATCCGGGCGGCGCAGCTCGGCAAGTCGGTCGCGGTCGTGGAGGAGAAGTACTGGGGTGGTGTGTGCCTGAACGTCGGCTGCATCCCCAGTAAGGCACTCCTGCGCAACGCGGAGATCGCGCACATCATCACCCATGAGCGCAAGACGTTCGGCATCGAGGGCGAGCCCACGATGGCGTTCGGTCCGACGCATGCCCGAAGCCGTCAGGTGGCCACGAACAGCGCCAAGGGCGTGCACTACCTGATGAAGAAGAACAAGATCACAGAGGTCGAGGGCTGGGCCACCCTGACCGGCCCGAAGAGCGTCTCGGTACGCAAGTCGGACGGTTCCACCCAGGACGTCACCGGCGACAACCTGATCATCGCCACCGGGGCGACCACCAAGCTCATCCCCGGTACCTCGCTGTCCGAGCGGGTGGTGACCTACGAGGAGCAGATCCTCACCGACCAGCTGCCCGGCTCCGTCGTGATCGCCGGCTCGGGCGCCATCGGGGTCGAGTTCGCCTACGTCATGCACAACTTCGGGGTGAAGGTCACCATCGTCGAGTTCCTCGACCGGATGGTGCCCACCGAGGACGCCGACGTGTCCAAGGAGCTCGCCAAGCAGTACAAGAAGCTGGGCGTCGAGGTGTTGCTGTCGACCAAGGTCGAGTCCATCGACGATTCCGGGGACAAGGTCAAGGTCACGGTCAGCCCCGCCGCGGGCGGTGACTCACGGGTGATCGAGACCGACAGGGTGCTGCAGGCGATCGGGTTCGCACCGCGCCTGGAGGGCTACGGCCTCGAGAAGACCGGCGTGGCGACCGACCGCGGTGCCATCACCGTCGACGAGCGTGGGCGCACCAACGTGGACGGCGTCTACGCGATCGGCGACGTGACCGGCAAGCTGATGCTCGCGCACACCGCCGAGGCGATGGGCGTGGTGGCCGCAGAGACCATCGGCGGCGCGGAGACCATGGAGATCAACTTCGACATGATCCCGCGGGCCACGTTCTGCCAGCCGCAGATCGCCTCGTTCGGCTACTCCGAGGCCCAGGCCAAGGAGAAGGGCTACGACGTCAAGACCGCGACGTTCCCGTTCTCGGCCAACGGCAAGGCCCGGGGCATGGCCGAGGGCGTCGGCTTCGTCAAGATCGTCGCGGATGCCAAGTACAACGAGCTGCTCGGCGCGCACCTGATCGGCCCCGAGGTCACCGAGTTGCTGCCCGCGCTGACCCTGGCCCAGCAGTGGGACCTGACCGCCGACGAGGTGGCCCGCAACGTCTTCGCCCACCCCACCCTGAGCGAGGCCATGAAGGAAGCGATCGAGGGCATCGCCGGTCACATGATCAACCTCTGACTGATCAACCTCTGACGGTCTGTCACAGCGCGACGCCGAGGCGCTGGCGGGCGACGAACCGAAAGCGGTCGCCGCGGAACACCGATCGGGTCCACTCGACGGGCCGGCCCTCGCGGTCCCACGCCGTCCGATGGATGAGCAGCATGGGTAGGCCCGTGTCGACGCCGAGCAGTGCCGCCTGGCTCGGGTCTGCCAGCGCCGTCTCGACCGTGTCCTCGACCACGTCGAGGATCACCCCGTAGACCTCCCTGAGGGTGGCGTAGAGCGATCCGCGCCGCTCCAGCTCCGCCGCCAGGCCCGGGAGCGGGCCGGGCAGGTGGGCGATCTCGTGCGCGATCGGTTCGTCCGCCGCCGTCCGCAGCCGTTCGACCCGGTGGATCACCGCCCCCTCGGCGAGCTGCAGTCGTGCGCACACCTCCCCGGACGCCGCCGTCTCGGCGATGTCGAGCACGACGCTGCCGGGCTGCCACCCCTCCGACGTGAGGTCCTGCGAGAACGAGGTGAGCTGGCGCACCTGCATGAGCTTGGGCCGGGCCACGAACGTGCCCCGGCCCTGAGTGCGCTCCAGCCGTCCCTCCACGACCAGTTCGGCGATCGCCTGGCGGACGGTCGTTCGCGAGGTCACGAACCGTTCGGCGAGTTCGCGTTCGGTGGGAACGGGAGCGCCCGGGGTCAGGTCGGCGATGAGTGCGAGGAGTTCGCCCTTGACCTGGAAGTACTTGGGAACCTTCACCCTGAGGATCCTACCCGATTGGCCTAGACCAATAACGGCGATCTCGGCCGCGTCCACAGATTCCTTTCGCGAGGGGTTGTGCCCCGAATTGGTCTATGCCAATATTCACGATAGGTATAGACCAATCACCGGGCAGATCCACACCTTTCAGATCCACTCGTCCCAGATCCACCAGTCCCAGATCCACCAGTCCCAGATCCGCCAACCCCTGACATCCGGTCGGTGAACGACCGGGAGGAGGACCCATGAGCACCACATCGGTTGTGACGACGCCCCGTAGATCGGGGCTGCGCATCCCTGGTTTCGCGCAGTTGCAGCGGCTCGGCAAGAGCCTGATGCTTCCCATCGCCCTGCTGCCGGCGGCCGGCATCCTGCTGCGGCTCGGGCAGCCGGACCTGCTGGGCAAGGTCGACGCCCCGGTGGTCGGTGCCTTCTTCGACGCGATGAGCGCGGCGGGTGGCGCCGTCTTCGCCAATCTGCCGTTGTTGTTCGCGGTGGGCGTGGCCATCGGGTTCGCGCGCAAGGCCGACGGCTCGACGGCGCTGTCCGCGGTCGCCGGGTATCTCGTCATCGACGCCGTCTTCACCTCGATGTCGCCGATCGTGCTGG
Organism: uncultured Actinomycetota bacterium; assembly: GCA_963750395.1. GTDB lineage: Bacteria > Actinomycetota > Actinomycetes > Actinomycetales > Kineosporiaceae > JADJPO01. The sequence continues at coordinate 182,641 of CAVVQM010000009.1, read as the reverse complement.
ACGGCGTCACCGACGCCGGCGGCGAACAGGCGATGATCAACTACAGCGTCTTCGCCGGGATCGCGGTCGGACTGATCACCGCGTGGCTGTTCGACCGCTATCACACGATCCAGCTGCCGGCCTACCTCGGCTTCTTCGGCGGCCGACGGTTCGTCCCGATCGTGGTGTCGCTGGCCAGCCTGTTCCTCGGCTTCGCGCTGAGCTACTTCTACCCGATCTTCAACGCCGGGCTCACCTCGGTGGGCGAGTTCATCGGCGGCTCCGCCGCGCTGGGCGCCTTCGTCTACGGGTTCGTGAACCGGATGCTCATCCCCCTGGGCCTGCACCACATCGTCAACACCTACATCTGGTTCATCTACGGCGACTTCGTGGGTTCCAGCGGCGCTGTCACGGGCGAGCTCACCCGCTTCGCCAACGGCGACCCGAACGCGGGTCGGCTCACCGCCGGGTTCTACCCGATCCTGATGTTCGGACTGCCCGGTGCGGCCCTGGCCATGATCCGTTCCGCGAAGCCGAACCAGCGCACGCTCGCCGTGGGCATCCTCTCGGCCGCCGGGCTGACCGCGTTCCTGACCGGGGTCACCGAGCCGCTGGAGTTCTCGTTCATGTTCGTGGCGTTCCCGCTCTACGTCATCCACGCCCTGCTGACGGGGCTTTCGCTGGCCATCGCCTACCTGCTCGACATCCACCTCGGCTTCTCGTTCTCGGCGGGGCTGATCGACCTGCTGCTCTACGGCACGGCGCCGGCGGCCAAGAACGTGCCCCTGCTGATCGTGATGGGCCTGGTCTTCTTCGTCCTCTACTACGCCATGTTCCGGTTCGCCATCGTGCGGTGGAACATGGCGACCCCGGGCCGGGAGCCGGACGAGGAGTTCGACGCCGAGCAGGCCGCGAACCTCACCGATGGGCCGACCGGCGCGGGCGCCTCGGGCTCGGGCGGTGCGGCCGTGGCCACGCAGAACCGGACCGAACAGCTCATCCAGGCGTTCGGCGGCCGGCAGAACCTCCTCAATGTCGATGCGTGCATCACGCGGCTGCGGATCGAGGTGGCCGACAGGGCCGCCGTGGACAAGGCCCGGCTCAAGACCCTCGGCGCTGCGGGGGTGATCGAGGTGGGCAACAACGTGCAGGCCATCTTCGGCACCCAGGCCGATGCGCTCAAGAGCGACATCAACGCAGCGCTCGTCCAGACCCCGGTCGATCACGCCGGGGCGGGCACGACGCAGGGCCTCGCCCCCGTCCCCGACCACGCCGGGGCGGGCACGACGCAGGTCCTCGCCCCCGTCCCCGGACGCACCGTGGCGCTGTCGGAGGTCCCCGACGCGACGTTCGCCGGCGGTCTGGTCGGCCATGGCGTCGCCGTCGACCCCCCGCGGGAGCGCGTCGACGCGGTGGCGCCGGTCAGCGGCCGGATCGCCAAGCTCTGGCCGCACGCCTATGTGGTCCTCACCGCGGACAACGTCGGCGTCCTGGTCCATCTGGGCCTGGACACCGTCCAGCTGAAGGGCGCGGGCTTCACCACCCATGTGGCCGAGGGTGACCGGGTGACCGCCGGCGACGTGGTGGTGACCATGGATGTGCCGGCCGTGGAACGGACCGGTCGCAACCCGATCGTGCCCGTCATCGTCATGGACGCCAAGCCCGACCGCGTGTCGGTGGTGCAGGCCGCCACCGCCCAGGTGGCCGTCCTCGACGCGTTGCTCACCGTCAACAACTGACCGAAGGAGTGATCGCACATGGAGGTCGTCATCCTCGACGGCGCCGACACGATCGGCCGGCTGGGGGCGGACGCGATCTGCGCCCTGCTCCGCCGCAAGCCGGACGCCGTCCTCGGCCTGGCGACAGGCTCCTCGCCGCTGTCCATCTACGACGAACTCGCGGCGCGATGCGCCGCCGGTGAGGTCACGTTCTCGGGCGTCCGGGCGTTCACACTCGACGAGTACGTCGGCCTGGCGGAGGACCACCCGCAGCGCTACCGCACCGTGATCGACGAGGAGTTCACCGCCCGCGTGGACATCGAGCCGGGCGCCGTCCACGGTCCTGACGGCCTGGCCGAGGACGTCGTCGCCGCGTGTGCGGCGTACGAGCGGGCCATCGTGGACGCGGGAGGGATCGACCTACAGATCCTCGGGATCGGCACCGACGGGCACATCGCGTTCAACGAGCCCGGGTCGTCGCTGGCCTCGCGCACGAGGATCAAGACGCTCACCCGTCAGACCCGCGTCGACAACGCCCGGTTCTTCGGCGGGGACGTCGAGTCGGTGCCCAGCCACTGCCTCACCCAGGGGTTGGCCACGATCATGTCCGCCCGGCACGTGGTGCTCGTCGCCACAGGGCAGGCCAAGGCGGAGGCGGTGCACAACCTGGTCGAGGGTGCCGTCAGCGCCCTGTGGCCGGCGACGGTGCTGCAACACCATCCCCACGTGAGTGTGCTGCTCGACGAGTCCGCCGCCGGCCGGTTGCAGCTCGCCGGGTACTACCGGGAGACCTATCGATCGAAGCCGGCGTGGCAGGGTCTGTGAGAGCGCCACATCACCTGTCGGACACCACGTCTCGCGGAACAGGAGTCATGTCGTCATGTTGATCAGCGCCGCGTGCGTCGCCACCGGGAGTGACCTGTTGCGGACCGGTTGGATCGAGGTCTCGGGCCCCCGGATCATCGCCCTGGGATCCGGGGAGCCACCCCGCCCGGTGGACGTGGACCTCGGTGACGTCACCGTCGTCCCGGGATTCGTGGACACCCACGCCCACGGAGGTGGCGGCGGCGCGTTCTCCGACGCCTGCCAGGAATCGACCCTGGCGGCGTTGGACCTGCATCGCCGGCACGGCACGACCTCGATGGTCGCCTCGCTGGTCTCGACCCCGCCTGCGGACCTGCTCCGACAGGTCGATGTTCTCGCCGATCAGGTGCATGGGGGCCTCCTGGCCGGCGTCCACCTGGAGGGACCGTGGTTGTCGCTGCGTCGCTGCGGCGCCCACGAACCGTCGGCGCTGCGCCTGCCGGAGCCGGGCGAGCTCGATGCGGTGCTGGCCGCCGGCCGCGGCACGATCAGGATGGTCACCATCGCCCCGGAACTCGAGGGGGCGATCGCGGCGATCGAGAGGATCGTCGACGCCGGTGCCGTGGCCGCGGTGGGGCACACCGACGGCACCTACGACCAGGCCCGAGCGGCCATCGACGCCGGTGCCACCGTCGGGACGCATCTGTTCAACGCGATGCGACCGGTGCACCACCGCGAGCCGGGACCGGTCGTCGCCCTGGTCGAGGACGATCGGGTGACGCTCGAGATGATCACCGACGGGATCCACCTGCACCCGGCGCTGTATCGGGAGGTGGTGGCCCGGGCCGGGACCGCCCGCGTGTCCCTGGTCACCGACGCGATGGCCGCGGCGGGAATGCCCGACGGCGCCTACGGGCTCGGGTCCCTGGCGGTGGACGTCGTCCACGGGGTCGCCCGGCTGGCCGGCCGCGACACCATCGCCGGCAGCACGGCCACGATGGACCAGCTGTTCCGCTTCGCCCTCGTGCACGCCGATCCCGACCCGGACGCCGCGTTGTCGGCGGCCGTCCAGCAGTCCTCGATCGTCCCGGCGCGGGCCTTGGGACTGCCTCCGGCCGGAATGGCCGTCGGCTCGGTCGCGGATCTCGTCGTCCTCGACGGGGCCTTCGCCGTCACCGGGGTGCTCCACCAGGGTCTGTGGGTCGACGCGGCGGTTGGTGCGTAGCGGCCGACACGGGTGGCGTCGTGGTGCCTCGAGCGGTCACACCCTGCCGGGATCGGTCGTCAACCGGGTATGGGTGACAGGGTGAGCACCGTGGAGCAGACCGAGGTCTTCGAGGCGGAGCGGGCCCGCCTGCTCCGCATCGCCGCCGGCGTGCTGGGCGATCGCGACGAGGCCGAGGACGTCGTCCAGCAGGCCTGGCTCCGACTGCACCGGACCGACGCCGACATCGAGAGCCTGCCCGCCTGGCTGACGACCGTGACCACCCGGCTCTGCCTGGACCGGCTGCGGGCACGGATCCCCGCCCCCATGGCGGAGATCGCGCCTGCCGCGACCGTGCCCGACCCGGCGGACGACGTGGCGCTCGCCGAGGCGGTCGGCGTGGCCCTCACCGTGGTGCTGGACCGGCTCTCCCCCCAGGAGCGGGTCGCGTTCGTGCTGCACGACAGCTTCGGCGTCGAGTTCTCCACCATCGCCGCCGTCCTCGACACCACGTCGGTGGCCGCGCGCAAGCTCGCCTCCCGCGCTCGCGCCAAGATCGGTCAGCCGTCCCCCGAGGACCGGCTGGCCGATTGGGAGGTCGTCGATGCGTTCATGGCGGCCGCGAGGGAAGGCGACTTCGACCGTCTCTTGCGGCTGCTGGCGCCCGACGCCGTCGTCACGGCCGACGAGGCCGCGATCCTGGCGGGCACCCCGAAGCGCATCGAGGGCCGGACCGAGGTGGCGACGTTCTTCAACGGCAGCGCCCAGGCAGCGCTCGGCGTGTTCATCGGCGATCGCCCCGGTGCCGCCTGGTTCCACCGCGGGGAGGCGAAGGTGCTCTTCGACTTCACCGTCGTCGACGGCCTGGTGCACGGCATCGCCTTCCGCGCCGAGCCCGAGACGCTGGCGCGGGTGGCGCGCCGCGACGGGCAGGAACGACACGGTTGATCGGCGATGGTCACACCCGCCCAGCGCCGATCGTCAGACAGACGAAGCACCAACCGACACCGATCACAGGACGGACCACCATGACCAAGACGATGACCTGCCGCCAACTCGGGGGGCCCTGCGACTTCGAGCACCACGGCGAGACCGGGGACGACGTCATCCAGGCGCAGGACCGCCACCTCAAGGAGGCGGAGAAGGCCGGAGACGCGAGCCACCAGGAGGCACGCGACGCGATGAAGGGACGCTGGCGCCGTCCGAAGCAGTCCCTGGACTGGTACCGGGACATGAAGAAGGCCTTCGCCGACCTCCCCGAGGACTGAGCCCTACCGCGTGGCGGTGCCCGGCGGCATCAGGCCATCCGTCGCCGAAGCCGAACGGTGGCCGCGCCGACCTCAGAGCGCGTCGAGTGCCCGCTCGATCCGCTGGGCCGAGATCGGGTAGGCGGTGCCGATGCCCTGCGCGAACAGACTGAGCCGGAACTCCTCGATCATCCAGCGCACCCTGATCACGTCCGTCGTCGACATGGCGCTGCGGGTCCAGTGCGGTGAGGATCTCGGCGTACTCGGTCACGACCGCGCGAACCTGGTCCATCCGGCCCCGGTCGGCGTTCACGTTCTCGGGGGCCCTCTCCAGGCGGCGGGCAATCCCGCGCAGGTAGCGCAGCAGATCCGGCAGGCGGCCCCGGCCGGTCTCGCCGACGAAACCGGCGTGGATCAGGGCGTCGAGTTGCTGGCGCATGTCGGTCAGGGCGGGCAGCAACGGCAGCGACGTCGTCCGGGCCAGCTCCCGGTCGAGATCGCGCCAGGCGGTCAGCAGTCGGCCGACGATGCGCACGACGTCCAGGCCGACGGCGTCCAGGCCCTCCCGGACGGCGTGCAGGAGGTCGGTGAACGCCTCGCCGTCCCAGGCCGGCCCCCCGTTCGCGGCGACCAGATCGTCGATCGCGCAGTCCAGGCAGTCGGCCAGCAGCGCGTCCGTCGTCGCGTATGGGCTCGCGGCCAGGGCCAGGCGCTCGGCGTTGGTCAGCACGTGGGTGACCTGGGATCGCAGCCGGCCCAACGGATCATTGAGATTGGTGATGAGCAGGCGACGGGTGCCGGCGCGCATGGCGGTTGCCTGCTCGACCGCGGTGGGCAGCACCCGGACGGCGGCCGCGTCACCCTCGTCGACCAGGGCCGGGAACGCGGACACGGTGCGCCCGCCGTCCTCGCGTTCGACGATGCGGGGGAGGTCACCGACGTCCCAGGTGGTCACCGTGGAGCGTTCGACGCCCGCCCCCGCGATCGCCGAGACCGCGGCCTTCACCTTCTGCCGCAACCGTTTCTGCAGGGCGGCGCAGGTCCTTGCCCTCGGCGATCACCTCGCCGGCCGAGTCCTCGACCAGGAAGGTCGCCCGCAGATGGCCGGGCACCTTCTCGAGGTCGAAGGCATCGGCGTGGACGGCGATCCCGCCCCGCCGGGACAGCTCGCCCGCCAGGGCATCCAGGAACGACCCGGACGGCGCCGCCGCCTGGGCCGGACCCGTCGGAGCGGCATCGGTGAGGGCGGCCAGAGCAGATCTGGCGTTGTCCGGTGCGGGGACGAACGAGGTGCGGATCGCCTTCGGCAGGCTGCGGATCAGCGCGGTGGCAAGCTCCTCGCGCAGACCGGGGATCGACCAGGTGAACGGATCGGGATCGAGGCCGGCCAGGAGTTCGACGGGCACGTGCACGCTCAGACCGTCGGCGGCCGTGCCGGGCTCGAACTGGTAGGTCAGGGCCAGCTCGCCGCCATCGACGGGCCAGGCGCTGGGGTAGGCCGAGACGTCCAGGGCGCCGTCGAGGTCGGCGAGCAGGACGTCCTCGGTGAAGGTCAGCAGGTTCGGCTCGGTCCGCCGGGCCTTCTTCCACCAGGCGTCGAAGTGCCTCCCGGACACCACGTCGGCCGGTATCCGGCTGTCGTAGAAGTCGAACAGCGCCTCGTCGTCCACCACCACGTCGCGGCGGCGCAGCCGGTGCTCGAGTTCGCCGACGTCGTCCAGCATGGCTCGGTTGTCGTGGAAGAAGCGGTGGTGGGTGCGCCAGTCGCCCTCGACCAGCGCGTGTCGGATGAACAGCTCCCGGCTCAGCTCGGGGTCGATGCGCCCGTAGCCGGCCAGCCGCCGAGCCACGATCGGGACGCCGTACAGGGTGACCCGCTCGTAGGCCATCGCGGCGGCCCGTTTGGAGGACCAGTGCGGCTCGCTGTAGGTGCGTTTGACCAGGTGTGCGGCAAGCGATTCTGCCCACTCGGGCTCGATCCGGGCGGCGTCGCGGCCCCACAGGCGTGAGGTCTCCACGAGTTCGGCGGCCATCACCCATCGGGGCGGCTTGGCGAACAGGTTCGATCCCGGCCACAGCATGAACCTCGCGCCGCGCGCCCCGGTGAACTCCTTGCGCTCGCTCTCGCGCACCCCGATGTGTGACAGCAAGCCGGCCAGCAGGGCCTTGTGGATCTGCTCGTGGAGGGCCGGTGTGGCGTCCCACGGCGGGTCCCGCTGATCCGTCGTGTCCCTCGGTGCCGGCTTCTCGCTCGATCGTCGCCCGCCGCCGATCCCCACCGACCGGGCGGCCTGGCGCAGCTGGGCGGCCAGATCCTGCCACTCCCGCACGCGCAGATAGTTCAGGAACTCGCGGTGGCACATCCGCCGGAACGCCGAGGAGGACAACTCGGACTGCCTGTCCTGCAGGTAGTTCCACAGGTTGAGGTACGCCAGGAAGTCGCTGTCCTCGTCGGCGAACCGGCGGTGCAACTCGTCGGCGGCCTGCTGCTTCTCGGCGGGCCGTTCCCGGACCTCCTGGATCGACAGCGCGGCGGCGATGACCACCACCTCGCGCAAACAGCCGGATTCGTCCGCGGCCAGGATCATCCGGCCCATCCGGGGATCCACGGGCAGCTTCGCGAGGCGGGACCCCAAGGGTGTCAGGCCATCCCGCGGGTCGGCGGCATTCGGGTCGATCGCCCCGAGCTCGTGCAGCAGCGCCGTCCCGTCGCGCACCGACCGCACGTCTGGCGGGTCCAGGAACGGGAACGACGCGACGTCGCCGAGGCCGATGGCGGTCATCTGCAGGATCACCGAGGCCAGATTGGTGCGAAGGATCTCGGGGTCGGTGAACTGCGGGCGCGCGGCGAAGTCCTCCTCGTCGTACAGGCGGATGCAGACGCCGTCGGCCGTGCGCCCGCACCGACCGGCCCGCTGGTTCGCCGACGCCTGGGAGATCGCCTCGATCGGCAGGCGCTGCACCTTGGTGCGGTGGCTGTAGCGCGAGATGCGCGCCGTTCCCGGATCGACCACGTACCGGATGCCCGGAACGGTCAACGAGGTCTCGGCGACGTTCGTGGCCAGCACGATCCGGCGCAGCACTCCCGGGGGGCGTGCGGCGAAGACCCGGTGCTGCTCGGCGATCGACAGCCGGGCATACAGCGGCACGACCTCGGTGTGCGGCCAGCGCTTGACCGTGGTGGCGTTCAGCGCGTCCGCGGTGTCGCGGATCTCGCGTTCGCCGGACAGGAACACCAAGATGTCCTGGCTGGAGCCGTCCGCGCGCACCGAGGACGGATCGGTCCAGAGCTCGTCCACCGCCTCGACGATCGCGTCGATCTCATCGACCTGGTCGTCGTCGTCCAGGGCCGCCGTGAGTGGCCGGTAGCGCATCTGGACCGGGTAGGTTCGGCCCGAGACCTCCAGCACCGGAACGGGATCGCGGCCCGGCAGGCTGAAGTGAGCGGCGAACCGCTGAGGGTCGATGGTCGCCGAGGTGATGATCACCTTGAGGTCCTTGCGGCGGGGCAGCAGGGCGCGCACGTAACCCAGCAGGAAGTCGATGTTCAGGCTGCGCTCGTGAGCCTCGTCGATGATCAGGGTGTCGTAGCGGCGCAGGTCGCGGTCCCGCTGCAGTTCGGTGAGCAGGATCCCGTCGGTCATCAGCTTGACGCAGGTGCCCGGCCCGACCCGGTCGGTGAAGCGGACCTGATACCCCACCGCGCCGCCCAGTTCGACGCCCAGTTCCTCGGCGATCCGCTCGGCGACGGTGCGCGCCGCCAGCCGCCGAGGCTGAGTGTGCCCGATCATGCCCTGCACGCCCCGACCGAGTTCAAGGCAGATCTTCGGCAACTGGGTCGTCTTGCCCGACCCGGTCTCGCCCGCGATCACCACCACCTGGTGGTCGCGGATCGCTGCCGAGATCTGCTCCCGGGCAGCGCTGACGGGCAGTTCGTCCGGGTACCGGATAGCCGCAGGGACGGCCAGCCGCCTGGCCTCGACGAAGCGGTGGCGGCCGCCGTCCCTGGTCGTCCGTCCGGCACCCACCCGGCCAGGATAGGTAGTGCCCGGGCGCCGGGGTGGTGGCCTCATGGTCGGTGCAGGAGGCCGGGACATGGGTTCTCGTGCCCGCGGGCTGGCGGCGAATGGCTCGCGGTGTTGGGTCTCATGATCTCGGCGAGTGGTGGCGTGTCGCGGTGTCTGGCGCTCATGATCCCGGCGAGTGGTGGCGTGTTGCTGTGTCCGCCCTCATGATCCGCGTGAGTGGTGGCGTGTCGCTGTGTCGAGGCCTGGCCCGGGGCAGTTCTCAGCCACTCGCGAGGATCATGGACGGCGCTCCCGCCCGATGTCCGCGGTGGCGCGTCGCGGTGTCCACGCCCATGATCGCCGTGAGTGGTGGCGTGTCGCTGGGTCCGCCCTCATGATCCCGGCGAGTGGTGGCGCGTCGCGGTGTCGGCGCCCATGATCCCGGCGAGTGGTGGCGTGTTGCTGGGTCGAGGCGTGGCCTGGGGCAGTTCTCGGCCACTGGCGAGGATCATGGATGGCGCTCGCGCCCGATGTCCGCGGTGGCGCGTCGCGGTGTCCGCCCTCATGATCCCGGCGAGTGGTGGCGTGTTGCTGGGTCGAGGCCTGGCCCGGGGCAGTTCTCGGCCACTCGCGAGGATCATGGACGGGGCCGCGCCCGATCGGATGAGCGGGCCCGAAGCCGCCGACACGCGCGGGCGGTCGTGGTCAGGATGAGGCACATGCACCACGTCAGGACCGAGCGCCTCGTCCGTCTCGTGCTCTGGGTGGTGGTGTGCACGGGTGCCGACTGGCTCTTCGGCCGGCTGGGAGCAGTGCTCGTCCTCGGCCTCGCCGCCGTCTCGATCGGGGCGGCCGTGGCGGTGCGATATCGGTGGGGTGGAGCCGCGACGGGGGCCGCCCCGGCCCGCGGCAAGGCCTGGACAGTCGAACATATGTACGATTAGAGTGAGGGTCATGGTGGGCGGTGCCGCGATCCTGCACGCCGACCTCGATGCCTTCTACGCCTCGGTCGAGCAGTTGCTGGACCCGGCTCTGCGCGGGCGGCCGATCGCGGTGGGCGGTAGCGAACGCGGGGGAGTGGTGCTCGCCGCCTCGTACGAGGCCAAGGCCCACGGCGTGAGCGGTGGCATGTCCGGACGGCGCGCCCGCGAGCTGTGCCCGCACCTGACCTTCGTCCGCGGGCACTTCGACAGCTATCAGCAACTCGCCGACACGGTCATGGGCATCGCCGGTGACTTCACCCCGCAACTGCAGCGGATCTCCATCGACGAGGCATTCCTCGACGTGACCGGGTCCGTGCACCTGTTCGGGTCGCCCGCGACGATCGCCGCGATGCTGCGTGATCGGGTCCGTGACGAGGTGGGACTGCCGATCTCGGTCGGGGTCGCCCGCACCAAGCATCTGGCCAAGGTCGCCTCCCAGGTGGCCAAGCCCGACGGATTGGTCGTCGTCGAGCCAGAGTCCGAGCGAGAGTTCCTCGATCCGTTGCCGGTCGCCCTGATGTGGGGGGTCGGCCCAGTCACGCAGGAACGACTCGCGGGCCGGGGCATCAGCACCATCGGTGAGCTTGCAGAGGCCGAGCCCGATGCGCTGAGAGGCCTTCTCGGGCAGGCGGTCGGCACCAAGCTCGCGGCGCTGGCGGTCAACGAGGACAGGCGGCGGGTGACCGGTCCACCCCGGGCCCGGTCCGTGGGGGCGCAGTCCGCGATGGGACGCCGCGCGCCGACGCCCGAACTGGTTCGTTCCGTGCTCGGGCACCTGGCCGAGCGCGTCGCCACCCGGCTCCGGGCCAAGCACCGGGCGGGGCGGACTATCACGGTCAGGGTCCGGTTCGCCGGGATGCGGTCGGTGACGAGGTCCGCGACCCTCGCCGCTCCGATCTCCAGCACCCTGACGGTGACCGAGTACGCCGAAGACCTCGCCTGGAGCGCCATCGGCGACATCGCGCGGTCGGAGGGAGCCGTCGGCCAGATCAGCCTGTTGGCGGTCTCGGTGTCGAATCTGGTTCTCCAGCAGGTCGTCCAGCTCGAACTCGCCCTGCCACCACCCGACGTCCGTCGTCCCGGTTCACCGGCAGCCGTGGCGCGCACTGCGGTGGAGGAGTCGATGGACGCTGTGCGGGACCGCTTCGGCCGTAGCGCCGTCGGCTACCTGCCGGCCGTGCTGTCCGGTGCCCGCTCGGTTCCGGACGAGTTCCGCGGCCTTGCCGAACACGAGTTGTGAGCGCCGGCCCCTGTCGCCCGAGGCCCTCCGCGCTCACGTCGTGGGATCGAGCGGAACGATCAGTGCCACGGTGTACCCGGTCGTCACGTCACCGGACGCCGTGCCGAGCTGATGGACGCCGCCGTCGTCGCGGAAGACGTTGTCGCTCGCCAGACTGAGGCGAGCGAGGGTGCTCGCCGACTGTTCGTAGCCGGTTGTGGCGTAGACGGCGTCGCAGACGTCCTTCGGCAGCGCGATCTGCGACGTGGCCACGATGTTGTTCGCGTCGGTGATGGAGTCGGCGTCCGGATAGACCTCGAAGTGGATGTGCGGCCAGCGGCCCGGGTAGCAGGCCGGGAAGATGCTGGTGAACGAGACCCTGCCGGCGGCCTCGCTCACCTGCACGCCCCGCAGCCAGTTCTGGTCGGTAGCCCCGGCGGTGTACATCGAGTACTGGCCCAGTCGGTTGCAGTGCCAGACGTACACGGCAGCCCCGGCATACGGCGCCCCGTCGTTCGAGATGTCCCGAAGCGTCAGCTCGATGGTCATCGGGACGCCGTCGGCGGTGCCGGTCGCGCCGTCGAAGCTCGATCGAATGTCCCGCCGGACGACGCCGGTCGCCTCCAGTGCGTCCGGCCCGTTGGAGCCGTCGCCGGGGTAGGGCCCCGCGGTCTCCTCGGGGATCTCGGTCAGATCCGAGTCCGACGAGCCACCGCAGGCGGCCAGCCCCAACCCCGCCACGCCGAGACCGAGGACCCGCAGCATCCGGCGCCTGCTCACCAGCGTCGCCACGTCGAAGGCCAGTCCCTGGTCCACGAGCTGCTCGTCGGGGCGCGGCAGGGGCCGTCCCTCGAACGTCGGTGCGGCCAGGTCCATGGCACGGTCCGTCATCGGTGCTCCTCTCACGCTGTGCGAGGTGTCGCCTGCGGGCCGGGTCGTCTCCTGCGGGCCGGTCGTCGCCTGCAGGCTGGGTCGTCGCCGACGATCCTCGGGTTCTCATCTTCGACCACGCTGACCGGGGCCTGCGTGGCTGCTGTGCGGCGGGGGCCTCGAGGCCGTGGCGCGGACGCGGGACGACCGGGCCCCTACAGGCCGCTCCGTCCTCTGCCGACCTTCACAGGGTCGCTGAAGATCAAGCCCGGTTCGGCGCGGCGCCCGATCGGAAGGAAGGCATCGGGTGAGCACATCCATCGTGCCCGTGCGGCGGGTCGTCACCCCGTGGTGACGACGACGCGCGCCGAGCTGGCGCGGGCACCAGGCGGTGCCGAGGCGGGCCCGCGCGCCTGGCTCGATCTGGCTCTGGGGGGATCGTTCGCCGTCCGCTGGTGGCTGGACGTCGCCATCGGGCGGCTCTTCTGGGACGACACGTCCGCCGGCCTGATCCCGGGGCTCTTCGACGGTCCGACTCCGGCGAGTCCCAGCGACCTCGCCCGGGCGGTGCACGACCAGGACGCGGACCTGGTCGCCGACCTGTTCGCCCGACTCGAGAGCGTGGACGACGCCGCCGCCCCCGTTCGGGTCGGCCCGTCGGATCGCCCTCGCCGGCTCTCGCTGCGGGGAAGGGTGACCGACCGCGACGAACAGGGTCGGCCCCGCCGGGTGATCGGGTTGCTGCTCGACGAGGGCCTCGGGTCCACCGGGTCCGTGCCCGACCCGGTGCGGATCGACGACCTCACCGGGGTGGCCAACCGCCGAAGCTTCGAGCAGGCAGTACGCGGGGAGTGGCGACGGGCACGGCGCTCGCGCGAGCCCGTCTCGCTGGCCCTGATCGACATCGATCGCTTCGCCCTGTTCAACCTCACCTACGGCTCGCACGCCGGTGACGAGGTCCTGCGCGTGCTGGCCCGGTCCCTCGACGCGGAGGTGCGCCGCGAGGGAGATCTCGTCGCGCGCTTCGCCGGGGACCGATTCGTCGTCCTGTTGCCACACACGGATGACCGCGGGGCATTGTCCGTCGTCCGGCGCATGGCCGAGGCCGGACGCTCGCTGGTCGTGCGCAGCGCACGTGCGCACCGGGTCGCCGTCTCGGTCGGCTTCTCCACCTGGCACCCGGACGACGGTGTGACAAGCGCCGACACGGTGCTGGCGCAGGCCGCCAAGGCCCTTCAGGTGGCCAAGGATGCCGGCGGCGGCCAGGTCGTCGGGTACGCCGAGTCGCTCGCGGCGGACGACGCGATCCTCGACGAGATTCGGAACGGGTTGACGCGTGGGGAGTTCGAGCTGTTCTACCAGCCCCTGATCAACCTCGGTGGCGGCTCCGTGGCCGGGTTCGAGGCCCTCGCCCGCTGGCGCCACCCGCACCGAGGGCTGCTGTCGCCCGATCACTTCATCCCGGTCGCCGAGAGGAGCGACCTGATCTGCGACTTCGGTCGCTGGGCTCTCGAGGAGGCGGTCGGTCAACTCGCCCGCCTGTCGGGGGCCGAGCCCGCGCTGCGCGACGCCTGGGTCGCCGTGAACCTGTCCGCCCGGCACATCAGCGTGCCGTCCGTGGTCCAGGACGTGCAGAGTGCACTGCTCGGCGGCGGTCTCAGTCCCCACCGGCTGGAGGTCGAGGTCACCGAGACCGCACTGGTGACCGGTGACGGGCGCGCCGAGCACCTGTCGTCCCTGCGCGAGCTGGGGGTCGGCGTGGCCATCGACGACTTCGGCACCGGGTACACCTCCATCGGGCAGCTTCCCCATCTGTCGGCCGACGTGCTGAAGATCGACCGCAGCTTCATCGCCTCGCAGGACCGCCGCAACAGTGAACTGATCAGGCTGATGATCGGCGCGGCGCAGGCCTTCGATCTGAGGGTGGTGGCCGAGGGCGTCGAGCAGGAGGAGACCCTGACCTCCCTGCGAACCCTCGGGTGTCACCAGGCGCAGGGCTTCGTCATCGCCCGACCGATGCCGGCCGACGAGATCCCCACCTGGCTGCACGGTTATGAGCAGGGACGGGTCTTCCGGCGACTGCGCGAGGCGTAAGGGGTCAGTCGCCCGCCCCTGGGGCACCGGCCTTCGACGGCCAGACAGGGACCCGCTTGGCGAGGAATGCCGCCATCCCCTCTGCGGCGTCCGGGCCGGACAGATCGCACACCATCTGCTCGGCTGCCGTCCGATAGGCCTGGCCGAGGCCCTGGTCGATCTGGGCGTAGAAGGTGCGTTTGCCGCCGGCGAGAACCGGTGCGCTGTGGGCGGTGATGATCCGGGCCAGGTCGTCCACCGCCGCGGCCAGGTCCTCGGCCGCCGCGACGCGGTTCACCAGCCCCCAGCGCTCGGCGGTTGCGGCGTCCACGGGTGTGCCGGTCAGCAGCATCTCCATCGCCCGGGAACGGCCGATCCTGCGGGCCACGGCCACCGCCGGCGTCGAGCAGAAGATGCCCACGTTCACCCCGGGCAGGGCGAAGCGGCTGTCCTGTGCCGCCACAACCAGATCGCACATCGCCGCCAGTTGGCACCCCGCCGCGGTCGCGATCCCGTGCACCTGGGCGATCACCGGCTGCGGCAGCGCGGGCAGGGTCTCCATGAGGGTGTTGCACTCCGCGAACAGGGCCTGCTGCCAGGAGCGGTCCTGGGTGTGCGCCGACATCTCGGCCAGGTCGTGCCCGGCGCTGAAACCCCGCCCCGACCCGGCGATCACGACGACGCGGGCGCCCGGATCGGCGGCGATGCGGTCCAGGTGAGCCTGCAGCGCCGCGATCATCGGCCGGCTCAGGGGATTGAACCGGGAACCGAGGTTCATCGTCAGCCGGATGATTCCGTCGCGGTCCTCGCGTAGGACCAGGGGGGTCCGTCCGTCGCCGGTGGACGGTGCAACATCGGGGTCGGCATTGATGCTCATGCTCCGACGATGCCATCTGAACGCTCACCCGGCGAGGTGCCGGCGGCCTCTAGGCTGGCGTCCATGACCGAGAGCCGATTCACCACCTTGTTGCGTGAGCAGATCCAGAACGAGTTCACCGCCAGTCAGCAGTACACCGCGCTCGCCGTCTGGTTCGACTCCCGGGACCTGCCGCAGATGGCCGAGCACTTCTATCGCCAGGCGATCGAGGAGCGCAACCACGCCATGATGATGGTCCAGTACATGCTGGACCGAGACATCCTCGTGGAGATTCCCGGCGTGGACGCCGTCCGCAACGACTTCACCGAGCCGACCGAACTGGTCGAGCTCGCGGTGCAGCAGGAGGAGCGGGTCACCGAACAGATCGGTGAACTGTTCCGAGCCGCACGGGCGGGCGACGACGTCCTGGGCGAGCAGTTCATGCTGTGGTTCATCAAGGAGCAGGTCGAGGAGGTCGCCTCGATGAAGACCCTGCTGGCCATCGCCGAACGCGCGGGCAAGGACTGGTTCGAGATCGAGAACTACCTGAATCGGGAGAAGGTCGGCGAGGCCCTCGATGCCGGCGCGCCCCCCGTGGCCGGCGGGGCGCTCTGACCACGGCGGGAACCCGGCCAGGTCGAGTGCCCGCACGGGTGGCGCTAGCTCTGTAATCGAGTAATCATGCTTGCATGAATGACACCACAGAACACGCCATCGACGACCAGGCGCGCGTCGCCGCCTGGTTCACGGAGCGGTTGCCCGAGGAGTGGACCGCCGCCGCTCCCGAGGTCACCGTCGACCGCGAGGAGATCACCGTCGTCCTGACCCTCACCGCGCCCGAGGTCGGCGCGGATGAGGGGGCCGCCGAACAGGCTGAGGCGGCGGCCGGCCGGATCGCCCGGTTCCGCGACGACACCCGCGCCCGGCGCATCGCGATCGCCCGGGAGGCCGAGCACCGTTTCGGCCGCAAGGTCGCCTGGGGCGTGGCCATGGGCGAGCACCGCGAGTTGTTCACCCACCTCGCCGTGCCCGTGATGACACGGTTGCGGCAGCCGGAGCGGCTGGTCCTGGACACCCTGGTGGACGCCGGGGTGGCACGGTCGCGGGCCCACGCGCTGGCCTGGTGCGTGCGCCTGGTGGAGCAGAACACCACCGAGTGGCTGGGCGATCTGCGCGCCGCCATGGCCGAGGTCGAGAAGGTGCGCCGGACGGGGCCGGTCAGGCGCTGAACGGGGGCCGGTCGTCCAGCCGCACCGAGGCCCGGCCGGCCGCGCGCCAGATCCGGGCCACGGTGTCGGTGTCCTCCTCGGTGATCAGATTCCCCATCACCCGCAGGGCCACCTTCATCAGCGGGATGGACCGCATCCCGAGTGGACCGGCCATCGGCAGGAGCCGGGGCACGGTGAGCAGCCCGGCCAACCGCCGCGCGATCGAGAACGCCTCCCCGTAGCGGGCGCCCAGCAGCGCAGGCCAATCCCGCTGGAGGCCGGCAGCCGTTCCGGCAGAACCCGGTTCGCCGGCCTCGGCGAGCAGCTCGGCGGCCAGACGTCCGGTCTCCAGCCCGTAGTCGATCCCCTCGCCGTTCAAGGGGTTCACGCAGCCGGCGGCATCTCCGACCAGCACCCAGTTGGGGCCGGCCACCCCGCTGACGGCCCCACCCATGGGCAGCAGGGCCGAGGCGTACGCCTGCGGGGTCCCGCTCAGTCCCCACTCCTGACGACGCGCCTGTGCGTAGTGCTCCAGCAGCCGCCGGAGGTTGACCTCCGCCGGCCGGCGGGCGGTGGCGAGCGTCCCCACGCCCACGTTCACGGTCCCGTCGCCGAGCGGGAAGACCCAGCCGTAGCCGGACAACGTGTCCCCGGTCTCGTCGAGAAGTTCCAGGTGCGAGGAGATCCACGGGTCATTGCTGCGGGTCGAGGGCAGGTAGCTGCGCGCGGCGACGCCGTAGGCGGTGTCGCGGTGCCACTGCCGACCCAGGCGGCGTCCGAGCTGGGAGCGGGCACCGTCGGCGACCACCAACCGCCGGCACCGCACGGTGGTCGTGGAGCCCGGCGCGCGGGAGAAGGTCACCGACTCGACACGGCCGCCGGTCACGGTCACCTCGACGGCGCGCGCGCCGTCCAGGGGCTTGGCGCCGCACTCGGTGGCGACGGAGCGGATCCGGTCGTCCAGTTCCGTGCGCGGGACCGCCGACCCGTGGGCCGGCAGGCTGCCACCGGGCCACGGCAGGTGCAGCACCTGGCCGAACCCTGTGGCGCGCAGCCCATGGTTGACCGCCCGCCCGCCGAGCCAGTCGCCCAGACCGAGCCGACGCATCTCGGCAACGGCGCGTGGGGTGAGGCCGTCGCCGCAGGGCTTGTCGCGGGGAAAGGCGGCCGCGTCGGCCAGGACGACGTCCAGCCCCGCGCGGGCGCACCAGGCAGCGGCCGCGGCACCGGCGGGTCCGGCGCCCACGACCAGCACGTCGGTGCCGAGCGTCTCGTCCACAACGAATGAGTCTGTCAGGCGACCGGGGCGCGCGCTCGGCCACCCGCCAGACGTCCCTGGCACGGTGGTCCCCACTGGCCTCAGCGCTCCCTCTCGGGTTGCATGGGGTGCGGTTCACCACGCGCCGATCCCTCGGCGCCGATCGAGTGACGCCGGCGCAGCCGGCCGAGGAGGAAACATGCCCGAACGCAGTGCGACGACGACGTGGTCCGGTGGCCTGGATGACGGCTCTGGCCAGGTGGAGCTGATCAGCTCCGGACTGGCGACCTTCGATGTCTCCTTCCCACGACGTGTGGCCGACGAGGCGGACGGGGTGACCAGTCCCGAGGAGCTGATCGCCGCCGCGCACAGCGCCTGCTTCGCGATGCAGTTCTCGGCGATGCTGGCCGAGGCGGGCGGCAGCAACCAGCGCCTGTCCGTGCGGGCCGACGTGTCCCTGGGCCCCGACCCGGACGGCGGGTTCCGCATCCCGCGGGTCGTGCTGCACGTCAGCGGGAGCGCCGACGGCGTCGACGAGATCACGTTCGCGAGCGTCGCCGAGCAGGCCAAGGCCACCTGTCCGGTGAGCAAGGCGCTCGCCGGCCCGGACATCTCGCTCACGCTCGGCTGAGGTACCAGGGGCTGGCGTAGGCCAGGGCCCAGTTCGCGCATGCGTGATCGGACGGCGCGGGGCCCTGGCCGCGCGGGCCCGCGTAGGGGCGGGCAGGATCGGCGACCCGCAGCGCCACCCAGCCGGTCTCGGCAGGCACCGCGACCGGGTAGGACACCGTCTCGCCGCACCCCGCCGACCGACGGTCGATCACCTCGACCCGGCCGGACCGCCCGGTGATCAGCTGCAACTCGACCTCGAGGTCACCGAGGCTTTCCGCGCCGACGTCGACGGTGATCTCGTGCTCGCATGCCCCCACCCGGGGTCGGTCGAGCATGGCACCTCCGCGGTGACCGTCCAGACGCGCATCCAGGCGCAGGCCGATCTCACGGGTGGCGAAGGCCCGACGGGCCAGCAGGGCCCTACGGACGCCGTCCCGGCTCACCGAGTCGACCCACAGGCCGGTGCGGCCCTTGCCGATCAGTCCGTAGTCGGTGCCGTGCTCGTCGCTGCACCCGATCAGGGCGGGGCGCCACCCGGCGTCCAGGCAGGTGACGATCGGCGATTCCCGCGATCCCTGGCGGGGGGAGAACAGGTAGTCGTCGCGCCGGTTGAACACCTCGAGCGAGACCATCCGGCGCGGCAGCTCGTCGTCCGGGCGGACGAACCCGGCCAGCTCGCCGGCCTCGCGACCGGGGTGGTTGTAACCGAACAGCGCCTGGGGCTGGCGCTGGCCGACGAAGGCGAACAGATCCTCCATCGACCCCGGTGAGGTGACGGTCGCGTAGGTGTCGCTGAACCAGATGTTGACGTGGCCCAGCCAGGGCTCGGTCCACTCGAACCCGCGCAGCGCGGTGAACTCGCCGGGGACGTCGTGGGCGTCGGCCAACCGGCCCGTGCGGGCCCAGGCGTCGTCGTCGATGCTGGACGGGGCGGTTCGGGCGATCGACAGGGCCTGCGGGTCGGGATACTGCCACTGCGAGAGGCCGTCGAGCGCGTGCCGGGGGATCGAGGCGTGGTCGGTGAGCGCGGCCACGTGCAGCCCGGCCGCCCGCATCTTGGCGAACGCGGTGTCGGGGTCGCCCCGCCCGTCCGAGAGCAGCGAGTGATTGTGCAGGTCAGCCACGGCCAGGATCGGCGACGTCTCGCCGGACCGGTCATCGTGTGCCGTGAGCCGACTGCGACGCCACTCCTGTGCGGGCGGATCGGTGGGGGCGGGCATGCTCACGAGACCTCGACGCTACCAGCCACCGGTCGCCGCCCCGGTGCGCGGATCCGATCCCCGCAAGTGGATACAGTCGCGGCGTGAGCGAGACGATGGAACGCATCGGGGTGGTCGGCTGCGGGCTGATGGGGGCCGGCATCGCCGAGGTGGCTGCCCGGGCCGGCCTGGACGTCGTGGTCGCCGAGTCGTCCAGTCAGGCGGCGGACGCCGGACAGGCGCGTCTGGAACGATCCCTGCAGCGTGCCGAGTCCAAGGGCAAGATCGACTCCGCGGCCGAGGTGCTGACCCGGATCCGCCTGGTCACCGACCTCGGCGAGCTGGCCGATCGCGATCTGGTGATGGAGGCGGTCGTCGAGGACGAGAAGATCAAGTCGGACCTGTTCCGTCGGCTGGACGAGGTGGTCACCTCGGCGGACGCCGTGTTCGCCTCCAACACCTCCTCCATCCCGATCATGAAGCTGGGCGCCGCGACGCGACGTCCCGCGCAGGTCGTCGGTGTCCACTTCTTCAATCCCGTGCCCGTGCTGCACCTGGTCGAGTTGGTGCCCAGCCTGCTCACCTCGCAGGACACCACCGAACGGGTGCGGACCTTCGTCACCGATCGCCTCGGCAAGACCGCGATCGAGTGCCAGGACCGTGCGGGCTTCGTGGTGAACGCGCTGCTGGTGCCGTTCCTGCTGTCCGCGATCCGGATGCTGGAGTCGGGGTTCGCGACCGCCGAGGACATCGACCGGGGGTTGGTGCTCGGCGCCGCCCACCCGCAGGGCCCGCTCGCCCTGGTCGACCTGATCGGTCTGGACACCACCAAGGCCGTCGCCGAGTCGCTCTACGCCGAGTTCAAGGAGCCGCTCTACGCGCCGCCGCCGCTGCTGGCCCGGATGGTCGAGGCGGGATTGCTCGGCCGCAAGGTCGGCCGGGGCTTCTTCACCTACGACACCTGAGCTCAAGTCCGGTCGCAGCCTCCGAAGGGTGCCGGGTTTGCCCCACCAGACGCGGGCAAATCCGGCACCATTCCGGCGGCTGACGTATGTATCAGCGGTGACCGGAGGGTCCTCTTCATGAGGGAAGGCTCGTACAGGGGCTGAGCATCAGCAATGGAGGCTGCTATGAGCATGCCGACGACCAGCGCACCCAAGAGCGATGACGAGCTACTGGCGCGCGTCCTGTCCAAGAGAGCCGACGTCGACAGGTACTTGAGGGTCGCTGAAAGACGCCGTCGGCTGCTGGTGAACCTGACGATCGTGGCGGGATCGATCGCGGCCGCTCTCACTGCGGCCCCGGCCCTCGGCGGTCAGCCCCTCGCCGAGTGGATCACCGAGACCCTTTCCCTCACGACGCCTTCCTGGCGGATTCTGTGCGCCCTCGCGTGCGTCTGCTCCCTCGTCGCCACGGTGTCGACTCAGATGCGGGCGGCGCATGGCCTCGAGAACCACATCACCAAGGCGCAAACGGTCCGGGCCACCCTCGAGAGCCTGGAGGTCTCCATCGCATCCGGCACTGTCAGTCGCCGACAGGCTGCAGCCCAGTTCCGGGCATGCATCGAAGGCAGTGCGTTCATCGACACCACGCAGTGACGCGTCGCTCAGGCGCGGGGCGGTGACTGTGCCTCCTCGCCTGGGCGTCATGGATCAGGCCCGGGGCGAGCGCCCGGTAGGCGTCGTACTGGGTGAGGAAGATCTCACCGGTCAGGTCCTGCGGGAAGTGACTGCGCCGCAACCGATCCAGCACCGGCCCCTTCACCCCGGACAGGTGAAAGGTGACCCCGGCCGAACGCAGCCGGTCGTTGATCGCCTCGAGGCTCTCCAGGGCGCTGGCGTCGATGACGTTGACGGCCGTGCACACCAGTACGACATGTTTCAGCTCCGGCCGGGCCGCCACCTGGTCGTAGATCGTGTCCTCGAGGTAACGGGCGTTCGGGAAGTACAGGCTCTCGTCGATGCGCAGGGTCAGCACGCCGTCCGCGACCAGCACGTCGTGTCGGTCGACGTTGCGGAAGTACTCCGTCCCGGGCACCAGCCCGAGCACCGCGGTGTGCGGTGTCGAGGTGCGGTACAGGTGCATCGCGATGGACAGTGCCACCCCGGCCACGATGCCCGCGTCCACCCCGACGCCGAGGGTGACCAGGATGGTGAACAGCATCGCGCTGAAGTCGCTCTTGGAGTAGGTCCACAGTCGGCGCAGGGCGCCCAGGTCGATGATCGACAGCACCGCGACGATGATCGTCGCCGCCAGGGTCGCCCTCGGCAGGGAACGAAGCGCCGGGGTCAGGACCAGGGTGGCCACGGCGATGCCCGCGGCCGTGAACATCCCGGCGGCCGGGGTCCGCGCGCCCGCGTCGAAGTTGACCACGGACCGGGAGAAGCCGCCGGTCACCGGGTAGCCACCGCTCACGGCCGAGGCGATGTTCGCCGTACCCAGGCCGATCAGTTCCTGGTCGGGAGAGATCCGCTGGCGCCGTTTCGCGGCCAGTGTCTGCCCGACGGAGACCGACTCGACGAACCCGACGATCGAGATGAGCAGCGCCGAGACCGCCAGCTGACCCCACAGATCGGCGGAGAACGTGGGCAGGCCCAGCGTGGGCAACCCGGCCGGGACCTCGCCGACCACCGCGACGCCGGCGTCCTCGAGGTCCAGGACGACGGTCAGTGCGATCGTGGCCACGACGGCCAGGACTGGGCCGATCTTGGTGGCCAGGTCGGCCGTGCGGGGCCGCACCCCGCGGGCCAGCAGCAGGGGCCTGAGCCCGCCGCGTACCCAGAAGAGGAAGACCAGGGTGCCCCCGCCGATCATCAGGGTCGCCAGGTTGGTCTCGGGCAGCTGGGGGACGAGCGTCTCGAGGATCTCGACCAGGGTCTCTCCGCTGGCCGTGACCCCGAGCACGCCCTTGAGCTGGCTGGCGGCGATCAGGATGCCCGAGGCCGTGATGAAGCCGGAGATCACCGGATGCGACAGCAGGTTGGCCAGCATGCCGAGGCGGAGCAGACCGAGGACCGTCAGCATGATCCCCGACAGCAGTGCCAGGGTGATCGCCGCCGTGTAGTACTCCGGCGTCCCGCGGGCTGCCAGGCCACCCGCCGCCGTCGCCGTCATCAGCGAGGCCACGGCCACCGGCCCCACGGCCAGGGCCCGGCTCGTGCCGAAGATGCCGTAGGCGACCAGCGGCAGGATGGACGCGTACAGGCCGACCTGGGCCGGCAGCCCGGCCAGCAGAGCGTAGGCCAGCGACTGCGGGATGAGCATGATCGTCACGATCACGGCGGCGATCAGGTCGTCCGACAGCGCCGAACGGTTGTACTCGCGACCCCACTCGAGTATGGGCAGGTAGCGCTTGAGCATGGTCGCAGTCCCCAGACGGCCCGATCAACGTGTCAGTACATTTAAGCAGCTGTGTACCGTAGTTGTCCGTACATATCGGTGTGCGCTACGACACCGCGTGCTTGATCGGGCGGCTCGGGGCCCGCTCAGGCCAGGAGGTCAGCCAGGCTACGCCCGTGGGCCAGGCCCAGTTCCTCGCGCAGGGCACCGGCCGAGCGCTTGAGATCGAAGCTGCCGAGACGCTCCAGGTCCTCCAGGACGCGCTCCGCGGCCCGCAGGGTGGACTCGTCCAGACGCTGGGAGTCCCCGTCCAGGGCTGCGAGCTGCTTCAGGGCCGCGGCCACGTGAAGTCGCAGGTCCGGATGGATCGCCGTCAAGCCGTCCAGCTCGTGTTGGTGCGTGCGCAGGATCCGCTGCCAGCGCATGCCCACCCGCGAGGTGTTCAGCTTCTCCCGCAGGAGCATCGAGTGCTCCGCGGCGTCACCCAACCCGTGCATTGTTCCTCTTCCAGATTGAACTAGTTCCTGGCCACCATCTCGGAAGCCAGACTCAAAGTAATGAGGAAATCGCGCACCGTAGCAACCCGTCCAACCAATGAGACCAGAGGTTCCCGTCCGAACGGACTAGGGTTCCACCGCAGGAGTGAGTCAGGTCACCGTCCCCGCGGGTCGGGCCGACCGACGGAGGAGCCGACAGTGGGGGCGCGAGGGCGATGAAGGTCGCGGAGCTACGGGAACGAGCGGGCGAGATCGGTTTCACACCTGCTGACCAGGTGCGCTGGTTCTCCCCCGGGGAGTTGATCCGCACGGCGATCGACGTGGCGCTGTCGACGACGTTCGCCGGTTACGTGGACCGGCGCGAGGTGCAGGCGGCGCTGCCCTCGCGCCAGATCCCGCTGGAGCTCGATGCGCCGGAGGAGCTCTGGTTGGACTACGTGAGCGACCTCGGGGATGGGTTCGACTCGACCTTCACGGTCGCCTCATTGGTGGCCGCCGAACTGCTCGAGGTCACCGACGTGG
This sequence comes from uncultured Actinomycetota bacterium, assembly GCA_963750395.1. GTDB lineage: Bacteria > Actinomycetota > Actinomycetes > Actinomycetales > Kineosporiaceae > JADJPO01. The sequence goes on along the minus strand of CAVVQM010000009.1, from coordinate 159,046 downwards.
ACGGCCAGATCCGGTCGCTGCCCCGTGGCTCGGCGCTGGTGATGGGGGGCGACGAGGTGTACCCGACCCCGTCGGCCGTCGCCTACGAGGACCGCACCCGGGGCCCGTACCGGGCCGCGCTGCCCAAGGACGCGGTGCCCGAGGGCCAGGGCCCGATGCTCCTGGCGCTGCCGGGCAACCACGACTGGTACGACGGGCTCACCGCGTTCCTGCGGCTGTTCTGCCAGCGCCGTCCGATCGGCGGGTGGCGCACGGAGCAGACCCGAAGTTACTTCGCGGTCAAGGTGAATCTGCCCTCGCGATGGTGGGTGGTCGGTGTGGACACCCAGCTCGGTACCTACATCGACGAACCCCAGATCGACTACTTCCGGCAGCACCTGTCCAGTCAGCTGAAGCCCGGCGACGCCGTGATCCTGTGTGCCCCGGAGCCCACGTGGTCCAAGGTGGAGCACAACCCCGACGCGTTCAACTCGCTGAACTGGTTCGAGGAGAACGTGATCCGCGTCCATGAGGACGAGGACGGGACGCGGCGCCCCACCGACGCCCGGGTGCGGTTGTGGCTCAGCGGCGACCTGCACCACTACGCCCGCTACGCCGAGGTACTGCCGGACGACGCCCCGCCGACGGGCTCGCCGGACGACGGCCGGGCCCGGCAGTACATCACCTGCGGGCTGGGAGGCGGCTACACCACCGAGACCCACCAGCTCGCCGCGGAACTGCTCGTGCCGCCGCCCCAGTCACGACTGGTCGATCCGGACCGAACTCCCCTGAGGCTGCTCGAACGGTATCCCTCGCCGGAGCGGACCCGGGCGCTGGCGCGGCGCATCCTGTCGCTCAGCACCGATTCGCTGCCGCTGCGCAACCCGGGGTTCTGGCGGCTCTGCGGCACCGTGCACGCCGCGCTGATGCTGCTGATGATCGGCGTGCTGGGCCTGGAGACCGGACAGACCCCGGCCGCCGCGCTGCGCTGGGCCGACTGGCTCGAGGTCCTGCGGATGGCCGGACAGGCCGGCGTGGTGGCGCTCGTGGTCGCCGTGTTCTACCTGGTCGGCCGCGCTGTGCGGCGCGGCCCGCCGCGTCGGTGGGCCTCACCGCAGGAGCGGCTGAAGGTGATGGACGCCGTGGGCGGGGTCCTGCTGCAGGCCGTCCTCGCGTTCGGCGCCCTGGCCGTGGTGGTGCAGATCCCCTGGCCCGGCTGGCCCACCTGGCTGCTGCTGCTGGTCCTGTTGATCGGCTACCTGATCGTGGTCGGTCTGCTGTCGGCCTACCTGGTGGCGGTCTCGATCCTGCTGGGCCGCTCGGCCCTGGTCCGCGCCTGGCCGATGCCGGCGCTGTCGGACGAGAACCACAAAGGCTTCCTGCGCCTGCAGTTCGCCGCCGACGGCGCCTGGGTGCAGGTGCATCCCCTGGTGGTGGACAAGGTGCATCGGGAGTGGGACGTGCGCGACGGACGGCCCGTGCCGAAAGGGTCACTACCGCGGCCGCGGCTGGTCGAGGCACCGGTCCGGATCGCCCGCTCGCCCGAGATGCCAGCAGGATGAGCGGTTCCCAGTCCGGTCATCGCCATCTAGTCTCAGATCATGGACCAGGGTGCCGATCTGCCCATGGGGTTCGATCCGGATTCGCTCCCCGGTGGGGACTCGGCCGAGGCCACCGCCCTGGGCGTGGCCTCGCGATGGGTCGGCGGTCCCATCCACGGGGTGGGAATCGGTAGAACGGACGACGACCGGTCGTGCGTCGTGGTCTTCGCCGAGCCAGGTCACTCGAGGCAGTCCCTTTCCGAGAGCCTTCCCGAGGGGCTGCCCGAGACGATCGAGGGGCTGCCCGTGGTCGTGCGTGGCTCCACCGCCATCGCGGCCCAGGAGGAGCCCCCCGGCGATTCCACCCGAAGCACGGGAACGGATGGAACCGCCGGGTAGAACGCATGACGGGTCACGGCCAGACGCGAACCTTCAGCGCCAGTTGCACCAGGGCGATCGGGTTCAGGATGGTTGCGAGCGACGATCCTGCGAACAGCAGCCCGACCGGGTTGTTCTCCCAGTCCAGCACGAGCGAGCCGCTGTCGCCTCCGGCTGACATGTCGCTCGTGACGATCTGCCCGCAGAACCTCGCCACGTCTCCCCCGCCGTAGTTGACGTTCACCGTGGCGTTGACCGCGGTCACCAGGCCCGTCGTGAAGTGCGTGGTGCGGCCGGTCTTCTTGACCGGCATCCCCACCGCGGCGCCCTTGGCTGCGCTGGCGGGGTAGCCGGTCCAGTAGATGTCACGGTCGATGGTGTCGAAGGGGACCTCGGCGATCGCCGCGTCGACGCTGTTGCAGCTCCCGTCGAACCTGATCGGTACGAACCGCGCCAGCCGGCCGATCGCATCCGCCGGGCCACCGCCGTCGATGGGGCCGGGCTGGTAGATCGGGTCGCCCGGCTGGGCGTTGTTGCTGTTGGCCAGGACATGGTTGTTGCTGAGGATGTAGTAGGCGGGCGGTTTGCCGGGCAACGGGCTCAGGTCATAGCAACCCGCGCCGATCGTTCCGGCGGTGATCTGTGGGTGTCCCACGCTGTAGCCGGGCCGCACGGGTCGCACCCGCTGGGCCAGCTTCTGCGCGTCCAACTGAGCCAGGGCGCTGCCCTCGCCCACGCCCCTGACGCCGCCGCCGGCGAACAGGTGCCCGACCTCCAGCACGTCGGTCGGAACGTTGTCCACGGTCTTGGACACCCGATCGGGACTCGCCAGCGCGGCCTCCGGGTACTTCTGGCTGACCAGGACCATCACGCTCGGCGTCTCGGTGACCTGGTCCCCGCGGATCTTGTGTCCGAGACCCACCCCCACGACGTTGGCCCTGTCCATGAAGCGCTCTTCAGCGGTCTGCAGGGCGCCCTGCAGACCGGCCAACTCGTCCTCTACGGCGGCAGCGGCCGCCGCCATGATGTCGGCGCTGTGTTCGTGCTTGCTCATCGCGGCTCCTGACGTCATGCGCGCCACCAGAGGTGCGGCCCGCGCTCACGTCAGCAGGAGCGCGAGAGCGTCTTCAGTGATACACGGCGCGCATCAACGAGTTCGGTCGACGGACTCCAGGCGTCAGTCGAGAACGATCCCGTCCCCGTCCACGCTGACGCTCACCGTGTCGAGGCCCCTGGTGGCCGGGCCCTGAATGAGCTCGCCGGTCGCCTCGTTGAACCGGGAGCCGTGCAGCGGGCAGACCAGTTCGTCGCCCTCCGGAGCGACGATGCCCCCCTGATGCGGGCAGACTGCGCTGAAGGCCTCGATGGTGCCCGCCTCGGGCTGGGACAGCACGACCTGCTGGCCACCGATGTCCTTGACCGTGGCGCCACCCACCGGCACGTCGGCCACCTGGGCGACCACGGCGCCGACCGCCCCGGACGCGGCGGACGCGGCGGCCTCGCCTGCTTCACCGGCCGCGGACGACGCCGTGTCAGTGACCTCGTCACTGGAACAGGCGGTCAGCGCGCCGGCACCGGCGACGGCCACGGCACCGGCCGAGAGCACGCAGCGGCGAGTGGGCGGCAGGGACTGCTGGGACATGGGTCCTCCTGGGGTTTGGGTTGACAAACATACTGACACGTCAGACGTTGTGGGCAAGTCCCCGGCGCACCAGCAGGGGCTCGATCCGGGGCGCCCGCCCGCGCACGTCGGCGAAGGCCGTCATCGCATCGACCGAGCCGCCGCGGCTGAGCAGGCGGTCGGCGAAGATCCTACCGTTCTCGCGACACAAGCCACCCTGCTCGGTGAACCAGTCGACGGTGTCGGCGTCGAGCACCTCGCTCCAGATGTAGCTGTAGTAGCCGGCGCTGTAGCCGCCCGCGAAGATGTGGGCGAAGTAGCTGCTGCGGTAGCGCGGTGGGATCTCTGTCTGCTCGATTCCCCTTCGCTGCAGTACCTTTCGCTCGAACTCACCGATCTGGTCGGGGTCGGCCGACGAGGTCGGCGGCGCGATGTCGTCGACGCGGTGCCACGCAAGGTCCAACAGGGCGGCAGCCAGATACTCGGTGGTCGCGAAGCCCTGGCCTTCGCGCTGCGCCTGCGTCAGGGCTTCGACGACGTCCGGATCGAGCGGCTCGCCGGTCCGGTGGTGCACGGCGTAGTTGGCCAGAACCTCGGGCCAGTACGCCCACATCTCGTTGACCTGTGAAGGGAATTCGACGAAGTCGCGGGGCACGTTGGTCCCCGACAGCCTCGGATAGCGGACGTCGGAGAGGAGGCCGTGCAGGACGTGGCCGAACTCGTGGAAGACGGTGTCCACCTCGTCCAGCGTGAGCAGGGTCGGCTCGCCGTCCGGGGGGTGGCCGATGTTGAGGTTGATCACGACCACGGGGGACTGGTCGAGCAGCTGGGACTGATCGACGAAGGTGCTCATCCACGCCCCACCTCGTTTGCTGTCCCGGGCGTACCAGTCGGCCAGGAAGAGCCCGATCGCGCGGCGGTTCTCGTCGCGGACCTCGAAGACCTGCACCTCGCGGTGATGTCCCGCCAGGTCGTCGCGACGCTCGAAGGTCAACCCGTACAAGCGGTTCGCGGCGAAGAAGATGCCATCGCGAACCACCCGGTCCAGCTCGAAGTAGGACCGCATCGCCTCGGTGTCGAGGTGGTGGCGGCGCTCGCGCACCGCACGCGCGTAGTAGGCCCAGTCCCAGGGCTGCAGCGGGCCCGCCACGCCGTCGCCGGCCAGTGCCTCCTGCAGTCGCGCCGCCTCGCGGCGGGCGTTGGCCACCGCCGCCGGGACGAGCCGGGCGAGCATCGCCTCCACCGCATCGACCGAGCCGAGGGTCGAATCCTCGATCACATAGTGGGCGTGATCGGGGTGGCCGAGCAGAACGGCCCGCTCGGTGCGCAGTTCCACGATCCGGGCGAGCGTGCGCCGGGTGTCGTGCTCGTCGTCCCGGGCCCCACGGGAGATCGACGCCCGATACAGGCGTTCGCGCAGCGCGCGATCGGTGAGATCGGCGATCGCCGGTTGGTTCGAGGGCAACGCCAGGGTCAGCAGGTATCCGTCCAGGCCACGTTCGTGTGCCGCCCGGGCTGCGGCGGCGATCGCCGTCGTCACCGAGGCCGTCCAGTTCCTCGACGCGATCGACGCGCACCGCCGACGCGACGGTGTCCGCCAGCAGGTCGTTCTTGAACGCCGTGGTCAGTGAGGCGAGTTCGGTGCTGATCTGCCGCAGCCGGGCCTGCCGAGCCTCGTCCAAACCTGCCCCGGCGCGGACGAAGTCCGTGTGCTGACGCTCCAGCAGCCGCCGCTGCTCATCGTCCGGCCCCAGGGCGTCGACCCGGTCCATCAGGGTCTGGATCCGGGCGAACAGGGCACGGTCGAGCATGACGGCATCCCGGTGGGCCGCCAGACGCGGCGCGATCTGCACCTCGATCGCCATCAACTCGGGGTCTGCACATGATCCGGTGAGGTTGAAGAAGACCCGGCTGACGCGGGTCAGCAGGCCGCCGGATCGCTCCAACGCCTCCAGCGTGTTGGCGATGGTTGCGGGCGCCGGGTCGTTGGCGATGGCTTCGATCTCGGCGAGTTGTTGTCGCATTCCGGCCTCGAACGCCGGCAGGTGATGTTCGGGGCGGATCCTGCCGAACGGCGGCAGGCCGAAGGGCAGGGCGCTGGGCCGGGCGTAGGGGTTGGCCGCCGGCAGGCCGGGCGGTGCGGCGGTGTCCCCTCGATCCACGTGCCTCACTCTAAACGGACCTCTACGCTGACCACGTGAGCGAGCTTGTGTACCCGCCGGTGATCACGGCGGCCCGTGCCCTGTTCGCCGCCCTCGGCCTGAGGTTCACGGTGATCGGCACCGAGAACCTCCCGCGCACCGGCGGCGCCGTGATCGCCAGCAACCATGTGAGCTACCTCGACTTCACGTTCCTGGGCTACGGCGCCCTGCCGGCGAAGCGCTACATCCGGTTCATGGCCAAGGAGTCGGTGTTCCGCCACCGCGTCTCCGGCCCGCTGATGCGCGGCATGCATCACATCCCGGTCGACCGTGCTGCCGGTTCGGCCGCCTTCAAGCAGGCCCTCGACGCGCTCAGATCCGGGGAGCTGGTGGGCGTCTTCCCCGAGGCGACCATCAGCCGTTCCTTCCTGCTCAAGGACTTCAAACCGGGAGCGGTCAAGATGGCCGGCGCGAGCGGCGTCCCCCTGATCCCCGCGGTGGTCTGGGGCGGTCAGCGGATCTTCACCAAGGGCCGGCCGAAGGACTTCCGCAGCCGCGGCAAGGCGATCACCGTGGCGTACGGGCAGCCGATCGCGGTCGGCCGGGGACCGGCTGCCGACCACGCCGGTGAGGAACTGGTGCGCCGGATGGCGGCCATGCTGGACGACGTCCAACGCAGCTACCCGGACGCGCCGTCCGGTCCGGACGATCGCTGGTGGCTGCCGACCACGTTGGGTGGGACGGCGCCGACGCCGGAGGAAGCGGCAGCCCTGGACGCCGCGGACAAGGCCGCCCGCGAGGGTTGAGCGCGGCTACTTCTCCTCGTACCAGTCGTCCTCGTCGCTGGGTTCCAACGAGTGGCCGCGACCGCTGGGGAAGATCCGTCCGCGCCAGTTGACGTTGACCTTCTTCTCGGTCTTGACGTCGACCAGGACGACGTCGGTCGTGCCGCGGCTGAACAGCAGGTTCTGCACGTACCGGTAGCTGTCGTCGGGATCGGGGATGCGCCCGAGGAGTTCGAGCGCCTGGTTCTGACCGGCGGTCTCGAAGCGGAACGATCCGTAGCCGAGCAGCAGGCCGACCGGGGTCCGGGTGTAGTTCATGTCGGTGAGCTTGCTCAGCGGCATCATCGCGACATTGCGGTTGAAGATGCCGGTCACGCTGATCACGCGCTTGGTGGTGATGAACACCAGCTCGCGGTACCAGAGGTAGTACTTCACGGCGAGCCGGCCGAGCAGATAGAGCATGGCGAGGATGACGAGTTCGCCGAAGAGCACGGTGTCCCGCGGGAGCACGCTGATCAGCCAGAAGCCCGTGAACAGGCCGACAGTGGTGGTCACCACGGGCTCGATCATGGCCGACCAGTGGATCTGCCCGCCCAGGGTGGGCCCGTTGAGTTCTGGGTCGGCGAGGTAGTTGAAGAACTCGTCGGGCAGCTCGCTGCCCCGGCGCTGATCCCAGGCCCACGGCTGCGGTAGGAAGAACATGAGCTCGGCTACCGATTCATGAGCGCGTCGAAGAACGTGAAGATCGAGCGCGTCGCGCCAGCCAGGAACAGGAACACCGAGCGCACGGCGTCCGCGGCAGTCTGCGGGCTGACGATGATCGCGTAGAGCGCGAAGATGACGAGCACGCCGACGAGCAGACTCTTGGGCTGCACTTTCATAGGCACCTCCTCACGGACAGCTCGGGCCGCTCCTCAACGGTTCAGCATGAACCCTCCCGGTCACTATGACCGCGACGGCGCGCCGAAGTATTTCACAATCGCCCCAACTGTCACACACGTCACTCGAAGATGTCGCATCGATGCGGCGGGCATGCATCGCTACTCACAGTACGTCTCGTAACACTCGGGCGACAGCGGGACTCAGACAGTGCCGTAGAGGCGGTCGCCCGCGTCGCCGAGTCCGGGAACGATGTAGCCGAGTTCGTTGAGGCACTCGTCCAGGGCCGCGACCACGATGGACACCGGGGCGTCGTCACCGACGGCTCGGCGGACGCTCTCGACGCCCTCGGGTGCCGCCAGCAGGCAGATCGCGGTGACCGAGATCGCCCGGCGCTCCAGCAGGAAGCCCATGGCCGCGGCGAGGGTGCCGCCCGTGGCCAGCATGGGGTCGAGCAGATAGACGTGCCGACTGGACAGGTCGCGCGGCATGCGGTCCGCGTAGGTGCTGGCCTTCAGCGTCTGCTCGTCGCGGACCATGCCGAGGAAGCCGACCTCGGCCGTGGGCAGCAGCCGCGTCATGCCGTCCAGCATCCCGAGGCCCGCGCGCAGGATCGGGACGACGAGCGGGCGGGGGTGGGCCAGGTGCACTCCGTCCGCCTCGGCCACCGGTGTGCGGATGCGGTGCGGCTCCACACGGACGTCGCGCGTGGCCTCGTAGGCGAGCAGCGTGACGAGTTCGTCGGTGAGTCGACGGAAGGTGGGCGAGTCGGTGCCTATGTCGCGCAGGTGGGTGAGCTTGTGGGCGACCAGCGGATGGTCGACGACGCGCAGCTGCATGACGCGGAACTTACCGGTCCCCCTTCACCGTCGGCCACGGTCGATGCAACGATGGTGGTCGTGGCGTATTTCACCGCGGTCCTTGCCCAGTCCGGCTCGACCTGGAAGGCCAGGGATATCGAGGTGGACGAGTACGACGCGCTCGACGACCTCGCGGAGGTCCTCCGCGCCGTGGCCATCGACGACCAGCCGGTTCTGGCCCTGGTCGAACACGAGGACGAGTGGTTCGCGCTCGTCCGGGTCGACGGCGAGGACGATCCCCGGCTGTTCGTGTCCGACCTGTTCGCGGCTGCCCGCAGCAGTTATGGCGAACTCCTGGCGCCGGCCGCCGACGTCCAGTCCGACGAGGACGACGAGCCGGTCGCGGCCGTCGCGCCCCCCGCGCCGGACGTCGAGGTGGACGTCGCCTCGGACGTCGAGCCGGATGACCTGGACGTCGCGGGCGACGACGACGGTGAGGACGAGGATGACATCGAGCTGGTCGAGGCAGAGGTCTCGGCGTGGGCCGGGGAGACCGACCTGCTCGAGGACCTCGGCGTGAGCGGCAAGTCTCTGCGCAAGCTGGTCGAGGAGAACGCCGACGACCCCGGCTTCGTGCTGGGCGAGGTGGGTGAGCAGGTCGGATTCGCCGACCTGCTGGAGGCGTCTGCGCTGACCACGTCTCCGCCGGCCCGGGCGCCGCAGGCTGCGGACGTCGTCGCGATGCGACGGGCGCTGGACGTGGCCAGCGGCGCCCTCAGGACCGAGGACGTGCCGGTGGGCGCCGTCGTCCTGGGTCCCGACGGCGCGACGCTCGCCGAGGCGTGCAACGCCCGAGAGTCCGGCGCCGACCCGACGGCCCACGCCGAGGTGCTGGCGCTGCGTGCAGCGGGCCGGGCGCTCGGGACCTGGCGCCTGGACGGGTGCACCCTCGTGGTCACCCTGGAGCCGTGCTCCATGTGCGCGGGGGCCCTGGTGCTGGCCAGGGTGGCCCGGCTGGTCTTCGGGGCCTGGGACGACAAGGCGGGGGCGGCCGGCTCGGTGCGGGACGTCGTCCGGGACGGTCGGCTCAACCACCGGGTCGAGGTGGTCGCCGGAGTGTGCGAGGCCGAGTCTGCGGCGCTGCTCAGGGACTTCTTCGCCGGGCGCCGCGAGGCTTGACGCAGCCCGCCGCGGCGGGTTCGGTGCCCGCGGGGCAAAGCCGGTATCCTCGCTCGCGGTGGCGTGTCCGAGCGGCCTAAGGAGCACGCCTCGAAAGCGTGTGAGGGTGCAAGCCCTCCGTGGGTTCAAATCCCACCGCCACCGCTCTGACCAGCGGGACGCGGTCATATCCCTAGCGGGTATGGCCGCGTTTCGGTGTTTCAGTCTCAGTTTGGGGGCGCTCGGCGGGGTTGCGGGGTCGGCGGTTGTCGTCTGCTGGGGTCCGAGGAAGTGCGTCGGGGTCTGTCTGGGCGCGAAAGTGACGGCTGGGACGGTTGTGACGGACTTCGCCTCACGGCAAGGCGCGTGAGGCGCCGGCTCGCGAGCCCGTGCGCGTTCCGCGCCCATAGCGTGCGTCCCGCACGACCGGCGGCAATGAGTGCGCGTCGTGAGGCCCTGGTGGGCGGCTGGACGGAGCATGACGCGGCGCGTTATGCTCCCTGTCGTGATCAGGTCGTTTCGAGACACGGCCACCGAGCGACTCTGGTCGCGCCAACGAGTCAAGCAGTTCGACCCCACGATGCAACGGGCCGCCCTGCGCAAGCTGGTCATGCTGGACGCCGCCGAAACACTCGGGGACCTGCGGATCCCTCCCGGCAACCGCTTGGAGGCCCTGAAGAGCAGCCGGGCGGGACAGCACAGCATCAGGATCAACCAGCAGTGGCGGATCTGCTTCGTCTGGACCACCGCAGGGCCCGAAGACGTCGAGATCGTGGACTACCACTAGGAGGTGGTGACATGGCAACAATCGCGCCGATTCATCCGGGCGAAGTGCTCATGGAGGACTTCCTTGAGCCGCTGGGCGTGACCCAACACCGGCTGGCCACCTCGATCGGCGTCCCTCCCCGTCGAATCAACGAGATCGTGCACGGCAAGCGCCGCATCACCGCCGACACGGCACTGCGCCTGGCACGATTCTTCGGAACGACCGATCGTTTCTGGCTGAACCTCCAGACCCGATTCGACCTCGAGGTCGAGAAGGACAACCTCGGGTCGAGCCTGGACGGCATCCGCCCACTCCGCTCGGCATGAGCGGGAAGCCGCGTCAACGCGGCAGAAGCGTAAGGCCGCGCTCACCGCGGCACTTGCGTCTTGCGGGTGACGGGCTCTTTCGGGTCGGTTGCGATTCAGGGCAGCAGGTCGAGATACTTCTTGCGCGCCGTCATGGCGTGGATGACCATTTCGTCGCCGTTCTCGAAGACCAGAACGACGGTCTCCAACAGCCGCGCCGCGGTGTCGAATCCGAGTCTCAGCTCTCGGCCGGGTGAGCCGTCGTCATCGAGCGGTTCGATCCATAGCGGCCATTCGGCTGCCTGGACTGCGTCTTCGGCGGAGATGCCGTGTCGCATAGCGGCTGGGTGAACCTTCACGCTGCGAAGTGGGCGAGTGCGGCGCGAATGACTTCAGACCTGCTCATGTCGTTCTTGGCTGCCGCCGCGTCCAGAGCTTCGAGCTCCTCGGCAGTCAGACGGACGGCCACTACCTGCATCGGCTCGGCGCCACGACCAGGACGGCCGCGCCCGCGACGCTTCAGCTCCTCCACGTCGTAGCCGGCCTCGGCCTCATCGGCCCACTTCTGGATCTGCTCCTCAGTCACCACATGATTATCGTAAACGAAAATCCGCGTGAGTAGAGAACACGGCGTCGATCCCGACGCAACGAGCGGGCGAGCGTGGCCGCCCCCAGCGCGGCATAGAAAGACGGACGTTATTGTTCGGCGCCTCGGCCCTTGCACGCGGTCGTCGTCAGGCGGCCCCGGTCACGCGTCAGTGGCACCGGACCACGCCTGTGGGGCGGCCAGGATGGACTGGAGCCATACCGGGCCCATCGTGATCAGGAACGGCCGCAAGGTGTCACTTGCGGGAGTGGGAATCGGGGGTGGAATGCCATGAAGACCTGGACCGTGCCGGTGAGCAGAAGCACCCCGCTCGCAGTGATCACCAACCTCCGCAAGGGGATGGCGACAGCATCACAGCCGACCTGGCGGCAGCCAAGGAACGGCCCAGGTACGGCCCAGCAACGCGGGTTGTCGGCTACCTGCCACGATCCCGCGACGTGTGACGTAGATGCGCACTGCGTGACCGGCGGCTGGAGCGTACGCGCCCCTTGGGCTGGCTCAGCCCAGGGGGAGGAGGGGTTGATGTTGTCGCTCCTGGGTGATGATGCGTGCTACTCGGGCGCCGGAGGCGACGACCGACGGGATTCCGTGCGCTGGGTGGGTCCATTGCCCTGCGAGGTACAGGCCGCGGATCGGCGTGGTGTGGCGGAGCCGTCCGATGCTCGCGCCGATCGGCGTGCAGGCCCATCCGTAGGGAGCTGAGAAGCGGCGGACCGCGTACGAGGTCGGCGCGTCGGGGTCGACAGGGATGAGGTGATCGGCAAGGCCGGGCAAGATCTTGTCGGCTCGGCCGATAAGGTCGGACGCGAGCGCGAACGGGTCCTCGGCCTCGAATCCGGCCTGGATTGAAAGTTTGACCAGGTGTTGCCCTGGCGGGGCTTGGCTCGGGTCGACCAGCGTGGGGATGTGGATGCCCAGCCCGTCGCCGGGACCGAGGGTCAGGCTGTCGGTGGTGGCGTGGAGGGTCTCGTACACCGTTGTGTCGGGATCGATTTGGAGGTCGGTTGCGAGGTAGACCGCGAGCGACGGCGAAGTGACCTCGGTGTTCTGCAGACGTCGACGGTAGCGGCGGGGCAGCGCACCAGGACCGAGCAGGCGGGGCAGCTGCCGCGGATCCATGGCCGCGACTACCACCGGCGCGGTCACTTGCCAGTTCCCCCCGGCTACTCCGCTGATGCGGCCGTCCCGGGTCAGGACCCGTTGGACCGGCGTGCGCAGCGCCACAGTCCCGCCGCGACGTTCGATCGCGTGAACGAAGGCGTCGGCGAAGTGCTGGAATCCGCCACGGCACTGGTAGGTGCCGGTGATGTAGCTCATGGTCATGGCCGCCCAGGCGATGAATGACAACCGCGACGGCGGCAACCCCATGTACGGCTCGCACAGGCTGCTCACCGCCCGCAACAGGCGCCGGTCCTGCATGTGGGATCGCAGCACGTCGAGGGTATTCGCCGTGATGTAGCGCAGCACCAGGGGCGCTTCGCGCGGCAGCCGCACCATGCCGGCCGCATCCGGGGAGATGGGGATCCGGGCAGACTGCCGTGTCACTCGCTCGCACAGATCGAGGACGTCGATCAGGGCCTGCTCCTGATCAGGGTGCTGCCGGGCAAACATCTCGATCCAAGCTTGCCGGCCCACCGGGACCCGGAAATCCGCCTCCGGCAGGCTCACCCCGTACGTGATGTCCAAGGGAAGCCACTCGAAACCATCCAGCTTGAGATATCGAGTCATGGCGGCCAACGGCCCCTCACCGGCGGGCCCGTCCTCGAACGCTCCGGTGACATTGTGGACGCCGGTACTGACGTGGAACCCCGGCAGCGGCAACTCAGCCAGCAGCCCTCCCGGCGGCTTCATCGACTCCACCACCAGGACCCGGCGACCGGCCTCGGCCAGACATGCCCCGGCCGACAAGCCAGCCATGCCGGCGCCGATCACGACGACATCGAAATGACCCCCGGCGAACCCAGTCCCGATCCGGTCCCCCACCGAACCCACCTCCCCGTTGCACCTTCACCGTCCCGCTAGCCCCGGCAGACCACAAGAGTCGAACGACCCGACCTGCACCGATGGCTCGCCATCGACGCTGGCCCAACACTGACCCATCCAAAGGGCGCGGAGGCACGGATCTTGCGCCCAGCGGGTGCGCCAGCGCGCCGTACGACCTGCGTCGGCGACGCCTCGGCATCGCCGGCGCCGTCCGCCAGGTCGTGGTCTCCGCCGAGAGGCCGCGGCTCTGCGCGGCATGCGGCTGCTGGACCCCGACAGTGAACGGCTCGTCTTCGGGATGCGCTCCCACCACGATGGTGCCGTCCTGCTCACCACGGACGAGGAACTGGAGGAGTTGATCGGATTCGTGGCTGCTGAAGCCAACCATGAGCCCGACCGGCGTCGCCAGCGGCGACTGGACACCGTTTTCGCCGCGCTCGAAGCCGCGGCCTGGACCACGTGGCCCTGACAGCGCAGGCGCACGCCTGGCAGGCGACCCGGTCGCCCTACCCGACCTGGACGTCGCAGGTACGGCGAGGTGCGCCGCCCGCGTCCCTGAGCGTGCCCTCGCTTCAGACCATGTGCCAGCGTCGAGTGCGAGGCCACTCCCAGGCACCTGACGATCGTGGAGCGACGAGCGTCCTGGCGCCAGAACGACGGATCCGAGTGGAGCACTGTGCCGATCGCACGCCTGGGCTCCACCGTCGCCGACAAGACATGGACCCTCTGCAGCCGCGACCGCAACCTTCGCTTCCACACCTATGAGCTACTGCAGCCGTCCCGAGACGTCGACGACCTCCTCGCAGAGATCGACCGCGACCCCACCCACATCTTCTGGGGCTGACGGCGAAGAATCGCGGAAACAGCCCTGTCGGCGGCAAGAGCGGAAGATCTGCTGCGCTTTCGGATAGTGGCCACCGGCTGAAAGACGTCCCCGCGGGGACGCTTTGTCCCGGCGGGTGCCTTCGTCCGCGTCGCGCCGGACGCCCAAGGTCGGCAGGAGTTGGATCTCCGCCCCACGGTTGCGGGGCAATTGACACACGTCTCCGCGAGGACGTTTGCTCCGAGCGTGGCGCGATCATCGGTCGGCACGACGGCGCGGTCGGCCGCATGAGCGTGCGTCTGCACGGACAGCGGAATGGTCGGGCGATCTTGGTTGCCGTCAGTGCGGCAAGTGCGGCAAGTGCGGCAAGTGCGGACGTTGGCGTTCGGGTGGCTATTCGGTGCTGCCGCCGGGGCTAGTCCCGCTATGTGGCGTCGGTCATGACCGACGAGGGGCTGCCGGGCGTCGGGCACGATATTGGCGAGTCCTTCGAGATCGTCGCTGCGTCCGGCGACACCGGCGGCGCGGTGCAGGTCCAGGTGACCCCTGCCGACCACGCCTGGCAGAACGAGGCCCCGGGCGCCTCCGACCGTGCCTTCGCTGACGAGGACGCCTGCGGCTTCTGGATCACCACCACGGACGGAACCATCTGGGCGCCCGGCGACTCACGACTCATCCCCGACCACCACCTCACGATGCCCGCCCCGGACGCCCTGCTGTTCGACTTCTCTGACAGCGAATGGCACTTCACCCTCGCCGGCGCCGTCCGAATGGCCAACGCCTACCCCGACACCCCGCTGCTGCTGCACCATTGGGGCTGCGTCGACGCACCCGACTTCCCACCCTTCAACGGCGACCCGGCTGACCTGGACGGGCTCGTCGACAATCCCGACCGGATCCTGCTGCTCGCCCCGGGAGAGCCCTTCGCCCTTCAGCGAGACGCGCTGGATGAGGTCGGTCGCAGGTGGCGCCCAGGTCGTACCGACACCAACGTGCCCATCGCATAGCGTGGTGCCGTGAGCGCGCCTCCCCCTGCGGAGATCGAGGTCCGGGCGGTCATCGCCGAAGACTGGTCCGACGTGCAGGCCGTCTTCGCCACGCCCGGCGACCCGCGTCGGTGCTGGTGCCAGTGGTTCCGATTGCGTGGCAAGGCGTTCGAGGCCACCCCCGTCGCTGAGCGGCGGGCCGCGCTGCGGGCGGAGTGCGAGAGCGGCGCGCCGGGGCCGGGCGTCCTCGCCCGGGTGGACGGCGTCCCCGCAGGATGGGCCGCCGTCGCGCCGCGCGCGGGGTTCCCCCGATTGGTTGCCTCGCCGTTGCTGAAGCGGCTCCCGGACGACGACCGGCCGGACGGCGCTGTCTGGGCCGTCTCGTGCTTCGTCGTCCGTCCGCCGTATCGGGCCCGAGGTTTGTCCCGGGCCCTACTCGACGGTGCGGTCGAGCACGCCCGATCGGCGGGGGCGCGGGTCGTCGAGGGGTATCCGGTCGACGTGGCCGCCGCGGCGCGGGTCTCGACGTCTTGGCTCTATCACGGCACGCTGTCGACGTTCGTCGCCGCCGGGTTCGCCGAGTTCGCCCGCCCTCGACCGGACCGGCCCGTCGTGCGGCTCACCCTGAGGTGAACCCATGCCCTTCGGAGAAGGCGAGCGCCGAGGCGGACAACCTCGTCCTGAACCCGTTCATCGAAGGTCAGCTTGATCTGCTGGGCAGGTTCGGCCGGCTCCGCTCGGTGCAGCGACAACTCATCTCGCCTGTGGGCAGGAAGACGGAGTTCCTCGCCGTGGCGCGAGATCGACGCGGTGGGGCTCGAGGTCACCGACGCGGTGGGCCGGCGGGCACGCCGGCGTTGACGCGTCCCGCGCTACGAGCTGATGGTCTCCGGCTGGCCAGCTACGGAATGGTCAAGGGCAGATCCAGTACCGACGCAGCGGCTGATCGAACCCGTGCTCGCGTGCGTAGTCATCGGGCTGCCGAACCCGTTCCAGGACACCCCCGTTGCGTTCGATGGTGCGAGCTGAGCCGATGTTGCTCTCCTGACACACCAGGAGCACGCGGGTCAGGCCCAGAGCTCGCGCCCGGGGAAGGACTCCGCCGAGAGCAAAGCTCGCCAGCCCCTGGCCTCTGGCGCTGGGTCGGATACCGAATCCGATGTGTCCACCCAGGTCGGCAAGGAATGGGTTCAGTCTGTGCCGGAGCTGGATGGCACCGAGGTACTGCTCGTCCCGGACAACCCACAGGTTCGTGGCCGGGACCATGCCATCGGCATGATCCAGAGCGGGATCGGCCGCGCGCAGCAGCGCCTGCACCCAGTCATGGAAGCCGGCAGGATCGTCGAGATCGAGGCCCATGCGATCCGCCACGTGCAAGGCTGCGCCGTCCTGGTGCACACCGCGGCCCCACTCGGCGCGGCTGGCCAACCACGATGCATGGAAACGAGGCGCCGGTGGGACGAGGGATACACCCATCACGACACCAGACTGACAGGGCCGCTCGCCCACAAGCCATCCCGGTGGCGCGAGATCAGCTCACGTATGTCTGACCACATGACTCGGGTCCGCATAGGTGTCGGGGTCACCAGGATCGGGGACGCCGTCGACAGTAGTGCGCGCGAACGTCTTAGCCTTCCGTGCAAGCCGCGTCGGCGAACTCGGGGAGGTGACGCCCTCAACCAGCCGACCCGGTGTGTCGCAGCCGAGCGGCATCCAGGCTGGCGCCGTTCGTCCGGATGACCTCGGCGTACCAGTGGAAGGACTTCTTCTTGTGCCGCTGGAGGGTACCGGTGCCGTCGTTGTGGCGGTCCACGTAGATGAAGCCATAGCGCTTCTTCATCTCGGCGGTCGACGCCGACACCAGGTCGATGCAGCCCCACGCGGTGTAGCCCATCAGGTCGACGCCATCGGCAATCGCCTCGCGGGCCTGAACCAGATGGTCGTTGAGGTAGGCGATCCGGTAGTCGTCGAGCACCGTCTTCACTCCGTCCACCTCGACCAGTTCATCGACGGCGCCCAGCCCGTTCTCGACGATGAACAGCGGCTTCTGCCACCGTTCCCAGTAGTCATTGAGGACGATGCGCAGCCCCTGTGGGTCGATGGTCCAGCCCCACTCGGACGTCATCAACGTCGGGTTGACCGTTCCGCCGAAGATGTTGCCCTGGTGGTCCGCCTTCTTGGACTCGTCAGCCGTCTCGCACAGGCTCGAGTAGTAGCTGAGCGAGACGAAATCGACCGTGTTGCGGAGGATCTGGCGGTCGGCGTCCGTGATGTCGAGCTGCACACCCGCTTCGGCCAGCGTGCGGAGAAAGTACCCGGGGTACTCGCCGCGGCAGTGGACGTCGCCGAACGCATAGTTGGCGTGGTCGGCGTGCATGGTTGCGACCACGTCGTCCGGGTCCGGCGTGAGCGGGTAGATGGGCATGGCGAGAATCATGCAGCCGACCTGGGCGTCCGGGATGATCTCGTGGGCGATCTCCGTCGCGAGGGCGCTGGCCACGAGTTCATGGTGGATGGCCTGGTAGAGATCCGCCTTCGACAGCTCCTCCTTGGGCGTATCGATGGCGCCTGACATGAACGGCTCCTTCAACACCGAGTTGATCTCGTTGAAGGTCAACCAGTACTTCACCTTGTCCCCGTAGCGCTCGAAGACAGTGCGGCAGTACCGTCCGAAGAATCCGATCAGCTCGCGGCTTGCCCAGCCGTTGTACTCCTTGGCCAAGGCGAGCGGTGTCTCGTAGTGCGACAGCGTCACGAGCGGCTCGATGGAGTACCGGGCGAGCTCGTCGAAGACGCGGTCGTAGAAGGCGAGGCCCTCCGGGTTCGGCTCGACGTCATCCCCGTTGGGGAAGATGCGCGACCAGGCAATGGACATTCGAAACACCGTGAAGCCCATTTCGGCGAAGAGGGCGATGTCTTGGGCGTAGCGGTGGTAGAAGTCGATGCCCACGAGCTTGAGGTTCTCCGGGGTCGGCTCCTCGCTGCGCGGCCCCTCGATGCCGTGCGGCATCACGTCCTGGATCGACCACCCCTTGCCGTCGCTCTGATAGGCGCCTTCACACTGATTGGCTGCGACGGCCCCTCCCCACAGGAACCCACGAGGAAAAGCACGGTTGTCGGCGGCAACGTTCCCGATCATCGATCCTCCAGGCCTGCAAGTCCCGCCGCGGGTATGAACCCGGGAGGGACGGCTGGTGGTCGTGGGCAGGTGGTTCCCCTCCGGTCAGACGGGTTCGGGTAGGGCTGTCAACTGGCCACGCATCTCCCCGGCGTATTGGTCGGCGTTGGGTCCGGCGATCAGGTGCCAGGTCTTGTCCCCCACTGGAACCATGCCGTGGATCCCAGTCGCCTTGAGGGCGGCCTCGTCGACGGCGCTGGAATCCCGGACGACGACCCGCAGCCTGGTCTCGGCAGCGGCCTCGACCTTGGCGATGTTGTCGTGCCCGCCCAGCCCGGCGATGAAGTCCCTGGCCTTCTCAGCGGCCAGTGGGTCTCGCAGTTTCGGCTCGACACCGGGTGGCTCGTAGACGACCTCGGCGACGGCCTCGGGGCTGAGCTCCGCCTCGTCTCCGGCGATCTTGAGGTACTCCTCGATGTCGGTCTTGAGGTTCTCTGATCGGGTGCCGAAGATCGCCTGCATGTTGTTGCCGACAAGCAGTACCCCCGCCGCGCCAAGCGCCTTGAGCTTCTTCTGGTCGGCCTTGCCGATGTCCGCGACGCCCACGCGCAGGCGGGTGATGCAGGCGTCCAGGTCCTTGATGTTGCTGCGGCCGCCGAAAGCGAGGACGAGTTGCAGGGCGAACCGGTTGGCGGAGTCCTCTCTCGCGTCCTGCACGTCGACCTGGTCTTCCTCCCGGCCGGGTGTCTTCAGGTTGAGCAGACGGATGAGCCCGTAGAACACCACGAAGTAGATGACGAAGTAGATCGGTCCGACGATCAGCACGAGCCATGGCTTGGTGCCGTTCGCGTAGAACAGCACGTAGTCGATGGCGCCCTGGGAGAAGGTGTACCCGAGCCGGCCGCCGAGCAGGTACATCACCGTGAACGCGGAGCCGTACAGGAAGGCGTGCACCACGTACAACAGCGGCGCGACGAAGAGGAACGAGAACTCGAGTGGCTCGGTGATACCGGTGAGGAAGGAGGTGAGCGCCGCCGCCAGCATGATCGAGCCGACGCGGGCCCGGTTCTCCGGCTTCGCCGAACGCCAGATCGCGAGCGCCGCGCCGCACAGGCCGAACATCTTGACCAGGAAGCCGCCGCCGAAGATTCCGGACTCCGGGTGTCCGCGGAAGAAGCAGGTGAGGATGCCGTCGCAGTCCTCCCAGCCGCCGATATTGATGGAGTAGAAGAAGGGCGCGTTCCAGATGTGGTGCAGGCCGAAGGGCAGCAGGGCACGCTCCACCAGGCCGTACAGGAAGACGGCGATCGGAGCGTTGGCGCGGATCACCTCGTTGGCGGTGTTTTCGATGAAGTCGCCAATGGGTGGCCAGAGGAAGGCGAGCAGGACGCCGAGCGCGATGGCACCGAACGCCGTGACGATGGGAACGAACCGTTTGCCGGCGAAGAAGCCGAGGTAGGACGGCAGCTTGATCCGGTAGAAGCGGTTGAACGCGTATCCGGCGATGATGCCGACCAGGATGCCGCCGAACACGCCGGTGTTGAGCGTCTGCAGGCCCAGGACGCCGACCGTGGGTATGTCTCGCGCGGCGGCGACGACGCCCATGGTCCCGTTCATCACCAGATAGCCGACGGTTGCCGCGAGCGCCGAGACGCCGTCGTTCTTGGCGATGCCCAGGGCGACACCGACGGCGAAGATCAGCCCGAGGGCGCTGAAGATGGGGTCGCCGGACCCCTGCAGGATCTGCAGGAAGACGTACAGAGGTTCCGCGACGACGCCGGCCGCCACCGGGTCGCCGACGACGACGGCCGGAGCCCCAACCAGACAGGCCGCCGTGTCTCCGGTGACCGCCACCCCGTCGACCGTGCAGTAGCCGAGGTCGATCGCCTGCTGGTTGTAGCCGCCGATGAAGGCGCCGCCGACGCCGAGCAGGATGCCCGCGACCGGCAGCACGGCCACCGGGAGCATGAGCGACTTCCCGAGTTTCTGCAGGAAGCCGAAGAAGTCACTCCAGAGTGTCTTCAACCTGTTGGGGGCCGGGGCCTCGGTGGGGGCCGGGGGCGGGGTGTCTACGCTCGAGGCGGTCATCAGGGCGTCCTTCCGCGGACGGGCGGGGGTTTCGGACTCAGGTCTCGTCGTCGTCGGTCGGCACGAGGGCGCGGACCGACGCGGCGGAGTCCTGGGTGAGGGCGCGGGCGGCCAGTTCCTGGCAGTGCGTGAAGGACAGTGAACGGATCTGCGCCTTGACGGCGGGGATGGCCGGGACGCTCACGCTGAGCTCGTCGACGCCGAGGCCGACCAGCAGCGGGACGGCCTGCGGGTCGGACGCGATGCCGCCGCAAACGCCGACCCACTTGCCGGCGGCGTGCGCTGCCGTGACGGCCTGCCCGATCAAGGCGAGCACGGCGGGGTTGAGCCCGTCCACCTGCGGGGCAAGCCTGGGGTGGCCGCGATCCATCGCGAGGGTGTACTGGGTCAGGTCGTTCGTCCCGACCGAGAAGAAGTCCACCTCGGCGGCGAACTGCGCGGCCATCACCGCCACCGAGGGCACCTCGACCATGATCCCCACCGGGACCGGCGCGACGCCGAGAGCCAGCGCGCTCCTCCTCGAAGATGGCCTTGGCCAGCCGGAAGTCCTCGATGGTGGCGATCATCGGGAACATCACGTTGATCTTCGCGCCGGCATCGACCGAGCGCAGGATCGCCCGTACCTGCGTGCGCAGGATCTCCGGACGGTCCAGGCCGACGCGGATGCCACGCATCCCGAGGAAGGGGTTCTCCTCCTGAGCGATCGGAAGGTACGGCAGCGGTTTGTCGCCGCCGACATCCAGGGTGCGGATGACCAGCGGCTGGCCGGGCCGAAGCGCCGCGGCGATGTCGGTGTAGATCCGCGCCTGCTCGTCCTCGCTCGGGGCGCTGCGGCGTTCGAGGAACACGAACTCCGAGCGCAGGAGGCCGACGCCCTCCGCCCCCTTGGTCATCGCCTCCCGGGCGTCCTCCAGGCCACCGATGTTGGCGACCACCTCCATGTGGTGGCCGTCCGAGGTGTCGGCCCGCTCGTCGGCATGGGCGAGCTCGACGGCGCGGCGCTCCAGATGCTGGGCCTGACGCCGCCGGACCCGCTCGACCTGATCCTCGGTGACGTTCATACGCAGCGTGCCGTTGGCGCCGTCGAGGATGACGCGGGTGCCCTCGGCGATATCCAGGGCGCGCGGATCGATCCCGGCAACGGCCGGGATGTCGAGCGCCCGCGCCAAGATCGCCACATGCGAGGACGCCCCACCGGCCGTCGTGCAGAAGCCCACCACCTTGGTGGGGTCCAGGGACACGGTGTCCGACGGGGTGAGATCCTCGGCGACCAGCAGCGAGCCGGCCGGAATCTCGGGGTTCTCTCGCCGCTGGCCGGTGATCTCCTGCAGTACCCGCTGGCCGACGTCCCGCACGTCGACGGCGCGTCCGGCGAGCACCTCGCTCCTCAGCCCGGCCAAACGGTCCGCGTATCGTTGGTAGGCCCTGCGCCAGGCGTACGCGGCGGTCTTGCCCTTGTCGATCCCGCTCATCGCAAGGTCCAGGAGATCGGGATCGCGAAGGATCTCCCGATGAGCGGCGAAGATCGCGGCCTTCTCGGCGTCCGCCTGGTTACTCAGCCGATCCTCGAGGGCCTCGAGCTGGACCATCGACCGGTCGATCGCGTCGTTGAGCCTGCGACGCTCGCGGTGCCGGTCGTGGGAATCCTCGGTGACCTCGAAGTCCTCATGCCGGACCTGCACGACCGTACCGACACCCAGTCCCGGTGAGGCCGCCACGCCGAGCAGCACGTCGGGATCCTCCGAGCGGCGCCGCGGGGCCGGGGCCACCCGAGCCCGGGCGGCGATCGGCGCCGTCGGCTCGACGCCCGCCTCGGCGATTGCGCCGACGCCCTCCTCGCCGAGGCCGGCAGCAATCTGAGCGGCGAGCTCGGCGACCGCCTCCGCGGCATCGGATCCATAGCCGGTGACCCGCACCTTGTCGCCATACCTCACCTCCATGCCCATGATCGCCATGACGCTCTTGGCGTTCGCCCGGTCTTCGCCGCGCGTCAGCGAGACATCGCTCTCGTACTGCGAAGCGAGTTTCGACAGCACCGCAGCTGGACGGGCATGCAGGCCGACGGGGTTCGGCACCAGGACGGCGTCCGACGTCACCTTCGCGCCGGCCGGCTTGGGCGCGCCCTCCCCAGCCTCGACCACGGCGAGGGTGGCCACCGCCACCACATCCCTCCCCGCCGTGACGACGCCCGTGCTCGGCGCGAAGTCCGAGAGCAGGTCTGAGTTGGCGATCACCATCTGGGTCAGCAGGCTCTTCGCGTTGGTCGCGACGGCGTCCAGATCGAAAGTGATCAGCTCGTCACCGGCGTGGACCTGATCACCGACCCTCACCTTGACGGTGAAACCCTCGCCCTTCATGTGGACGGTGTCCAACCCGACATGGGTCAGGACCTCCAGGCCGTCCGCGGACCGGATCGTCAACGCATGAGACGCCGCGTGGATGTGGATGACCTCACCATCACACGGCGCGACAAGCGCATTCGTCAAAGGGTCGATCGAGACCCCCTCACCGACCATCTTCTGGGCGAAGACCGGATCGGGCACCTGCTCGATCGGAACCAACACCCCGGTGATAGGAGCCAACAACGAGACCCGGACCCCCGCAGGGGCAGACGCCGGAGCGGACATGACGGAAGTCCTCTCAATCGCACCGTTACTACACAGGCTCTGACACCATGACGCCCGCCTGTGCCTGATCACTCGCCGAGAGAACGCTTTCCGGGCAAGGAAACCATAGCGACATATCGGCACACAAGGGTTCGAATCACGTAAGGCGGTGGCTTTGGGGCAGTGGTCGGTGGATGGATGGTCGCAAGCCCATCCGCGGCCAGCGCCGGCCGGCCGGGACGTCGGTGACCGGTTCGAGGACAAGGGCGGGGTTGGTCCGACGGGTCACCAGAGAACGAGGCGCGGGCAGCTGGTTGCGCAATGCGTCGTCACGGAATCGCGAACGCGCTGTCCGCCTCCCAAAGCGGCGCTCGGCGAAGGCGAAGCCGGCCGGGGTGAAGAAGCGGATGACCTCAGGGCGCTGGCCGGTCAAATGACATGTGGCTGTTCATCTCCAGCGCGGGAGGCATGGCCGCCGGCCGGATGAACGCCGACCACGCCACCTTCCCCTCCTACAGAGGACAAGGTGAGCGAGCCGGCCAGCCGGACCGGCGTGCGCTGGCTCGGTCACACCGACACCCTGGTGATGCCTATCGGCTGGGAACCAGGCTCGCCACCCGCTGCGCGTTGGGCAGCGCCCCGGCCCACGAAGATCGCCGCGAGAGCCCGATCGCGAGGGGAGCCAGATCACGACGAAGATCACGATGTGTGGAACGGTGGCTATCGCGCGGGCGGTTCCTGCATCGTGATCTTGTTCGGTGTGACCACGCCGCGCATCGTGATCTTCGTTGGCATCAACGTCAACGCATCGCATGGTCATCGTCCTCGACGTGCTCGCCGCGCCGCGCCGGTTCGGATTCAGGCCTGCGCCCTGAAGGCCATCCTGGCCACCGACCAGCTCCGGCGTCGGGGTCTCAGCCCTTGAAGCCGGCTTCCCGGTGCGAGCCGTCGCACAGCGGCTTCGTCGAGGACATCCCGCATCGGCACAGCGTGACCCGGTTTCGGGTCTCGAGTCGCTCGCCGTCGGCCCGCTCCACCTCGATACCGCCGGTCACCCAGAGCGGGCCGTCAGTGATGAGGGCGATCTCGGCGGGCAGGTGCGGCTCGATCTGCTCATCGTCGATCAGATAGCTGAGCGCTCCGGATGGGCAGCGTTCCACCATGGCGATCGCCTGCGCCCTGACCCGACTGTCGTCGGTCTTGCCCGCGAGTCTCCAGACGTTGGTGACCTTGTTGCCGCAGAAGCCGGCGTGAGCGCAGATCCCGCGGTCGTCGAGGATCTCGATACCCTCGCCGCCGAGGCTGTCGCTGCGCTCGGCGTAGCTGCCCTCGGGGGCGCCGTAGGAGCTGTCCCATTCGGCGGTGTTGTGGGTGCCGTCGCAGAACGGCTTGTTGGAGGACTGACCGCAGCGGCACAACGCGCAGTCGGCCGGGGCGTCGATCCGCTCTCCCGTCCTCCAGGTCAGTGGCTCAGCCTCCTCGGATGTCACGGGCGTCCGCCGGACCAGTGCCACCTTCCCGCTCACCAGGTAGGGACCGGACTCGCTCACGGTGATCTTCGGCGGTTCGGTGATCTCGTCGCTCATGTGTGCTCCAGAACCTGCGTCGGTTGCTCGGCGTCCCCGTTCGTGAAGCCTAGACGCGACCCTGGAGTGCGGCCACCGCCGATCGCAGCTGGTGGTCGAACAGCAACCCCGGCTCGGCGAAGGAATCGGTTCCGTACTGCCCGAACACCTCGAGGCTGACCGCACCGATCAGCACCGACCAGAGCATCGTGGCGCGGGCCAGTACGGCCGGATCGGCCCTCAGGCCGAGGTCCGCGGCCACGGCGGTCAGGTCCGCCCGAAGCGGTGCGCGCAGCGGGACGGCGGCCGCGCCGTCCACGATGTCGCGGCGTTCGACCCCCTCGCCGACCAGGCTCAGCAGGGTCGCGATCACGCGGGTCCCCGGACCGGTGGTCCGCTCGGCGGGTGCGACATAGCCCGGCACCGGGCTGCCGTAGATCAGGGCGTACCGTGCGGGTTCGGCCAGGGCCCACTCCCGGACGGCGTGCCCCGCGGCGAGCACCCTCGCCGACCAGGCACGCTCGGCAGCGCCTCGGACGGCGTCGTCCACGGCGTCGGCCAGCTCGTCGTAGGCGTCCACCACCAGCAGCGTGAGCAACTCGTCGCGGCTGGCCACGTACCGGTAGACGGCGGAGGAGACCATGCCGAGGTCGCGGGTCACCGCCCGCAGCGACAGGCCGGCGGCGCCGTGCTCGGCCAGGTGGGCGCGCCCCAGCCGCAGGATCTGCGATGTGACGTCGTCCCGTCGTCGCTGGCGCACCCCGGGCTCATTCCGGCTCACCGGGGGATCCTGTCACATATTTGCGAGCACTGCTCTTGTATTGCGTCGCGGTTCGTGGTTCCCTCAATGAGAGAACACCGCTCTCGAATTACGACCGGAGGTCGTCATGTCCGAATCCACGCCCACCCCAGGCCGCTACATCGCTCCGAGCGGTCGCGGCGAGCTCTGGCTCAACCGGGCCGTCGCCTGGCTGACCCGACACGGTCTGAGTCTGTTCGGCACGCGGGTCCTGGCCGTGCCCGGTCGCACGACCGGCCGCGTGCAGCAGGTACCGGTCAACCTCCTGCACTTCGACGGTCAGCGCTACCTGGTCGCCATCCGCGGCAATACGCAGTGGGTGCGCAACGTCCGCGCCGCCGGTGGTGCACAGCTCCGCGTGGGCCGCCGGGTCGAGGAGGTAGGCATGCGCGAAGTCCTTGTCGCCGAACGGGTTCCGGTGCTGCGGAGGTACCTTTCCCGGTGGGGCTGGGAGGTGGGCAAGTTCGTCGAGGGGATCGACAAGAACTCGACGGACGAGGAACTGCTCACAGCGGCCGCCGGCATTCCCGTGTTCGAGGTGCTGAATACTGAGGGGCATGAGTGACTTCGCCGACGCCGCCAAGGGCGATCTGCACCGCTACCTGCAGGCCGGCCGAGAGGCGATCGTGTGGAAGCTGGAGGGGTTGTCCGAGTACGACGTGCGGCGTCCGATGACGCCGACGGGTACGAACCTGCTCGGTCTGGTGAAGCATCTGTCCTTCATCGAGGCGGGCTACCTCGGCGCCACCTTCGCCAGGCCGTGGCCCGAGCCGATTCCCGAGCACGGTCCCGAGGCGGAGCCGAACGCCGACATGTACGCGCGGGCCGACGAGTCCCGGGAGCAGATCGTGGACCGCTACCGCCGGGTCTGGGCGCACGCCGACGCCACCATCGAGTCGCACGACCTGGACGCCGCGGGCCAGGTCGCCTGGTGGCCGCCGGAGCGCAGCGCCGTCCGGCTGCACCAGATCCTGGTGCACGTGGCCACCGAGACCCATCGCCATGCAGGCCATGCCGACATCGTGCGCGAACTCATCGACGGCGTGGCCGGCCAGCGTCCCGACAGCGACAATCTCTGGGTGGCCGACGACTCGGCCTGGACGGATTACCGACAGCGGCTGGAGCGTCTCGCACGACGATTCACGTGACGACGAAGGGGTTGCCGGGGTCCCGCTGCGCCGGTCTACGCTCCGCGCATGGGAGAGTTCATCAGGGATTTCAAGCTCTTCGCGCTATCGGGCAACGTTGTCGACCTTGCCATCGGCGTGATTCTCGGGGTCGCCTTCGGGGCCGTCGTGGACACCTTCGCCAACGACGTGATGATGGGGCTGATCGGGGCCCTGTTCACCTTCCCCGACCCGAGCCACCTCTCGGTCAACCTCAACGGCACCGAGGTACGCTACGGCACCTTCCTCGGCGCCCTGCTCAACTTCCTGCTGATCGCCGTCGTGCTGCTCCTGCTCGTTCGCGCCCTGGTCAAGGTCGGCATGAACTTCAGGGCCCAGGGCAATCGGGAGTGTGACTACTGCAAGTCGTTCGTCCCGGTCGACGCGGTCAAGTGCATGTACTGCTCCAGCGATATCGAGCCACTCTCGGTGGACTGACGCCGCGTCTGCTTCGCCGGCGTCGTCCCCTCAGGAGGCCGGCTGGCAGGTCGGCGTCGGGGCGGGCGCGACCGCGGACGGTGACGCGGAGGGCGCTGCCTTCGGCACCAGCTTGAAGGCACCGCCGAGGACCAGGTCGACATCCGTCCCGGTGCGGTCGTCCTCGGCGTAGGTCACCTCGCCGTCCACGATCGTGGCGACGGTCTGGGCGGCCAGCAGCCCGTCGGGACCGTGCCGGATCACCGCCATCGTCGTGACCTTGGTCTTGTGGGGATCGTTGGCGGGGCTGGACGGGATGAGGAAGCCGCGCCCCTGCAACTCGCGTGCCACGCTCAGGGCCAGGCCGTTGCGGGTCGAGGCGTTGAAGACGTGCACGCTGACCTCGCCAGGGGTCAGCAGAGTCGGCGAGGCCGTGGGGCAGGTCGGCAGTGCGGCGGGCCGCCCGCTGCCGAACGGCAGAGTGATCCTCTGGAAGTAGGCCGCCAGCGCCAGCACACCGAGCAGCAGGATCAGGGCGAACAAGGTCAGGAAGGTCAGGCTCTGCCGTCGCTGCCGACGCGCCGACTCCTGGCGGCGCTGGACGATGAGGTCCGCCTCGGACAGCTCCTCCTCCTCGAACTCTGACGACGCCTCATGACCACTACCCGGCCTGTCACCGGGAAAGCGGATCTCCTCGGTGGCCGGGTTCTCGCCGTCCGTTCGGCCAGCCATCCGGGTCAGGATCGTTCGTATGGGGCCATTCGTCCAGCCGACCCGCTGACATCTCGCACATCGATGGGGCCAGGTTCCAGGGCATCGGGCAGCACCAGCACCCGGCAGGCCAGGGTGACCTGGCGGGCCAGGGCCGCCCGGACGGCGCGGTGCAGGCCGGTCTCGAGGTACAGATCGCCGCGCCAGGCCACCACATGGGCGAACAGATCGCCGTAGAAGGTCGAGTCCTCGGACAGCAGCTGGGTCAGGTCCAGGGTCCGGCGGACGGTGATCAGGCTGTCGAGGCGCACCTGGCGCGGGGGGATCTTGGACCACTGCCGGGTGGTCGCGAAGCCGTGGTCCGGATACGGCCGGCCGTCCCCCACGGCTTTGAAGATCACCCAGAACAGTCTAACCGGCGCCCGGTACGCTGCGCGCAGTGATGGGGTCGTCCGACGGTCGGCTGCTTCGGGTCTGTTCGAACGCCCGATACCGCGGCCTGTCCGAATGGTCGAGACGACAGACGTGACCGCCGGAACAGGGAGACCGCCATGCCCGCCAGCCAGGACGGGGACCAGTCCGTCGTCGAGACGGTGAAGAGGGGATACGCCTTCACCGGGCCCGCGCTCGAACTCGGCGCCCTCCTCGTCGACAACGAGCCGGTCGTCGAGGCACAGGTGCGCATCCCCCTCGGGATGCTCAACCGGCACGGGCTGGTCGCCGGTGCGACCGGCACCGGCAAGACCAAGACGCTGCAGGTGATGGCCGAGCAGTTGTCGGGTCAGGGCGTGCCGGTGTTCATGGCCGACATCAAGGGCGACCTGTCCGGGGTCGTCCAGCCCGGCTCGTCCAGTGAGAAGCTGCTGGCGCGGACGACGAGCATCGGTCAGGACTGGCAGGCCACCGGGTTCCCCGTCGAGTTCCTGGCACTGGGCGGCGAGGGCGCCGGCGTCCCCGTCCGGGCGACGGTCACCTCGTTCGGGCCGACCCTGCTGGCGAAGGTCCTCGACCTCAACGACACCCAGACCTCGTCGCTGTCCCTGGTCTTCCACTTCGCGGACAAGGCGGGATTGGCGCTGCTCGACCTGAAGGACCTGCGCTCGGTCGTCCACTACCTGGTCTCCGAGGAGGGACAGGGCGACCTCAAGGGGCTGGGCGGCCTGAGCAAGGCGACCGCCGGGGTGATCCTGCGTGAGCTGATCGCGTTCTCCGACGCGGGTGCCGAGAAGTTCTTCGGCGAGCCCGAGTTCGACACCGCCGATCTGATGCGCACCGCCGCGGACGGGCGGGGTGTCATCACCTGCCTGGAACTGCCTGCGGTGCAGGACAAGCCGGCGCTCTTCTCCACCTTCCTGCTGTGGCTGCTGGCCGATCTGTTCGACGAACTGCCCGAGGCGGGCGATCTCGATCGGCCCAAGCTGGTCTTCTTCTTCGACGAGGCGCACCTGCTGTTCAAGGACGCCAGCAAGGCGTTCCTGGACCAGATCACCCAGACCGTGCGGCTGATCCGGTCCAAGGGGGTCGGGGTCTTCTTCGTGACCCAGACGCCCAAGGACGTCGATGCCGACGTCCTCGCCCAGCTCGGCAACCGCGTGCAGCACGCCCTTCGGGCCTACACCCCGGACGACGCCAAGGCTCTGCGGGCGACCGCGTCCACCTTCCCGAACTCGAGCTATGACCTGGAGGAGCTGCTCACCCAGCTCGGCATCGGCGAGGCGGTGATCACGGTGCTGTCCGAGCGGGGTGCGCCGACCCCGGTGGCGTGGACCCGGCTTCGCGCGCCGCTCTCCGCGATGTCCCCCGCCCCGGCCGAGCAGATCAGCGCCGTCGTGGCCGCCTCCCCGTTGCTGGCCGAGTACGGCACCGAGATCGACCGGGAGTCCGCCTACGAACGGCTGGCCGCCAAGCTGGCGCCCCCGCCGTCCGAGAGCGCTGTCTCCACCCGCAGTACGTCTCGCGAGGAGCCCGTCCACCGGTCCGAGGACGACCAACCGGCCGACGACCGCCCCGCCCCACGCTCGCGCAAGGCGGCCAAGGAGGAGCCCGGTCTGGTCGAGGGTGTGGTCAAGTCGAGCGCCTTCAAGAGCTTCCTGCGTTCGGCCGGAACGGTTCTCGGCCGGGAGATCACGCGCAGCATCCTCGGAACAGCGCGCCGAAACCGGTGAAGCGAGGCGTCAGCCCACTGCTGGTCGGGGTTCTCGCTCTGGCCGCGTGCTCGGCGTCGTCCGCCGGTCCGGCAGTCTCGCCGCCATCCGATTCGCCGGCCGTCAGCACCGGGGCGTCCCCCGATCCGGATCAGTCGCTGCCGTGGGGTCCGACCAACGCCGAACTGGCTGCGGCGCGGACCGAGGTCGCGGGATGGGAACCGGCTCGCCTGGCCGGGCAGGTGATCATCGGCCGCTACCACGGCACCGACCCGGACGCCGCCGCGCGCCTGGTGGCCGACCTGCATCTGGCCGGGGTGTGCCTGACCGGCGCCAACATCGAGACCCGCGAGCAGGTCAGGGCGACCGGAGCGGCCGTGCAGCGGGCCGTCGCCGAGGACGGACGCGACGTCCCAGCGGTGATCGGCGTCGACCAGGAGGGTGGCCTGGTCTCGCACCTGGGCGAGTTGGCCACGGCTCTGCCCCCGTTCATGGCCTCCGGCGCCGCCGTCGCCGGTGATCTGGACCGCGGCGACGCCGCCGAGGGTGTGCAGGCCGTGGAGGAGCTGGCCCGGGCGACCGCCGTCGAACTGCGCTCGCTGGGGTTCACCTGGGTGTTCGCGCCGGACGCCGACGTCACCATCGGCCCGTCGGATCCGACCATCGGCACCCGCGCAGCATCGGACGACGCCCAGGTCGCCTCGCTGGCCACCGCGGCCGCGGTGCGCGGCTTCACCGACGGCGGCCTCGTCTCGACCGCCAAGCACTATCCCGGCCACGGATCGGTGACGGCGGACAGCCACACGGCCCTACCGGTGCAGAAGGCCGGCCTGGCCCAGCTCCGCGATCGCGACCTGCTGCCGTTCGACGCGGCGGCCGAGGCCGGTGCACCGGCCGTCATGATGAGCCACATCGCGGTCGAGGCGATCGACCCGGGCGTCCCGATCAGCCTGTCCACCAAGGGATATCAGCTCCTGCGGGACCGTGGATTCGACGGCGTCGCCGTCACCGACTCCCTGGGCATGGGCGCGGTCCGTCGAGGGGGCGATCCGGGAGTCCGGGCGCTGGCCGCCGGAGCCGACCTGCTGCTCATGCCCGCCGACACCGAGGCCACGCACGCGGCGCTCATCACGGCGATCGAGACCGGCGGCGTGCCCCGGGCCCGCGCGGAGGACGCCGCCGCGAAGGTCGTTGCCCTGCAACGGTGGCAGGCTCGACGGGTGGACGCTGCCGGGGTGCCCGACGGGATCGCGGCCACCGCGCAGGCCGCCTCCCGGGCGGTCTCGGCGGCGGCGATCACCCAGGTGCTCGGCGAGTGCCCCGCCGGACCGCTGACGTCCGTGCGGCTGGTCGGCGGGAGTGCTGGACAGCGCGCCCGTTTCGCGGCCGCGGCCCGGCGGGCCGGTCTGGGGACCGGCTCGGGCCCCCGGGTCGCCCTGACCTCCGACGGCGGCGTGGCGCCGTCCGAGATCGTCGTCGCCCTCGGCTGGCCGACCGTGCTGACCGGTGCCGTGGCGGCCTCCGGCGCACAGCGCGCCTACGCCCTGTTCGGTGACACCGCGGGCTCCTTCGACGCGCTGGCGGAGGTGCTCGCCGGGGCCGCGCCGCCGCGGGGCGCGCTGCCCGTCGAGGTGTCGGGCCTGAGCCGATCGAACTGCTGAGCCGATCGAGCTGCTGAGCCGATCGAGCTGCTGAGGCGGCCGAGGCCCGTCCGGCACGGCAACGCTGGCGGAGGATAGGGGATTCGAACCCCTGAGGGTGTTAACCCAACACGCTTTCCAAGCGTGCGCCCTAGGCCACTAGGCGAATCCTCCGCCGGGGAGTCTACCCAACCGGCCGGAGGACTCCGGTCACTCGCGCGGACGGCCCCTCAAGATCGCGCCCTGCCCTGGTTTGAGGCCCTCGGCCGGGTGAAGCACGCCCGCCGGACTGCCGATGAAGCGCCGAAGGGACCGAACCAGTGGAGGGTGGGTGGAGCGGTGAGGCCGGCCGCCGTCGTGACGCTCGCCGTCCTCATTGCCATCTGTCTCGCCCTCGTCGTCGTGGTGGTTCGCCAGATCCTTTCCCAGCGCCTGCTGCGGCGGCTCAGCGGGGAGCTGCAGGCTCGGCAGAGCTACTACGAGTCGCTGCTGGAGGACTCCGCCGACGCCATCATGATCGCTCGGCGGGACGGATCCCTCAGCTACGTGAGTCCCGCCGGCGAGCGGATCCTGGGCGCGCAGGCGGTCTGGACTGACGTCAAGGTCTGGACGGCGATCGCCCTACCCCGCCGGGCGTTCGCGGCCGCCGTCCAGCGGTTGGACGCCGGTGAGACCTCGCCGCAGCTGATCGAGGGGCGCCGCGAGCACGTCGTGTTCGAGGCGGCCCTGTCGCTGCGTGGGCAGGACGTGCTGGTGAGCGTGCGCGACGTGACCGAGCGGGACCGGTTGCGGCAACGACTGCACTACCTCGCCTACCACGACCCGCTGACCGGGCTGGCGAACCGCAGCCGGGTGCTGTCCAGGATCGCGGCGATGCTGAGCCGTGAGGAACTCTGCGCCGTCCTGTTCATCGATCTCGATCGGTTCAAGCAGGTCAACGACAACAGCGGGCACGCGATCGGTGACCTGGTGCTCCAGGAGGTCGCCGCCAGGCTCTCCCGGGTGGTGCGCTCGGGCGACCTGACCGGTCGGCTCGGCGGTGATGAGTTCGTCGCGGTGATCTCCGCCGGCGTGGTCGAGGCCGAGGCGGTCGCGGGGCGGATCCACGAACTGATCGGCGCCCCGTTCGACGTCGGGGGGCGCCACTACCAACTCGGGTCGAGCATCGGCATCGCGCTGGCCATGCCCGGGCTGCAGGCCGAGGATCTGCTGCGCCGCGCCGACCAGGCGATGTATGCCGCCAAGCGGCAGCGCGGCACCTGGCGCGTCTACGCCTCCGACCTCGGCCGCGCGGCCCTGGTACAGGCCAACATCGACGAGTCCGTCTCGCGGGCACTGCGCGATCGCGACCTCGACCTGTTCCTGCAGCCCCTGGTCGATCTGGACAGCGGCAGGGTCGTCTCCGTCGAGGCCCTGCTGCGCTGGCGCGACTCGTCCGGGCGAGTGAACGGCCCGGCGCACGTGCTCGACTTCGCCCGCCGCAGCGGCCGGATGCCCGAGCTCACCCAGTGGGTCCTGCAACGTGCCATCGGCATGGCCGGCAAGTCGCCGACCGACGTGCGCATCGCGGTCAACCTCTCGCCCGAGATGCTGCTGCAACCGGCCATGCCGCAGCACATCGCCGCACTGCTGGCCGCCGGGGGTGTGCCCGCGAGCAGGCTCGAGGTGGAGGTCACCGAGGACCAGATCCTGGAGCAGATGGATCCGTCCATCAACACGCTGCGCGAACTGGAGCGCCTCGGGATCAGCGTGATGATCGACGACTTCGGGACCGGGTTCTCCTCCATGGGCTACCTGCTGGACCAGCCCATCGAAGGTCTGAAGATCGATCAGCGGTTCACCAAGGCGCTGCCGGTCAGCGAATCGGCGCGGACCATCGTCGCCGGTCTGGTCTCGCATCGCGCGCGATCTCGGCCTGCGGGTGGTCGCCGAGGGGATCGAGACCGAGGAACACCACGAGTGGGTCCGCCGCCTCGGCGTGCCCATCGGCCAGGGCTACTGGTACGCCCGGCCTGAGTCCGTGGCCGGGCTCGGCGACCTCAGCGACCTGCGCAGTTGGGTGACCTCGCAGAGCGCGGCGGTCTCGATCGGGACCGTCTGATCGATACCGCCTGAGGCACTGAAGGACCCCCCGCGCACCCGCCAGAGCCTGCCTACCCTTGCTGCCTTCCGGCCCTGGGGGAGTTCAGCGGGGTGACGCCACGCGAGGGGTCGCCGTCAATGCTAGCCCAGTGGCCCAGGCCTGCCGACCGGTCGGTCCTCGCGGCTAGGGTGCCGAGGGTGGCCACCGCTCTCTACCGCAGGTATCGCCCGGACACCTTCGCCGAGGTGATCGGCCAGGACCATGTCACGGCCCCGCTCACCGCTGCCCTGACCAAGGACCGGGTCAACCACGCCTATCTGTTCTCCGGGCCACGCGGCTGCGGGAAGACCACCTCCGCGCGCATCATGGCCCGCTGCATGAACTGCGCAAAGGGTCCCACCGCGACCCCCTGCGGCGAGTGCGAGTCGTGCCGCGAACTGGCCCGCGGCGGCCCGGGCAGCCTGGACGTGGTCGAGATCGACGCGGCCAGTCACGGTGGCGTGGACGACGCGCGCAACCTGCGCGAACGAGCGGCCTACGCCCCGGCACGGGATCGCTACAAGATCTTCATCATCGACGAGGCCCACATGGTCTCCACCCAGGGGTTCAATGCCCTGCTGAAGATCGTCGAGGAGCCCCCGGAGCACGTCCGCTTCCTGTTCGCGACCACCGAGCCGGACAAGGTCATCGGAACCATCCGCTCGCGCACCCATCACTACCCCTTCCGTCTGGTCCCGCCCGAGCGGCTCGAGGCCTACCTGGCCGAGCTCTGCCAGGCCGAGGGGGTCGCCGTCGGTCAGGGCGTGCTGTCGCTGGTCGTCCGGGCCGGCGCCGGGTCCGTTCGGGACTCGCTGTCCGTGCTCGACCAGTTGATCGCGGGCTGCGGGCCGGATGGGCTCGACTACGCGCTGGCGGTCTCGCTGCTCGGGTACACCGACGCGACCCTGCTGGACGACGTGGTGGATGCGATCGCCGCGGCCGACGGCGCCGCCGCCTTCGCGGTGCTCGATCGCGTCGTCTCCTCCGGGCACGATCCGCGCCGGTTCGTGGAGGATCTGCTCGAACGGCTTCGGGACCTGCTCGTGGTCGCCGCGGTCCCGGACGGCGGGCACACGGTGCTGCGCGCGCTGCCGGCCGATCAGTTGGCTCGGATGCGCGGGCAGGCCGGCCGGTTCGGGCGCGCGGAGCTGTCCCGTGCGGCGGATGTGGTCAATACCGCCCTGACCGAGATGACCGGGGCCACCTCGCCGCGACTCCAACTCGAACTGCTCATGGCACGCCTGCTGTTGCCCGGGGCCGAGGACACCCAGCGCGGGCTGGGCGCCCGTCTGGATCGGGTGGAGAAGCGGCTCGGGGTCGCGATTCCTGGTTCCGCTCCGGGATCCGGTCCGGTGGCCGGCCGGGCATCCGCTCCGGGATCCGGTCCGGTGGCCGGTCGGGCATCCGCTCCGGGACTGGCTTCGCCTGACGTCCCTTCCGCGGATACCCGACCGGCCACCGCGCCTGAAGCATCGGCTGCGGACACCCGACCGGCCACCGCGCCTGAAGCATCGGGTGGGGACACCCGACCGGTCGCCGAACCGGCCGGGTGGGACCGGCCGTCCCAGCGGGCCGAGCAGGCCGCCGAGCCGGGCCCGTCGTCCGCGGCGGACGCCCAGGGGCAGGTCAGCACCGAGCAGATCCGCCGGATGTGGCCGGACGTGATGGCCAATCTGACCCAGCTGAAGCGGGCCACCTGGTCGCTGGTGTCGCAGCACGCCCAGGTGCTCGAGTACGACGGGCAGCGGCTGGTGCTCGAGTTCGGCACCGGGGGGCTGTCCACCTCCTTCTCCCGCGGCGCCCACCAGGAGTACCTGCGCCAGGCCCTGATCGATGTGATCGGGCTGGACTGCGGGATCGAGGCGGTCGCCAAGGATGCTCGATCCGGCGGTGCTGCCCGGAGCGCGCCGCGATCCGCCGCGGCGGCGCCGTCCAGGGCCCCGGAGGCTGCCGCCCGGCCCGCCCCGGAGCCTGCCGCCCGACCGGCTCCGCAGCCTGCCGCCCGGCCGGCCCCGGCATCGGGCGGTCCGCGCACCGCTGCGCGTCCGGCTCCGGCCCGGTCCACGGACGAGGTGCCCTGGCCGGACGAGCCGTCGCCGGAGGATGAGCCGCCCCCGCCCGAGGACGAGCCGCGGCTGCCCCGGACCACGCCGGCGCTGGACCGGGACGCCAGCCCGGACGACGAGAATCTCGACGGATCGGGACAGGTGGGGCGCCCGGTGGTCGAACAACTGCTTGGCGGCCGAGTGATCGAGGAGAGCGACACATGAGTGAACCGTTGGCACAGATCGATTCGTGGGACGTGCCGAATGTGGCTGCCGCCGTCGTCGGGCCGGACGGCTCGGTGATCGCCTCCCGGGGTGCGATCGACACGCCCTTCCGGCTGGCCTCGATCTCCAAGCTGCTGGTCGCCTACGCGGTCCTGATCGGCGTCGAGGAGGAGGCCGTCTCACTGGACGACCCCGCCGGTCCGCCGGCGGTCCGGGACCGGGGCGCCACGTTGGCCCACCTGCTGGCCCACACCTCGGGGATGGGACTCGAGGCCACCGATCCGGCCATGAGCGCCCCGGGCGCCCGGCGGATCTACTCGAACGCCGGGATCGAGGCGGCGGCGGATCACCTCGCCGCCGCCAGCGGGATCGACTTCGGGACCTATCTGGCCGAGGCGGTCCTGGAGCCCCTCGGGATGACCTCGGCGAGCCTGCAGGGATCCGTGGCGCACGCCGTCTACGCCACCGTCAGGGAGCTGGCCGCCTTCGCGGGGGAGCTGTTCGCGCCGAGACTGCTGTCCCCGCAGGGTGCCGCGTCCGCCGTCCAGGTGCAGTTCCCCGGGCTCACCGGCCTCGTGCCCGGCGTCGGCCGGTTCGATCCCTGCGACTGGGGTTTCGGGTTCGAGCGCAACTTCGGTCGGCTCCAGACCGACGGCGGGCCGCACTGGGCGGGCACCAGGGTCTCCACCGAGACGATCGGCCACTTCGGCGCCGCGGGCACCTTCTTCTGGCTGGATCCGCAGGCGAAGCTGGCGTGCATCGCCCTGACCGATCGGCCGTTCGACGCCTGGGCGATGCAGGCCTGGCCGGCGCTGTCGGACGCGGTGATCGAGCGGTACTCCGCGGCCGGCTGAGCACCCGTGTCACGCTGAGGGCATGCGCGTCACACACCTGGGACATTCCACGGTCGTGATCGAGACGGGTCGGGTCCGCGTGCTGATCGACCCGGGGACGCTCACGCCCGCCCTGGAGGCGGTCACCGATCTCGACGCGGTGCTGGTCACCCATCAGCACCCGGATCATCTCGACCCGCATCGTCTGCCCACCCTGATGGCGGCCAACCCCGGGGCCCGCCTACACGTCGAGCCGCAGACCGTGGCGGTGACCGCCGAGGCCGGCGTGCGGGCCCGCGAACTGGCTCCCGGCGCCGCCCTGAGCATCGGCGACCTTCGCGTGCAGGCCGTGGGCGAGTGGCATGCGCTGATCCACGAGCGGATCCCGCGGGTCGGCAACGTGGGTCTCCTGGTGAGCGAGCAGGACGGGCCGACGTTGTTCCACCCGGGCGACAGTCTGGAGCACCGGCCGGACGGCGTGGACGTGCTGGCCCTGCCGCTGTCCGCGCCGTGGAGCAGCCTGGGCCAGGTCGCCGATTTCGCCGAGCGGTCCGGCGCCGGCGTGGTCGTCCCGATCCACGACGGACTGCTGTCGCCACCGGGGCGCGCGGTGTTCCTGAACGCCCTGGGACGGGTGTTCCCCGGACTGGACGTGCGCGACCTGGCCGCGACGGGCGCCGGCACCTTCTGAGCCGTGGGCGAACCACGATCGTTCTGATCGGCCCAGGGTGCGGCGGATGTCGCCGACGCCCCGTAGGCTCGGCGTCGTGTACGAGGGCGTGGTGCAGGAACTCATCGACGAACTCGGGCGACTGCCCGGGGTCGGTCCCAAGAGTGCCCAGCGGATCGCCTTCCACCTGCTCGCCTCGGACCCGGTCGACGTCCGGCGACTCGCGTCGTCCCTGATCGAGGTGTGCGAGAAGGTCCGTTTCTGCGTGGTCTGCGGCAACGTGTCGGCCGACGAGTCGTGCCGGATCTGCCGCGACCAACGCCGCGACACCAGCCTGCTCTGCGTCGTCGAGGAGTCCAAGGACGTCGTGGCCATCGAGCGCACCCGCGAGTTCCGCGGGCGCTATCACGTGCTGGGCGGCGCGATCAGCCCGATCGAGGGCATCGGGCCCGACGACCTGCGGATCAGGGAGTTGCTGACCCGGCTGGCCGACGGCGAGATCGTGGAGATCATCCTGGCCACCGATCCGAACCTCGAGGGCGAGGCCACGGCGACCTATCTGGCCCGGTTGCTCAAGCCGATGGGGCTGAGGGTCACCCGGCTGGCCTCCGGGCTGCCGGTGGGCGGTGACCTGGAGTACGCCGACGAGGTGACCCTGGGCCGTGCCTTCGAGGGCCGGCGGTTGCTCGATGTGTGAGAGGGAGGGCTGGTCATGACCGGCCAGACAGCCGACGTCCGACCGAACGCGGAGGCGGCCGAGTTGTACCGGCTCGCCACCGAGACCGCCGCGGACACCGAGACCTACCTCGCCGCCCTGAGCGAGGTGGCCAGTGGCAACAACCCCGACAGCGCCATTCCGGTGCTCATGCTCGCGGTGTCCCAGATCCTGGCCTCGGGTGCCCGGCTCGGCGCGATCACCGATGTGGTGCCGAGCGAGCGGTTCGAGCCGGACTCCGGGCCGGACGCCGACATCGACCCGGTGCGAGTCGGCCTGGCCAACCTCTTCGAGGGGGTCGACGAGTACGCCGACGTCCTCGATCCGCTGACCAGCGTCGAACTCGTCAGGGGAGTGCTCTCCAACGATCTCGCCGACGTCGCCGCCGACCTGACCCACGGGCTGCGGCATCATCGCGCCGGCCGGGTCGACGAGGCGCTGTGGTGGTGGCAGTACTCCTACCTCTCGACCTGGGGAGTGCGGGCGAGCGCGGCTCTGCGGGTGCTGCAGACGATGATCGGACACCTCCGCCTCGACGTGGACGTCGACACCGCCGGGGAGGCCGAGTTCGAGGCCCTGCACGACCAGGACGGCGCCCCGCGCGACTGATCCGCGGAAACGGGTACTGCCCGGGTGTGCCGGCGCCGGTAGACTCACGCCGGGCCCGGATCGACGTCCCCCGCCCGCCCCGTCAGCCGTGTCGCCCGCGTTCAGGAGCCGTCCTCGTGAGTCTCGTCGTCCAGAAGTACGGGGGTTCGTCAGTAGCGGATGCCGACGGCATCAAGCGGGTGGCCAAGCGGGTCGTGGAGACCAGGAAGGCCGGCAGCGACGTCGCCGTGATCGTCTCCGCGATGGGGGACACCACCGACGACCTGTTCGACCTGGCGCACCGGATCACCCCGGCCCCTCCCATGCGCGAGCTCGACATGCTGCTGACCGCGGGAGAGCGCATGTCGGCGGCGCTGCTGGCGATGGCGATCATGGAGCGCGGGGTGAACGCCCGCTCCTTCACCGGTAGTCAGGCCGGGGTGATCACCACCGCCCAGCACGGCGACGCCCGGATCATCGACATCACCCCGAGCCGGATCACCTCGGCGCTCGGCGACGGCGACGTCGCGATCATCGCGGGGTTCCAGGGGGTCAGCCAGACCACCAAGGACGTGACCACCCTGGGGCGCGGCGCCTCGGACACCACCGCGGTGGCCCTGGCCGCTGCCCTCGGCGCCGACGTCTGTGAGATCTACACCGACGTGGACGGCGTGTTCACCGCCGATCCGCGGATCGTTCCCTCGGCGAGGCGGATCGAGCAGACCTCGTACGAGGAGATGCTCGAGATGGCGGCCAGCGGGGCCAAGGTGCTCCACCTGCGGTGCGTGGAATATGCGCGCCGGTTCGGGGTGCGGGTGCACGTACGCTCCTCGTTCAGTCATCGTCCGGGGACCTGGGTCAGCGCCGAGCCCAACCGTGGCGTGGCGAAGGGCACGACAGAGGGTGAGGACGAAGCGATGGAGGACGCGATCATCTCCGGAGTCGCGCACGACCGCAGCGAGGCCAAGGTGACCGTGGTGGGGGTCCCCGACAAGCCCGGCAAGGCCGCCGCGATCTTCAAGGCGGTCGCGGCCGCCGATGTGAACCTGGACATGATCGTGCAGAACGTCTCGGTCGCGGCCACGGGCCTGACCGACGTCTCGTTCACGCTGCCGAAGACCGACGGCAAGAAGGCGCTGACCGCCCTGGAGGCCGAGCGGGACTCCGTCGGATTCGGCTCGTTGCAGTACGACGAGGAGATCGGCAAGGTGTCCCTGATCGGGGCGGGCATGCGCAGCCACCCGGGGGTGTCGGCCAGGTTCTTCGAGGCCCTGGCCGTCACGGGGGTGAACATCGAGATGATCAGCACCTCGGAGATCCGGATCTCGGTCGTCACCCGCGCCGAGGATGTGGACACCGCCGTGCGGGCGGTGCACTCGGCCTTCGGGTTGGATGCCGACCAGGTCGAGGCCGTGGTCTACGGAGGGACGGGACGATGAGCGATCGCGCGGAGCATGGCAGCAGGCCGACCCTTGCCGTGGTCGGGGCCACCGGTGCCGTCGGATCGGTCATGCTCAGGATCCTGTCGACCCGGGAGGACGTCTGGGGTGAGATCCGGCTGGTCGCCTCGGCGCGCTCGGCCGGTCGCCGGCTGACCTGTCGCGGTGAACAGCTCACCGTGCAGGAACTGACCGCTGAGGTGTTCGACGGAGTCGACGTCGCGATGTTCGACGTCCCGGACGACGTCTCGGCGCACTGGGGGCCGATCGCGGTCGAGCGGGGCGCCGTGGTGGTGGACAACTCGGGGGCGTTCCGGATGGATCCCGAGGTGCCGTTGGTGGTTCCGGAGGTCAACCCGGCCCAGGCGCGCAACCGTCCGAAGGGCATCATCTCGAACCCGAACTGCACGACCCTGACGATGATGGACGCTCTCGGTGCGCTGCACCGCCGCTGGGGTCTGACAGAGCTGGTCGTCGCCTCGTACCAGGCCGCCTCCGGCGCGGGGCAGCCCGGCGTGGACCGCCTCTATGACGAACTGAGTGTGGTCGGCGACGATCGGTCGCTCGGTCAGACCGCAGGGGACGTGCGGCGCGCCATCGAGGCCAAGCTCGGCATGGACGACTCCCCGTTCCCGGCGCCGTTGGCCCTGAACGTCGTGCCGTGGGCCGGGTCGGCGAAGGACGACGGGTGGACCAGCGAGGAGCTGAAGGTCCGCAACGAGTCACGCAAGATCCTGGGTATCGCCGACCTGAAGGTGTCCGCCACGTGTGTGCGGGTGCCGGTGGTGACGACGCACTCGCTCGCCGTCCACGCGACGTTCCAGAATCCGGTCTCGGTGGCCGAGGCCCGGCAGGCGCTCATGGAGGCACCGTCCGTGGTCGTCCTGGACGACCACGGCGCCATGGAGTTCCCGACCCCGGCTGACGTCGTCGGCTCCGACCCGACGTTCGTCGGTCGGCTGCGGCAGTCCCTGGACTTCCCGAACTCGATGGAGCTGTTCGTCTGCGGCGACAACCTGCGCAAGGGCGCGGCGCTGAACACCGCGCAGATCGCGGAGCTGATCGCCGAGGAGCTGACCGCCACCTAGACGGATGGGGCCGTTAGATGGATGGGGCGGTCGCCCCCAGGTGCCCGGATTGCCGGATATAGGGCTGATTACCAGTACATCCCTTATAGGTACAACCTGTGTTGATGTTGTGATTTTGCCGGTTGTGCTCCACTCTCGGTCAGAGGCAGGTCCATGACTGAGTGGAGTGGTCACGATGAAGCGACTCGGCATCGCCGCCGTGGCGTCCCTGGCCCTGAGTGCGTTGGCGCCGGTCGCCAGCGCCGGCGCCGACGGTGCGTCCTGCGACCACGCGGTGAACAACACGTTCAAGAAGCTTCTGCGCTGCGTCACGCTGGACGGCGCCCGTGAGCACCAGAGGGTTTTTCAGGACATCGCCGATGACAACGATGACATCCGGCAGTCGGGCACCCCCGGCTACGACGAGTCGGCCGACTACGCCGAGGGTGTCCTGCGCGAAGCGGGCTACGCCGTGACCCGCCAGGAGTTCAAGTTCGTCAGTTTCCGCTCGAACACCGACTCGGTGCTCGAGCAGGTCGACCCGGCGGGGGGGCCGATCGAGAACAACATCATGTCCTACTCCGGCTCGGGGGATGTCACCGCCGACGTCTCGACGGTGGACGCACCGATCGGTTGTGAAGCAGCCGATTTCAAGGGCTTCACGGCCGGTGACATCGCTCTGATCAGCCGCGGTACCTGCGCGTTCGCGGTCAAGGCGACCAACGCCGACGCCGCAGGCGCGTCCGGAGTGATCATTTACAACAATGCCGAAGGAGTCCTCAACGGCACGCTGGGCAGCGACTTCGCCCTCGACATCCCGGTCACCGCCGTGACCATGGAGGAGGGGCAGCGGCTGATTGGTCTGGTGGCCGACGGTCTGAGGCTGCGTCTGGCGACCGACACCACCCGGTCGACCGTCACCACGTCCAACGTGATCGCCGAGACCGAGCGCGGCGACCCGGACAACGTCGTGATGATCGGAGCCCACCTCGACTCGGTGCCGACCGGCCCGGGCATCCAGGACAACGGGACCGGCTCGGCGGCGATCCTCGAGGTGGCGCAGGCCTTCGCCAAGGTCAAGCCCGTCAACAAGGTGCG
The DNA here is from genome assembly GCA_963750395.1 of uncultured Actinomycetota bacterium. Classification (GTDB taxonomy): domain Bacteria; phylum Actinomycetota; class Actinomycetes; order Actinomycetales; family Kineosporiaceae; genus JADJPO01. Next base: position 117,238 of record CAVVQM010000009.1, on the reverse strand, counting down.
GTTCGCGTTGTGGGGTGCCGAGGAGTCCGGCCTGGTCGGTTCCACCGAGTACGTCGCGCAACTCACCGAGGCCGAGACCAAGCAGATCGCCCTCTACCTCAACTTCGACATGATCGGATCGCCCAACCACGTGCTGTTCATCTACGACGGTGACGATTCCGATCAGGTCGGTGCCGGCCCCGGACCCGACGGGTCAGCGGCCATCGAGAGGTTGTTCGAGTCCTACTACACGCAGATCGGCGAGTCCTACAAGGGGACCGACTTCTCCGGGCGTTCGGACTACGGCCCCTTCATCGAGGTCGGCGTTCCGTCCGGTGGTCTGTTCACCGGGGCCGAGGAGATCAAGACCGACGAGGAGGCGAGGATCTGGGGCGGCGAGGCGGGCGAGGCCTACGACCCCTGCTACCACCTGGCCTGCGACACCTACGACAACATCAACCTGCACGCCTTCGACGTCAACCTCGACGCCGTCGCGTATGGGGTGCTGTCCTACGCCTACAGCACTGAGCCGGTGAACGGGGTCAAGGGCAAGAAGGTCCCCGGTTCGAAGTCCATCGGATCCGGCAAGCGGAAGTCCGGACACCAAGGGCGTGCAGGTGACTCGGTGCACGACCACGATCACCGCCGCGCCGGCTGAGGTGCGACGGGATCGAGGTCTGCTACTCGATCGGTTCGACGGGCACCGCCCGCAGGTGCCAGATCCGCTCGTTGTACTCGCGCACCGTCCGGTCGCTGGAGAAGTAGCCGCACCGGGCGGTGGTGCGGATCGACGTCCGCGCCCAGGCGACAGGGTCCTGCCAGGCGGCCTCCAGCCGGTCCTGCGCATCGACATAGGACCGGTAGTCGGCCAGGGTCAGATACGGGTCCCAGTTCAGGACCCGTTCGACGAGCGGGGCGAAGGACTCGCCGGACTCGTCGCAGAACGCGCCTGCCGACAGGGCATCCAGCGCGGCGCGGAGTTCGTGGTCGGACCCGTAGTGCCTGTATGGCTCGTGGTCCCCCGACCGCAGCGCGGCAGCACCGGCGGCGTCCAACCCGAAGACGCGCACGCTGTCGGGGCCCAGCCGATGCAGCAGTTCGATGTTCGCCCCGCCCATGGTCGCCACGGTGAGTGCGCCGTTCAGGGCCAGCTTCATGTTGCCGGTGCCGGACGCCTCCATTCCCGCCATCGAGATCTGCTCGGAGACGTCGGCCGCCGGCGTGATGAGCTCCGACCGAGTGACGCTGAGGTCCGGGTGGTAGAGCACGCGTAGCCGTCCGGCGCACGCCGGGTCCCGGTTGACGACGGCCGCGACGGCGCGGACCAGCCGAATCACCGTCCGCCCGGGGTGATACCCGGGGTCTGCCGATCCGGCGAACACCACCGTCCGAGGTACATGGGCACCGGTCGGATCGTCGACGATGCGGTTGTAGAGGGTCACCACGTGCAGCGCCTTGAGCAGCTGGCGCTTGTACTCGTGGAACTTCTTGATCATCACGTCGCACAGGGCATCCGGGTCCAGCTCCAGCTCGAGTTCCCGACGAGTGTGGTCCGACAGTCGCTCCCGTCCCATCCGACGGGCCTTGAGCCACGCCTCGCGGAAGGAGGCATCCTCGGCCAGCGGCACCAGCGCGGTCAGGGCCTCGGCGTCGCGGAGCCAGTGATCCCCCTCGATCCCTTCGGTGATCAGTTCCGCCAGAACGGGATTGGCCAGTCGCAGGAAGCGACGCTGGCTCACCCCGTTGGTCACCGAGCAGAACTTCGCGGGCCACATGGTCGCGAAGCTCGCGAACGCACCCCCGGTCAGCAGGCGGGTGTGCTGATCGGCGACCCCGTTCACCGCCTTGGCGCTGGCCGCCGCCAGGTGGGCCATCCGCACCTGTGGCACGGAGCCCTCCTGGATGAGCGACAGGGCTCCCAGGCGGCCGATGTCACCCGGGAAGCGCACCGCGACGCCCTGCAGGAAGAAGTAGTTGATGGAGAGGATGATCTCCATGTGGCGGGGCAGCAGCCGCTGCATCAGGGGGACCGGCCAGGTCTGCAGCGCCTCGGGCAGCAGGGTGTGCACGGTGTAGCCGAAGACCTTGGTGACGATCGTCCAGGCCCGGTCCCACTCCACCCGGTGCTCGTCGACGAGCAGCCTCATGAGTTCGACCACGGCCAGCGCCGGGTGCGTCTCGTTGAGCTGGACGACGACCGAGGCGGCCAGACCGCTCCACGGATCCCTGCCGGTCGTGGCGTCGTGCCCGGCAAGGTGGTTCCCGACGATCTCCTGGAGCGCACACGAGACCAGGAAGTACTGCTGCCGCAGGCGAAGTTCGCGCCCGACCTCGCTCGCCTCATCGGGGTAGTAGACGCGGGTGATGTTCTCGGCCCGCGCCGCCTGCTCGACCGCCTCGGCGTACTCACCGGCCGCCAGTCGGGCCGGGTCCAGGGCGTCGGGGCTGGCCACGGCGCGCCAGAACCGGATCGGATTGACCGTCCCGGTGCCGTGACCGGGGATCAGCATCACGCTCGGGACGCCGTCCAGATGCTCCTGGGGCACCCAGCGGCGTCGCAACCCGGTCGGGTCGCCGTCGTCCTCCGTATGCCCGCCGAAGGCGACCGTTCGACGCTCGAGGGGCTCCTCCGCCTCCCACGGGTTGTCCGTGACGGCCCACGCCCCGGCCTCACCCGCACCGTCGGCCGCCTGCTGGAAGGTGCCGAAGTCGTAGCGCAGTCCGTGCCCGACGGCGGGCAGATCGAGCGTGGCGGTCGACTCCATGACGCAGGCGGCCAGTCGCGCCAGCCCCCCGTTGCCCAGTGGCGCCTCGACCTCCCAGTCGCGGACGGCGTCGGTGGCCTGCGCCACCTCGCGCGCCGGCTCGCCCAGGGCCACCAGATTCTGCTCGAGCTGTCGGCCGGGAAGGTACTCGGCCGACAGGTAGTGCAGGACCCGCGCGCCCGCGGCCCGCTGGGCCTGCACCGTCAGCGCACGTCGCGGCGCGAGTCGATCGCGCAGGCGGCCGGCGAGCCGGCGGTAGGTCTGCCCGGCGGAGGCATCCTCGACCGGTTCGGGCGACTCCGTTGTCGTCATCGCCCATGCCTATCGGGGTGAGTGGTCGATGTCGAGCGCATCGGACCCGTCGGCGCGATCAGTCCTTCGGCGCCGGCCCGTCCAGAACCAGCACGACCGATCCGGTCAGATGACGTGCGGCATGCAGCAGGGCGCAGACCAGCAGCGTCAGCCCGACCAACTGGAGACTGTCCGAGGCGGCGGCGGTCAGCTTCTGGTGCAGCGAGATCTCGCCGTAGGTCTCGGCGAAGTGCGACTTCAGCGGTTCGAAGAGCAGGGCACCGGCGCCGTACAGGATTCCGCCGGGAAGCAGCATCCGGCGCACGGCCGGTTGCATGCTGCCCATGGTGCGCAGCACGAAGATCCCGGCCAGAACGGCAGCCGGCCAATAGATGACGGTCCAGGCATAGGCCAGCGGGCCGTCGAAGTCGCCCAGCTTGTTCATGACCTCGCTGAGGGACTGGTGCAGGTAGGTGCTCTCGTCGAGGAAGGCGAACGCGGTGCACAGGCTGAGGGCGAGCCACCCGCGCGCGGCGGGACTGCGCCGGCTGCGGGCAGCCTGCCAGCACACCAGCAGCAGGAGGGTGGCGGTCAGCAGCAGCAGCGTCTTGGCCGTGGTCGGGAAGTTGGTCTTCTGGTCGCCGTCGAAGAAGCGGGTCAGGTTGTAGGGCAGCGTCTGCGAACCCGCGGCCGCGGCCGCCGCCACGCCCAGCACGATCAGCGTGCCGATGAGCGCCCAGAGGACCTTGGTGATCAGGGGGATGTTCACGCGGATCACCGTGTCGGCGCCCGGCGGGGCCGGCGCCGTCGTGAGGGACGGCCCAGCCGGCTCGGACGGCTGGGCGAGGGTGGCCGCCTCGCGTCGTCCGTGTCCCGTATCTCTGTCGTTCACCGGTTGCCCCCACGTCGTCGCCGTGAAAGCTCAGAGAGTAGCCGGTCCGCTCGCCGGTCGTGACGTACTGCACGAGGTGGAGGGAACTCGAACCCGGCGCGGGCTCTGGTGAGCGCAGACACACCCCCCGTTCGGACCTACGGTCTCGTAAGTTACGGAACCGTAGGTTATGGTCTTGGAGTGAGCGCACCCCCCCTGGAACGCCCCGTAGTCGGCCCACTACCCACGTTGCTGAGCAGCGTTCGGCGCGTCGTCGAGGCCCTGGCCACCCCGTTGGTGCCCGCCGACTACCTCGACCTGCTCGACCCGCTGCGCGCGGGTGCGGACCTGCGTGGCCGGATCATCGAGATCCGCCGGGAGACCGCGGACGCCGCCACGATCGTGATCCGGCCCGGACGCGACTGGGCCGGGCACACCCCCGGCCAGTACGTCCGGCTCGGTGTGGACATCGACGGTGTGCGGCACTGGCGCGCCTACTCGCTGACCCACGCGGAGCGCCCGGCGACCCCCGGGTACCGCCGACCCGGCCCCGGCGACGTGCCGCACGGGTGCATCTCGATCACCGTCAAGGCCATCCCGGACGGGCTGGTCTCGAACCACCTGGTGCGCCGCGCGCAGGTCGGCACGCTGGTCATGCTCGATCAGGCGACCGGCGACTTCACCCTGCCGGGGCCGGCCCCCGCCAAGGTCCTGTTCCTGACCGCGGGCAGTGGGATCACCCCGGTGATGGGCATGCTGCGCAACCGGCTCGAGGCCCTGCCCGACGTCGTGCACGTGCATTGCGCGCCGTCGCAGCCCGAGGTGATCTTCGCCCACGAACTCTCGTCGGCGGCCAGGCCGAACTACCGCCTGGCCCTCAACCTGGACGACGTCGACGGCGTTCTCGACCTGGCCCGGCTCGACGCGCTCGTCCCGGATTGGCGCGAGCGCCAGGCCTGGGTGTGCGGCCCGACCGGCCTGCTGGACGCCGCCGAGACCCATTGGCAGCAGGCGGGTCTGGACGACGTGCTGCACACCGAGCGCTTCCGCCCCAGCCTGGTCGAGCCGGGTGACGGCGGCGAGGTGACCTTCCTGGACAGCGGCGTCGCCGTCGAGGCCGACGGGGCGACGCCGATCCTGGACGCCGGCGAGGACGCCGGGGTGCTGATGCCGAGCGGGTGCCGGATGGGCATCTGCTTCGGATGCGTCGTCCCCATGCGTTCCGGGGCCGTCCGTGACCTGCGCACCGGTGAGGTGACCACGGTCGAGTCCGACCAGGTCCTCCCCGTTCAAACCTGCATCAACGCCGTTGCGGGCTCCTGCGAGCTCGATCTGTGAATCGAACCGCCCGCCGAACCCGCCGCCACCCGATCCGAAGGATTCCCATGAGTCTGGCCCCCGAACGTCCCGCCGTCCGCCACACCGTCGCCAAGCGCTCGGCCCCGAACGCCCGGGTCCGCTCCGACGCCGCCACCCGGCCGCCCCGGCCGCCGGTGACGCCCCGGCCGGACGAGAACCCGGCAGCGCACCTGACCCCGGAGCAGATCGAGGAGATCGGTCGCGAACTCGACGCGCTGCGCACCGAGATCATGGACGACCGCGGTGAGCGCGACGCCGCGTACATCCGCAAGGTGATCAAGGCGCAGCGGTACCTGGAGATGGGCAGCCGCGCCGTCCTGCTCTTCTCCGGGGTGAAGGTCAAGGGGATCCGTCCTGCGTGGTGGATCGGCACCGCCGGGCTGTCGATCGCCAAGATCCTCGAGAACATGGAGATCGGCCACAACGTCATGCACGGCCAGTGGGACTGGATGCGTGACCCGAAGATCCACTCGACGTCCTGGGAGTGGGACAACGCCTCCCCGTCGAGTCAGTGGAAGCACTCGCACAACGAGATCCACCACACCTTCACCAACGTGCTCGGCCGGGACAACGACCTCGGCTACGGGATCCTGCGGGTGGACGAGGACCAGAAGTGGGCTCTGTTCTACCTGTTCCAGCCGGTCTGGCACGTCGCGAACGCCCTGATCTTCGAGTACGGCATCGCGGCGTACGACCTCGAGCTCGGCGCCTACGTCACGAAGCGGGGGCGGATGCGCCCGGAGGAGAAGGAGAAGTTCCGCCGGGACGCCGGCGAGGTGTTGGCCAAGATCCGGCAACAGGCCACCAAGGACTACGTGGTCCATCCGCTGCTGTCGGCCCCGACCGGGTCGGCCAAGCACACCCTGACCGCGAACATCGTCGCCAACGTGGTGCGCAACCTGTGGACCAACTCGGTCATCATCTGCGGGCACTTCCCGCCTGGGATCGCCACCTTCGAGAAGACCTCGATCGAGGGCGAGACCCGGGGCGAGTGGTACCTGCGCCAGATGCTCGGCTCGGGCAACATCTCGGGCTCGAAGGCCATGCACGTCATGACCGGCAACCTGTCCCACCAGATCGAGCACCACCTCTACCCGGACATGCCGAGCAACCGGTACGCCGAGATCGCCCCTCGGATCCGCGAGTTGATGGAGCGCCACGACCTGCCCTACGTGACCGGAAGCCTCGGCAAGCAGCTCGCCTCGGTGTACTGGAAGGTCGTCACGCTGTCGCTGCCGCCGAAACAGGAGGGCCGGCGGCGTCGCGACGTCATCAAGGACGCCGCGGTGAAGGCGGTCAAGGGCGGCCGGCGCCGGGGGCGCTGAGCGCAGCGACGTCCGCCGCGCGGCGACGGAGATCGCCTCGCCGGGCTCACAACCGGGTCACAGAGTGGGTTCAGCATCGGCCCGGGTGCGCGGCGCATGCTCGCACATATGGATGATGCCCCCCGCGCCACGACGAGCACCGCTGCCTCCTCCGAGGATCGCGCCCGACGTCGCAGGATCGCCGTGGTTCTCGCGGCGACCGTCGCCGGCGGCCGGCCGGTCCGGATCGGCCCCGTGCTGCTATGACCGTGACATCGACGAGCTGTCCCGAAGCCCGGTCGGCGTCCCACGCCCGAACCCGGACGGCGACCAGCTCACCCTGCCCGAGGGTGTCGAGCTCGACCTCGGTGCCAGCGCGCGCCCCGGACCGGTTGCGCCGTCAGCGGGCCTGCGCCCGTCTGATCGGCGCCGACGCCACGGTGCACCGCGTCGGGGGGTGGCCGGCTCAGAGCGTCTGAAGCCCCAGGGTGCCGACGAGCTCGGCGAGGTAGGCAGGCTTGGACACCCGGCCGAGCTCGTCGTGGACCTGCCGCAGCCGACCCTGGACGCGCAGCCGCTCGACCGGATCGGCGTTGGCGTCACCGGACTGGAACAGTTCGAGGCGGGCGGCTGCCTTCTCGTAGTGCTCGATGTCGTAGCGCTGCTTGGCCGCCAGCCGCTCGGCGTACCAGTCGCTGGCCAGCACGGTTTCGCGGGTGAACTGCGCACGCAGATCCGGCGAATGCAGCGTCCAGCCCTCCTCGGTCTTGCCCAGGGCCATGAACTGCAGCAGAGCGCGCAGCGGCGGCAGGGCCAAGGAGATCGTGCCGTCGTCGATGAAGGACTGCGCGACCCGGCGGTGGGTCTCGACGATGATCTCGATGCTGTTCGCGTAGACGTCGGCGTCCTGGAGCTCGGGCGCCAGCATCTCGTCGGTGAACACGGTGTCGGGGTGCAGGAAGATCCGACCGAAGTAGGCCGTCGCGAAGCGGCGGTTCATCCGGTAGCCGAGGCGGCTGGCCTCCAGGATGCTGCCCTCGCGCTCGATGTCGAGCACGGCATCGAGGTAGCCGCGTTCGATCAGGTTGGTCGCGTCCCGCTCGTTCGGCCACATGCGGCTGAACACCTCTGGCACCAGCAGGCTGAAGTCGTGGTCGATCCGCATCCTCGGCCCGATGTGTCCGGCGCTGGAGACCCAGCCGTCGTAGCCGGTCAAGGCGTAGCTCAGGAACGCCGCGTTGAGGTCGATGATCGAGGGCAGCATGTTGAACGGGCCCTTGGTCAGCGCGCCCTCGGACCCGGCACCGGTCGTGGAGGGCGACTTCCCGGTCATCGAGCTGATGAACTCCATGAACAGCTCGGGCAGCTCCATGTAGTGCAAGGGGTTGTAGGAGCACAGCGCCGGCGCGTCGGCCTCCGGCGGGTTGTTGCGCCGCCCCGCGGCCACGACATCCACCGGCAGCGGCGCGAAGTCGGTCAGCGGCAGATGGTGGAGCAGGTGGTCTGCGATGTCCGCCAGCTGGGTGGCGGTGGGATTGGCCAGGTCGGGCCGGAGCTGCAGGTAGCGCGGGTTCTTCGTCCGCTTGCCGTTGACCAGGCGCGGCTCGGACGAGCAGGCGACGTAGGACGGTGAGGCCTCCGGGTCCGCCGCGAAGTCGGTGAGCAGATCCTTCATCGGGTCGGTGAACCGGCTGAACGAGATGGCATCCCGCGACGATGGCCGCCGCCTCCGACTTCGTGAGCGGCTGGAAGTTGGACAGGAAGGTGCCCGGCGTCGCGATGTCGCGCTCGGCCTGCTTGTCGTACCCGCGGTGGATCGCGTCGTCGGGCCGCTGGAACAGCAGCCCCTCGCAGTTCTTGACGAACTTGCGGGAGACGGCAGCCCGGTCGCGGGCCTCGCGCTGAGCGTCCCGCAGTCCCCGGTTGTGACCGAAGTCGTAGGGAGCCTCGGTCGCGGGAAGCACGGTGCTGGCCGTGATGTCGTCCTCGGTCTGCACCTTGACGGCGGGGCTGAAGTCGGGACGCAGCGTGAACAGGCGCCAGGCCCCGTCCTGCTCGAACCCGACGCGGAGCATGTTGACGATGATCAGCTCACCGTCGAGCCGCACCCGGTTGCCGAGCCGCCCGTTGATGTTGCTCACCGAGAAGTGGCTGCGCCAGTCCTCGCCCCATTCGGGCAGGTAGTACTTCTTGACCAGGAACAGCAGTTCCTTGACGTAGCGCGGGGATGCTGTGCAGCCGGTCGTTGAACTCGTCGGTGTAGTCGGCGTTCGGCGTGAGCAGCTTGATCACGCTGCCGAGGCTGCGCTCCGGCGACAGGATGGGGCGCCGGTCGGTGTTCCGGGACGGGTCGCGGTAGCGGTCGGAGAAGTCGGTCGCGATGAGCTCGGCCACCGTCTCGATGTCGCTCGTCGAAGTTCTGGGTCGAGGCGTGGCTGAAGACGAAGGCGTCGAGCAACGACTTGCTGATCTCGCTCTTGCCGCCGCCGGAGACGGTCGCCGGCTTGTGGCACTGGGTCGAGATCGGCGAGATGCCCAACAGGTGCCACTGGGTCTTGTCGGCCTCGCGGGGCTTGGCGAAGACCCGGTAGCCGTTGGGCGTCATGTAGATCCGGTCGGCCTCGAGCGGGATGCTGTGCTTCTCACCCCGGCGTCCGATCCAGGTGACACTGCGGCCGGACAGGCTGAAGCTGCTGCCGGTCGGAACCAGGGTGAGACTCGGCAGCTGGGTGTCCAGGGCATGCCCCTGCGTCTGCAGCTCGAAGCGGTCGGGGTTGGTCGAGAGCACCTCGCTCAGGGTGTACTCGGCCGGCGTGAGATCGTCGGTGAACTCCTGGCCGAGGTTGTAGGCCGGGTAGCAGATGGCGCCACCGGAGTGCTCCTCCTCGGAGACGCCGAACAGGTTGGCCGCGTAGCCGATCTGCGTCTTGACCTCCTTCTTGCAGTAGCCGAAGTAGTTGTCGGCGATGATCGTGACGACGACGCCCCGAGCGTCCCGGGCGCACGCCTTGAACGCGCTGCCGTTGTTGTACAGCTCGTCGGCCGCCGTCCAGCACATCCCGTCGCGCTTCTGGCGCTCGGTCGCCGCGCCGATGTGCGGCAGGCCGAGTTCCTTCTTCGTCATGCTCGTCAGATGCGGCGCGAGGATCACGCAGCCCGTGTGGCCGGTCCAGGTCGTCGGTTCGAGCGAGGCGTCGTTCTCGGGCAGGTAGGGATCTCCGGCGTTGCCGAAGATGCCCTCCACGAAGTCGAGGTTGGCCACCATGCCGCCCGGGACGATGAACCGCGTCTCCATCGAACGGTCGACCGGGAAATCCCTGGTGGCGGGGACGACGAGCGGGCGCAGCAGCAGCGACACCCAGGTCTGGGCCGGCTCGGGGGAGCCCGCCGTCCACGGCAGGACGAGAGCGTCGGCGGGCGGCTGCAGGGCCGCCTCCAGCAGCCGGGCGAAGACGTGCTTCGGCACGGCCCGCTTGTCGTCCTGGATCGGCAGCCCGCCCTCGGCGATGTGGAAGACCCCCGCGGTCGTGCGCCGGTCGTTCGCGGGATTGTGCAGCACGCCGTTGGCGAGCCGGTAGCTGGAGATCAGATCGGAGGAGAACTCGTCGCCCTCACGCGGCAGCGCGAGCTCGCGAGCCAGACCCGGCTCGTCGAGCACCAGGGTGCGACGCGGTAACTGGGGCTGCACCGGAGCGTCGCCCAGGTAGGAGTCGAGGAATGCCTGGATGCGTCGGTCGGCCGCGCACGGACGTTCGGCCAGACGCCGATTCAGCTCGCGGTTGCGGGCCAGGATGGGTGAGGCGAGGACCAGGGCGTCATCGGCCGTGGCGCCGGATGGGAGTGGAAGCCCCAGCATCGCGAGTCGCAGAATGATCGATCGGGTCGTGTCGGCAGGCATGTAGCCACTCCTAGGGCGTGCGCACGGGCATGGGGTTCGCGATGTTCGGCTCGGATCGATCGGGATGGGTTCGGCTCAGGCGACAGTGCCATCCGGGTTCCGCACAACGCTAGCAAGCGCGCCACGGCGGGTGCAGAGACCTTTGACCTCCGGGCGCGGCACTAGCCTGCCCATGTGACCCGACAGGCGGCACCGGACGACGGCCGGCCGGGGGGTGTGGTTCCGGCGCCGCTGCTCGTTCTCGGCGGTGTCGTCTCCGTACAGTTCGGCGGGGCCCTCGCGGCCACGCTGATCCCACGGGTCGGGGTCGGTGGGGCGGTCCTGATGCGGATGGGGATGGCCGTGGTGATCATGGTCCTGATCGCGCGTCCGGCCTGGCGCGGGCACAGCCGCGGCGCGTGGGCGGATGTCATCGCCTTCGGGCTCGCGCTCGCTCTGATGAACTGGTCCTTCTACGGCGCGCTCGCGCGGCTGCCGATCGGTGTGGCGGTGACGGTGGAGTTCATCGGGCCCCTGGTGCTGGCCGCCGTCCTGTCCCGGCGAGCGCTGGACGTCGCGGCCGTGCTCGGCGCCGGTCTCGGAGTGGTGATGATCTCCGAGGCCTTCACCGCGCCGCTGGCCGACCTGGACTGGCTGGGGCTGGCCCTCGCGGCGCTGGCGGGGGCGTGCTGGGCCGCCTACATCCTGACCAGCGCGCGGGTGGGGCGGTCCTTCCCGCAGTTGCAGGGTCTCGCCCTGGCGATGGTGGTCTCCACCGTGGTCCTGCTGCCGGTCGGCATCGGCTCGCTGCCCTCGTGGACCGCGCCCGCCCTGACCATCGGGGTGGGTGTCGCCCTGCTGTCGAGCGTGCTGCCCTACTCGCTGGAACTGATCGCCCTGCGCCGCCTGTCGGCCGGGGTGTTCGGCATCCTGCTCAGCCTCGAACCGGCCGTCGCGGCGCTGGCCGGTCTGCTCGTCCTCGGGCAGCGACTGCACCCCGTCCAGCTCGCGGGCATGGCGCTGGTCGTCGTCGCCAGCGGCCTGGTGCTGGGAGCCCAGCGAACAGCAGCGGTGGGATAGCTCGGTGGGCCGCGCCGGCATCAAACGGTCGGCGTCGTTCGTTGACCAGAGTGTAGGGGTTTGACCGGCTTGTCGGGGCAGGAAGGAGTCGGCCATGGCAACCACACGCACCTCACAACGACCTCTGCGAGTGCGCGCCGTCCACGTCCACACCGCCTCGGGACACCCGGCGACGACCCGCCTGATCACCGTCATCGCGACCCTGGCGATGAGCATGTTCACCTGGGCTCTGGTGGGGTTCCTCGTCGGGAACGACCTCGTTGTGGTTCTCAACGGCACGCGCTACGACGTCGGACTCAGCCTCGTGGCGGCCGTCTCGCTCGCGGCCTCCGCTGTCGCCCTGGTCAGCCTCGCCGTGGTGGAGCAGCTCACCCGTCATGCGCGCGGGGTCTGGACCTCCCTCGCGGTGGCCGTGCTGCTGCTGTCCGTCTCCTGGCTGTTCGGCGCGCAGGGTCCGTTGACCACGCGACTGGCGTTGGTCGTCATCCTTCTGGCGGCGGGCAGCGTGCTGATCCCCGGCGTCGCGCTCAGTGAGCGGTCGCGGTACGAGCCGCGCTTCCACGTCGAGGACGCCGCGAGGCTGTCACGCCGGCGGTGAGGGGGCGGCCGACACCACGTGACACAGCAGCGGGACGGCGAAGTCGCCCTGCCCGGTCGTGTACCGCGCCAGTGCGGCGCGGGTGTCACGCATGATCCGCTCCCGCACATCGGTGTCGATCCGCTCCGCAAGCGGGGAGGCGTCGATCTCGGTGGCGACGAACTCGTCGCACGAGGCGAACGTGGCGGTCCCGGTGCGGGTGCGGGTCTCGACGATGCGCAGGCCGGCATCCTCGGCCTGCCGGCCCAGCTCGTCCAGGTCGCCGCAGCTCCAGTAGGTGCCCAGCAGGGACGCGGCGCCCGAGCCGGCATGGCGTACCGCCACGTCCACGAACACCCGGTAGGCGGGCTGGGTGTTCAGCCCCGTAGGGACGACGACACCGATGCGTCCCGCGGGCGCCAGGGCACGGCGCATCTGCCTGAAGGCGGCTGCGCGGTCGGGGAAGAACATCATCGCCATCTGGCAGGTGACCGCGTCGAAGGCGGCGTCCTCGACGGGCAGGTCGTCCACATCGCCCTGTCGCCAGTCGATCTCGGGTGCGATTCGGCGGGCAACGGTGAGCATCGCCTCGTTGAGGTCGACACCGACGACCACGCCGCCCGGGCCCACCCGTTCGGCGCCGGTCCGAGCCACGATGCCGGTGCCGCAGGCCACATCGAGCAGTCTGCTGCCATGGGTGGCACCGGCCGCGTCGAGCGTGTGCGGTGCCCATTCGGCGAAGATCGACGGCACGAACCGCCGCTCGTAGGCCTCGGCGATCGCGAGGGGGATCTGGAAGGTCTCCCGGCCGGGGTCGGTGATGTGTGCTGTGTCGTCTCTGGTGGTCATGGCTCGACCGTAGGGAGGCGAGGCAGGACGCCGCATCGCCGGAAGGCGCCATCCGCGCCCGGGCCGGGATGCCCGGGATCAGCCATCGGGGGGTCAGGGTGAATGCCCCAACCAGCCCCGGTCATAGGCCAGGGCGGTCGCCGCGGTGCGCGAGCCCACGCCGAGCTTGGTGCGGATGTTCGTCATGTGCCGGGCCACCGTGTGCGGGCTGAGGTGCAGCGCGGTGGCGACCTGCCGGTCGGTCCGGCCCGCGGCGACCTGCCGCAGCACCTCCAGTTCGCGCAGGGTGAGCGGGCAGGCCCCAGAGCCGGCCATCGATGCCCGCGCGAGCGCGAGATCCGGTGCGGCACCGAGCTGTTCGAAGACCGCGGTGGCGCTGGTCAGCTCCAGCCGGGCGGTGTCGGTATCGCCCAGGACGGCCGCGGCCACGGCCGACCGCATTCGACAACGGGCCGCCTCGTAGGGGAAGCCGAGCTCCTGCAGATGCGTTGCGGCGGAGGCGAACTGAAGGCCAGCTGTGTCGGCGTCGTCCATGATCAAGGCCTGTTCCCCGCGGGCGCTGTCGGCGAGGGCCTCGATCAGGCTGCTGCCGGTCGCGTCCGCGACGGCGACGAGGCTGCGGACCGACTCCTCGAGCAGGGTGTGATCGGCCAGTGCCACGGCGACGTCGATGGCCGCGGTGAGCAGCCTCGCGTGGGGCAGCGGTCGGCCCGGTCCGGGGCGCAGCGCCGAGCACAGCGCCGCGCGTGCCTCGTCGGCTCGGCCCTGGGCCAGGCGCAGCAGCGCCAGACCGGGCTGCGGGGAACAGCCCAGCTGATGGGCGCGGGTGTAGGCGATCTCGGCGGCGTCCAGCTCCCCGCGGAGCCGATGCAGATCGCCGACCAGGCAGAAGGCCTGTCCGGCATAGCGCGGGTCGAAGATGGTCAGTTCGCGACAGGCCCGCTCGGCGTCGGCGGCCGCCGTGTCCCACTCGCCGCGCAGGTGGGCCAGCTCGACCGCATACACCCGGCACAGCCCCGGGTACATCAGCCCCTCACGCATCGTCGCGCACCAGTGCAGCGCGGCCTCGCTCCACTCTGAGGCCCGCCGCAGGTCGGCGATCGAGTAGCAGCACGAGACGACGTTGCAGAACACCCATCCGGTGTAGAGAGGCTGCAGTTCGTCGTTGATGACCGCGATCATCACCTCGTCGAGCAGCGCCAGGGCGCGTCGGCGTTGGCCGAGGTCGAGCCGGGAGCGGGCCTCGGCCTGCAGAGCCATCGCGGTCAGGTCCGGGTCGGCGGTGCGACGTCCGAGGTCACGGGCCTGTTCGGCCATGGCCAGGGCGGCGGCGTGGTCCCCGACCCCGCTGGCGCGGTCGGAGTCGGCCACGGCGAGCCAGCCCGCCGCGAGATCGTCGCCGTCGCGCACGTGGTGGCGGCAGCGCTCGATCCAACCGCCCGCGAGGGCCTCCTCCCCGACCAGGAAGTGGTCGTAGAACAGGCGCCAGGCCGCAAGCGCGGCTCCCCGGTCGTCGCCGGCCTCGACGTGGGCCTGGTAGGCGCTGCGGCGCACGTCGACCGACGCGTCGGGGTCGTCGAGCCAGAACCACGCATCGGCCAGGGCGTCCAGTTCAGCCGGGGTGAGCGACGCGCGCTCCCGGTCGGCCAAGGCGTCGCGCACCCGATGCCACCGACCGGCCGGGTCGGTGTGGACAGGCGTGTCGGGCGTCATCGGACGCTGCCTCCGGCGTGAGTGGCAGCTCCAGCATCGCCAGTCACGACCACGTCTGTCATCCCCTGATCCGCCAGGCGCGCCGGTCCGCACTCGGCTACTTCTTCGTCGGCTTGGGTTCCAGCGTGCCTATCCAGTCGTAGCTCATGTCGAACCACTCCCGGAGCTCGTCGGTGCTTCGGAGCAGGTCGGCGGGCACCGAGACGTAACCGCGCATGACGCTCCCGTACTGGACGACGGGACCGCTCTCGTAGCGAGCCAGGAACTCCTCCCGGAGCTCGTCCGGCAGGCGCAGCGCCATCGTGCCGTCGATGTCCAAGAAGCTGAACATGTGGCCGTTGCGCGCCGTGTACGGGTTCTTGGCGCCCTTCACTGCCGAGTCGCCGCTACTGCCATCCACCACCGCGGCGTAGGAGTCGAGGGCCTCGCGTGGCCCCTGGTAGTCCGATCCCCTGGGCAAGGGAGCTCACCTCCTCCCCCGGAGGCCGAGTACTCGACCTCGTCTCGTTCCGTGCGCGGTCTCGTGTCCCGCGTCAGGCACGGGTCAGGCCTGTCCGTTCTGGGAGTAGCGTCGGCGTCGGGAGGTCGACATGAGTACCCATGCGGATAAGGCCCCACCCGTTGAGGTCACCTGTTGGTGCTGCGGCCCCTGCCCGTGGTGACCGGTTCGCTCCGCACGGGTGGTAGGCCGTCGATCCTGCGGCGGATGTCCCTGCGGTGGGCAGGATTCTGCGCGCCATGCTCAGCGTGACGTGATGATCCAGCAGACCGGCACTGTGACCGAGGCCGACGTCCTTGCGGCGCCGTTGGAGCTTCCGTGTGGAGTCGTGCTGAAGAACCGGCTCGTGAAAGCTGCGATGTCCGATTCCCTGGGAGACGGCGCTGGTCGTCCGACCGATAAACAGGTCGAGCTCTATCGGAGGTGGTCGAGGGGCGGCGCAGCCTTGTCGCTCATCGGTGAGGTTCAGGTGGATCATCGCTATCCGGAGAAGCCGGGAAACCTCGTGCTCGGGCCCGGTGCCGACAATGCGCTCCTGCGTCGGCTCGCCGCCGCCGGATCCACCGACGGTGCCCAGGTCTGGCCGCAGCTCGGCCATGCCGGCGCGCTGGCTCACGGTCCGATCTCTCGCCCGGCGGGTCCATCGGCGCTGGACGTCGATGGCCTTCGGTGCGATGGGCTCACCCGGTCCGAGGTCGATGCGCTGCCGATGATCTACGCCAGAGCGGCTGCCCATGCCCAGGGTGTCGGTTTCGGTGGTGTCGAGATACACGCCGGCCACGGGTTCTTGTTGAGCCAGTTCCTGTCACCGCTGTTCAACCACCGCACCGATCACTACGGCGGATCCATCGAGGCCCGATGCCGGCTTCTCCTGGACATCGTGCGGCGGGTCCGAGCCGAGGTGGGTGCGGAGTTCGCCCTCGCTGTCAAGATCAACTCAAGCGATCAGCTCCACGGCGGTCTGAGTGAGGACGACGCCCTCGTTGCGATCTCGCTCCTGGGAGACGAGGGTGTGGATCTGATCGACATCAGCGGAGGGACCTACTTCCCCGGTGCCCCGGCGAGTTCTGATCGCAGGTCGGCGGGGCCCTATTTCCTTGAATTCGCCCGGCGGGCACGGACTGTCACGGACGCGCCGTTGATGCTGACGGGCGGATTCAAGACTCGATCTGAGGCGGCAGCCGCCGTCATGACCGGGGCGACGGACATCGTCGGGCTCGCGAGGGCCATGGTGCTGGACCCCGACGTCGCGAAGGCGTGGCTGCGTCCGGACGGGGGCGACCCGCAGTTCCCCCGCTTCGAGTCGCGGCCGGCGGGCGGGATCACCGCATGGTTCACCATGCGGCTCACAGCGCTCGCGAACGGCGAGGAGGACGCCTTCCACCCCTCGCTCAGTGAGGCGATCGAGGCGTACGAGTCTCGCGACGCCCGGCGCGTTGCCGCCTGGCGGCGAGCCTTCGACACGCGGTCACGACCGGCACCCATCGCGTGAACGCAACCCCGCCGTTGTGCACGAACCGGCGAACCACAGGTTCGTCGTTGCTCCCGGACCCAGCCCCGAACCAACCTGGGCAGGCCGTCGCGGCGGGCCCCAACGACGAACCTGTGGCTCGGCGCCTCGGCCGTGAAGCACGTCGTGCGGGTGAGGACTCCATTAGGTCGAGCAGTCCAGCCGGGCGTGCAGGGTGGTGGTGACCCGTCAGGAACAGGGGGCACCTGACCCTTGACGGACCGTCTCAGAGCCTGGCGTCGAAGAGAAGACCGTCCTGGACGATCCCGGACAGGGCCTTCCCGTCGAGGCCCGCCCCCTGCACCAGGTCGGCCAGGCTCGTGCCTGAGGTGAGCGGGTCGAGCAGGCTCTCGGAGTCGGTGTCCAGCAGGGCCGCGAGCGCCTCCAGGGTCCCGCTCTGGGATTCGGTCAGCCTCGAACCCAGCACCCCGGTGCTCTCGCCGGACCCGCCGGGGGGCGGACCGGGCGGCCGGCCCGGGGGAAGACCGGCCGGACGCGACCCCCGCACCCCGTCGGCGCCGCTCGCCCCGCCGGCCGGCGCCACCGCGTCGAGGCCCTTCGTGCTCGCCATCCTCTCGGCGACCGCGTCCGCCTGACCGCTGTTGCGCAGGTCGTTCGGCATGTTCGCCTTCAGTGCGTCCACCAGGTCCTCATGGGGCATCCCCTTGGCCGCGGCCAGATCATCCAGACTCTGCCCGCCGGTGAGCGCAGAACGCACCTCGTCGCCGCTCATGCCGAGCGCCTTCGCGGCGTCGGCCAGCGGGCCGCCACCGCCCGGCCGCTGGCCCTGCGCCCCGGTCAGCGAACCCGAGCGGGACGTTGCATCGGCGCCCCAGCCCGAGGCAGTGGTGGAAACAGACATCGTCATCTCGCTCGCCCTCTCGTCGGCCGACCGCCGGCCTCACGAGAGCCGTCGGCGAGCGCCGCAGCGGGCTCAGGACTTCGTCGGTTCTCCAAGCTGATTCACAGGTGACCCCGCTGGTTCACAGCCTCGTCACAGGTGGACTCGGGCCGGCCTCCGAGGTGGGTCACCGATCCAGCGGCCTGCGTGTCTCCACGTTCGCCGGATGGTGCTTGAGATGGCGATCGCGGAGCCGGACTGGACCGCGACCAGGCTCTCCAGCTGGTCCGGGCCATCACGGACGAGGATCCGCCAGCCGCCGCTCGGGACCCTCCGCGGAGGCGATGCCGACGCCCAGGCTGACCAACGCCCCGCAGTCGAGTCGCTGGGCGACCACCAGCGGCAGGGCCAGAGCGGTGACGAGCCCCTGACCTGGGCGTCTGTAGGCCCCCCGGGGCTCGAACCCGGAACCAATGGATTTCACCCACGTCCCTGAGTGTTGTTGCGCAACATCACGCATCGATCCGCGAATACTGTTGTGATTCAACAGAGTCCTTGGATCATCTTGAGTGTTATCGAGCGTCGACCGGGTCTCGTCGAGCGTCGTTTCCCGGGAGTAAACTGGGAGCATGGGGAGGCCACCGATGCCGCTCGGCACGCACGGGGCGATCCGCTCTTACCACGATGCCCCCAAGGTCTGGCGCTCCCGCACGCTGGTGCGTGACTACGACGGTGCCACCCGGGAGGTGCAACGCAAGGGATCCACTAGGCCTCAAACAAGCGTGTGGGGGGCGGTCTGGCGTTGTGATCGATTGGATCATGGGGTATGGGGCGTCGCGTGGTCGGTAGGGCCTCGGCGTGGGCCGCGGGGCTGGTGGACGGGCTGGGTGTGGCGGTGTGAGCCGGCATCCGGGCTGGCTGCGCACAGGCAGCGGGGTTGCCCGGGACGATGTGCTGGTGTCTGGGCACGGGTGAGCGCCGCGGCCGGGATAGCCGCGCTCGTGGGGACGTGTTCGGTTCTGGTGGTGGCGCGTTGGTCAGCCGAAGCGGGTGCGTTCGGTGAGGTTCCAGACGCTGAGCAGCCGGTCGATGGCCGGGGTGTGGCCGATCAGGCGGATGGTGATGGTCCGCGACCTGCGGATGATCATCGCGGGGATCAGGATGACGGTGTTGAGGAAGCGGCGGAACTCCATCCGGATGTAGGCGTGCCGCTCGCTCTTGCGGTGCATCATCATCGCGAACCAGGACTTGATGTTCCAGGCCAGGGCGGCGATCACCATGTACGCCCAGTTGGAGACCAGGTCGTACAGCGGGACCCGTAGGGCGTTGACGCCGTTCTTCAGCTGTTCGATCACGTTCTCCTTGTCGCAGCGTTCGTTGGCCTCGGCGACGATCTGCTCGGCGGTCGGCTCGACCAGGGTGGTGATGTAGAAGAAGTAGCGGATCTCCTCGAGCAGGGCGTGTTCGCCCTTGGCCCGGGTGATGTTCTTGCGCAGCGCGATCACCCGGTCGGCGCGGGTGCACTTGCCGGGGCGGTAAGTGAACTCGGCGACGTCCTCGTAGTTCAGCCGCAGGTCGGTGTAGCCGCCTTCGGTCACGATGGCGGCCCTGACGTTCTCGCGGCGGGCCCGGACCTGCCCGGTCGGTTCTGGTAGGGGTCGGGCCGTTCCAGGCGCCGCCAGGCCGCTTCGTCGAGGGCCTCGGCGCGGGCGCGCAGCGGGCTGGTGTTGTCCATCCCGAAGACGAAGTCGACCCGCTCGGCCCAGTCGTCGAAGTGGGCGGTGAGGGAGAAGTCGGTGTCCCCGCGCAGGCACACCCGGGGCGCATCGGGGACACCAGGTTGATCGCCTTCTCGATCCACTCGGCGGCCCGGCGTGGCTGGCACGTTCCCGGGCCGGTTGACCAGGAACAGCACCTCCCGGCTGTTGGCCAGCGACAGGATCAGCGGGTGGTAGCCCCAGATCCCCTTGTAGGAGATGTCCATCCCGGCCTTCTTGGCGCCGGTGGTCGCCGCCAGGGTGCCATCGACATCGAGGTAGGCGACCGGCCCGAGCAGGTCCCGGCCCCGCCCGGCCCACAGGCGCGGGCGGACCGAGTTGATCGCCTCCATCAGCGTGAGGACGTCCTCGGGGTCGAAGCGGCGGCAGAAGTCCCCCGCGGTGGTCGGGTCCGGGATCAGGTCCGCGCCCAGGGCGTTCATGTACGCGGTGTCGTGCCGCAGCCGTTCGATGTCCTCCAACCGGGTCCCGCCGCAGCCACGTTGTAGGCCAGGTTCAGCACGTGATCGGACTCGTTGTACGGCAGGTGCACCTTCAACAGCTCCAGGTCGGCGTCCATCGCCGCGGGCAGGCCGAGCTTGGTGACCAGCCGGTGCAGGGCGGCGATTCCCCCGAAACTGGTCGCCTCCACGGTGGCGCCGACCTCGTAGGCACCGGTCCCGCGGTCAGCATCGGGACCGGCCGCGGGCTCCACCGCCCAGCCAGCCGGTGCCGGGCCTCGATCCGCCGCCGGCGTCGTGCCGCGTTCCGCCGGCTCTGATCCTGCGCTATCTTCTTCACCACAAAGGCCTTCCATGCCGGGCTGCGTTCGAGTCGCAAACCCTGCATCCACACAGCCCTTAGTCAAACCGTTCCACCATCCAGGTCGACGCGCGACGACGCGACTAGGGGCGAGTCCCGCCGGGTGTTGGCCGAGGCGCTGCGGGACCGGGTCTACGTCGGCGCTGGGGAGCTGACCGCGGACTCCAAGGTGGCCGTGGTCGCCGAGGCCTGGTACGCCACCACCACGACCCTGGCGGAGGGGACGCGGGAGCAGTACCGATACCTGCTCGACGGGAAGATCCACGCCGGAGTCGGGGAACTGCGGGTCCGGGAGCTGTCGGTGGCGGTGTGTGACCGGTTCCTGCAGGCGGTCCAGGCGCAGAGCGGGGCCGCGGTGGCGAAGATGACCCGCTCGGTCCTGTCCGGGATCTGCGGCCACGCCGCCCGGAGCGGCCTTCTTGATCGGAACCCGGTCCGGGACACCGGCCCGATCTCGTCCAAGCCGAAACGTGCCCCCCGGGCGTTGACGGTCGAGCAGGTACGGGATCTGCGGACCTGGCTGACCTACGACGACGTCGCGATCCGCCGCGACATCCCCGACCTCGTCGCGTTCCTGCTCGGCACCGGGCTACGGATCTCCGAAGCCTCCGCCGTCCACTGGGACGACCTCGACCTCGACTCCGGACCGGGACCGTGCAGGTGCGGGGGAACGTGGTCCGGCTCAAAGGCCACGGCCTGATCCTGCAACGCGAAGAATCCAGCAAGCTCACCGTCCGCACCCTGGCCCTGCCGACCTGGTGCGTGGACATGCTCACCCACCGCCGCGAGAGCCTCGCCGCCACGGATGGGGCAGGCGAGGGGGAGGCGGGGGTGGGGCCGGTGTTCCCCTCCCCGAAGGGTGGGCTGCGGGACCCCTCGAACACCCAGGCCGACCTGCGCGACGCGTTCGGCTTCGCCGGGTATCCGTGGGTGACCAGTCATGTGTTCCGCAAGACCGTCGCCACGGTGATGGACGAGGCCGGCCGATGTGGCGGGGTTGCGGGCGGTCGCGGGGCATGAGGTGTTCACCGGTCACCTCGACGACCTGTCCGAGGCGTCGGTGCGGCAGGCCGCCACCGGCCGGCTGGGAGGGTTGTTGTCCTGGCACCCCACCCTCCACGACACCAGTGAGGGTGAGGGCGGGGGTGGTGGGGTGTCGGCTCATCCGTTGGTGCGGGCCGTGTTACGGCCGCTGGCGTTGGGTGCGGCGCCGGCGGCGGTGGAGGCGTCGCTGACCGGGATCCCGGGGCAGGTCACGTCGCGGGAGGAGGGGCTGCGGGTGGTCGAGGCCATCGAGCTGCTGCTGGACGCCGACCAGTGGCAGACCGCCGACGACCTCTACACCTCCCGCACCCGCAACGGGGCCCTGTGGCAGTGGTTGCCGGCGGTGGGGTTGGGGCAGCGGGCCGCGGCCGCGTTCGTGGCCACCCCGGCGCGGCGGGCGGCGTGCCCGGACCGGCTCACCCCCACGAGGTTCTCCTGGTACCTGAACGAGGTCGGCCTGTACGCCCAGAATGCGGGGGACCTGGACACCGCGCTGGAGTACCTGCAGGCCGGCGCCGACCACGACCGGGCCGCCGGCGACCAGACGCGCCTGTCCAGCGGCCTGCAGAACCTGGCCGAGGCCCACGGCTGGTCGGGGCGGCTGGAGCCGGCCCGGGCCGCCGCCGCCGAGGCCCTGACCCTGGCCCGGCAGATCACCGACCGCCGGCAGGAGACGTATTCGCTGGGCTGGCTGGGGTGGCTGGCGGGCCTGGCCGGCGACACCCCGGCCGCCGACACCGCCTTCGGGGACGCCGACCGCCTCGAACACGCCGACCGGGGCCGGCACCTGTACTCGCGGCGTGGCGTGCGGTGGGGGGAGTTCCTGGCCCGCACCGGCCGGGTCGGCCCGGCCCGGAGGTTGGCCGAGGCGAACCGGCGGATCTCCGCCGAGCAGGGCTGGAACGAGAACGTGGCCCGTTGTGACCGGGTCCTGGCCCGCCTCGACCTCACGGCCGCCGCCGACACTGTTGACGGTGGGGATGCTGCTCGGGCCCGGGAGGCGGCCGTCTCGGCGGTCGAGGTGTTCCGGGCCGGGGAGTACTTGGTCGAGCTGGCCGAGACCCTGCCCGTGCTCGCCGCGGCCGCCCTGGCCGACGGTGACCCGGCCGCGGCCCTGGTGGCGGCGGGCGAGGCGATCACCCTGGCCGGGCCCCGCCACCTGCCCGGTCCCCACGCCGCCGCCCTGGTCGCCCGCGGCCGCGTCCACGCTCATGCCGGACAGACCGGCAAGGCCCGCGACGACGCCGACGCCGCGCTGCGGATCGCCCGCCGCCACGGGTTGGCCTGGCCCGAACTCGACGCCGTCGACCTGCACGCCGACCTCGACAGCGCCGACGGCGTCCACCCCAGCCGGTGGGCTGCCGAAGCGGCCGGTTTGCGGCGCCGGCTCGTCCCCGACGGTCTGGACCCCGACCCGCTGGCCACCATCGAACGCGAGGAACGCGAGGCCGATCCAGACGGAGGGGAAGACGATGGCGGCGGGAGCTGACCCAGGGTCGGTGTGGACCAGCCTGGAGATCGCCAAGCTGGTCGTGGCCGCGGCGACACCGGTCGCGGTGGCCGTCCTCGGCGTGTTCATCGCGCGGGGGGCGCGGCGGGTGGCGGCGGTGCAGCAGGCCAACCAGACCGTGGTCGAGCACCGGCTGGACGTGTTTCGACCGGGTGGCGGGCCCGGTGAACCGGTTGCTGTGTTTCGCGACGTTCGTGGGCCGGTGGAAGGACATCACGGCCGAAGAGGCGTTGGCTCTGAAACGTCAGGTGGATGAGGAGATGTACGCCCACCGGGCCTTGTTCTCGGCGGAGTTGTTCGGTGCCTATGAGGGGTTCATGTCCTGCCTGTTCGCGATGTACGCGACGGTCGACGGCGACGCGTTGATCCGCTGCCAGATCAGCTCGCAGTGGGGGGATCGCCGGAACACGCCGTGGTGGCCGATCGACCCGGACGCGCAGTCTCGGTTCTCGGCCCCGGACGACGCGACGACGTGGGAGCAGGCGCAGGCCGCCTACGAGGCGTTGCCGGCGGCGTTCCGCGACGACCTGTACGTGACCGCGTTGACCCGGCCGCTGCCGCCGCCGACCCACAGCTGATCTGAGTCCAGGCAGCAGGGCATCGTGGAGAAGGTGGCGGGCTGGCCACCTGGGGCGGTGGCGTTATGACAGCCAACGCCGTTGGCCGGCCGACCAGGTGGCTGGTTTGCGGGGGGCGTCGCGGAGGAGGGGGTCGGCGAAGCTGATCACGTCGGCGAGGACCTGGTCGAGGTGTTCGGGTAGTTGAGTCGCCACGTCGTTCACGCGGTTCCGGTAGGCGGTGTAGACGTCGCGGCGCAGTGATGCGAGGTCGCCGACGGCGTCGGAGAGGGGTCCGAGCCTGACGCCGCGGTGAAGGGCGGTTGCGGCAAGCGCCGTGCGTAGTTCGTCGGCGTCGAGGTCGTGGCGGCGGGTGAGGACCCAGATGTCGGTGTAGTCCCGCACGCGGGTACTCGTCTCGCCGAGATCGACTGCTGTGGTGAGCTTCTCGGCGATGAGGGTGGCCAGCGGGTAGCCGAGGACCCGGACCGGTGGGTGCTCCTCGCGCAGGGTCGGGTAGTCGATGATCTGCGGTGGGGGTGTGACGGGGTCGCCGAAGTTGATGTCGAGCTGGAGCGTGACGGTGGCCTTGGCGATGTGGGCCGCCATGGTGGCCCGGACACCGGAGTAGAGGCTGTCCGCACGGATGATGCGGGCACGGGCCGTGTCGGGCAGGAACCGGACACCGTCGTCCTGGGCCAGTTGGTGGCCGGCGATGTCGCGGACGCGGGCGAGGACGGCGTCGGCGTCGTTCGGAGCGCCCATGGCGAGCAGGTCGGCGTCCACGGTCGCGCGGCGCGCGTCGAACGCGGCGAGCAGCATGCCGCCCTTGAGGACGAACGCGCTCGCGTACGCGCTGGCGGCCAGGCGGGCGAGGAACCGTTCGAGTGCGTACAGGACGAGGAGCTCCTGGGTCGGGCGGTCTGGCGGCGGGCCAGGTTCTGCAGGTCCAGGTACGCCCGACCGCCGGCGTCGGCCCGGGTCGGTCTGGCCGATCGGAGCGGCCGGGTCGGCTCGCTGGGCGGGGTCATGAGGCCTCCAGGACGTCGACGGCGGCCCGGACCGGGCCCAGGACGTCGAGCGGGCGCGCGAGGTCGATCAACGCCGCGGGTCTGCCGCCGGGACGGGCCAGGTACCGGCGCAGGGCGATCAGCGCGAGCGGTTCACCGATGCTGCGCCGCAGCCGCATCAGATCGACCACGGTCCGGGCGGGCCCGGCGATCCGCACGGTCTCGCCGTCGGCGGCCTCGACCCACTCCATGCCCAGGTCAAACGTCGCGGCCGCGAACCGGAACACCTCCACCGGCGGGTAGGCGATCTGCGGTGGGCGCGTTCCCCGCGGCACGGCGATCTGGACCGCCCGCGGGAGCTCGTCGCTCAGGTCGTGGACCTGCGCCGCAGACACCAGGCACACCGCCGCCTGCGGCGCCCGCCGGGAGACCGCGAGCAGGTCCGGGTAGGACGGCAGCGGCGCGTCCGCCCGCCGGAACACCCCACGGGACAGTTCGAGGGTCAACCCGGCATCACGCCACCGATACACGTCCCGCGGATGCGCACCCGCGGCCAGCGCCTGCCCGGTGGTGAACGTCGCCGGCAGCATCTCCGGATCCCGCATGGATAGAACTGTATCCACTCGAGCATCGAATGAGTACAGTCCTATCCGGCGTGTCCGCGAGGTGTCCCGTCATTGTCGTGGTCCCGGCAACGTCGCGGGTGAGCAGGCGTACCCCGACGTGGGGCAGATCGAGCCCGTCCTGACCGACCATCGGCGCGGTCGCGGAGGAGTCTCGAGCGCGGCGACCGGTCCACCGTTCGCGGGCACGAGAAGAAGAGAATCATGGGAGTAAACACGATCACACGACTCGCTCACGACGCCCAAACCGCCTCTGAACAGCAGCTTTGTAGGCCCCCCGGGGCTCGAACCCGGAACCAATGGATTAAAAGTCCACTGCTCTGCCAGTTGAGCTAGGGGCCCTCGGCGGCTCAGCTGAACGGGTCGGCCGAGCCCAGACAAGTATGACGGACGGACGACGAGTGCCCGGCGCGGGTGTGCCAGTCTGCTGTCGTGTTCCGGTACGCCAGGCCAGCTCGGCCCCGCAGGCCCTGGGTGTTCCTCGGTACCTGCATCGCCCTGACGGCCTGCGGTACCAGCGCCCCCGACGCCGGCGGCTCGGCGTCGGCCCCTACGGAGACGGCATCATCGTCGCCCACGCCGTCCGCCGACCCCACCCCCAGCGCGCCGCCGATGCAGAGCACGCTGAACTCGGTCGGCCTGGCATCGGGGTACCAGCCGACCGCCGAGGCCCCCTGCGTGACGAAGACCTTCGCCGGTATGACCCGCAACCAGCGCGCCGGCCAGGTGCTGATGGTCGGCTTACCCGCGGGGGCGCCGACGAGGGGTGGGTCGGTGGTCACCGGCTACCAGGTGGGCGGAGTCTTCCTGCACGGTCGCAGCACGATCGGTGTCGGTGCCCTCCGCTCCCAGATCGACCGGCTCCAGGCGAGTGCGAAGAAGGCCTACGGCGTCCCCCTGCATATCGCCGCCGATCAGGAGGGCGGCGCCGTGCAGACCTTCTCCGGCAAGGGATTCCCTCGGTTGCCGACCGCACGCGCCCAGGGCGGGTGGTCGACCTCGAGCCTCAGGGCTCAGACCAAGGCCTCGGCCACCGCCCTCCGCAAGGCCGGGATCACCGTCAACCTCGCTCCGGTCGCCGACACCGTCGCCGTCGCCGACCGGGCCGCGAACCCACCGATCGGCAGATACGCCCGCGACTACGGCAGCACACCGAAGGGCGTGGCCGTCGACGTCGCCACGGTCGTCAGGGCCACCCAGGACGCCGGCGTCTCCACCGCCGTCAAGCACTTCCCGGGCCTGGGCCGCGTTCGGGTCAATACCGACTCCGGGACCGGCGCCGTCGATCGCCTGACGACCGACACGGACCCCAACCTGGCGCCGTTCACCTCGGCGATCGACGCGGCCACCGGCATGGTCATGATCTCCTCCGCCACATATCCGGCGCTCGACTCACGCAACATCGCGGCCTTCTCCCACAGGATCACCACTGACCTGCTGCGGGGTCGCCTCGGCTTCACCGGCGTCGCGATCTCGGACGATCTCGGCGCGGCCGGGGCCGTGGCCGCGGTGCCGGTCGGCCGGCGCGCCTCCCGGTTCATCGGTTCCGGCGGCGACCTCGTCCTGACCGTGCAGCCCACGCAGATCCCGGCGATGCGCAAGGCCCTCCTGGTGCGCGCCGCCGGCGACCCGGCGTTCGCCCGCCGCCTCGACCAGGCCGTCGTCCGGGTGCTGACCAGCAAGGCCCAGATCGGCCTGCTCACCTGCGAATGACGTGGCCCTAGGCTGGATCCGACGCCAACCGTCGGACCGTCGCATCGGAGCGCACGCCATGAAGGCACTCGACCGCAAGCTCGCCTCGATCCGCCGCAGCAGCCACGCGCCGGCGCCGGCCGGGGACTGAGGCGTCAGGGTGAGCGAGCCCACGACGCCCAGGCGCGTCCTCCAGCGCGGGCTGTGGTTCGAGGAGATGGAGGTCGGCACCGTCTACGAACACCGGCCCGGCCGCACGGTGACCGAGGCCGACAACGTGCTCTTCACGACGCTGACGATGAACACCCAGCCCCTGCACCTCGACCAGGCGTCCAGCGAGCAGATGCCCCCGTTCCATGACCGGCTGGTCAACTCGATGTTCACCCTGTCCACCCTCGTCGGGCTGTCGGTGGCGCAGCTGACCCAGGGCACCATCGTGGCCAACCTGGGCTTCAGCGAGATCGACTTCCCGGCGCCCGTGCGCCACGGCGACACCCTCTACGCCGAGACCCTGGTCGTGGACAAGCGCCCCTCGTCGAGTCGGCCGGGGGAGGGGGTCGTCGTCTTCGCGCACACAGCCCGGAACCAGCGGGGCGAGGTCGTCGCGACCGCCACCCGCACGACCCTGGTCCGAATGGGCCCCGCATGAGGACGACGTCGGCCGAGACCGACTGGAGTCCGGGGCCGGCCTGGCTCTTCTGCCCGGCCGACCGCCCCGACCGCTACCGGAAGGCGCTGGCCCGGGCCGACATCGTCGTCCTGGATCTTGAGGACGCCGTGGCTCCCGACCGTAAGGACCAGGCCCGTCACGCCGTCGCGACCTTGATCGCGGACGGCGTCTACGACCACCAGCGCACCGTTCTGCGCGCCAACGGCGCTGCCGCGCCCGGCCACGACGGCGACGCGCACCTGATCGCGCAGTCAGGGATCGGGATGGTGATGCTCGCCAAGACCGAACGGGTCGCGGACCTCGAGGCGCTGCCCGGCACCCGGATCGTCGCCCTGTTGGAGACCCCACTGGGCGTCGAGAACGCCGGCGAGATCGCGCGGGCCGACCCCGTCGTCGCGCTGATGTGGGGCGCCGACGACCTGGTCGCCGGGCTCGGTGGCACCGCGAGCCGCCGGCCCGACGGTTCCTACCGGGACGTCGCCCGGTTCGCGAGGTCGCGAAGCCTGGTGGCCGCCAAGGCCCACGGCAAGGCGGCCCTGGATGCCGTGTTCATGGATCTGGCCGACGAGGACGGATTGCGTGCCGAGTGCGAGGACGCGGTCGCCGTCGGGTTCGATGCCAAGGTCGCCGTCCACCCCAAGCAGATCCCGGTGATCCGGACCGCCTTCACCCCGCCCCCGGAGCAGATCGCCTGGGCGCGCAGGCTGCTGGCGCAGGCAGGCCACGACCGTGGCGTGATGGCCTTCGAGGGCCGCATGGTCGACGGGCCGATCTATGCCCAGGCCGAGCGGATTCTGCGAATCGCGCAATCAACCGCGGCTGCCGGGTTCGCCGGGTCCGCGCAGGCAGGAGACGACTGAGGCTGCGGTGTGGGCCGTGCCTGGCGAGTTTGTTTTTGTGATGTCGCGGATCCGCGTCATTTCGGGCTCAGGTTCGTGTCGCGGATCAGCGACATCACAAAAAGAAGTCAGCCAACCCGCGCGCTCGATGGTCATGTCGGCGGGCGACGTCGCGCTGGCACTGCCGCGGGTGCCACACGGCCGGACAGCCATCGGGCTGTGGATAAGCTGATTCGAGGGATCCGGGTCGCCTAGCGTCGGCGGTCATGACGCGGACGGCCGAGGAGCGGCTCACCACGGCGGCTGACATCGTGCGCCGTGCTCGCCACAACAGCGACATGACCCAGGCGGAGTTGGCCGATCGGGCGTGCGTGGCGCGCACGGTGGTCAGCGAGGTGGAACGCGGACGGCGACAGCCGAGCGTGGTCACCCTTCAGCGCCTGGTCGCAGGTGCCGGCTACTGCGTCGAACTGCGCCTGTTCCGACCCGACCCGCTCGGGATCCAGATGTCGGGTCCGATCGGTGAGGTGGTGGTCGCCGCGCGCGATGCCCTCCTGGCCGTCGCCGAGGAGAAGGGCGTGGGCAGGATCTGGGTGAGTGGGCCAGTGGCGACGGCGAGGAGCGGTGGAACTCACACCTGGAACTGGTCGTGGAAGGCGTCGAGCGCTTGACCATGAATCAACGGCTGGCGCTGTGTAGCGCTCTGGGGGTCGAGATCGACCTCGTTCCGATCGATCTGCTGCCGCTGCGGGCCCGGACTCCGGACGACGTTCTCCTCACCCGACGGGCCGACACGCCGGGCTGACCAGGATCGGATGAACGGTTGATCGTCCGCTCGGGTGAATCGTCAGGTGCACTCGAAGCAAAACCGGACGAAGCCCTGCATCGTGACAGCCACATGGCAAGTTCAAGTGCAGGTCAAGGTACGTCAAGACACGCCACGCCCTTGCCCGGGTGGCCTACCGTGTGGGGCAGTTCTTCACAGGGCGACGTGTCCTCGGCGTTGGAAGGAGGCGTACTTGGTCGACATGTTCGGTGCGCGCGCTACGACCGATCCTGGTGAGCCGTCCGATTCGGCCAACCCGTTCGCCCCACGAGGCGGCGCGGGCTCGGACCCCTTCGCCGTGGTCGCCGACCGGCCCGACGACACCCTTTCGGGCGGCGTCCGCTCGCCCTGGTTCCAGACCACCTCGCCGGGGGGCGGCACCCAGCAGACGGTTCAGGCGCCGCACACCGTCGATCTCAGCGCCCTCGAGCGCACCGAGTCCGGACGCACCGAGTCCGGGCATGGCGTGTGGCAGGACATCCCCTACCCGGCGCCGCCGACCTCACCGATCTCGCTCATCGACCCGCCGCCGCAGGTCGCCCCGGCCCCAGAGGTCTTCCAGCCACCGGCCGCGCCGCAGCCTCCAGCACCGTCGGAGCCCGAGGCGGGCGGCGACCCGCGGGGCCGGCTGGTCACGATGGACCTGGCCGCGCAGAGGGGCCGCCGCGCCCCCGCTCCGGAACAGGCCTCGGTCCGGCTCCTGGGCGGCGGGTCGGACGACGGGGTGGCATCGCCCGCGGCCGGTTCCTTCTCGGCGGGCTGGGTGGCCTCGGACCAACCTGCCGAGCGGCGCAACGTCGGACGGCTCGCCCTGGTCGCGGCCTGTGCCGCTGCGGCGATCGGGGTCGCCGGCGCGGTCGTCGTCACCAGCCTCAACGATCCGGGCGTCTTCCGGGTCGAACTCGGCACCAACGGCTCCGATCAGACGGGCGAGCAGGTCACTCCCACCGACGGCTCCACCGTGGACGGTGCCGCCAGCCCGGGGGCGTCGCTCAGCCCCTCCGGAGCGGCGGCTGCGGTCGGTGCGGCGGCCGCGACCCGGACCGTTGACCTCGCCCCGGCCCGCACGCCCGGCACAAGGACGACTCCGAGGGTGATCAGCCCGGTCACGACGCCCAAGGCCACCAAGGCGCCCACGCCGAGCAAGTCCGTCGCCCCCTCGCCCAAGGCGTCGACCGCACCGAGCGCGACCCCGACCGTGACGAAGCAGCCGACACCCACGCCCCCCAGCACCCCGCCGACCCCGAAGCCACCGACCCCGAAGCCGCCGGCCCCAGCCCCAGCCGAGCCACCACCCGTCGTCCCTAGTCCGCCGAAGAGCGATCCAACGGTTCCGCCGGTCTCGCCGTCCGGCTGAGGCCGCCCGAGCCCACGGCCGCGCGCCGTAGCCGGTCGCCGATCGCGGTGACGAGCCCGGGGTGCCCCGGGTCCTCGGGTGCCAGGACGACCACCAGGTCCAGCTCGAACGCGTCCGCCTCCCGCAGGCTGGCGTACAGGGCCTGCGCGAAGGCCGGCGCCCCCGCCGGCGCCGACAGGCGGACCACACCCGCGGGCGTCGGGACCTGCTGCGGCGCCAGCAGCCCGGCGCGCACCTGATCGACATCACCGAGCAGGCGCCGCACGTCGTCCGCGTCCCGGGCGATGAGCACCCTCGTTCGGGGGGCGTAGTGCGCCGCCAGGGAGCCGGGCGCCCGAACCGGTCGCCGGGGGGCCTGGGGTCTCACGCCGCCCGCCCGCTCGACCTCATCGACGCCGATCGAGCCCGGCCGCAGCAGCACCGGCAGCGGCCCGGTGCAGTCGATGATCGTCGACTCGACGCCGACCCGGCTGGCCCCGCCGTCCAGCAGGCAGTCCCGACCCGGCACCAGCTGCGCGCCCAGTTCCTTGATCACGTCGTCCGCCCGCGTCGGGCTGACCCGGCCGAACCGGTTCGCGGAGGGCGCGGCGAGCCCCACGTTGGTCCGTCCGGACAGCTCGGCGAACGCGGACAGGACGCGGGCGGCGACCGGATGCGCAGGTACCCGCATCCCCACGCTGTCCAGTCCGCCGGTGACCCAGTCGCCGGCCCGCCCTCCCCGCGGCAGGACCAGCGTGAGAGGGCCGGGCATGAACTCCTCGGCGAGCCGGCCGGCGTAGTCGGGCAGGTCCCGCACCCATCCCGCGGAGGGGGCCAGGGCTTCTGCCGAGCCCACGTGGACGATCACCGGGTGGTCGGCGGGGCGTCCCTTGATCGCGTAGATCCGGGACACCGCCTGCGGGTTCTCGGCGTCCGCGGCCAGGCCGTACACGGTCTCGGTGGGCAGTCCCACCAACCCGCCCTCGATCAGGCAGTGGGCCGCCTCCCTCGGGCTCTTTGCGTGTAGCACCCGCCCAGTCTGGCAGCGGGTGGGATGATGGCCTCGATGACCGCGACGACCGAGCCCCCTCCCGCCAAGACTGCCTTCTTGGGGCTGACGTATCGGCAGTTGATCAGCGGCGCTCTGGCCGCCATGACGACCACGTTGGTCGCCTCGCGGCTCGGGGTCGTCGGTACCCTCATCGGCGCCGCCTTCGGATCCGTGGCCAGCGCGTCGGCCGCCGCGCTCTACACCCGTTCCCTGGAACATGCCGGCCGCACCGTCGTGCAGACCCGCGAGCGACTGGCCACCACCCGGTTCCCCCTCTCGGCCCGGCAGCCGGGCTCGTCGTCCGAGGAAACGGTCGATCAGCTGGGCGCCTCGCCCGACGAAACGGTCGATCAGCCGGCCGACGACGAGGCCGACCAGCCGGTTGATCAGGCGGTTGATCAGGCCGGCGATCAGCCGGACGAGGGCTCGGCGGCACCGAGCCGTCGTCCGTCGGCCTGGAGCTGGCGGGTGTGGGCTCTGGCCAGTGTCGGACTGTTCCTCCTCGTGATGGTGACGGTCTTCGTCCTGGAAGTGCTCATCGATCAACCGGTCTCCGGTTCCGGCGACAGCTCGGGCGGCGGTACCACCCTCGGCCGGGTCCTCCAGGGCAACGTGGGCGGTGATTCCAGCCCCGACGGCACCCCGACGGAGTCGGCTTCCACCGACGTCACGGACACGCAGGACTCCTCGGAGGTCACGCCGTCGGATCAGACCGATCCGGCCGCGAGCGTGCCTGTCGACTCCTCCTCGACGTTCACCGACTCGACGGACACCGGCTCGACGGACACCGGCTCGACGGACACCGCGCCCGCCGACCCGACCCCCACCGCCGCGCCCGTGGGCTGACGTGCGTCGTCTCCGTGGGCGGCGGGCCACCGCAGCCGTCCTGGCCCTGGCGTTGGCCGGTGGCACCGGCGCCGCCGCGGTGCTCACCCGCGACCCGGTCGTGCGCACCGAGGATCTGCGTCTGACCGGCGTCCCCGAGCCACTGCCCGGCGGGAGCGCCCAGGATGTCGGACTCGATACCCGCCTCTACTTCCCGGACGGCGAGGAGCCGGCTCCCGCCGTCCTGCTCGCCCACGGCTACGGCGCCACCCTGGACAGCGTGCGGACCCAGGCGCTCCAACTGGCCCGAGAGGGCTACGTGGTGGCGACGTGGACGGCGCGGGGTTTCGGCACCAGCGGCGGGCTGGTGCACCTCAACTCGCCGGACTACGAGGTCGCCGACGCCCGCCGGTTGGTCGACCTGTTGAGTGAGCGTCCGCAGGTCCTCAAGGACGGCGACGGCGATCCCCGGGTCGGCGTCGCCGGCGCCTCCTACGGCGGGGCGCTCGCGTTGTCGCTGGCCGGGACCGACCCCCGGATCGACGCCATCGTTCCGCAGATCACCTGGAACGACCTGAGGCGGGTGCTCTTTCCGCAGTCGACCGTGGCCGGCGATGAGGCAGGCCTCGGCGGCGGCGTCTTCAAGAAGGCGTGGTCAGCGGTGTTCTTCGGTCCACAGCCCTCCCTCCCAGGGGTGCCGTCGACCGCATGTGGCCGGGTGGTGGCTGAACTGTGCCGCGCCTACCAGGAGGTCGCGGTGACCGGCCGGGCCGACCAGACGATGCTCGACCTGCTCGCCGGGGCCGGGCCGGCGTCGCTGCTGCCCGACGTCACCGCGCCCACCCTGCTGATCCAGGGGCAGGTGGACTCGCTGTTCCCGCTCTCCGAGGCCGATGCAACGGCCGAGGCGCTCACCCGGGTCGGCACGCCGGTCTCGGTGGTCTGGTCCCAGTCCGGGCACGACGGAGGCCCCGACGAGACCGACCGGCTCCGGGGACTGACCCTGGACTGGTTCGACCACTACCTCCGGGGATCGGCTGCGGCGGAATCGCTCGACACAGGCTTTCAGGTGAGCGTGCCGTCGTCGGCCGTCTCGACCCAGGACAGCGATCCCGCGGCGACGATCAGGGGTGCCTCGGCCGAGCCCGGCCTGGACGGCGCCCCGCCCACCGAACAGCAGATCGCGCTGACCGGGCAGCCCCAGACCATCCGCCGTCCGGCCGGTGACTGGCCGGCCGCGCTCACCGTGGTGCCAGGGCTGCGCAGCGGGCGCACCTCCGTCGAGGCCTCACCCGGTTCTCCCGCCATGCCGCCGGGCCAGGTGGCCGTGTTCGACTCGGAGCCGCTGGACCAGACACTGCGGATCGTCGGCTCGGGCCGCGTCTCGCTGACGATCTCCGGGCTCGACGGCGGCGCCCTGCCGGTCGCAGCCACCCTGTTCGTCAGCCTGCAGGACGTCGCCCAGGACGGCGGCGCCACGCTGCCCGCAGGCCTGGTGGCCCCGGTCAGGGTCGTGGGCGAGGCGCGGCCCGGTCCAGGTGAGACTGCCGCAGATCGTCCGCGACATCCCGGCCGGCCACCGGCTGCGCGTCGCCGTCGCGGCCAGCGACCTGGCCTACTTCTCGGCGGCCGCCCCGGCGACCTATCGGGTGCAGGCCGCCTCCGGGCTCGTCGTCCCGACCCCGCAGCTGCGCACGCTGAACGCGGCCGGCCCGGCGCGGTTCCTGCCGTGGGCGTTGGCCCTGATCGCGGCTGCGGTCGCGGCGGCCGCCGGGCTCTGGTGGTACGCGCGCCGCGTGGCCGGACGTTCGACGCGGCGCGCCGAGGAGCATGGCGCCGCCGGGGACGGCGCGATGCCCCTGGTGGTCACGGGGGCGGCGAAGGTGTACGGCAACGGGTTCCAGGCGGTCCGGGACGTCTCGCTGCAGGTCGAGCCCGGCATGGTTCTCGGCCTGCTCGGACCCAACGGCGCGGGCAAGACCACGCTGCTGCGCATGGTGCTGGGACTGATCCGGCCCACCGCGGGCCGGATCGAGATCTTCGGCCATCCCGCCGGCCCGGGGGCCCCGGTGCTGTCGCGGGTCGGCGCCTTCGTCGAGGGCCCCGGCTTCCTGCCGCACGCGAGCGGGCGGCGCAATCTGGAGTTGTTCTGGGCGGCCACGGGGCGACCCCCGACCGCGGCGTACGTCGATGAGGCGCTGGAGGTCGCCGGGCTCGGCGCCGACCTGGACCGCACCGTTCGCACCTACAGCCAGGGCATGCGGCAGCGGCTGGCCATCGCCCAGGCGATGCTCGGCCTGCCCGACCTGCTGGTGCTCGACGAGCCCACCAACGGGCTGGACCCGCCACAGATCGGGGAGATGCGAGAGGTGCTGGCCCGGTATGCGGAGTCGGGCCGCACGGTGCTGGTCTCCAGTCACCTGCTCTCCGAGGTCGAACAGACGTGCAGCCACGTCGTGGTCATGCATCACGGCGATGTGGTCGCCTCCGGCAGGGTTGCCGACCTGGTCGGCGCCGCGACCGGTCTGCAGGTCGAGGTGAACGATCCAGTACGAGCCGCCGAGGTGGCCGCCGGGGTGGCCGGGGCGACCGCGATCGAGATCGTGGACGGCGGGGTGCGCCTCGAACTGGTCGGCACACCGCGTTCCGTGCTGGTCCGGGCGCTGGTCGAGGCGGGCCTGGACGTCGAGCGCGTCGCCCCGGTCCGCGGGCTGGAGCAGGCGTTCCTGGCGCTGGTCGGTGAGCGCGATGCCTGAGCGCGGTCATCACCACGGGCTGGAGGGCGCCGGAGCACCCCCGGAGCCGACCGGCCGGGACGGCGCCGCGCCCGGCTTCCGCTCGCGGACGACCCTGCCGTGGCGGGTGGAGGTGCGCCGCCAGCTGTCCCGGCGCCGGACCCTGGGCACCTTCGTTCTCCTGGTGGTGCTGCCGTGGTTGCTCGCCGGGGCGTTCACCCTCGGCGACGGAGACCGCGGTGGCGCGCCCGGTCTGGTCCAGCTCGCCACGGTGGGGGCGGCGAACTTCACCCTGTTCGTTCTGTTCGCGGCCACCGGCTTCCTGCTCGTGGTGGTCTTCGCCATGTTCGCCGGGGACACCGTGGCCAGCGAGGCGAGCTGGTCGAGTCTGAGGTACCTGCTGGCGTCACCGGTGCCACGGGGGATCCTCCTGTGGCGCAAGCTGCTTGTCGCGCTGGCCTTCTCGTTGTTCTCCTCGTCCTGCTCCCGGCCGTGGCCTTCCTGGCCGGTGGGGCGGTCTTCGGCTGGGCGCCGCTGCAGACACCGTTGGGGCAGACCGTCTCCACCTCGACGATGCTGCAGCGGCTGGCGATCGCACTGGTCTTCATCGCGGTGAACCTGATGTTCGTCTCGGCCCTGGCGTTCTGTCTCGGGGTCTTCACCGACGCCCCGCTGGGCGCGGTCGGCGGCGCCGTCCTGACCGTGATCGTCATGAACATCCTGGACGCGATCACGGCGCTGGGGGACTGGCGCACCATCCTGCCGCCGCACTACTCCTCGGCCTGGCTCGACGTCCTCTCACCCGAGATCGCCTGGGACTCCATGGTCCAGGGAGGGCTCTGGTCTCTGGCCTACACCGTGGCGCTCTCGACCGTCGCCTGGTGGCACTTCCTGCGCAAGGACATCACGAGCTGAACCTCGCTTCCGCGGGTGAGCTCGGCAACCGGCTGACTTCAGTTGGGCCGAACAGGTGCCGATGGCCGCGGTGTGTTGCTCCTCGTGTGCATGGGCCTGGCCGGGACGGCGATCGCCGTCACGCTGCGCTGGTCCTTGGCGCGTGTGGACGAGGTCGGGCGCCTGCGGGCCTTCCCCATGGTGACGGTGCTCGCCCCGGCGACCGCCTCGGCGATCCTCGCCGTCCCCGTGATCCGCCACCACGAGTTGCAGAACCTGCTGAGCGAGGCCTCCTCCCGACTGGTCGGACACGAGGTCGAGGTGCACTGTCAGAGCTTCGGCGAGACCTGGCTGAGCGCCGGCACCGACCGCGGTCAGGTGTGGTTCACCGAGGAGGGCGAGCCCGAGCCGCGGACCACGATCGCCTATCAGACCTGCCGAGACCTGCAGGGCTGGGTGGCCTCCGACCGGGACGCGTCGGATCTGGACCGGGTGATCGCGGTCCATGTGATCACTCACGAGGCCATGCACATGGCCGGGCTCCGCCACGAGGCCGCAGCCGAATGCGCTGCGGTGCAACGCGACGAATGGACCGCCGCCCTGCTCGGCGCCTCGTCGAAGGACGCCGAGGAGCTGTCCCGGCGCTACCTGCTCGAGGTCTATCCGCAGATGCCCGACACCTACCGCAGTGTTCAGTGCGCATCGGGCGGAGACCTCGACGAACACCTGGAGACCTCCCCGTGGAGTTGAACCGATCCCACGCGGGACGCGCCGCTCGGCGCAGCCTCGGCGTCATGCCGAGGTATCAGAAGGCGATCCACGATCGCCCGACCACGGAGGCACCATGCCCGCGAAGTTCACCATCAGCAAGGACAAGGCCGGCAAGTACCGGTTCATCATGAGCGCGCCCAACGGTCAGGTCGTCGCGACCTCGCAGGGGTACGTGACCCGCGCCGCTGCGCTCAACGGCATCGCCTCGATCCGCCGCAACGCGGTGACCGCGGCGATCGTGGACGGCACCGTCGCCAAGCCGGCTGCCAAGCCCGCCGCCAAGCGCGTGGCCAAGCCGGCCGCCAAGCGCGTGGCCAAGCCCGCCGCCAAGCGTGCGGCCAAGCCGGCTGCCAAGCCCGCTACCAAGCGCGTGGTCAAGCCCGCCGCCAAGCGCGTGGTCAAGCCCGCCGCCAAGCCCGCCGCCAAGCGCGTGGTCAAGCCCGCCGCCAAGCCGGCTGCCAAGCGCGTGGTCAAGCCCGCCGCCAAGCCCTCGGCCAAGACCTCGGCCAGGGTCCCCGCGCAGCGTCGTCCGGCCTCCCGACCGCAGCCCAAGCGGACGGCCGCGAAGCGTCGCAGCAGCGTCTGAGAGCGCCCTGCCGTATTCACGCGGCGGCCGGTGGTGCCGACATCGGATCGGCACCACCCGGCCGCGGCGGCGTTCAGACACGGCCATTCGGACATGGGCACCGGCACGTGGTCGATGAGCGGTCCCGTGCACAGAGCTGCGCCGAATGTCACCATGGCCCCATGTCTTCGCACCCGCGCGAACCGGAGCGCCCGCGACGGCCGGCCTTCATGTCGCCCGCCGCGGCTGACGCCCAGGCCGGTGCGACCGACCCGGCGCAGCTCATCGAGGCGGCGCACATGACCGCCGAGGCCCTGGTTCGGCACGGACGCGAGGGTGACGACGAGCAGACCGCACGGCTGGTCGCCCTCGCGGACGAGCACGGCATCGACGAGCTGGCCCACTTGTGGGCCGAGCGGCCCGCCGACACCCTGCCCGGAGCGCTCTGGAGGCTCTACGCCCTGCGGGCCGGTATCCGCAGGCGCCCCGAGGAGATGGCCCGGGCCTTCGAGGTGGGGCGCCACCGGGCCCCCGTCCACGAGGTCGTCGCCGGCGTGGGCGAGCCCCCCGGGCCCGAGGAGGTCCAGACGCTTGCCGATGCGGTGCTGGCCGGAGCGTTCACCGGTGATCTCGGGGTGGCCCTGGAACGGGCGGCGGCGTTCTGTCGGGTGGTCTCCACCGGGTGGGCCGTTCTGGCCGACGAGTTGGAGCGCGGCCGGAGCGACGGTTCAGCCGAGGCTCTGACCAGGCGTGCGGCTGACCTGCTTCGGACCGGGACCCAACTCGAAGCAGCCGGGGCCCGCTGCCGCACCACGGGTCTGCACTGAGGCTGCGGGGCGGCCGGTGAGTCTCATCTCATCGGCCTCATCTCTTCGGGTGGCGTACTTCCGGAAACTTCAGACGTCAGGGAACATGGACGACGGTGACCACGTTGGGCACCATCGGTGACACCCCGACCGGCAACGGCGGGTCTCACCGGACGACGGACCGCGGTAGCCCCGGGCTCCATGATCAGCCGCTTCGAGCGGCCACCGCGCCGAGAGGCGCTCCCGGTCCCGAGTCTGAAGTGCGGGCCGCCGCCCCGACCACGGTCGGGGCGGCGTTCGCCGCGCAAACGGGTTGCGAGGACTCAAGCCACCGAGAGAACTGCAGCCACCGATGAGAACCTTGGGTGGACCAGACCAGTCAGATCGATACCGGTCAGATCGATACCGGTCAGATCGATACCGGTCAGATCGATGAGGCCGACAAGGCCCTTGCCACGCGGAGATGGCCCACCGTGGACGAGCCGCTTGCCGAGTCCGGCGCGCGCATGACGCGCCGGGAACTGCGCGACCGGCTGGTGCGCCTGCTGATCCTGGTCACCGTCGTGCTCACCGGCTCCGCGCTGGGGGCCGCCCTGGCGCCCGCAGTGGCCACCGAGGCCGGCCCTCTGCACGCGGAGGTGAGGGTCCGGCTGTCCCTCTCGCCCGGGGTGAAGGTCCTGCTGCCCCCGGCCGGCGAGGTCTCCTTCAGCACCCACCGGGTCCCGGTCGCCGTCGAGGCCAGCATCGTGACCGTCGACCTCGCCCGGGCACGCGAACTCATCGACTCACCGAGCGCGCTGGACGCCCTGCAGTCGAGCGCCCCGGACGACCTGCGCGCGGCCGCCATCCAGGCCGCGGCCCTGACGGCGCTGTTCGCCGCGCTGGGGGCCCTCGGCCTTGCCCTGCTCGTGTACCGGACCCGATGGCGGGACGTTGTCGCCGTCGTGGCCTCGGTGGTCCTGCTGCTCGGAGCCCTCACCGCGACGACGGCCCTCACCTTCAAGCCCGACCGGTTCGCCCAACCCCAGTTCTCCGGCCTGCTCAGCCAGGCGCCGTACATCGCCGCCCAGGCGGACGGCCTGCTGCAACGGCTGCAGGGCTACCGGGCCGGCGTCGCCTCGATCGTGCAGGCGGTGACCACCCTGTACGGCATGCGGGGAGCGCTGCCCGCCGCCGGCGACGTGGGCGACGACGTGACGACCGTGCTGCACGTCTCGGACCTGCACTCCAGTCCGCTGGGTTTCGACCTGACTCAGCGGCTCGTCCAGAACTTCAATGTCGACCTGGTCGTGGACAGCGGCGACATCACCACCTGGGGCAGCGAGGTGGAGTCCGCCAACCTGTCCTGGATCGGACGGCTCGACGTGCCGTACGTGTTCGTGCGCGGCAACCACGACTCGGGCCGGACCGCGCAGGTCATCGCCCAGTACCCCAACGCCCACGTCCTGGACGCCGCGGGCGGCCAGGTCACCGAGGTGGCCGGGCTGGTGGTGGCGGGCATCGGTGATCCGGTCTTCACCCCGGCCACCGGTGGCGCCCGGCCCGCGGTCGGCGTCCCCTCGCCCGCGACGAGCACCGCCGCGCCGGGCACCCCGACGGGCGCGGCCCCCCCGGTGGACCCCCAGATCCGGGCCGGCAGGCAACTGGCGGGCACGATCGACCGGTGGA
Organism: uncultured Actinomycetota bacterium; assembly: GCA_963750395.1. GTDB lineage: Bacteria > Actinomycetota > Actinomycetes > Actinomycetales > Kineosporiaceae > JADJPO01. Next base: position 77,722 of record CAVVQM010000009.1, on the reverse strand, counting down.
ACCTGGACAATCCCGACCGGCCGGTGGATCTGGCGGTCATCCACGAGCCCTACGCCGTCCCGCCGCTGGCGGGGAAGGTGCCGCTGGTGCTGGACGGGCACTTCCACAGCCGGAACATCGAGTGGGACGACAGCGGTGACTCACCGACCCTGGTGATGCGTGAGGGATCGACCGGGGGAGCGGGGATCTCAGCGGACTTCCAGGCGATCGAAGCGGGCAACCCCCTGCCGTTGAGCGCGACGCTGATCTACATCGCCCGCGCCGGGGACAGGGCCGGCCAGGTGGTCGCCTACGACGAGGTGACCGTGGGTGGGTTCGGGACCGCCTCGGCGACCGTCCAGCGCACCGTGCTTCGCGCCGGCGAGGAACCGTCACAGGACGCGGGCTCGCCGGACCAGAACTCGCCGGACCAGGGTTCGCCGGACCAGGGGTCGCCGGAGCTCGCCGGACCAGGGGTGCCGGACCGGGTCGCCGGACCAGGGGTCGCCGGAACCGGTGTCGCCGGGCGCGGCCCGATAGCGTTCGGGCATGTTCCGGGTACGCCGCGATGAGTCGAAGGTGGGCGAGTCCCTCACCGAGGTCGCCGGGCATCTGGTGACGGCCGCGGGTGGTCTCGCGGCGGTCCTCAGCCCCGACCCGGAGGCGCGTGCGGCCGCCGTCCACACGGTGCAGGAGAGCGATCGGGCGGCCGAGGCGGCGGCACATGCCGCGCTGCGGAGTCTGGCGGCCTCGTTCGTCACGCCGTTCGACCGCGCCGACGTGTTCCGGGTCTGCTGGTCGCTGCGTCGGGCCACCGCCCGGATCGACGCGGTCGCCGACACCATCGACGTGCTGCACGTCGGCGAACTGCCACCCGGGCCGCCGAACTCGTCCAGTTGTTGATCCGCGCCAGCGAGATCATCGGTGCCAGCGTGCCGAGGCTGTCCGAGACGGACTCGATGCCCGCGCGCTGGATCGACCTGACGGTGCAGATCAAGCGGGCCGGTCAGGCCCGTCGGCGGCTGCTCCAGGACGTCACCTCGGCCCCCACCGATGAGGCCGCCCTGGTCCGCCGACTCGAGGTGGTCTCGGCCATGGGACGTGCGGTGGAGGGGTTCGAGGCGGTCGCCGACGCGATCCAGACCGTCATCGTCACCGAGAGCTGAGTCGGGTGCAGACCGCGTTGGTCGTGCTGGTTGTGCTGGCCGCGCTGGTGTTCGCCTGGTCGAACGGCATGCACGACGCCGCCAACGCCGTGGCCACCTCGCTGAGCACCGGCGCGCTCACCCCGCGGGTGGCGCTGGCGATGGCCGCCGGGCTGAACGTGGTCGGTGCCCTGATCGGGGTGGGCATCGCGGAGGACCTGATGCGTCACCTCGTGCTGTCCGGGCGGCCTGTCCGGCGCCGGCCTCGTGCTGGTCGCGCTGCTCGTGGCCTTCGGCTGGAACATGCTGACCTGGTGGTTGGGCCTGCCGACCTCGTCCTCGCACGCCCTGATCGGCGCCCTGGCCGGGGCCGGCCTCGCCGCCGGCGCGCAGGTCGACTCCTGGCTCCTGGTGTTCTGGGTGGGACTGCCCATGCTGCTGTCGCCGCTGCTCGCCCTCGTGGGGGCCTGGCTGGTGATGCTCACGACGGCGCGGCTGTTCCGGGACGCCGCCAACGCGCCCGCGATCCGCGGTTTCCGGATCGCGCAGTCGGTGACCGCGGCGGCGGTCGCGGTCGGCCACGGTCTGCATGACGGGCAGAAGACGATGGGAGTGCTCGCGGCGGCCCTCGGCGGGGCCGGGGTCGCCGCCGGCGCGGTGGACGGCGCGGCGACGGTGGGTGGCGACGGTCCGATCCCGCCGGCGGTCCGCGTCGCGGTGGCCCTCGCGCTCGGCCTGGGCACCTTCGCGGGAGGGTGGCGGATCATCCGGACGGTGTCACGCCGGCTGGTCCGCATGACACCGGCCATCGGGTTCGCGGCCCAGGGCTCGACCTCCCTGGTGCTCTTCGTCAGCGCCTTCGCCGGGGGTCTGCCGGTCTCGACCACCCACACGGTGGTCGCCTCGATCGTCGGCGCCGGGTCCACCCGGGGGCTGCGCTCGGTCCGCTGGGCCATGGTCGGCCGGGTGGTGGGGGCGGCGGCGTTCACCCCGGCGGCCACGTTCGTCCTGGCCGCCGTTCTGATGCGCCTGGCGACGGGGTGAGGAGGCGACGGGGTGGTGAGGATCAGCCGAAACGGCCGGAGATGTAGTCCTCGGTGGACTTCTCGTGCGGGTTGGTGAAGATCTTCGCGGTCTCGCCGATCTCGATCAGCCTGCCCGTGCTTCGCCGGCCTCGGCCGCCAGGTTGAAGAACGCCGTGCGGTCGGAGACCCGGGCCGCCTGCTGCATGTTGTGGGTGACGATGACGATCGTGTACTCGCTCTTGAGCTCCTCCATCAGATCCTCGATGGCGCAGGGTGGCGATCGGGTCGAGCGCCGAGCAGGGCTCGTCCATGAGGATGACCTCGGGCTTGACGGCGATCGCGCGCGCGATGCACAGTCGCTGCTGCTGGCCGCCGGACAGCCCGCACGCGGACTGCTTGAGCTTGTCCTTGACCTCGTCCCACAGGTTGGCGCCGCGCAGCGCGCCCTCGACGACCTCGTCCATGCTTCGGACGTCCTTCATCCCGGTGACCTTCGGGCCGTAGGCGACGTTGTCGTAGATCGACTTCGGGAACGGGTTCGGCTTCTGGAACACCATGCCGATCCGGCGGCGGACCTCGATCGGGTCGACGTCGGGGGCGTAGAGGTCCTGCGCCGTGCAGCAGCACCTGCCCTCGATCCGGGCGCCCGCGGATCAGCTCGTTCATCCGGTTGAGCGTGCGCAGCACGGTGGACTTGCCGCACCCGGACGGGCCGATGAGCGCGGTGATCTCGTGCTTGCCGAACGGCATGTGACGCCGCGGACGGCGCGGAAGAGCCGTAGTAGATGTCCACGTCCTCGCACCCGATGACGGCGACCGGCGACCGGGACGGACGCTCTGGCGCATCCCATGCGTCGGCGCGTCGGCCGGTGGCGGCTCCCGGTGGCGCCCCGGATCGGTCTGCGGTCGGCGACGGTCGCAGGTGTGGCGTCGGTGTCTCGCGTCGTGGTGATGTCGATGACGATGGCCACTGTCGTTCATCGGGTACCAACGTCTGGTATCGGTTGCGGATGACGATGGCGACGGCGTTCATCGCCAGGAGCAGCCGAGGAGCACGATGATCGCGGCCGAGGCCAGCTGCGGAACTCCGCCTGGGTCGGCCGGCCCAGTTGAAGATCTGGATCGGCATCGTGGTGAAGCCGCTGACATCAGACCGTCCGGGTCGTACGTGACGAACACCAGCGCCGCCGAGCAGGAGCAGCGGCGCCGCCTCGCCGATCGCCCGGGACAGCGCCAGGATGGTCCCGGTCGCGATCCCGGGGACGGCGGCGGGAGCGTCTGCCGCCACACGGTCTGCAGCGGGTGGCGCCCAGCGCGAGCGACGCCATGCCGGATCTCCGCGGGACCGCTCGCAGCGCCTCGCGGGTGGCGATGATGATCACCGGGAGGATGAGCAGGGCCAGCGCGATGCCGCCCGCCAGCACGATGCCTCGTCGCATGCCGATGGCCAGAGCGAAGCCGGCGGTCGAGCATGCCGTAGACGATGGCCGGCACGGCGGCGAGGTTCTGCATGTTGACCTCGATCAGCCGGTTGTACCAGCGCTCGCGGTCGGCGAACTCCTCGAGGTACACCGCCGCGGCGACGCCGAGCGGGATGGCCAGAACGCGGTGACGGCCGATCACCCAGATAGTGCCCAGGATCGCCGCGCGCGCCCCGGCGGTCTCCGGCGTACTGGCGAGGTGTACTGGGTGAACAGGTCGCGTCCAGCCGGCGCAGGCCGTCACGAAGGATGTCGACGAGCAGGACCGCCAGGACGAGGACAGCGAAGGCCAGGGCGAACCACAGCGCGATCAGGAAGGCCAGCGAGGCCGGGCTGCGTCGCTGTGCCGGTCGGCGCCGGCCGCGGCCGGCGACGAGGCGGCGGCGATGGCGGCCATCAGTACGCCTCCCGGAACCGGCGGACGAGCCGGATGCTGATCATGTTGATGACAAGCGTGATGACGAACAGCAGCGATCCCGACCGCGAAGAGCGTGTTGTACGTCGAGGGTGCCCGGCACGCTCTCGCCGGTGGCCGTCTGGGCGATGAAGCCGGTCATCGTCTGCCCGCCGCTCGAGCGGGCTGCTCACCATGGTCGGCCTGGCTGCCGGCGGCCAGCGCGACGATCATCGTTTCGCCGATCGCCCGGGACATGCCAGCACGATGGCCGCGATGATCCCGGAGATGGCTGCGGGGAACACCACCCTCAGCGTGGTCCGCATCCGGTTGGCGCCGAGGGCCAGCGACCCCTGCCGCAGCGACTGCGGGACCGCGCTCATGGCGTCCTCGGACAGCGAGGCGACCGTCGGGATGATCATGATGCCGAGGACCAGACCGGCCGCGAGCACGCTGAAGGTGCCGACCTGGCAGCCCGAGGACATCGCTGGAGCAGGATCGGGTCACGAAGGTCAGGGCGAAGAAGCCGTAGACCACCGAGGGGATCCCGGCCAGCACCTCGAGCATCGGCTTGAGCACCTTGCGGACCTGCGGATGGGCGTACTCGCGACAGGTAGACCGCCGCGCCGAGGCCGAAGGGCACGGCGATCAGCAGCGCGATCACCGTCGTCCACAGCGTGCCGGCGACCAGCGGCAGCACGCCGAAGCTCGCGGTCGGCGAACTGCGGCGTCCACCGGTCCCGGTGAGGAACTCGACGATCGCTGACCTCGCGGAAGAACTCGATCGCCGGAAAGAGCAGCGAGAGCACGATGCCCGACCGTGATCACGATCGACAGCCCGGCGGCGAGGCCGAGCAGGGCGCAGGATGACCACGCTCCCGCCGGGCGGGACGGCCCGCGAGACGGCCCGGCGGCCGGACGCAGGGCCCCCGAGGTGGCCGACGGGCACTCGCCATGCATCGTGCCAATCGCGCTGGGACTGGCTCGCTGTCGGCGTGTCCGGCTCAGCCGAGCGTCGACGGCTCGTCCTGCAGCTCGCTCTGCTGCTCGTCGTTGAGCGGGATGAACTGGGCCGCCTCGGCGATGGCCTCGTCGTTCTGGAGCGTAGTAGTCGACGAAGGCCTTCACCTGCGGCTTGCTGCGTCGACACCGTTCTTCGACGTAGATGAACAGCGGGCGAGCCAGCGGCGTGTAGGAGCCGCCCTGCGCGGTCTCGGCGCTGGGGGCGACGCACCCGTTGCCGCTGTCGATCTCGACGGCCTTGAGCGTGTCGGCGTTCTCCTCGAAGTACGTGTAGCCGAAGTAGCCGAGCGCGTTCGGGTCGCCGCGACGCCCTGGACGAGGACGTTGTCGTCCTCGGTGGCGTTGTAGTCGGTGCGGCTGAGCGCCCTCCTCACCGTTGATCTCCTCGGTGAAGTAGTCGAACGTGCCCGAGTCGGTGCCGGGCCCGTAGAGCTCGACTCCTCGGTCCGGGAACGTCGGGTTGACCTGGTCCCAGGTCGTGACCTTGCCCTCGGCGGCCGGCTCCCACAGCGTCTTCAGCTCCTCGGTGGTCAGGCACTCGACCCAGTCGTTGTCCGGGTTCGACCACGACGGTCGAGGCGCGTCGGTGGCGACCATCAGCTCGGTGAACTCGATGCCCCGCGCCGTCGCAGGCCGCCTTCTCCTCGTCCTTGATCGGCCGCGAGGCGTTGGAGATGTCGGTCTCGCCCGCGCAGAACTTCTCGAAGCCGCCGCCGGTGCCGGAGGTGCCGACGGTGACGTTGACGCCGGGGTTCTCCTCGCGGAAGAGCTCCGCCGCCGCGGCTCGGTCAGCGGCCGACGGTGGACGAGCCGTCGACGATCACCTCGCCGCTGACGAGCCGGCGTTGGAGCTGCCGTCGGCGGCGCCGTCTCGTTGTCGCCGCCGCACGCGGCCAGCCCAGCAGGCTGCCAGCGCGACGGCCGCGACGGCCGTGGTTCTCGTGGTCCTCACAGAATTCGTGGTCCTCACAGAATGGGTCCCTTTCAGGTGCGGCACATGGTGCCGTTCGGGTCGACCCGCCGCGTCGCGAGCCGTCGGGGCGCAGCCCGACCCCGTGGCCGGGCAGGGCGCAGTGCGCTTCCACCCCGGACCGTAGGGATGCCTGGCTTCGCGAAAGCGATTGCACGGTGCACAGGGGGTGAACGCAGGCTGGCAGAACGGTGCCGGCCCGGCGGCCGTTGGCCATCGGCGGCAGACGGTGACGTGCGCGCAGCGATCAGTGAGCAGATCTTGGGCCGAATCGGTCCTCAGCCGGAGACCCGGTGGCGCTCGATCGCGAGCACCGGCGGGCCGGAGCCGGCGCGCCGTACGTGGGCCACCAGGATCTCGCACGGCGCCAGATGGGGATCCTCGAGCGGTAGCAGTGGGCGCATCTCGCTCACCGTGAGGGCATCGAGGGCGGACATCACTCCCGCCAGGACCGGGCGATGGGTGCACAGCACTCCGGGCCTGCCGCGCTCCACCAGGTTGCGCAGGTGCTTGACGGCCTTGCCGGGGTTGCGGCGGAAGCCCCGCTCGGACAGTCCGCCCTTGGTGCGCACCTTGATCCCCGAGGCGTCGACGTAGGGGGCCAGCGTCTCCAGGCACCGGCGCCACGGTGAGCTGACGATCGTCTCCGGGGACCAGCAGTCCAGCAACGGCGCCAGGGCGGCCGCCTGGCGCCGCCCCGCGGCCACGAGCGGTCGATCGGCGTCCGCGCGGGTCCACGAGTCCCGCGGGCGGGCCGTCGCGTGCCGGATGACGATCAGCGGAACGGTGGCGAGTCCTCCAATACCGTCCAGGCCGGTCAGGGCGTCCAGGGGGGAGGCGTCGCTGGGTGCGGTCAGCCGGTCGGCGGCCTGCTCGATCGGCACCCACTCGGTTCGGTCGATCTCTCGCGGTGAGGCGGTCCGGGGTGTCATGCGCACGACCGTGGCCGCCCAGTAGCTCACCCGTTTGGCCTTGCCGTCGGCATCGCGATAGCAGACCCCCGGCAGCTGCCGTCCCAGGCGGACGGCGGCACCGGTCTCCTCGGCCACCTCGCGGACGGCGCAGACGGGCAGCGGTTCGTCGGGCTCGCTCTTACCCTTCGGAAAGGACCAGTCGTCGTACTTCGGGCGATGCACCATCAGCACCTCGAGTCCGTGCTGGCCACGTCGCCAGCACAGGGCTCCTGCGGCGAGGCGCATCCCGTCCTCGTCGTGCGTCCCCGTGGGGACAGGCCGTGACTCGTCCTGGCGCACGGGGAATCCAGCCGTCGGTGCCGAGCCGTCCACCGTCAGCGACGCCTGATGGGCCGCCGCCGCGGGCGTGCCGCGATCTGATGGGCCTGCAGATCGATGACCTCGGACTCCTGCGCACCCGGCAGCGGGTGGCGTGTCCAGGTGTCGTCCGGACCCAGGTGCCACGAGGCGACCCGCTCGTCCATGCACAGCGTGAGCAGCTCATCGAGTTCGGTGATGTGAACGCGGTCGGACAACCGGACAAGGGCCTCGACGCGCCGATCCAGGTTGCGGTGCATCATGTCGGCGCTGCCGATGTAGACGACCGGGTCGCCGTCGTTGTCGAACCAGAAGACCCGGGAATGCTCCAGGAACCGGCCCAGGATGCTGCGCACCCGGATGGTCTCGCTCAAGCCGGGCACACCCGGCCGGATCGCGCAGATGCCGCGCACGACGACGTCGACGGGCACCCCGGCCTGCGATGCGCGGTAGAGCGCGTCGATCAGGGCCTCGTCGACGATCGAGTTCATCTTCAGGCGCACGCCGGCCGGCCGGCCCGCCCGGTGGTTGGCGATCTCGCGCTGGACGCGATCGATCAGGCCGCTGCGCAGCGAGCGCGGTGCGACCAGCAACCTGCGGTAGGCGGTCTTCGGCGCGTATCCGGAGAGCTGGTTGAACAGCCGCGTCAGGTCCTCACCGACCTGCGGATCACAGGTGAGCAGACCGAGATCCTCGTACATCCGGGCGGTCTTCGGGTTGTAGTTGCCGGTGCCGACGTGGCAGTAGCGGCGCAGCCCGTCGGACTCCTGACGCACCACCAGGCTCAACTTGGCGTGGGTCTTCAGCCCGACGATGCCGTAGACCACGTGCACCCCGGCCTGTTCCAGCTTGCGGGCCCAGCTGATGTTGGCCTGCTCGTCGAAGCGTGCCTTGATCTCGACCAGGGCGAGCACCTGCTTGCCCGCCTCGGCGGCGTCGATCAGGGCGTCCACGATCGGGGAGTCACCACTCGTGCGGTAGAGCGTCTGCTTGATCGCCAGAACCCTCGGGTCGGCGGCCGCCTGCTCCAGGAAGGTCTGCACGCTGGTGGAGAACGAGTCGTAGGGGTGATGCAGCAGGATGTCGCGCGCCCTCATCGAGGCGAAGACGTCGCTGGGCTTGGCGGTCTCGACCTCGTTGAGATGCCGGTGCGTCTTGGGCACGAACTTGGGGTAGAGCAGATCGGGTATGTCCAGATCAGCGATCACGTTGAGGCCACGCAGGTCCAGGGGTTCGGGCAACGTGTAGACCTCGGCCTCGCTGACGCCCAGTTCGCGGATCAGCAGCTCGCGGACGTAGGGGTCGATGTCGTCGGCCAGTTCCAACCGGACCGGTGGTCCGAATCGACGACGGAGCAGCTCCTTCTCCAGTGCCTGCAAGAGGTTCTCGGCGTCGTCCTCCTCGACCTCGACGTCCTCGTTGCGGGTGACCCGGAACGAGTGGTGCTGCAGGACCTCCATGCCGGGGAACAGCTGATCGAGATGCTCGGCGATGACGCCCTCGACGGCCACGAACCGCGCGTGGTGGAGGTGGTCGCCGTCGACCCGGATGAACCGGGGCAGCAGCATCGGCACCTTGACCCGGGCGAAGTGCTCCTGCTCGGTCACCGGGTTGCGCAGAATGACCGCGAGGTTGAGGGACAGGCCGGAGATGTAGGGGAACGGGTGGGCGGGGTCGACGGCGAGCGGGGTCAGCACCGGGAAGACCTGCTCGCGGAAGAAGGAGTGCAACCGCTGCTGCTCGGCCTCGGACAGGTCGTCCCAGTGCACGAGGCTGATGCCGGCCTCGGACAGCGCCGGGGCGATCTCGTCGCGGAAGGTGCCGGCGTGCTCGGCCTGCAACTTGTGGGCGCCCTCGCCGATCGCCTCGAGCACCTCACGCGGTTCCAGCCCGCTCGCCGCGGTCACCGCCAGGCCGGTCGCGATCCGCCGCTTGAGCCCCGCCACACGGACCATGAAGAACTCGTCGAGATTGCTGGCGAAGATGGCCAGGAACCGGGCGCGTTCGAGCAGGGGCAGGGTGGAATCGCGGGCCAGTTGCAACACCCTGGAGTTGAACGCCAGCCAGGACAGCTCCCGGTCCGCGAAGCGGTCCTGGGGAAGCGCGTCCTGCTCCGCGGTCTCGCCGACACCGGCGACGGGATCCAGGGTCGGTGCGGGGACCAGCCGATGATCCTCCCGCGTCCCCCGTCCCGATCGGGACGCCGTCGCCGTCCGTCCGCTCGTCCCCGACCCGTTCCTGCCGATACCGGACGAGCCCGTTCTGTCGGTGTTCGCGGGGGTCGAGGCGGCGGGGGTGGTCATGCGTCGATGGTGTCACGTCGCGGTCAGCCGTCGCGAGGACTCACGGCCCGAATGCGGTCGAGTGCCCTCACGCCCGGTAGAACATGACGTCGGTGTCCCAGAGCCGGAACCCGAGGCGGCGATAGGTGGCCTTGGCGGCCTCGTTGTCGGCCTCGACGTAGAGCATGGCGCGGGTAAGGCCCTGACCCGCGAGCCAGTGCAGTCCGGCCAGGGTCAGCGCTCGGCCGAGCCCCAGACCGTGGTGGGCCGGGTCCACGCCGACGATGTACACCTCGCCGATCGGCTCGTGCCCGTGGGTGTGCCCGGGCGCCGTGTTCTCGCGTCCTTCAGCCCCCGCCGGGCCTTCGGGGTCCGAGGCGCCGTGGACCTTGGTCCAGTGGAAGCCGACCAGAGCGCCGTCCAGCTCGGCCAGCAGGAAGCCCTCCGTGTCGAACCAGTCCTCCGCGATCCGGGCGTCGAGGTCCGCCTGGCTCCAGGCGCCCTGCTCCGGGTGCCCGGCGAAGGCCCGGGCGTTGAGGGCCAGCCACTCCTCGTCGTCCACCCCGGGCCGGAAGCTGCGCAGGCGCACGCCCTCCGGCAGCACCGCGACCGGCAGGGACTCGTCGAGGTCGCGGCGCCACTGCTCCAGTCGTCGTCCCTCGGCGAAACCGAAGCGGACCGCGAGTGCATGGGCGGCCGGGTGTTCCCCGTGCGCCCACAGCCGCAGCCTGTCGGAACCCCGCTGTGCCCGCGCCGCGTCCAGGGCGGCCGCCACCAGGGCGCGACCGACACCGCGACTCCTGTCCTGCGGTGCCACGACGAGTTCGGCCACCGGCCCGGCCACCGGATCGGTGGGGTCCAGATGCGCGTACCCGGCGAGCGCCCCGTCGGGTCGCAGCGCGATCAGGTGGCGGTCGCGTCCCTCGCCGCCGTGGCGCAGATGCAGCCGGACGTGCTCACTGAGCGGATTCACGCCGTCCGCTGCCGCCGCCGCCTGGCAGAGGGCGGTCACCTCGGCCACCTGCGAGGCGCCGAGGACGTCGAGGACGTCGACCTGGGTGGACACGGGCCCACCCTACGGTCGGGAGCGCCGATGCCTCAGTGGGCCGTCTGGGGCTGGGTGGGCACCGTGCGGCTCGCGACCATCTTGGTCGGGCCGGCCTCCGTGGACGGCGGGTCGGCCGTCGCGGTCGGGTCGGCCTCGGTCGCGGTCGGGTCGACCTCGACGCCCTGCTGGCCCGCCCGTCCGGCCGGAACGAAGCGATAGCCGACGTTGCGTACGGTGCCGATCAGGGCCTCGTGGTCGGGCCCGAGCTTCGCCCTCAGGCGCCGCACGTGGACGTCGACCGTCCTGGTGCCGCCGAAGTAGTCGTACCCCCAGACCTCCTGCAGCAGTTGGGCGCGGGTGAACACCCGGCCGGGACGCTGCGTGAGGTACTTGAGAAGCTCGAACTCCTTGTAGGTCAGGTCGAGGGAGCGGCCCTTGAGCTGCGCGGCGTAGGTGGACTCGTCGATCACGAGGTCGCCGTTGCGGATCTCGCTGGACGGCTGCTCGGTGCCGTCCGCGCTGAGCTGACTGCGGCCCGTGGCCAGGCGCAGTCGTGCCTCGAGCTCGGCGGGGCCGGCGTCGGCCAGCACCACGTCGTCCATCCCCCAATCGGCCGCAGCCGCCGCCATCCCCCCCTCGGTGAGCACGAGCAGCAGGGGCACCGACAGGCCGGTCGAGGTCAGCAGGCGGCACAGGGCACGGGCGCCGACCAGGTCCCGCCGGCCGTCCACCAGGACGGCGTCACATGGCGGGGCGTCGACCAGGACGGCGGCCTCGGCGGGCAGGACCCTGACCTGGTGGGGGAGGAGCCCGAGCGCGGGAAGGACGTCCGAGGACGGGGCAAGAGCATTGGTGAGCAGGAGCAGTTGAGCCACGACGACCCTCTCTGCGAAGGACCTTTCTCATCCGCGGTTTGCGGAGCTGCACACCCGCGACCCTGCGACCGGCGAAGGACCCATGATATCCCGGCGTGCCGGGATCCGGACCTGATCGCCGCCGTGACCTGGCTCAAAGGCGGCGGGCCCGGACGGGACCCGCGCCCGTTCTGCCAGGATGCCGGACGTGATGTCAGCACTGGTCGCCCTGGTGTCGGTGGCGCTCGCAGGCCTGATCGTCGTCGCCGCCCAGGCGGCCCCGCTGCTGCTGGCCGCGGCCGTGGCGCTGACCGTCGTGTGCCTGGCGCTCGGCTGGCCGGAGTTGGTCGGGCTGGAGCACTCACGTGCCGGGACCACGTCGGTGGTGGCGGTCAGCGGTCTGGCCGGGGTCGTGCTCGCCGGCACAGAGGTCGGAGCGCTGGAACCGCTGACCCGGCTCGCCGTCGTCCTGGCCGCGGGCGTGCTGCTCGCCTTCGTGCACCAGCTGATCCGCCGCGACGGGCGCCCTGATCTGGTCAGATCCCTGGCCGGCACCGTCTCCGGGCAGGTGCTCACCGTGTTCGCGGCCGGTTGGGTCCTGCTCGACGGCACCCGGATCGGCTGGCCCGGGATCGTCATCGCCGCGTCGGCGGCGACCGCGGCAGCCCTCGCCACGCATCTGCCGCTGCCGTTTCCGGTGGCGCAGGGCCTTCGGGGGTGGGTCGGCTTCGGTGCCGGGCTGCTGGCCGGGCTCATCGCGCTGGTCGCCCTCCACCTCGTCACGACCGTCTCGGCGGCTCTGCCCGCTCAGCTGCTGCTCGCTGCGGCCGTCGCTGCCGTCTCGGCCGGTCTGACGCTGCTGCTTGCCGATACGCCGTCGGCGAGCCGGCCGCTCGCGGTCCTGGCCCTGGGTTCCGCCCCGGTGTGCGCGGTGGGCACGGTCGCCTACGCGATGGCCAGGCTGTCCGGCGGCTGAGCGGTCGTCTGGGCGGTCGTCTGGGCGGTCGTCTGGGCGGGCGTCTGAGCGGCGGCGGACCGGTGCTGCCAGGATGGGGCCATGCCGATTCAGCTCGATCCCGATCTGCCCACGCCCCTGGTTCCGTTGGGCTGGCTGCTGGGTACCTGGGTCGGGGCCGGCGTCGTCGGCTACCCGACGATGCCCGAGGACCTGCGCTTCGGCCAGGAGGTGCACTTCAGCCACGACGGTCGCCCGTTCCTCAGCTATCGCTCGCGGACCTGGCTGTTGGACGAGGAGGGCAACCAGGTCCGTCCGCTGGCCTCCGAGACGGGGTTCTGGCGTCCGGGCGGCCCCGCTGACAGCGGCGGTACCGAGCTCGAGGTGCTGCTGACCCACCCCACGGGCTTCGTCGAGATCTACGTCGGTGCCGTGGAGGGCCCGAGGGCGACCCTGGCCACCGACATGGTCGCCCGCACCGCATCGGCGAAGGAGTACACGGCCGCAACCCGCCTGTACGGTCTGGTCGAGGGCGATCTGCTCTGGCTGATGGAGATGGCGGCGATGGGGCAGGAGCGCACCTCGCACGTGTCCGCCCAGCTCAAGCGGGTGAACCTATCCTGAACCCCATGAGCGAGCGCGCCGCTCCCACCGAGGACAACAACGGGCTGGAGCAGTCCCTGCGCGATCGCGGGCTGCGGGCCACGCCGCAACGACGCATGGTGGCCGACGCCGTGGCCGAACTGGGGCACGCCACCCCGGAGCAGGTCTGCGAGCGGGTCCAGGCACTGGCTCCCGCGCTCAGTCGCTCCACCGTGTATCGCGCGCTGGACCTGCTCGAGGAGCTGGGCGTGGTCACGCACACGCACCTCTCCCACGGCGCCTCGACGTATCACCTGGCCGGTCACGCCGACCATCTGCACCTGGTCTGCCGCGACTGCGGTGCCGTGGAGGAGGCCGAGTTGTCGCTGGCCGCGGAACTGGACGAGAGGGTGCGCGCCGTCCACGGGTTCACCTGCGACATGGCGCACCTGTCACTGCACGGTCTGTGCCGGCGGTGCCGGACATGACGGGGACGGCCTCGCCGCTGCTCGGACGTCCCGGCGCCGTCGCGATGCCGCCGGAGCTCATCGGGGCCGACGACGCAGCGGCCGACCCCGACGCCGCGGTCGCCTGGCACTACGGGGATCCCCTGCGCGAGCAGCGCGAGCTACTGGCCGGACGCGCCGTGACCGACCTCTCGCACCGCGGGCTGATCAGGGTCACCGGTGCGGACCGGCTGAGCTGGCTGCATTCGCTGACCACCCAGCACGTCGCCGACCTCGCCCCGAACGTCGCGGTGGAGAACCTGATCCTGTCTCCACACGGCCACGTGGAGCATGCGCTGCACCAGGTGGACGATGGGGAGTGCACCTGGCTCGGCGTCGAGCCCCGGGCCGCGGCCGAGGTCGTGGCGTGGTTGCGCGGCATGAGGTTCCGTCGCAAGGTCGAGGTGGTCGACGCCGGTGCGGAATGGGCGGCGATCGGACTGGTGGTGGCACCCGGACTTGCCCTGCCATCGTCGCTGGCGGCGCTGGTCGGGGTGGTCGAGTCCCTCGCGGGGCAACCTGTCCCACCGCCGTGGCAGGACCCATGGCCCGAGCCCGGACCGGACACCGGTGTCTACACGGCCGGCGAGCCGGCGGACCATCCCGGTTCCGAGCGGCCCTGGCGCGAGGTGTGGGTGCCGCGCGACCGCCTGCTCGAGGCGACCGAGGGTGTCTCCCTCGCCGGTTCGTGGGCGGCGGAGGCGCTGCGGGTGGCCGCCTGGCGTCCGCGCGCCGGGCGCGAGAACGACCACCGCACGCTGCCGCACGAGGCGGACTGGCTGCGCACCGCGCTTCACCTGGAGAAGGGGTGTTACCGGGGACAGGAGACCGTGGCCCGGGTGTATCACCTCGGCAAGCCGCCGCGGCGGATCGTGATGCTGCATCTCGACGGCACCGAGCACGACCTGCCCGCGCACGGTGATCCGGTGCACCTGGCCTCGACCGGTCCGTCGGGTGACGACGGTGCGGAGGTGGGCGCCCGTCCGATCGGGTTCGTCACGACCCCGGCGCGGCATTTCGAGCTGGGTCCGGTGGCGCTGGCCCTGGTGAAGCGGAACCTGCCGGTCGACGCCACCCTGCGGGTGGGCTCGCTCGCCGCCGCTCAGGAGATCATCGCTCAGCCCTGATCGTCCGTCCGTGTGACGGAAGGCTCACCCTGTCGAGTTGCATGCGCTAGCAATAGCTAGCATTGTTGACGTCGTGGCAAGCATCTCCGACAAGGTCAACGACCTCGGCGACTACCTTCGCGAGCAGCGTCAGGCGGCGCGGCTGTCGGTCCGGCAGCTGGCCAGGTTGGCGGGGGTGAGCAACCCGTACCTCAGCCAGATCGAGCGCGGTCTGCGCAAGCCGTCCGCCGAGGTGCTGCAGCAGCTGGCCGAGGGTCTGCGGATCTCCGCGGAGGCGCTCTACATCAAGGCCGGGATCCTGGACCCCGAGGGGCGCCCGGACGTCGAGGCGGCCATCGCGGCGGATCCTGGCCTGACCGACCGTCAGCGTCGGGCGCTGCTCGACATCTACGCGTCGTTCAAGGCCGAGAACCTGCGCTCGGACACGGACCGACCCGTGCTCGACACGGCGAGCCCTGAGACCGCCCTCCCGACGGCGCCCGGCCAGACGACCGCCCGCCCGAAGACCGCCCGCCCGAAGACCGCCGGCAAGAAGACCGCCGGCCCGAAGACGGCCGCCCCGAAGAGGACCACGTCGCGGGCGTCGGCGGCCTCCGGCACGAGCCGGACCAGGAAGACGGCCCGCAAGCGGCCCGCGCCGTCGGCGGACACCGAGACACCGGAAGGCCGAGACCAGCGGAGCCAGACCTGAAGACCGAGACCAGCAAGATCGAGACCAGCAAGACCGAGACGAGCAAGACCGAGACCAGAAGACCGAGGAGTACCGAAATGTCTGTCGTCACCGAAATCCGCAAGTCCGTCTCCGAGGCGAGCCCCGTGATGGCCGTCGTCGGGGCCACCGACCTGGCCGTCGAGCGCGTCCGCAAGGCGGCCGCCGAGGCCGGCGAGCGCTCCAGTGAGCTGTCCACCGAATGGGAGGGACGGGTCACCAAGATCCAGATGGATATCGAGAAGGCCGTCGGTTCGCTCGACCCCGACTACCTGCAGCAGGTGCCCGCCTTCGCCGTGTCCCGCGCCCTCGAGGTGGCGGGCAAGGTCGAGACCGGCTACGAGAGCCTGGCGGCGCGTGGGCGCAGGCTGCTGTCGCGCGTTGAGGGCGACAAGGCCACGCAGGAGCTGGTTCGCCAGGGCAAGGCCACCCTCGCCCGCGGCAAGGCCGCTGCGACCAGCGCGAGCAGGAGCGTGGAGAGCACCGTGGACTCCGCCCGGGCCACCCTGACCATCGGCCGCCAGGAGGTCGCCGAGACCGCCGGGGACGTCGTCGAGGCCGTCACCGAGGGCGCCGAGGCCACCGCTGAGGCCGTCGCGACCGAGGTCACCACGGGAACCAAGGGCACCCGTGAGGGCGTCAAGCGGACGGCGACCACCGCCCGCAAGCGCGCCGCCACGACCCGGTCGACCGCGAAGGGCGCCGGCACCAGCACAGCCAAGACCGCCAAGGCGGCGTCCGCGGCCGCCAAGAGCGCCGCTGAGAAGGTCGGCGACTGAATCCAGGTCCGGGCCGCGACCCGGGCACAGCTCGCCCCAGGGCGCGGTTCTCACCCATCCGATGGGTGAGAACCGCGCCCTTCGGTGATCGGGCCGGGCGGACTCGATGCCCCTCTGCGTACTCTGGTGGCATGAACGTCGGCTTCATGCAGTACGTCGTCCTGGTCATCCTGGCCGTTCTCGCCTTCGGCATGCAGGTCTATGCCCTGGTCGACGCGGTTCGCGCCCGTCCCGACGCCTTCGTCGCCGCCGGCAAGCTGACCAAGCAGAAGTGGGTCGCCATCCTGGCGATCGCGACCGCCTTCGGGTTCATCGCGCTGCCGCCGCCGATCGGGAGGGGTTTCGTCAGCTCCATCGGCTTCCTGTCCATCATCGCCGTGGTCGCCGCTGCCGTGTATCTGGTCGACGTCAAGCCCGCCGTCCGTCAGATCGGTGGCGGCGGGGGAGTCGGGGGCCCCTACGGCTCCTGGTGACAGGCGCTGGCTGCCCTGGGTAGTCGCTTCGACACTTTCTGCCACGTATCGCGGTAGACTCGCGGGACGCCAAGGGTGGCGACACTTCGTGGGAGGTAGCCAGGCATGACCGAGTACATGGCGGGGGGGCGTCGGCGGATCGACCGGGTGCTCGCACCCGAGTACCTCGCCGAGCTGCAGACCATGGACGTCGCCGACCTCCGGGACCGGCGGGCCGAGGCCGATCAGGAGGAGACCGACCTGTCCTATGCGCGCCGGCTGCTGCACGGCCGGCTGGACCTGTTGCGTGCCGAGCGGGAGGCTCGCGAGAGCGGCCGGAAGACCCCTGCGGCGGGCACCTCCACGGACACCGAACTCGTCGCCCGGCTGACCAAGATCCTGGCGGACAACCCTCGGCCCAGCCACGGCATGGGACGTCACCTGGCCCGGTTGCGACCCAGCCGGATCGGGGAGAACCGGCGTGAGGCTGAGCGGGCGGTGGCCGACGTCGGGGGTTCGGATCTGGCGCGGCTGTCCGACGCCGAACTGCTCGGCGCCCTGGATCACCTCGAGGACGTCGAACGTCGGCTGAGCCGCTCGCGGCGTGAGGTGCAGAAGGTGGTCGACTCGCTCACCGCCGAACTGGCCCGGCGCTACCAGTCCGGCCAGGTCGCGGTCGCGGCGCCGTCCTCGACCGCCTGAGCAGCGGGCCGCCCGGGCATCAAGGGCTGACCTCGCCCGCCGCACCTGCCAGGCTGCTCGCATGACACCCACCCGCCACGCCACCGGGCATGTCGTGCTGGCCCAGGTCGTCCGTTCGTCCGTGGTCGAGGGCGAGCACCACGGCACCGCTGTCGCCCTGGACGCCGCCGGGGACGCGGTCGCGGCCGCCGGCGATCTCGCGCGGGCGGTCTTTCCCCGATCCTCGGCCAAGCCCCTGCAGGCGGTGGCGATGCTGCGGGCCGGGCTCGACCTGGACGGGCACCTGCTGGCACTGGGTGCGGCCAGCCACTCCGGCGAGAGGTACCACCTGGACGGCGTGCGCCGGATCCTGGCCCGGGTCGGGCTGGGGGTGGAGGCGCTGCGGACGCCGCCCGATCAACCGCTCGATCCGGCGGAGGCGCAGGCCCGCCGCCTGGCCGGCCTGGCGCCGTCCCCGGTGACCCACAACTGCTCCGGCCAGCACGCGGCGATGCTGGCCACGTGCCAGATCAACGGCTGGCCGATCCGGACCTACTGCGAGGCCGACCACCCGCTCCAGCGTCACATCAGCGCGACCGTGGCGGAGCTGGCCGGGGAGCCGCCCGCGGCGATCGGGGTGGACGGCTGTGGCGTCCCGGTGCACGCGATCACCCTGCCCGCCCTGGCCCGCGCCTATGCGCGGATCGCCACGGCCGAGGACGGATCGCCCGAGCACCTTCTCGCCCAAGCGATCCGGACCCATCCCGAGTGGCTCGGCGGTACCGGGCGAGAGATCACCGAACTGCTTCGCAGCATCACCGGGCTGGTGGCCAAGGACGGCTTCGAGGGGGTGTACGCCGCTGCCCTGCCCGATGGGCGGGCCTGTGCGCTGAAGATCGCCGACGGCGCCGGCCGGGCCCGCACCGTGGTGCTCGGGGCGCTCCTGCGCAGGCTCGCGGTGGACGAGGACGTTCTCGACGTCCTCTCCCCGCCGCAGTTGCTCGGCGGCGGCCGACCGGTCGGCGAGGTGGTGGCCGTGGACCTGCCGCTCGTCGGCGCCGGGCCGTCCGGCTGAGCCGTGACCGGGCGGTTCTGACAGGCTCGCGTCATGCGTGCGGTGGTACAGAGGGTGACCCGGGCTGCGGTTCGGGTGGACGGTGAGTGCGTCGGGGCCGTCGAGGAACCCGGTCTGGTGGTGCTGCTCGGGGTGACGCACGGCGATGACGCCGAAGCTGCCGGGGCACTGGCCCGCAAGATCGCCGGGCTGCGGATCCTGCGCGGCGAGCGCAGCGCGCTGGAGGAGGGCGCGCCGGTGCTGGTGATCAGCCAGTTCACCCTCTACGCGGACACCCGCAAGGGGCGGCGCCCCTCCTGGTCTGCCGCCGCGGCCGGGCCCGATGCCGAACCGCTTGTCTCGGCCTTCGTGGAATCCCTTGTTGCGCAGGGTCTCACGGTGGCCACCGGTAGATTCGGTGCAGACATGCAGGTCGAACTGGTCAACGACGGACCGGTCACGCTGACCCTTGAGGTGTGAGATGACACGGATCGAGATCCGCCCCGGCGACCTGACCCGTCAGCGGGTCGACGCCATCGTCAACGCGGCCAACTCCGCCCTGCTCGGCGGTGGGGGAGTGGACGGCGCGATCCACGCCGCCGCCGGGCCCTCGCTCCTGCAGGAGTGCCGAGCGCTGCGCGAGACGACGTTGCCCGACGGTCTGCCCACCGGGGAGGCCGTGGCCACCGGTGCCGGCGACCTGCCGGCCCGCTGGGTGGTGCACACCGTCGGCCCGAACTGGCATCGGGGCGAACGCGACCCGGGTCTGCTGACCGCCTGCTTCCGCAACAGCCTGGCGGTCGCCGATCAGGTGGGCGCGGCGTCCATCGCCTTCCCGGCGATCAGCGCCGGGGTCTACGGGTGGGCCGTCGAGGAGGTGGCCCGCCTGGGTGTCGTCGCGGTGCGGGAGGCGGTCCGCGACGGTGTCGCGGGCGGGGTCGGGTTGATCCGCTTCGTGCCGTTCGGAGCCGCTGCGACCGAGGCGTTCCAGGCCGCTCTGCGCGAGGGCTGAGATGGACCTGCTGCTGATCCGGCACGGGCAGTCGGGCAACAACCTGCTCTGGGAGCAGACGGGCTCCAGTCGGGGCCGCAGCCCCGATCCCGGGCTGACCCGGCTGGGGCACCGCCAGGCGGCCGCCTTGGCCCGGGCCCTGGCCGCGGGGGTGTACGGACCGCGCCCGACCCACGTGTACACCAGCCTGATGCTCCGCGCGGTGCAGACGGCGGCGCCGCTCGCCGAGGCACTCGACCTGCCCCTGCTGGGCCGTCCGGACACGTTCGAGGTCTTCGGCCCCGTCGTCCACGACGGCGGCGGTCCCGAGGGCGGAGATCTGCGCGGTGCCCAGCCCTTTCCCGGCGCGGGGCGCGACGCGTTGACCGCCGTCAGCCCTCGCCTGGTCTGGCCGTCCGAGGCCGTGCCGGACGAGAGCGGATGGTGGGCGGGCCCGGTCGAGCGGATGGATCAGGTGCCGGCCCGGGCGGCCGCGGTCGCCACCGCGCTGACCGAGGCCCATCCGGGCCCGGACGACGTGGTCGCCCTGGTCAGCCACGGAACCTTCGGGCAGTTCCTCCTGCGCGAACTGCTCGGGATCGGGTCGATGTCGGGCTGGATCGATCTGGCGAACACCTCGGTCACCCGATTCGGCCGGGTCACGCCCGCGAGCGCCACCACGCTCGTGTCCGTGATCAACCGGGTGGACCACCTCATCGTCGGCGCCGTCGCAGGATCCAGCTGATCACCCGTCCGGCGGCACCCGTGCGCCCGGCGCCCAGGCGCACCACCTCGCTGCGGCGAGGTCCGGCGGGCACGTCCTTCGGCAGCGACGCGGCCGAGATCAGCCATCGGGGCAGGTCGAGCAACCGCAGCACGCTGTCCAGTCGCTCGGACTCGAACACGCTGTCGGTGTCGAGTTCCTCCGCGAGAAGATCGAACAGATCCGCGCCCGCCTGCTCCTGACCACAGGCGGCCGCGTAGGCCTGGGCGTGGTGGGCGCCCTCGGGTTCGGGATAGACCTCGTCCGGGTTCTCGGCGTTCCCGCTGGGGTCGCTGACATAGCCGCCGAGTTCGCGCGGCGGCTCGGCGCCGTCGTCCCCGGTCCCGTCCCAGCCGTCGAGGTGCAACACGACATCGCGCCGCACGCGGACGGCGAGCGCCACCGTCGAGAGGTCCCGGGCCGCCTCGGCGGCGGCCCCCAGCAGCGTCCGCCCCTCGCCCGCGACCGGCCCGTCGGGCTGCTCGGCGACCACCAGCACCCAGTCGCCCTCCTGCGGGCCGAGCCATCCGGTGAAGCGACGGTCGCCGAGCCAGGCCAGCACGGCGTCGTGCCCCGCCCGCACGAACATGCCTGCATAGGAGAGCCCCGCCGTGGCATCCGGCCGGTCGGGATCGCTGATGACGAAGTTCATCCCACCAGGTTCATCGGATCGGCTCATCCGATGAGCTCATCGGATCGGCTCAGGCGGGCGCCGGCAGGGTCAGGAGCGGGTCCGGCGCGGGTTGGAGACCTGGGTGTTCGCCTCCGCGGGCTGGTGCCCCTGCTTGGCACGCTCGTAGGAACGCTGGATCTCGGCCTCGGCCTCGACGCGACCGGTCCAGTGGGCACCCTCGACGCTCTTGCCGGGTTCGAGGTCCTTGTACGTCTCGAAGAAGTGCTGGATCTCCAGACGGTCGAACTCCGAGACGTGCTCCAGGTCGGTGATGTGGTCGACCCGGGGGTCGCTCGACGGCACGCACAGCAGCTTGTCGTCGCCGCCGGCCTCGTCGCGCATGTGGAACATGCCGATGGCACGGCAGCGGATCAGGCAGCCGGGGAAGGTGGGCTCCTCGAGCAGCACCATGGCGTCCAGCGGGTCGCCGTCCTCGCCGAGGGTCTCCTCGACATAGCCGTAGTCGTGCGGGTAGCGGGTGGAGGTGAACAACATCCTGTCCAACCGGATCCTGCCCGACTCGTGGTCCACCTCGTACTTGTTGCGGTTTCCGGCCGGAATCTCGACCAAGACGTCAAACTCCACCTGATGTCCCTTTCCGTCGCTGCGCCTCGGCGAGGTTCGCCCCACCCGTGTGGTGGAGACTAGCCTCTCAGACCCGCCCGGGGTGGGGTCCGTGGCGTCGACCGTGAATGGCGGTGGCATCGATCATGCGATCGGTGGGACGGGCAGTGGCCCCCGTTGCGGTCGCGCTGGCGCTCGCGCCCTGGATCGCGCCCCTTCGACCCCTGCCGAGCTCGGCCGACACCGGCAGATCGGAACTCGGGTACCTGCCCGCGCTGCCCGGGGCGAGCATCCCGATCCCCGAGGGTCCGGTCCTGGCCGCTCTCGACCCGGCCGCACCCTCCCCATCCCCCTCCGACCTGACCGCGGCCCTCACCTCGGTGCTGGACGGCGGCGCCCTGGGGCCGTCGGTCGCCGCAGCGGTGGTCGACCTGAGTACCGGGACCGTTCTGCTGGAGCGCGCCTCCGACCGGGTCGCGGTGCCCGCCTCGACCGCCAAGATCCTCACGGCCGCCGCGGTGCTCTCGTTGCGGGGACCGCAGTCCAGGCTGGCCACACGGTCGGTGGATCTCGGCGACGGGCGGGTGGCGCTGGTCGGTGGCGGCGACGTCCTGCTCGGCCCGGGCCGGGGTGACCCGAACGCCGTGAACGGGCGGGCCGGGCTCGACGACCTGGCCGAGCAGACCGCACAGCGGCTGCTCGCCGCCGGCACCGCGACGATCACGTTGGCGCTGGACGACCGCCTGTTCGAGGGTCCGGCGATCAACCCGGCGTGGAGCTCCGGTGACGTGGGCGGCGGCTTCATCGCGCCGATCACCGCGCTGGCCCTGGACGCGGGCAACGTCACGCCGGGCACCCGGCCGGCACCGGGTCACCCCTTCGCCCGGGTCGCCGACCCGTCGATGGCGGCGGCCCAACGCTTCGCGACGCTGCTCGAGACCCACGGCGTCCGGGTCACCGGTCCGCCGGCCCGCGTGAGCACCCCCGTGCCGGCGGACGCCGCGGTGCTCGGCGAAGTGCGTTCGGCGCCGCTGGCCGACCTGGTCGAACACGCCCTCACCGACAGCGACAACACCGTCGCCGAGGCCCTGGTGCTGCTGGCCGCGGTGAGCAGCAACCGTCCGGCCACCTTCGCCGGTGGCGGCGCCGCCGTCCTGGACCGGCTGGCCCTGCTCGGGGTCGCGACCGACGGCCAGAGCCTGCCCGGTGGCAGCGGCCTGGGCAGCGGGTACAGCCTCGCCCCGGCCACCATCGTCGCCGTGCTCGAACTGGCCGCCTCGGCGGAGCACCCCGAGCTGCGCGCCGTCCTGACCGGGCTGCCGGTGGCCGGAGCGTCCGGAACCCTGACCGACCGGTTCGCCGCGGGCCCCTCCGCGCCGGCGCGCGGTCTCGTCCGGGCCAAGACCGGGACCCTGACCGGCACCAGCGCGCTGGCCGGCACGGTGGTCGACGCCGACGGGCGGATGCTCGCCTTCGCCGTGCTGGCCGACCGGGTCGGCGCGACCGGCACGGCCCGCAACGGTCTCGACGCACTCGCCGCGACACTGGCCGGCTGCGGCTGCCGCTGAGCCCACGTACCGTTGCCCCATGTGCGCCGCCCCCGTCGAGTCGTCCCGGTCCTCAGCCCCGCAGGACGCGGACGATCCCGTCGACCAACTGATCGACTGGGACTTCGCCGTGCGGACGGCGGCCCGGCTGGCCGGACCCGGGCCCCAGGTGGGCCGCGACGAGGCTCAACAGGCGGTCACCGCCCTGCACGAGGCGGCTCGGGCGGCCGCTCCGCACATCGCCGAGGTCACGCGGCTGTCCTGTCCGGCCGACTCCGACGCCGTGCGGGTGGTGGACCGTCGCGGCTGGGCCGAGGCCAATGTCGTCGGGTTCCGCCGACTCCTCGGGCCGGCGCTGCAGGAGAGTTTCGCCCGCCGCGGCGCCCGCCGTCCGCCGGCCGTCCTGGTCGGGGTGGGCGGGCGGGTGACCGGCGCCGAGGTCGGCGCCCTGCTCGGCTTCCTGGCCTCCCGGGTCCTCGGCCAGTACGACCCCTTCTCCGAGCCCGGGCGGCTGCTGTTGGTCGCCCCCAATGTCGTGCACGTCGAGCGGGAGTTGGTCGTCGACCCAGGCGACTTCCGACTCTGGGTGTGCCTGCACGAGGAGACCCACCGGGTGCAGTTCGGCGCGAATCCCTGGCTCGCCGCCCACCTGGAGCAGGAGATCGGTGAGCTGATCGGCGAACTCACCACCGATCCCGGCCAGCTCGTGGCTCGGATCATCAGAGCGGCGCGCGAGCTGCCGGAGCTGCTGCGAGGCCAGGAGACCGACGACGCGACGTCGCTGGTCGACCTCGCGGTCACCCCCGCCCAGCGCGAGCGGCTGGCCAGGATCACCGCGGTGATGTCCCTGCTGGAGGGTCACGCCGACGTGGCGATGGACGCCGTGGGCCCCGACGTCGTGCCCACGGTCGCCACGATCCGGTCCCGGTTCGGCGCCCGCCGCGCCGGTCGTGGTGCGCTGGACCGGGTGCTGCGCCGCCTGCTCGGTCTGGACGCCAAGATGCGCCAGTACGCGGACGGGGCGCGGTTCGTGCGGGAGGTCACCACGGCGGTCGGCGTCGACGGCTTCAACCGGGTCTGGACCGGCCCGCAGGCCATGCCGACCCCGGCCGAGATGGCCGAGCCGGGCGCCTGGGTCCGACGCGTGCACGGCTGAGTGCTCCCGTGTCCGCCCGGGAACCCCTGGGGTGCAACCGATCCCGCCCGCCGCTCGACCCGTCGGTGGCCGCCGTCCGGACCGCCGTCGCCGAGGCGCTCGCCGACCTGCCGGACGGAGCCCTCGTCATGGTCGCGTGCAGCGGCGGCGCCGACTCGCTGACCCTCGCCGCCGCCACCGCCTTCGTGACCGCCGCCGAGCACCGGAGGCGGCAGGCCGTGTGCCTGCGCTCCGGGGCGCTGGTGGTCGACCACGGCTGGCACCCGGACTCGGCCGCCGTCGCGCAGCGGACCGCCGCCGTCTGCCGCGGGCTGGGCCTGGACCCGGTCGAGGTGCTGGCCGTCGATGCCCCGGCGTCCGGGGGCGGTCCCGAGGCCGGGGCACGCGCGGTGCGCTATCAGGCCGTTGGACGCCGCGGCCCGGCGCCTCGGCGCGCACGCCGTGCTGCTCGGCCACACCCGCGACGACCAGGCCGAGACGGTGCTGCTCGGCCTGGCCCGCGGATCCGGCGCCCGGTCGCTGTCGGGCATGCCGGTCCGCCGCGGGCTCTACCGCCGTCCGCTGCTCGACATCGCGCGGGCCCAGACCCGGGCGGCCGCGCAGTGGCTCGAGCTGCCGGTGTGGCAGGACCCGGCCAACGCCGATCCCGCCTACACCCGGGCCCGGTTGCGGTCGGCCATGGGGACCCTGACCGAGACCCTGGGCCCGGGCCTGGTCGACGCCCTGGCCCGGACGGCGGCCCTGCTCGCCGAGGACGCCGACTGCCTCGAGGCGCTGGCGGACGATCTGCTCGACCGGGCCCGCACGGCCCCGCACCGGCTGGACGTCGCGGTGCTCGCCGCCGCCCCGCCGGCGCTGCGCCGCCGGGCCCTGCTGAGCGCCCTGCGGCAGGCCGGCGCGCCGCCGTCCGCGCTCGCCCGGGTCCACGTGATCGCGGTGGACGCCCTGATCGGGGACTGGCACGGGCAGGGGCCACTCGACCTGCCCGGGGGGCTCCAGGTCCGCCGCGCGTGTGGCAGTGTTTGGCTGGACCGGCAGCCCGTGAGGTGAAGGAGCCACGTGGACACCCGTGACCTGGGCGATGCCGTCGCTGACGTGATCCTGACCGAGGAGCAGATCCTCACCCGGATCGGCGAACTGGCCGCGCAGATCGATCGCGACTACGCCGACAAGGACCCCCTTCTGATCGGGGTGCTCAAGGGCGCCGTGGTGGTGATGGCCGACCTCACCCGGGCGCTGCACCTCCCTGTCGAGATGGACTGGATGGCGGTCAGTTCCTACGGGTCCGGCACCCGATCGTCGGGCGTGGTGCGGATCCTCAAGGACCTTGATCGGGACATCTCGGACCGCAACGTGCTGATCATCGAGGACATCGTCGACACCGGGCTGACCCTGTCCTGGCTGGTGGCCAACCTGGGCTCGCGCGGACCGACCTCGGTCCGGGTGTGCACCCTGCTGCGCAAACCGGCCGCCGCCAAGGTGGACGTCGCGGTGGACTACGTCGGGTTCGACATCCCGGACAAATTCGTCATCGGATACGGATTGGACTACGACGGGCGCTATCGGAACGTGCGCGACGTGGCGACGCTGGCGCCCGACGTCTACAGCGCGCGCTGAGCGTGCCGAGCAGTCGTCGGGACACCGCGCAACGACGGCGCCGTACGCTACGCCGCGGGGCGCTCGGAACAGTGGCTGCGCCCAGACCGTTGACAGATCGGACGTGTACTCGGACGTGTACCGTCGTGATACCCCGAAGCCGTAGCCGCCGTGGGTGGCCGACCAGGAAGGACGGGGCGTAGCGCCCCGCGTTGATGGACCTGAAGCGACTTACCCGCGGACCGGTGATCTGGGTGATCATCGGCATCATCGTGCTGATGATCGGCGCCCGTGCCTTGACGCCGCCCCAGTACGCCCCGATCGACACCTCGCAGGCCGTGGAACTGATCACGTCCGGCCAGGTCAAGCACGCCGAGGTGATCGACGGCGAGCAGAAGCTCGAACTCGAACTGAAGAGCGCGGTGGACGGCAACACCAAGGTGTCCACCTACTACGTCGAACCCCGCGGTCAGGAGATCGTCCGGCTGCTGGACGAGAACAAGCCGTCCGAGGGCTACGACGACCGGGTCGCGCAGCCGTCCTGGTGGTCGACCCTGCTGATCAGCCTGCTGCCCATCCTGCTGCTGGTCCTGCTGTTCTGGTTCCTGATCGGCCAGATGCAGGGCGGCGGCTCCCGGGTGATGAACTTCGGCAAGTCCAAGGCCAAGTTGATCAGCAAGGACATGCCCAAGGTGACCTTCGCCGACGTGGCCGGTGCCGACGAGGCGGTCGAGGAACTGCAGGAGATCAAGGACTTCCTGTCCGAGCCGGCCAAGTTCCTGGCAGTCGGCGCCAAGATCCCCAAGGGTGTCCTGCTCTACGGTCAGCCCGGTACCGGCAAGACGCTGCTGGCCCGCGCTGTCGCCGGTGAGGCGGGCGTGCCCTTCTACTCGATCTCCGGGTCGGACTTCGTCGAGATGTTCGTCGGCGTCGGTGCCTCCCGGGTGCGCGACCTGTTCGACCAGGCGAAGCAGAACGCCCCCGCGATCGTGTTCGTCGACGAGATCGACGCCGTCGGCCGGCACCGCGGTGCCGGTCTCGGTGGCGGCCACGACGAGCGCGAGCAGACCCTCAACCAGCTGTTGGTCGAGATGGACGGCTTCGACGTCAAGACCAACGTGATCCTCATCGCGGCGACCAACCGGCCCGACATCCTCGACCCGGCGCTGCTGCGCCCGGGCCGCTTCGACCGTCAGATCGCCGTCGACGCGCCGGACATGGGCGGGCGCGAGCGGATCCTGCAGGTTCACGCCAAGGGCAAGCCGATGACCCCCGAGGTCGACCTGCGCGCCGTGGCGCGGCGCACCCCGGGGTTCACCGGCGCCGACCTCGCCAACGTGCTCAACGAGGCCGCGCTGCTGACCGCGCGCGCCGGAGCCCGCCTGATCGACGACAAGGCCCTCGACGAGGCCATCGACCGGGTGGTGGCCGGGCCGCAGAAGCGCTCCCGGATCATGAACGAGAAGGAGAAGAAGATCACCGCCTACCACGAGGGCGGCCACGCCCTGGTGGCGGCGGCGCTGCGGCACACCGATCCCGTGACCAAGGTGACGATCCTTCCCCGTGGCCGGGCGCTCGGCTACACGATGGTGATGCCCACCGACGACAAGTACTCGACCACCCGCAACGAGATGCTCGACCAGTTGGCGTACGCCCTGGGCGGGCGCGTGGCCGAGGAGCTGGTCTTCCACGACCCGACCACCGGCGCCAGCAACGACATCGAGAAGGCGACCGCGATCGCCCGCGCGATGGTCACCCAGTACGGCATGTCGGAACGCGTCGGTGCGATCCGTCTGGGGCAGCCCCAGGGCGAGGTGTTCCTCGGCCGGGACATGGGTCACCAGCGGGACTACTCCGAGGACGTCGCCAGCGTGGTCGACGAGGAGGTTCGCCGACTGATCGAGGGCGCCCACGACGAGGCCTGGCACGCGCTCAACGACAACCGGCAGGTGCTGGACGATCTGGTCCTCGCCCTGTTCGAGCAGGAGACGCTGAACCGTGAGGAACTGGCTGAGATCTTCGCCGACGTGGTGAAGCGGCCCGAGCGGGCGGTCTGGTTGTCCAGCGATCGGCGCACCGTCTCGCAGGTCCCACCGGTGCTCACCCCCGCCGAGCGGGCAGTCGACAACGGACACGGCTCGATCGGTCAGGTGCCGACATCGCCACCACCTGACCTGCCGCGCGGCACCTGACGTGTCCGATCGGGGCACCGAGGCGCAGGGATACGACACCGAGCGGATCGAGCGCGCCGTCCGCGAGATCCTGCTGGGGATCGGGGAGGATCCCAACCGCGACGGCCTGCAGCAGACCCCGGCCCGGGTGGCCCGGGCCTACGCCGAGATGTTCTCCGGGCTGCGCCAGGACCCCTCCACGGTGCTCACCACAACCTTCGAGGCCCACCACGACGAGCTGGTCCTGATCAAGGACATCGAGGTCTACTCGGTGTGCGAGCACCATCTGGTGCCCTTCCACGGTGTCGCTCACGTGGGCTACGTGCCCAGTGGCGACGGGCGGATCGCCGGGCTCAGCAAGCTGGCCCGACTGGTCGACGTCTACGCGCGTCGTCCTCAGGTGCAGGAGCGATTGACCACCCAGGTCGCCGACGCATTGGTGCAGGCCCTGGACCCGCTCGGGGCGATCGTCGTCATCGAATGCGAACACCTGTGCATGTCGATGCGCGGTGTCCGCAAACCCGGGTCGCGCACCGTGACCTCCGCGGTGCGCGGGCAGTTGCGCAACTCGGCGACGCGGGCTGAGGCCATGAGCCTCATCCTCGGCCGCGGCTGAGCCCCCGGCCGGATCGCCTCGTCGGTGCGTCGCTGCGCCGCCGCTGCCGGCCGCAGAGGGACGATGGCGGCGCTCAGGACATGGCAAGGCCCCTCCGCGTACGGGGTGGAGGGGCCTTGTCGGTCACCGGCCGGTCACGCGGGGCGCGACCTGTGCCGTTCGAGGGTGGCGCCTCGATGTGGCCGGGTGGAGCGGTCCCGTCACCGAGCCTGCCGGGGGCCATCCACGGCAACCGCTGTCGTGCGTCCGACCGGCTCGTCTCCGGGCCCGTCCGATCCACGTCGATCGCGATGCGGCTGGTGTCGTTATCCACTCCGGCGCCGACCGGGGGACGGGGAAAGGAGGCGTCGAACCACTTCCCGAACCGTTCACGCCGGTGGGCGTCGGTTCAATGTGTAGTCCTGTCCCCGGTCGTTCCGCAACCCGATCAGCCGATCCTTCTGAGACCGATTTCCGTTGGGGCACAATCGATCTCACCGTCGTCCAGCGAAGCTCGCGCAGTACACCTGTGGACCGCGGCGTCGAAGTCTGTGGACAGGCTGTGGACGATGCGGGATCGGTGCAGGTCAGGACGGACTCTGGGGTGTGCATACGAATCCCTCGCGCTGTCCTCACCTGTGGATCGGGCTCTACGCTGACCTGGTGAATCCGATCCCCCCCGCGGCGGCGTCCGCGCCCGGCCTGGGCGATCCGCAGGGCTCCGGACGATGCCTGGTCATGGGCGTGGTCAACACGACACCCGACTCCTTCAGCGACGGCGGACGCTGGCTCGACGCGGACGCCGCCGTGGCCCGCGGGCTGGAGTTGATCGATTCCGGGGCGGACCTGATCGACGTCGGCGGGGAGTCCACTCGGCCGGGTGCCGAGCGGGTGCCGGTCCAGGAGGAACTGCGGCGCGTCGTCCCGGTGGTCGAGGCGCTGGCCGGGCGCTCGGTGACGGTGGGTGTGGACACCACGCGCGCCGAGGTGGCCCACGCCGCCGTCCGAGCCGGTGCGGGGTTCATCAACGACGTCAGCGGCGGCCTGGCGGACCCGGAGATCGTCGACGTCGTCCGCGAGGCCGGGGTGCCCTACGTGGTCATGCACTGGCGGGGGCACAGCGACGTCATGGACTCCCTGGCCGTGTACGACGACGTGGTGTCGGAGGTCATCGCCGAGCTGATGGATCGGGTCGATGCGTTGCTCACGGCGGGGTTGGACCGCGAATCCCTTGTTCTGGACCCGGGTTTCGGTTTCGCCAAGGCGGCTGAACACAACTGGCGTCTGCTCGCGGCGCTTCCTCGTCTCGTCGCCCTCGGTTATCCCGTGCTCGTCGGGACATCGCGCAAAAGATTTCTCGCGCAAGCGATTACGAGTGAATCCGGCGAGCCGATGAGTCGTGACGACGCGACGGCCGCCACCACGGTTCTCGCGGCCGCTGCCGGCGTGTGGGCGGTGCGGGTGCACGAGGTCGCCGCCTCGGCCACCGCGGTCAGGGTGGTCGCCCGGGCGATGACGGTGTGCGATGCCTGACCTGATCGAGCTGAAAGGATTGCGGGTCAAGGGGTTCCATGGCGTGTATCCGCAGGAGCGTCGAGAGGGGCAGGTCTTCGTCGTGGACGCCGAGCTCGAGGTCGACACGCGGGCTGCCGCGCGCAGCGACGAGGTCGCGGACACGGTCCACTACGGAGTGCTGGCCGAGCACCTGGCGGCGGTGGTGAGCGGAGAACCGGTCAGGCTGATCGAGACTCTGGCCGACCGGCTCGTGCGAACCTGTCTGCGGGATCCACGCGTGCTCGCGGCCCGGGTGCGGGTGCACAAGCCACAGGCCCCCATCGGCGAGACGTTCGAGGACGTGTCGGTGACCGTGCATCGTCGGCGCGAACCTGCCGACCCTGAAGGGCTCGACGACGGACAGGCGGAGGCGGTGATCGCCCTGGGCGCCAACCTCGGAGACCGGATGGCCACGCTGCAGGCCGCCATGGAGGCGATCCATGCCCTGGACGGCGTCGCCGTCCTCGGCGCGTCCCCCGTCGTCGAGACGGCACCGGTCGGCGGCCCCGAGCAGCAGGACTACCTCAACGCCGTGCTGCGCGTCGCGACCTCCCTCACCCCGCAGCGACTCCTGGCCTCCTGTCATGGCATCGAGGCGGCGCTCGGCCGTGCGCGGTCGGTGCGTTGGGCGCCGCGCACCCTGGACGTCGACCTGATCACCTACGGTCGGACGCGGCAGGACGACTGGCCCCGGCTGCCCCACCCGCGCGCTGCCGAGCGGGCCTTCGTGCTCCTGCCGTGGGCCCGTCTCGACCCCGAGGCGGAACTCGTGGGGATCGGTTCGGTGCGCGACCTCGCCGAAGGGGCCGCCGATCGAGGCGGGGTCCGCGAACGCGATGACCTCGCCCTGGTCCTGCCGGGTGCCCGCGGCGGCGAGGACTCGGGGGGCCCGCGATGATGGCGACATGAGGTCGACGCGACCGGTCGCCCTGCTGATCACGGCCACGGTGAGCACCGTGCTCGCGTGGCTGTTGCTGGACACTCTGGAGCGGGGTGGCTTCGACCCGCTGCCGGTGCCCTGGACCTCCAGCGCCGCACTGGTGATGCTGGCCCTGCTCGTGGTGGCCGCCGCCCGGGAGGTCAGGCGCTGGGCAGGCGGCCGGCGGCCTCGTCCACTGAGCCCCCTCACGGCGGCCCGGATCGCGGTCCTGGCAGCGGCGTCGAGCTACGTGGGTGCCCTGCTGACCGGCTGGTACCTCGCGCAGGCGGTGATCATCCTGCCCGACCTGGTCGGGCAGCGTCGCGAGCGATTCTGGCTGGCCCTGGTCACCGCGCTCAGCGCTGCGCTGCTGTCGGGGGCGGGACTGCTGGGCCAGCGCTGGTGCCGGCGCCCGCCCGAGGCCGACGAGGAGCAGTCCGACTGACGCGTCGGGCCCCTGACCGGCCCCTGACGGACTCGCGGGTCTGGATGCACCGACCATCACAGATGAGGCTCATGTGACTGGCGAAACGGGTGTTGAAAGAGGCCTCACGCAGGGTGAGTGACCGCGCGAGCCCCCGCGGGACGGTCGCGGGAACCCTGCGATCGCCCCGGACCCGCCCCTGAGCAGCGACGCTGCCTCCGACCGGCCTGGTGGAGGTGGTTCGGCAACACGCCCCGGTGTGTCGAGGCGTGCTTACCGCATGTGAGCGCCGACTCCACCTAGGCTCTGGCGCCGTGAAGGGTCGCCACAGTTCCTCTGAGACCGATCGGCGCTGGGCGCCGAACGCCAGGCTGGCAGCGCTCGGTGTCGCGCCGATCGCCGCCGCCGTACTGGCCGTGGGTGCCGGTGGCACCGGGCTGGCGCTTGGGCGGGCCGATCTGGCCGCCGCCGGTGCCGTCACCGGTGCCGGCGGCGTGCTGCTGGAACAGATCGCGTCCCGGCGGACGCGGCGCCGCCTCCGACGCGACCGCAGCGATCTGCGGCGGCGCATCCTGGAGCTCGAGTCCGCCGTCTCCGCTCTGAAGCGGGAACGCGACGCCTCGCCGGCGATGCTGTTCCCGCAACCACCGCCCGCACCGATCACCGGCCCGCTGCCGATCGTCTCCGCCGAGCACCGTGCCGCCGGCCCGATCACCCCTCGGTCCCTGCCGATCCTCACCGCCAACCGGCGCGGCCTGCAGTCCAGCGCCCCCGCCGAGGCCGCCGCCGTGCTGGCGTCGGGGCTGCTGCCGGGCCAGCGGCCGCCCGCGACCCCGATCACCGGTTTGAGTCTGCCACCGGTCGAGGACCCCGGGCTCCCCAAGCTCGAGCCCGGTCCCGCCGCACCGATGCTGCACACCGGCAGCGTCCCCCGGCTCGACCCCGGGCCCAGTCAGAGCGTCGACCGGGGACACCGCGACGGCTCGCGTGACTCCGGCGACTTCGCCCTGATCGGGGCGGCACTCATCGTCGAGCGGGCGACGCGTCGTCCCGAGCCGGCCGCCGCCGTCCTCGACCTGCGCACGGCCGCAGCCGACACACCGCGGACCACGACGATGAGCCGCACCTCGCCCGTCCGGGTCGACGACATGGTCCTCGCCTCGATGACCGAGTCCGATCGCGGTGAGTTCGAGGTGTTCCTCGAGCAGCCCGCCAGGCGCGCGGCCAGCCTCTTCGAGCCGTCCGGCCGGCACGTGGCCGAACGGGCCACCGGCGAGCCCTTCCACGTCGACGAGGTGCAGATGCGGCGGTTGGCCGACGCGGCCAGGCACGCCTCACGGCAGATGCGATCGAGCGGGCGACACCTGCCGGCCTCGCCCTACTTCACCCCCGGCGCCTTCGACGGGGAGGCGCAGGCCCAGCGCGACAGCGCCTGAGACCCGTGGCTCGCCCTCGGGTCGTCGACGACTACTTGTCCACGTCGCCGACCACGAAGAACGTCGAGCCCAGTACGGCCACCATGTCGGCCACGAGGCACCCGGGCAGGATGCGCGAGAGGACCTGGACGTTGTTGAAGGACGCCGAGCGCAGCTTGAGACGCCACGGCACCTTCTCGGCGCGTGAGACCAGGTAGTACCCGTTGATCCCCAACGGATTCTCGGTCCAGCGGTAGATGTGGCCCTCGGGCACCTTGAGCACCTTGGGCAGCCGCACGTTGACCGGTCCCGGCGGCAGCGCCCGGAGTCTGGCGAGACATTCGTCGGCCAGGGCGAGGCTCACATGGACCTGCTCGAGCAGCACCTCGAGCCGGGCGAGACAGTCTCCGGCGGTCCGGGTGACCACCCGGCCGGGACCGCCGGGTCCGAACAGCTCCCCGTAGGCGAGGTAGGGGTCGTCACGGCGCAGGTCGACGTCCAGCCCGCTGGCTCGAGCGATCGGACCGCTGACCCCGTAGGCCGCGGCGAGGTCGAGCGGCAGTACCCCGACCCCGGCGGTGCGGGCGCGGAGGATCTCGTTGCCCACCAACAGATTCTCCAGTTGGGGCAGCCTCCGCCGCACCGCGGCGATCGCGGCGGACGCCCGAGCGGCCCACCCGGCGGGGAGGTCGTCCTTGAGGCCGCCGACCCGGTTGAACATGTAGTGCATCCGGCCGCCGGAGACCTCCTCCATGACGGCCTGCAGTTCCTCCCGCTCGCGGAAGGCGTAGAACACCGGCGTGATCGCGCCCAGTTCCAGCGGATAGGACCCGAGGAACATCAGGTGGTTCAGCACCCGGTTGAGCTCCGCGAGGAGGGTACGCGCCCAGATCGCCCGTGCGGGGACCTCCATCCCGAGCATCTGCTCGGCGGCCAGCACGACCCCCAGTTCGTTGGCGAAGGCGGAGAGCCAGTCGTGTCGATTCGCCAGCACGATGATCTGCCGGTAGTCGCGGACCTCGAACAGCTTCTCCGCGCCCCGGTGCATGTAGCCGACGATCGGTTCGGCGCTGATGATGCGTTCACCGTCCAGCACGATCCGCAGACGCAGCACGCCGTGGGTCGCCGGGTGCTGCGGCCCGATGTTCAGGACCATGTCGCTGGTCGCCAGATCGGCGGTGCCCACGCCCACGGTCAGCTCGCGGGGCGAGGCACCGTCGGCGCCCGCCGAGGACGCCGCGGGCGACTCCACCGAATCACCGGCCATGGCGCGAGTCTGGCAGACCAACCCGCCCGCCGAGGCCCCGGACGCCGTGACCCACATGCCTGTGAAACCCTTGAGTCATGGCCGGAGCAGACCCGTTCGAAGCGCCCGACGTGACCTGGCATCCGGTATCGCCCCGGCTGGCCACCGTCCGCCGGCTGGGCGCGGCCCTGCCGGCCGTCGTCCTGATCGTGATCGCGGTGCTGCTCGGCTGGTTGTTCGACCAGCCGGCCCTGGCCGCCCTGGCCGCGGTGCCGGTGCTGGGATATCTCTGGATCTGGTGGCTCATCGGTCGTCAGGTGCGCGCCTGGGGCTACGCCGAGCGCGCCGAGGAACTGGTGATGCGCTCGGGCGTCATGTGGCGCAGCATCACCGTCGTCCCCTACGGCCGGCTGCAGTACGTCGACGTCGAGGCCGGTCCGCTGGCGCGCGCGTTCGGGATCGCCTCGGTGCAGTTGCACACCGCCTCGGCGAGCACGGACGCCAGGATCCCCGGGGTCGGCGCCGCCGAGGCGGCCCGGCTGCGTGACAAGCTCACCGAACGGGGTCAGGCGAGGTTGGCGGGGTTGTGACGACCGGACCGCCGATCGAGGAGCCGGCCGACCTCCCGCCGGACGGTCCGGACGTGGACGACGGCTGGCGCCGGGTCCATCCCCTGACTCCCCTGATCACCTCCTGGCAGATCCTCGTCGTGGCTCTCGTGTTCGTCGGGCAGGACGTCGGGCGGAACATCTTCGGCGGGCTGGAGGCGGGGGGGATGACCCCGCAGGGTCTGGGCCTGCTCGGCTGGTTGATCGCCGTCGGCATCGTGACCGGCCTGATCCTCATCGGTGTCGGACTCGCCACCCTGTCCTGGCGGATGACCCGTTACCGGGTCACCCGAGAGGTTCTCGAGATCAAGCGCGGGGTCCTGTTCCGTCAGCACCGGCTGGCGCAGCTGGACCGGATCCAGGCCGTGGACGTCGTCCAGCCCCTGCTGGCCCGGGTGGTGGGGCTGTCCCGCCTGAATGTGGAGGTGGCCGGGGCGGGGGAGTCGAACCTGCAGCTGTCCTTCCTCTCCGACGAGACGGCCCGCCAGATGCGAAACCTGTTGCTGGCCGGCGCGGCCGGACTCGCCTACGACACCGAGCAGGCACCCCGGGCCCCCGAGCACCACCGCCTGGAGGTCCCCATCGGCCGCTTGATCGGGTCGATCCTGCTCTCCGGTGGCACGGCGGTGGTGCTGATCGTCGGGATGGTCTCGTTGGGCGCCATGGCGTTCGCCCCCGTGGTGGGGCCGGCCGCCTTCGTGCCGATCGTGATCGGTGCCGTCGGAGCGAGTTGGGGCCGGCTGACCCGGGGATTCGGATTCCGGGTGGCCACCTCGCCGGATGGTCTGCGGCTGCGGCACGGGCTCCTCGAACAACGCAGTCAGACGGTGCCGCCAGGGCGGGTGCAGGCCGTCAGGGTGAGCCAGCCGCTGTTGTGGCGTCCGCTCGGGTGGTGGCGGGTCCAGGTGAACGTCGCCGGGTACGGCGCCTCCGGTGACGACGAGGGGAGTTCGGAGTCGACCCTGCTCCCGGTCGGTCCGCGCGACGACGCGGCGGCGGTGCTCTGGTACGTCTTCCCCGATCTCGGTCTCGCCGAGGGCGAGGATCCGGGCGCGCTGCTGGACGCCGCACTGACCGGCTCCGGCGGAGCCGGCGGCTTCCGCACCTCGCCACCGTCCGCGCGTTGGCTGGACTGGTTCTCGTGGCGGCGCAACGGTTTCCGGCCCACTCGGACCGCGCTGCTGATCCGCGAGGGGGTGCTGGTGCGTTCGCTGGTGCTGGTCCCGCACGCCCGCACCCAGAGTCTGGGGGTGAGCCGGGGGCCGCTGCAGCGATGGCTGGGGCTGGCCAGTTTCCACCTGCACTCGACGCCCGGGCCGATCTCGCCCATGGTGCGTCACCTGGCCGCTCCCGTGGCCGCTCACCTGCTCGCCGAACAGGCCGAACTGGCGCGCCGCGCCCGCGCGGCAGCACCTCCCGAGCGGTGGATGTCTCAGCCGGACCTGCCCGGCCCCGACGTCAGAGCAGATCCTGCAGCCGAGTGAGCAGGGACTCGGGCGAGACCGGCTTGGTCAGGTAGGCGTCGGCGCCGCAGAGCACGCTGTCCAGCTCCGAGTCCAGGCCGTCCGCGACAGCATCGCCGTGACGACGTCCGTCGAGGTGGAGTCGTCGTCGATGCGGGCCGGGTCCGCCGCTGTTGGGCCGACCGGGTCGTCACCGGGTACGGCCCCCCGGTGACATCCAGCGGCCACCCGGGTCATGCCCGGCGGCCTCGCGGGTACATCTACACGGTGCCGTCGGCCAGCAGTTCCACGTTGAGCGCCGGTGCGTGGTGGTGCGCCGCCAGATGGACGTACGTGCAGGACGCGGCGTCCTTGCCGGCGCCCAGGACGGCGCCCAGCAGCCCGAGATAGTGCGTGGCCCGCTCGGCGGGGACCCCCTCGACCAATCGCTGCCACACCGTCTGCTCCAGGGCGTTGAACGCGCTCTGCACCTCGACCAGCCGGAAGCCGCTGGTGAAGCGTTGCTTCGCCATCTGCTCGCAGTGCCGGATCACGGACACCAGGTCGTGATCGCGCAGCGACATCATCAGGTGCTCGAACAGGTCGGTCATGCTCCGGTGGGTGAGCGTCTCGCCCCAGGACTCGTAGTGCGCGTAGTGGGCCGTGCGAAGGGCGTCCACCGCCTCGTCCACGATCTCGCCCGACATCGGTTCGAGCAGGTCGGCCAGGTCCGCCGCCGCCTTCGCGGTCTTGTTCATCAGGCGTCGCGCCCCTTCCGCCGGGTCTGGATCTGCACCCCATCCTCGGGTGCCTGCTCGTCTAGGGTGAAGGGCCAACGTCCCCGTTGGGCAGCGGCGATGGGTGGGGTGGGTCACGTCCCCGGCGGCAGGACCTGCAGTAGCCAGCCGAAGGAACCCAGCCCGCCCGGATCCAGCAGCTCGGCCTCCTGACCCGCCCGGATCAGCGTCGCCGCCGGCGTCGCGTCGCCGGAGGCGCGCCCGCTCACACCGAGCCGCCGCAGCGCCGTCCGTTGGTCGGTCGACTCCAGGGTTCTCGCCCCGGCCTCGATCCCGCAGGCCTCGACGGCGTCCAGTGCCACATGGGCGGTCAGATCGCAGCTCCCGTCGGGGACGGGGGGGACCTGCCGACCTGCCCGGAAGCCGGTCAGGCTGCCCCGGGGTGGTCGGTCCGCCGCGGTGTGCGCGTAGTCGACCGCCAGCAGGGCCCGCGCGGCACCCCGGCGGGCACGCGTCACCAGACCACCCCAGAAGGCATCGCGCAGCCGGCCGACCTCGATCCGTGAGCCGGGCCCGGCCGGCGGCCACCACCGGGCGCACCACTGCAGGTCCGCGGACGACGGCGGGCCCGCCGGTCGTTCGCGGCCACCGGGGTCGACCCGTACCTCGCGCAGCTCCCCCGCCGGATCCACCTCGAGCACCGGGCAGGGCACGACGTCCAGGACCTCCCAGGCGATCACGAGGGCGCCGGCGAGGGCGCCCGCCGGCAACGCGTCCAGTCCGGCCGACCAGCCCACGACGTCCGGCAGGCCGGATGGGCGGGCGACCAGGTCCACGCCGTGCAGCCGTGGCGGGCCCTCTCCGGCGGCCAGGGCCGTGAGGAGTTCACCCCGGCCGGCTCCCACGTCGATGATCGCGTCCGCACCCACCTCACGCGCCAGCGTGGTCAGGGCGTCCGCCAGCGGCCGCGGTGCGGCGTGGCTGGCCGTCCGGAAGTGTCCGGCCGGACCGGGATCGCGACGGTAGAAGCCCGACGGCCCGTACAGCGCGTCCCGCCAGGCCCGAGACCAGGGCGTCGTCGGGTCGATCAGGAGCCCTCTGGGCGACGCAGCACGAGCGCGACGTCGGTCACCGTGAACAGGAAACGGCCCTCGTCGGCCATCCGCCGCATCGTGCTCACCCAGGAGGCGGCCTTCGCCGCCAGCTGGGCGTCGTCCGCCGTGGCGGCGAGCACCCCGCGGGCCACCTTCCAGCCGACCGAACCCTCGTCGAAGCGCCGATGGGTGTCGGCCCAGGTCTGCACGGTGACCAGCTCGAACGGCGTGTTCCTGGCCAGCCCGAGCAGCTTGCGGCCCATGAAGCCGTCGGCCCGCTCGGCGAACTGGGGCACCTTGGAGACGAACCGGTCGACCAGGGTGCGGGTCAGCGCGTCGTCCTCGCCGGCGAACAACGTGGTGTCCCAGTCGCTGTGGGCCAGCACCAGGAGGCCACCGGGGCGCAGGACCCGGAAGCACTCCATGACGTGGCCCTTGGGGTCGGCCAGGTGCTCGGCCACGTTGACCGAGATGACCCGGTCCACCCGGGCGTCCTCGAACGGCAACGGCTCGGCGAGATCGGCGATCACCGAGCGGACCCGGACGTCGCCGAGCAGATCGTCGTCCAGCCCGGATCCGGTGTCCACGGCATGGATCCGGATCGCCAGTTCGGAACCGGTCTGGCTCGTCGCCGCGTCGGCCGCACTCAGCAGCGCCCGGACGGTTCGCCCGTAACCGGTGGCCAGATCGACCACCTCGAGGACGCGCCCCCCACAGGGTGATCGGAGCTCGGCGAGCTCGGCGATCCGGTCATGGCGTCCCACATCGGTCAGGCTAACGTCGCGGACATGGACCGATCCGCCCCGCAGCTGAGTCGCGACCAGACCGTGAGCACATCGTGACGTCCCGGCCGCACGACGCCTCGGCGGACCCGTCGTCCCGCCCCGGACGACTCGGCGTGGGGGTCGTCGGCGCGGGTCGGGTCGGTGCCGTGCTGGGCAGCGCTCTGCGCGCGGCCGGTCACGCGGTGGTCGGTGCCAGCGCCGTGTCGCAGGCCAGCCGGGAGCGGGTGGACGTTCATGCTGCCCGGTGTCCCGGTGCTGCGGATCCCCGAGATCGTCGAGCGGGCCGAACTGGTTCTGCTCGCGGTCCCGGACGACGCCCTGGAGCCGTTGGTGACCGGGTTGGCCGAGACCGGTGCCTGGCAGGGCGGCCAGCTCGTGGTGCACACGTCGGGCCGCTACGGCTGGCGGGCGCTGGACCCGGCCGCCGGGTGCGGAGCGATCCCGCTGGCCCTGCATCCGGCGATGACGTTCACCGGGACCAGTCTGGATCTCAGCCGGCTGACCGACTGCTGCTTCGGGGTGAGCGCGCCGGCCGCGGTGCTGCCCATCGCGCAGGCCCTCGTCGTCGAGATGGGTTCGGAGCCGGTCGTCGTGCCGGAGGAGGCCCGCCCGCTCTACCACGCGGCGCTGGCGCACGGTGCGAACCACCTGGTCACCCTGGTCGCCCAGGCGTTGGAGCTGCTGCGCTCGGCCGGGATCGAACCGGCCGACCGGGTGCTCGGGCCCCTGCTGTCCGCGGCGCTGGACAACGCCCTGCGGGCCGGGGACGGGGCGCTGACCGGCCCGGTCGCGCGAGGCGACGCCGGCACCGTGGCGGCGCACGTGGCGGCGATCGAGGCGCTGACCCGCAGCACCGATGCCCTGCCGGCCGAGGATGACCCCGGTGTGTCCGTCGACATCGCGGCCGCCTACCGGGCGATGGCCCGGGCCACCGCGGAGCGGGCGCTCGCCTCGGGCAGGCTCTCGGCCCGGGACGCCGAGGCGCTGCTGAGTGCGCTGGCCGGTCCCTGATCCGCGGGCCTGCCGTCTTGCCCGACACCGCGGGCCGCTCGGTAACGTGGCCCGGCGCCGCGCCCGGCTCGGGCACGCAACGCAGGCCGAGGAGGCACAGTGTCCGATCCCGTGGTCGCACGTACCCGCTCGGAGTTGGCCGAGGCGCGCACTGCCCTGCAGGGCCGGGTGGCGGTGGTGATGACCATGGGGGCCCTGCACGAGGGCCATGTCGCCCTGGTCCGCCGGGCCCGTGAACTCGCCGACCGGGTCGTCGTGACCATCTTCCTGAACCCGCTGCAGTTCGGCCCGAAGGAGGACCTGGCCAAGTATCCGCGGACCTTCGACAGCGACCTCGAACTGTGCCGGGAGGAGGGCGTGGAACTGATCTTCGCGCCCGGGCCGGACGTCGTCTATCCCGAGGGCGACCCGGCGGTCCGGGTGAGTGCCGGCACGCTCGGCACCCTGCTGGAGGGACACTCGCGCCCCGGGCACTTCGACGGGGTTCTGACCGTCGTGGCCAAACTCCTGCATCTGGTCCGCCCGGACATGGCGCTGTTCGGGCAGAAGGACGCCCAGCAGCTGCTGCTGATCCGTCGGATGACCAGCGACCTGGACTTCGACTGCGAGATCGTCGCGGTGCCCACGGTGCGCGAGAGCGACGGACTGGCCATGAGCAGCCGCAACAGCTATCTCACCGCGCTGGACCGCGAGGTGGCGTTGACCCTGTCCAGGGCCCTGCAGGCCGGTCACGACGTGGCGCCCGAGGGCGCCAGCGCCATCCGCCGCGCCGCCCGCGACGTGCTGATCCGTGAGCCCCTGTGCGCCGTGGACTACCTCGTGCTGGTGCATCCGGAGTCGTTGCAGGACGTGCCCGAGTGGTACCGCGGTGAGGCGCTCCTGGCCGTGGCGGCGAAGGTGGGCCGGACCCGACTGATCGACAATCAGCCGCTGACGGTCGGCGTCCCGGGCAACGGCCAGGGAGTCTGATCGTCATCCCGGTGCGGCCATCAGATCAGCCACGCCCGGTGGCTGGGCGTGGTTTCGCGGCAACGGTGAGTGGTCCGGTACCGTACGCCTCCGTGCGGATCTCCTGTCTTGCGCCCGGCATGCGGCGCCCAGCGGCATGAGCCGTCACCGGGCCGAGGGCCCCCGGGCCCCCTGGCAGGAGGGCACCCGCGACGCCCTGGCGGCCGTGGGTCTGGAGCCGCAGTGGGTCCGTGACCTGGTGGTCCGGGCGCTGTCCGAGGATCTCGGGCCGGGTTGGGTGGACGTCACCACCGCGGCCACGGTGCCGGCGGACGACGACCGCCGCGCCGAGGTGATCGCCGGTGCGGACGGCGTGTCCGCCGGTCTGCTGCTCTGGCCGGTCCTGCTCGCCGAGGCGGCGGCGCGCATGGGCATGCCGGTGCCCACGGCGGACCTCCGGATGCGCGACGGGGCGCGGGTACGCCCCGGTGACCTGCTGGTCGACCTGCACGGGGCCACGCGGGTACTGCTGGTGGCCGAGCGCAGCGCGATGAACCTGATCCGGCACCTGTCCGGCGTGGCCACCCAGGCGGCGGCCTGGGCCACCGCCCTGTCCGGTACCGGTGCGCGGGTGCTGGACACCCGCTCGACCACACCCGGGTTGCGGCCGTTGGAGCGGTACGCCGTCCGCTGTGGCGGTGGCACGAACGGGCGGGCGGGGCTCTACGACGCGGCGCACGTGACGGCCGACCACGCGGCCGCCTGCGGTTCGGTGGCCGAGGCCCTGGACGCCGTGCGGCGCCGGTTGCCGGGGGCCCTGGTGCAGGTGGACGTGCGCGGCGCACTGCAGGGGGTCGAAGCGGTCCAGGCGGGCGCCCGGTTCGTGGTCTGCGACCGGGTTCCTCTCGATCAGCTGCCGACGACGGTCGCCCAGATCCGTTCGGCCACGCGCGAGCGGGTCGAGGTGGCCTGTTCCGGCGACTTCCCGCTCTCGGATGCGAACCGGATCGCCCGCGCCGGGGTCGACCACGTCTACGTCGACTCCCTGGTGCACGAGGCTCGCGGCCTGGATCTGCGACTCACGCTCTACTGAGGTGGCCGCAGGTACTGAAGACCTGTGAGCGATACGCCGAAGCCCTTTCGGTACGGGCCCGAACAGGGTCGCGTCCCACGGTGATTCTTCAACGTCGAAGGGTGACATCATGAGCGGCTCGGCAGCCCCCAGCACAGCGATCGCGGACGGCAGGCCGTCCCTTGCCACCTCCGAACCCCCGCG
The DNA here is from genome assembly GCA_963750395.1 of uncultured Actinomycetota bacterium. Classification (GTDB taxonomy): domain Bacteria; phylum Actinomycetota; class Actinomycetes; order Actinomycetales; family Kineosporiaceae; genus JADJPO01. Next base: position 35,890 of record CAVVQM010000009.1, on the reverse strand, counting down.
ACCCGTCGCGGCCGCGGGCGTGGCGGACGCCGCGCCGCTTCCCGGTGTGGTGCGTCAGTTGCTGCGTTCGGCCATCTCGCTGCAGGCCGAGGACCTCCTGCGCAACATCGGTGTTCTCGCGCAGACGCCGCAGGACGTGCGCGAGTGGACTCCGCTGGTCGAGCGCGACGTGCGCGACCTGGCACTGCTCGTCTCGGTCGCGGTGAGCGCCGGCGGCGATCTGCCGGCCGGTCTGGACGGCGGGACCGAGGATCCGCACTGGCCCGGGTCGCCGATCGAGGGGCTGCTGGCCAGTCACGAGGCCCTGATGAATGTGCTGCGCCAGGTCGCCGATCGATGCACCGACCCACGGGTCTGCCATGCCGCCGGCGCGGTGCTGGAACGCCGTGAGGAGGAGGCCACCGTGCTGCGCGCGCTCGGCGCCGGCCGGGGGGTGCCACGGGACGCGCAACTCGTGCGCGGGGCGTTGCCGAAGTACAACGCCTGAAACCCCCGCCGGGTCGGCGTGGGGTGGGTCGGACGTATTCTTCTCGTGTGTCGGACGTCCTGACGGCCGTGGTGCCGTCGCTGGGAATGCTGGTCCTGTTCGCGGTGGTGGTCCGCGCGATCGTCCACGCCGACCGTCGTGAGCGATCGGCCGCCGGCCGCTACGGCTCGGACGCCTCCGGTGCCCCCCTGCCCGCACCCGGCGATGGTGGCGAGTCGGCTGGGGAGAGCACGCCGGAGGCGGGATCGCAGCCCGGCTGAGGCCCCTTCGCCGCCGACCTGCCCCAGACCTGTCCCCGACCTGCTCCAGACCTGCCCCAGACCTGTCCCGGACCTGCTCTCCTCGTGTGATGGGCGGAAGTCCGCCCGCGGCCATCGCGCCGGCGTGCCCCGGGTTCGCGCTATCGAGGGGCAGGCGCAATTCGCCCGGTTCTCGACATTCGATTGTGGCGTGGTGGCCCCCCTGCGCACGGATACCACGCGGTCGAGGTGCGCCCGGCGGCGTCCTGTTATGGATTCCTTGAGGTCAGCTTGGCATTCGGCCCAATCGGGGGGTTCGACCGCAATCCGTTCGACCGCAATCCCATGAAGGCTGGGCGATCCCGGTGTCCTTAATCGTGTCGGACTTGAGGAATTGAATTCGTTGTGGACATAATGAAGTCCGTAACGACCGGTCAATACCCCGAGGAGTCCCGGTGGCGCAGAAGGTTCAAGTAATTCTGGTCGATGACGTCGATGGCGGCGAGGCCGAAGAGACGGTCAGTTTCGCCTTGGACGGGGTGAGCTACGAGATCGACGTGTCCGCCGAGAACGCCGAAGCGCTCCGCGAGGCGATCGCCCCCTGGATCGGGCATGCCCGTCGCATGGGCGGCCGCGCGTCGTCCCGTCGCGGCGCGAAGGCACGCAACGGTTCCGCCCGCGCCTCGCTGGCCGACGTCCGGTCGTGGGCGCGCGAGAACGGCTTTCAGGTCAGCGACCGTGGCCGGGTGTCGGCAGAGGTCATGGAGGCCTACGAGCAGGCGAAGTGACGCGCGGGGGCCGGCGATATTCCTCGGCGCCCGCCCCTGGACCGGTCGTTCAAGAGTCCACCCGTCTGCATCACACCTGATCTGATCACACCTGGTCACCGCGAATCGAATCGCGAAGCACCCGACGCAGAATCTTGCCCGAGGCGGACTTCGGCACGGTGTCAAGGAAAGTCACCGAGCGGATCCGCTTGAACGGAGCGGTCCGTTCGGCGACGAACGACATGATCGTCTCGGCGGTCGGGGAGCTGCCGGGAGCGGCGACCACGAAAGCGGCAGGTATCTCGCCGGCCTCCTCGTCGGGACGGCCGATCACCGCCGCGTCGGCGATCTGGGGATGAGTCAGTAACAGGGCCTCGAGTTCGGCCGGTGGCACCTGGAAGCCCTTGTACTTGATGAGTTCCTTGAGCCGGTCCACGACGAAGAGGTGACCGGCGGCGTCGACATGTCCGATGTCACCGGTATGCAGCCAGCCCTGCTCATCGATGGTGTTCGACGTCGCGATCGGGTTGTTCAGGTATCCGGCCATGTTCTGCGGCCCGCGGATCCAGATCTCCCCGTCGCCGTCCTCGCGATCGGCGGCCGTCGCCGGGTCCACGATCCGCATCTCGGTGTTCGGGGCCAGGACGCCGACCGAGCCCGGCGTGAAACCCCCCGGCGGGGTGAGGTGGGAGACGGGCGACATCTCCGTCATGCCGTACCCCTGCACGACCTCGCAGCCGATCCGGCTGCCGGCGGCCTGGGCCAGGTCCGCCGACAGCGGCGCCGCGCCGGAGAACACCTGACGCAGGCTGGACAGGTCATAGGCGTCGACCAGAGGGTGCTTGGCCAGGGCGACGACGATCGGCGGGGCCACGAAGCTGCGGGTCACGCCGTGGCGCTGGTGCAGGTCCAGGAACTGTTCCAGGTCGAATCGGGGCATCGTGACGATGGTGGCCCCGACGCTCAGTCCGCAGTTCATGATCACCTGCATGCCGTAGATGTGGAAGAACGGCAGGACGGCGATCAGCGTCTCGTCGTGCCTCAGCTGGGCGCTGGGCACGACCTGGGCGACGTTGGCCACCAGGTTGCGGTGGGAGAGCATGACCCCCTTGGACGCCCCGGTGGTGCCCGAGGAGTACGGCAGGACCACCAGGTCATCGGGGTCGACGGGCACCTGAACGGTCTGCTCGGCGCCGGGCGCGGACGAGACCAGGGCGGCGAGCTCGCCGAGTGCGATCCCGCTGGCGCGGATCCGTTCGGCCAGTGCGGGGGGTACCTGATCGAGCGAACCGATCAGGTCCAGGTGGCGGACCTCGGTCCCGTCGGCGCCCTCGAAGGCGGCCTCGAGCAGAGGCGCGACGGTCACCAGGCGGACGGCGCGGCTGTCGCGCAGCTGGTCGGTGATCTCCCGCGCCGTGTAGGTCGGGTTGATCGGGGTGAGGACGCCGCCGGCCAGGGCCGTCCCGTGGAAGACCACCGCGTACTCGGGCAGGTTCGGGGCCAGCAGGGCCAGGACGTGGCCCGGGGCGAATCCGCGTTCGGCAAGACCCGCGGCCAGGCGGCGGACGGCGCCGTCCAGCTCCGCATAGGTCAGGGTGCGGCCGGTGGGCCCGTCGATGAGGGCAGGCTTCTCGCCGTGCTCGCGGGCCCGGGCCAGCACATGGTCGGTGAGCGGGGTGTCGGGGATGTCGACCGGCGGCAGCGGGCTGGTGTGGATCATCTCGTCACTCCTTCGTGACCAGCGTTCTGGGCCCGCTCACGCGTGAGGGCGAGCACGGGATCGGCTGGGATCGACCGGCGCGTGGGCGGCGCCGATGCCGCCACGGTACGCAGTGTCCGGCGGGCCCCGCTTCTGCCCGCAGCGAACATGGCGCCACCGATCCGGCGAGCCGGAACACGCAAGTCCCCGGCTCCGTTGGCCGAAGCACGGGAAGACCCGCCTGACAACCGTCTGGTCGCCAGCCGTGACTCACACGTCGCTTGTGGTGATCTGGTCGGGTGCCGGGGATAGCATCAAGTGTCAGCGGCGCGCCTGCCGTCGACGGATCGGACACGAGGAGCGCTGATGTTCGAGAGGTTCACCGACCGCGCCCGCCGTGTTGTTGTCCTGGCTCAGGAGGAGGCCAGGATGCTCAACCACAACTACATCGGCACCGAGCACATCCTCCTCGGCCTCATCCACGAGGGCGAGGGCGTCGCGGCCAAGGCCCTGGAGTCACTGGGCATCTCCCTGGACGCCGTGCGCGAGCAGGTCCAGGAGATCATCGGACAGGGCCAGCAGGCGCCGTCCGGGCACATCCCCTTCACGCCGCGCGCCAAGAAGGTCCTCGAGCTGTCGTTGCGCGAGGCGCTGCAGCTCGGCCACAACTACATCGGGACCGAGCACATCCTGCTCGGGCTGATCCGCGAGGGCGAGGGCGTCGCCGCCCAGGTCCTGGTCAAGCTCGGCGCCGACCTGAATCGCGTCCGTCAGCAGGTCATCCAGCTGCTGTCCGGGTACCAGGGCAAGGAGCCGGCCACCTCCGGCGGGCCGCAGGAGGGCACGCCGTCCGGATCGCTGGTGCTCGACCAGTTCGGTCGCAACCTGACCCAGGCCGCCCGCGACGGCAAGCTCGACCCGGTCATCGGGCGCGAGAAGGAGATCGAGCGGGTCATGCAGGTGCTGTCCCGCCGCACCAAGAACAACCCCTGTCTGGTGGGTGAGCCCGGCGTCGGGAAGACCGCCGTGGTCGAGGGACTGTCCCAGGCGATCGTCAAGGGCGAGGTGCCCGAGACGCTCAAGGACAAGCAGCTCTATACCCTGGACCTGGGTGCGCTCGTCGCCGGAAGCCGGTACCGGGGTGACTTCGAGGAGCGCCTCAAGAAGGTGCTCAAGGAGATCCGCACCCGCGGCGACATCATCCTGTTCATCGACGAGATCCACACCCTCGTCGGGGCCGGTGCCGCCGAGGGGGCGATCGACGCGGCGAGCATCCTCAAGCCCATGCTGGCCCGCGGCGAACTGCAGACCATCGGCGCGACCACCCTGGACGAGTACCGCAAGCACATCGAGAAGGACGCCGCCCTCGAGCGCCGACTCCAGCCGATCCAGGTCGCCGAGCCCACGCTGGCGCACACGATCGAGATCCTGAAGGGGCTGCGGGACCGCTACGAGGCCCACCACCGGGTCTCGATCACCGACGCCGCGCTGGTCGGCGCCGCGACCCTGGCCGACCGCTACCTGAACGACCGGCACCTGCCGGACAAGGCGATCGACCTGATCGACGAGGCCGGTGCCCGGCTGCGGATCCGTCGGATGACGGCGCCGCCGGACCTGCGCGAGTTCGACGAGAAGATCGCTCAGACGCGGCGGGAGAAGGAGAGCGCGATCGACGCGCAGGACTTCGAGAAGGCCGCCTCGCTGCGCGACACCGAGAAGAAGCTGCTGGCGGCCAAGGCCGAGCGTGAGAAGCAGTGGAAGGCCGGCGACATGGACGTGGTCGCCGAGGTGGACGAGGAACTGATCGCCGAGGTGCTGTCCACGGCGACCGGCATCCCCGTGTTCAAGCTGACCGAGGAGGAGTCCTCGCGCCTGCTGAACATGGAGGGTGAGCTGCACAAGCGGATCATCGGCCAGAACGACGCGATCAGGGCGTTGTCCCAGGCCATCCGGCGCACCCGGGCCGGTCTGAAGGACCCCAAGCGCCCGGGCGGCTCGTTCATCTTCGCCGGCCCCACCGGCGTGGGGAAGACCGAGTTCGCGAAGGCGCTCGCAGAGTTCCTGTTCGGTGACGAGGACGCGCTGATCCAGCTCGACATGAGCGAGTTCAGCGAGAAGCACACCGTCTCGCGGCTGTTCGGCTCTCCTCCCGGCTACGTCGGGTACGAGGAGGGTGGCCAGCTCACCGAGAAGGTGCGCCGCAAGCCGTTCTCCGTCGTGTTGTTCGACGAGGTGGAGAAGGCCCACGCGGACATCTTCAACTCGTTGCTGCAGATCCTGGAGGACGGTCGGCTGACCGACAGCCAGGGCCGGTCGGTGGACTTCAAGAACACCGTGATCATCATGACCACCAACCTGGGCACCCGGGACATCTCCAAGGGCCAGCAGATGGGCTTCCAGGCCGGTAACGACACCAAGACCGGCTACGAGCGGATGAAGGCCAAGGTCAACGAGGAGCTGAAGAACCACTTCCGGCCCGAGTTCCTCAACCGCGTGGACGACACCATCGTGTTCCCGCAGCTGTTGCCGGAGGAGATCGTCCAGATCGTCGACCTGATGATCGCGAAGGTGGACGAGCGCCTCAAGGACCGCGACATGGGGCTCGAACTGCGGCCCGCGGCCAAGACGCTGCTCGCCACGCGGGGCTACGACCCGGTGCTGGGGGCCCGGCCGCTGCGCCGGACGATCCAGCGCGAGATCGAGGACCAGCTGTCCGAGAAGATCCTCTACAGCGAGCTCAAGGCCGGCCAGATCGTCGTGGTCGACGCCGAGGGCGAGGGCGAGGCTGCGCACTTCACCTTCACCGGCGCGGTGAAGTCCCCGTTGCTGCCCGATCCGGCTCTGGTCGAGCCGGCCGCGGCCGGCGGTGAGGTTCCCGCCGCCGAGGAGGGCTGAGGCGCCTCAAGAGAGCTGTGCGGTTGCGCCGGCGGTCCCCCTGTTGGGGCCGCCGGCGCAGTCGTTTCGTCAGGCTCACGTCGGAGGCCGCGTCGTCACCCCAGTGCGCGGGGGAGGAGCACGGCTCGGCCGGTTCATCTGAGAGTCGCCGCGTGAGAACCGGCCTACTCGACTCCACGACACGCTTGGGTCTCTCGTGATACATGACAAATGTTTGCAATCCAAGAAATCTTGAGAAAAGCAGACCTATACCTCGAGCTTGTCGCCTTGAGTAGTCCCTTGATCGCCATTGGTAATGAAGATCAATGATGTCCGATTTAACTGCCGCTTTGGTCTTGTTTTCTTGTTCAAGAGCCCACGGAGGCCGAGGCCCGGCCCATATAGTTCAGGCGTCGCTCGGGGGCGAGCTGAGCCTCAAGACGCAACTGAGGCATGAACAGGGGTAGTGCCAGTGGCTGTGATCGCGGACGTCCGATGGCCGACGGGGTGACCGTGGCCGCGGGCCTTCGCACACCAAAGGTGTTGTCTCGCAATGGCAAGCGGCCGCCGGCGGTGTCAGCGCGAGCCAGCTGCTGCGGAAGTATCGGAACATCGTCATCGCGGCCGACCTCCTAGCCGGCCTAGTTGCTGGCATCGGGAGCTTGGCCCTGCGCTTCGGCAGCGAGGCGGCTCAGTCCTACGTCTATATCAGCGTCCTGGTCCCCCTGATCTGGGTTGCGGTGGTGGCGACCCAACGTGGGTACGAGAGGCGTTTTCTCGGAACGGGACCCGACGAGCACCGCCGCCTAGCAGACGCAACCCTGGCGCTTTTCGCGCTGACGTCCGCGACATCCTTCGTCGTCAAGGGCGAGCTCTCCAGGGGCTATGTCATGATCGCTCTCCCGGCTGTCTTCCTCCTCAGCCTCTTCGGGCGGCAACGGCTCCGTTCCTGGCTCTACAGACGTCGCCTTGCCGGCCATGGGCTACAACGCGTGCTCGTGGTCGGCCGCGAGGACTCGGTCGAGCATCTGGTGGAACAGTTGCATCGTGAGCCTCAACATGGGTTGATGCCGGTCGGCGCCTGCATCACGAACAGCTGATCGCGCCAGTCAGCGGGAGTCGACGTCGCCCCGCCGAAGGACGATCCGGCCGTCCGCGTCTCCCTGACGGCAGATCCCGACACCGTTCTTGGGAGTGTGGATGAACTCAAGGCAGATGTGGTCGCCGTGGCCTCCCACCCCGATCTGTCGGGGCACGCCCTTCGTCGCCTGGCATGGTCGCTCGACGAGCGATGCGTGGACCTGATCGTGTCGCCAGGCATCATGGAAGTCGCCGGCCCGCGTTTGCTCGAATCCGCCCGACTCGCGGGGGTCTCTCGCTCCTCCATCGAGCGGCCCGCCGTACGCGGCGGCAGAATGCTGATCAAGGTTCTGCTGGATCGTGTGCTGGCTCTGGTGCTGATGGCAGCAACGTCACCGATCATCGCGGCGACAGCGGTGGCGGTGAAGCTATCTTCCCCCGGTCCCGTTCTCTTCCAGCAGACCCGAATCGGTGTGCGGGGAAAGCCTTTCAAGATGTTGAAGTTCCGATCGATGGTCGTGGAGGCCGAGGCGCAACGCAAGGCGCTGGCGCACCTGAACGAGGACGACGGCTTGAGGTTCAAGATCCGTAGGGACCCGCGGGTCACCCGTGTGGGTTCGGTGATTCGCAGGTTCTCCGTCGATGAACTGCCTCAGTTGTGGAACGTCGTGCGCGGCGACATGTCCCTCGTCGGTCCGCGTCCGCCCCTGCCGCAGGAGGTGGAGCGGTACGACAACGACGCGACCCGGCGGCTGCGGGTGCGTCCAGGTCTCACAGGGTTGTGGCAGGTGAGCGGGCGCAGCGACCTCTCCTGGGAGGAGTCGCTTCGCTTGGACCTGCGCTACGTCGACGACTGGTCGCTAGTGCTCGACGCGATGATCATGCTGCGCACCTGGAGGGCTGTGATCAGTCGCACCGGGGCGTATTGACGGGGGATGTTGCTCGCCGCTCCGGGTAGTGGAGTGTCCAGTTCTCCTCAAGGGCCTCAGAGGTCACAGGATCGCGGCCACACCGTCGTCGTTGGTCGGGGGGCTCGTTAGGCTTCTGCAGGCTCGGACGGTCTCCCGAAGGATCACGCGGTGCAGGGCTTCCGCGCCGTCCGCCACGTCCATCGGGGCCGCCGAGTACCGGCAGGACCAACTCCCCTGGCCTTGATCGCCCTGCGGATGACTCCTGTCATCAGGTCATCGCTGGACATCGGTATCTCTTCGAGCGGTCGCGGCTCTTCTGAAGAGGAGTGGTGTTGTGCCGAGCGACTGGAGTCCTAGATGGGGAACCCTGAGTGACTACGACTACCGGCAACGTCATCAGGCGTAGCTATGCTGAGTCCGTTCGGCTGACCGATCGGCTTTCCCGGGTCATTCCCGGTGGTGCTCACACCTACGCCAAGGGCGCCGACCAGTACCCCGAGGGCATGGCTCCCGTTATCGTGCGTGGCTCGGGTGCCCACGTGTGGGACGTCGACGGGAACCTCTATGTGGAGTACGGCAGCGGTCTGCGTTCTGTCGCTCTCGGTCATGCCCATCCGCGAGTGACTGCCGCCGTGGCCCGGACGGTCCAACAGGGCACGAACTTCACCCGCCCCGCGGCCATCGAGGTCGAGGCCGCGGAGACGCTCTTGTCGCTGTTGCCGCATGCAGAGATGGTCAAATTCGCCAAGAACGGCTCTGATGCCACGACGGCCGCCGTCCGGCTGGCACGGGCTGCCACCGGCCGCGACCTCGTCGCTATCTGCCAGGACCATCCGTTCTTCTCCGTCGACGACTGGTTCATCGGTGCCTCGGCCATGCCTGCCGGCATTCCCCAGGCCACCCGCGACATGACCCTGAAGTTCGGCTACGGCGACCTGGCCGCGACCGAGGCGTTGCTGGAGTCCCACCCCGATCGGGTCGCGTGTCTGGTGCTGGAGGCGGCGACGGCGACCGACCCTCCCCCCGACTACTTCGCGGGATTGCGTCGGCTCTGTGACGCGCACGGTGTGCTGTTGGTGATCGATGAAATGATCACAGGATTCCGTTACGCGCTTGGCGGAGCCCAAGCCCTGCACGGCATCCAGCCGGACCTGTCGACGTTCGGCAAGGCGATGGGCAACGGCTATGCCGTGTCAGCCCTGGCTGGTCGGCGTGATTACATGCGCCTCGGCGGTTTGGACCATGACCAGGAACGCGTGTTTCTGCTCTCCACGACGCACGGCGCCGAGACCCACGCGCTTGCGGCTCATCTGGCCGTCGTCGAGGCCTATCGCGATGAAGACGTGATTGCGACGCTCCGCATTCGAGGTGAGCAGTTAGCCGCGCGCGTGCGCGCGGCAACGGCTGCTGCCGACGTCTCCGAGCACGTCCTCGTCATCGGCTCACCCTGCAACCTCGTCCACGCGACGCTGGACGGCGACGGGCAGCGCTCACAGGCCTTTCGCACTCTGTTCCTCGCCGAACTCCTTGAACGTGGTGTCATCGCTCCGTCATTCGTGGTCAGCGCGGCCCTCAGCGAGGAGGACGTCGAACACACGGCGGAGGCGGTGTTCGAGGCCGGTTGTGTGTACCGCAAGGCACTCGACGAGGGCGTGGATGCTTACCTGCGTGGCCGCCCGGTCAAGCCCGCGTTGCGCGCCTACGCCTGAGCCATGCGAGGACCGTCCCGCGTCGCGGCGAAGAGAGGCGACACCAGAGGCGTTCGGCCGCGCGTGCGGAGGGGCCTCATCGTCCGGGCTGTTGCGTCCCATCCCTCTGCGAAAGGGGTATTCCGGAGTTGAGGGTTCTCTTGGTCCACAATCGCTACCGCCTGGCGGCCCCGAGCGGGGAGAACTTGGTCGTCGACCAGGAATCAGCCGCCCTTGCCGCACGTGGCCACGATGTCGCCCTCTACCAGCGGCACAGCGAGGACATTGCCACATGGTCCCGGCTGCGTCGCGCGACCCTGCCGGTCAGGGTGCTGTGGGGAGAGCACTCCCGGCGCGAGTTGAAGGCCCGGATCGACGACTTCGCTCCGGACGTCGTTCACGTTCACAACACCTTCCCACTCATCACCCCCAGCATCCTGTACGCCTGCCGCAGCGCACGCGCTCCCGTCGTGGCCACGTTCCATAACTACCGTCTCGCGTGCGCGAATGGAGCGCTGTTCCGGGACGGCCGCGTCTGCCACGAGTGCCTCGGCCGGTCCTTCGGCCCGGCGCTGATCCATGGCTGCTACCGCCAATCTCGTGCCGCCACAGGGCCCGTCGTCCTGGGCTCACTTCTGCACGCGCGCGCCTGGCACGACCTCGTCTCGGCGTACATCTTCATCACCGCCTCGCAGCGCGACCTACTCGAGTCGGTGGGTCTGCCTGCCGAGCGGCGCTTCGTCAAGCCCAACTTCGTCCCCCCGGTGCCCCACGTCGATGCTCCGACGGAGCACGCGGTCGCCTACGTGGGTCGGTTGGACTCGGCCAAGGGCGTTCCGTTCCTCATGCGTGGCTGGGACGAGTTCACGTCGCGTCGGCCGCACTCCTCGCTGCGGCTCTTGGTCGCCGGCGGCGGGGACCTGGCCGCCGACGTCCGCCGGTGGGCAGCCAGCCATGCCAAGGTCACCTTCTTGGGGCATGTCTCCCGGCTCGAGGTGGCGCACATCCTGGCAGGCTCGCGTGCGGTGCTCGCACCCTCCCAGTGGGAGGAGACGTTCGGGCTGGTCGTGGTGGAGGCGATGGCCGTCGGGACCGCTTCAGTGGCGTCGAGACACGGCGCCTTCCCCGAGCTTGTGACCGACGGCGTGGACGGCGCTCTCTTCCCCGCGACGGACCTCTCAGCTTTCGCCGATGTCTTGCAGGACGTCGACGAGCGGCCCGAGGTCTGGGACGAGCGCGGAAAGCGGGCGCGACAGACCTACGCGGAGCGTTTCAGCCCGGAAGCGAATGTCGAGCAATTGCTCGGTATTTACCGGTATGCCGTGGAGAATCCCGTCTCGAATCGCCGACGTCGATCAGCGGACGCCGATGGGGAGGCGCCGTTCGGGAACGTCGGACCCTCCCCACCTGCGGACCGGGTGAGGAACCCACCCTCGTGAGGAGCGATGTCACCATGCGCGAATCGTACACCCCTACCGTGCGCAGTCCAGACCGATCCACCTCGATGACGAAATGAGCAGTGGCGTGCCTATCCCTGAGAACAGCCCTCGCCTGACCCTCGGCCTTCCGGTCTACAACGGTGAGAAGCACCTGGCCGCCTCCATGGACGCCCTGCTGTCGCAGACGTTCAGCGACTTCGAGCTCATCATCTCGGACAACGGATCGACCGACGGCACGCGTGCCATCGCGGAGGAGTACGTGCGGATCGACCCTCGGGTTCGATACGTGCACCATGCGCAGAACCGGGGTGCGGCGTTCAACCACAACTACGTCATCGACGCAGGCTCGCGGCGAGTTCTTCAAGTGGGTGTCGGACGACGACCTGTACGCCCCCGAACTGCTGCGAGCGTTGTGTCGAGGCGCTGGATGCTCGTCCGGAGGTCGTCGTCGCCCACGCGTGGACCGCTTTCGTCGACGAGTCCGGTGTCCTCGACGGACAAGAACGACTACCCGTTGACCACAGACGTCCCCAGTGCCCCAGTCGCGATTCCGCAGCCTGCTGCTACACCCAGGGTGGCGACGACATCTACGGCGTGATCCGGACCGCGACCCTCCAGAGGATCGCGCCCTACGGCAGCTTCCATCTGCCGGACCGGACGTTCGTTGCCGAGCTCGCCCTGCATGGGCGCGTTCCACAACCATCCCGACTTCCTCTACTTCCGGCGCGACCACCCCGGTCGGGTCGGACGAGCCAGTGGTCTGCGCGACCGGGCGGCCAAGGCAGACCCCCGCCGCGCGAACCGTTTGCGTCACCCGGTTGTCCGCCTCATCGCCGAGTACCTGTTCGCTTACCTACGCGCGATCTGGCTCGCCCCGATCGGTCTGCGTGACCGGCTCCGTTGCACGGCTGACCTCGTGCTCTGGCTGCTCGGCCACGTGAATCCGCTACGGAAACGCCAGCTGCTTCTCAGCCCGGACCCGGCCGTCCGGGACCTGGGCAAGCGGGCCTGGGCATCGCGGCTGACCAGGAATCATGACGCCGTTGCCCCGAAAGGCGTGGAGGTCGGCGAGAACGGTGCGTGAGCCAATACACAGCCCGGTGTCCCGGGTTGCGCTGTACGGCTACCTGGGGAGTGGAAACATCGGTAACGACGCCTCGATGGAGACCGTCCTGTGGTGGCTCAGAAGCGTCGATCGCGGCGTTGAGCTGAGCTGCATCACACTGTGCCCCGAAGAGATCGAGGCGCGCTACGGCATTCCCGCCGTCGCACTGTCGACGTACCGAGAACGGCCCGGGGCAGGTCGGGCGCGCGCCGTACTGCGCAAGATCGCCGGCCGGTTGGCTGACGTGCCGCGCAGCTGGATGCTGGCCGGGTCAGCAGACGTCGTCATCGTGCCCGGAATGGGAGTCCTCGAGGACACTCTTGGTGTCCGCCCCTGGGGCATGCCGTTGTGGCTGTTCCTCCTCGCGGCGGCGTGCAGGGTCCGGGGACGACGCTTCATCCTGCTCGCCGTGGGCGCAGACCCCGCAGCTCACGCGGTCACCCGCAGGCTGTACGCAGCCACCGTGCGGATGGCCCACCACGTCAGTTATCGGGACGGATGGTCCGCAGAGGCGATGCGGGCATGCGGAGCGCGGGAGCCGGACGCGGTGGTGCCCGATCTGGCCTTCGCACACCCCAGCGCCCCGCGACAAAGTGTCGAGCCGGGGCGCGTCGTGGTCGGCGTCATGGCGTACTACGGCCCGCATGATGACCCGGTACGAGGCGCGCAGACGCGACGGCGGTACGTCGAGGTGCTCGCGACGGCGGTGGGTCGGCTTGTCGACGAAGGCGACTGGGTCGTGCTCGTCGGTGGCGACCGAGTGGACCTCGATGTGGCCCACGAGATCCGGGCGGCGGCGCTGGCCAGGTGCCCGGACTCACCGCCCGGCGGCGTCGAGGTGCGGGAGGTGGAGACATTCGACGAGCTCAGTGAGGAGATGGCCCGGGCCGAGGTCGTCGTGGCGTCGCGCTTCCACAACCTGATCTGCGCGTTGCGCCTGGCACGGCCGACGGTGTCGCTGGGCTATGCGACCAAGAACCGCCGCCTGATGTCCTCGATGGGCCTAGAGGAGTTCTGCCAGGACATTCAGGCCGTGGACGCCGACCGACTCCTCGAGCAGGTGAGCGGGGTACGGGCAGATGCGCTGACGCTGAGCGCCTCAGTGGATGCTGCCACGCTTGGCCATGCAGCAAGGGTTCGGGAACTCCTGGGTGCCGTGGCGGCACAGGACCTGGGGTATCCGCCGGCGGCTGCCATGCGAATCGCATGAGTCCGCCAGGCCTTTCACCCGACGGCTGTCTCAGGGTCCTTGCGACGACGTGTCATCGGCTGTTCGGCGGCTCCGCCTCCGCGGCGACCTTGTCGTGGTGCTCGGCCAGGGCGGCCCGTAGGTGATACCAGCCCACGGCCGCCCCGAGACTGTTCCCTGCCATGGTGCCCCAGGAGGCTCCGAGGGCTCCGCCCATCATGGCGCCCCACGCGCTGCAGACGACGTACGCCGCGGAGGTGATGAGCTGAACACGTAGGCTGCGGCGGGCGACCCCCATGGCCCGAAGTCCTGCGATAGCCGCGGTCAACAAGCACGCAGCGGCCACGTTCAGCGTGACTGCGGGGACCAGTGGCCTGGTCCCGGACCAGAGGTCGTCGAGGAGGATACGCCCCGGGCCTAGGGGGAGCACGACGACGAGCGCGAGCCCCCAAGCGAGGGCAGCGGTCGCCTGCAGACCGCCAAGTGCGAGGCAGAAGTGGGTGAGCCGGGACGCCGAATGCCGGAAGGCCCTGGACGCCTCGGGGATGGCCACTTGGCTGATGCCCATGAGAACGACGACGAAGGGCCCCATGAGGATCTCTGCCCCGCGGAGATACCCGACGGCCGCCAGGCCTGCGAGCCCACCTAGAACGAATGACCGGATCTGGGACGCGCCACTGACGCTGACATTCTCGACGAGGTACCGGCTCGACAGCTGCCGGTGATCCCGAAGCCACATTCGGACCAGCGTGGGCCGAGGGAGCAGGTCGGCCTGGAACGCCCCGACGACCGCGGCCAGAGACGCGGTGCCTCCGAAGGCGAGCAAGCAGTTGGACACTGTCGCGAATCCGAAGGCGTGGAGCCCGAAAAGCGCCAGAACGAGCAGCACCGTCCATACCACGTCATTCGTCAGAGCCCTCGACCCCCGGCCGTCCGCGAAAAACGCGAAGCGCCAGCTGTCCTGCAGCATCAGCCCGGGAAGGCCCACTCCGAGGGCGAGGAAGGCGGGCCCCACCGGGTCTGGCAGCAGCAGCCCGGCGAGCAGTGACAGCAGTCCTGTCACCACCCCCACCGCAAGGGCGGTCGCGGAGGCAGCGGATGACGCGCGGCGCCATTGGTCTCGGCCTGCGCCGCTGAACCGCACCAGCAGCGGGTCGGTGGCCGTGCCGCGTGAAGCGTTGATCACCACCGTATATGTGACATAGGCAAGGCTGAACGCCCCGAAGCCGGCTGCACCCAGGGTGCGGGCTACGTAGAGGCCCAGGGCGAAGTTGCTCAGGCTTGAGATCGCCTGGTCGGCCACGCCCCAGCCGAGGCGCCCCACCACGCTCATGGCCGCGTGGCGGCGCTGTTCGGCATGGGGGGCCGTGCAGCCGCCGTCGGCCGTGTATGCCGGGTCAGCGGCGTCGACCTCCGTCACCCAAGGGCCCCGAACCAGTCGTTCAGCATCGGCTCGACGACGCCGAGGGCCGGCGCACTCCGGTCGCGCGCGCTCAGCGCTGTCACCGGCAGTGGCCAGGGAATCGCGAGGTCGGGATCGTCATAGCAGACCACCGCCTCGAACTCCGGCTGGTGCACCCGGTTGACCCGGCAGCACACATCAGCGAACTCGGTAAGGGCTTGGTAGCCATGCGCCAAGCCGGCCGGCAGCCACACCGACCGATGATCCTCGTCATCGAGGACCACGGTCATCCACATACGGTATGTCGGGGACGTCGGTCGCAGGTCCACCGCGACGTCCACCACGGCTCCGGATGCGCATCTGACGAGCTTGCCCTCCCCGCCGTCAGTACGCAGATGAAGTCCGCGGACGGCCCCCTTGATCGTCCGGGTCTGAGTGTCCTGCACCAGACTGCGAGGGTCGAGGCCGGCAGCGCAGGCCACCTCCGCGTCGAAGGTCCTGGCGACGAAGCCCTGCTCGTCGATGCGTGGTGTCGGCTCGAAGACGATCGTCCCGTTCAGCACCCCCGGGAGGGCCTTCACGGTAGAACTCCGACAGTTGATCGACGAGGCATGGTGTGTGCAACGGGCAAGGGCAAGATGTACTCTGCGCCCCATCCCCCGGCCTCTTCGAGCTGCGCTACCACCTCCTCGGCGATATCCCACGTCAGTATCAGGACAACGTCCGGGCGGGCAGCCACCAGGTCGGCAACCGGCCTTATCGGGACTCGCCCGCCGGGGATCGCCAGGTGGTGCTTGAGCGGCGCGGCGTCAACGGTGAACTCTAGGAGCTCGGTCCCGACCCCGCTGAGGCCCAGCAGCACGGCGGCCTTCGACGGGGCGCCGTAGCCGAGCACGCGGCGTCCTGCCGCACGCTGATCAGTCAGGTAGGCATGCAGCGCCGCGGCGCTTTCCCGGGCGCGTCGACCGAACGTTCGGAGTCCGCTGCCGTCGTCGAGCCCTGCTGCCTGTTCCGCCGCCAACAGCCGCGGTACAGAGTCGTCCACTGGGTGACCTGCCGCCGCGTGCGCGAGGAGTACCCGCAGGCTGCCGCCGAACACGGATTCGGAAATGGCCTGCACGACCTCGAGGCCCAGCGTCGGGGCGAGGCGGTGCACGGCGGTCAGGGACAGGTAGGACCAGTGTCCGTGCCGGATCGTGTCGAACTGTCCTTGCTCGATCAGCGGAAGCAGGTGATGGTGTTCCAGCACTAGGAGACCATTGGGGGCGAGGGCCTCTGCCCGTTCGGCAAGGGAGCGCTTGACGTCCTGCTCGTGGGCAAGGGCGTGTGCGTCGACGACGAGCATGGCCCGCTCGCCGCTCCTGGCCGGTCGACACCCACGTTCGGCCAGGGACTCGAGCCATGACCCGCCATGGTGGCTGGCGAACTCCCGGACCGAGTGGCCGACGAGGTGGGGCTGGTCCTCGAGCAGGGCCGTCACGACCCGTCGAGCATGTCGTCGGCTGGTCTGCGACTCTACGGCGCGGACCGGCTCTGCGAGTAAGGCTTCAACCGGGCCGAGTTGGACCAATGCGCATGTCGGGCACCACCACAGCTCCAAGGGCCAGCTGTCGTCCGGTAGGGGTGCGTCCGCTGCCGGGAAGTCGTCGGACGCCGGCTGCCGGCCGAGATCCACAAGGCACCGAGTGTTGGGATCGCCGCACCCACGACATACGACGTGGGCAACCAGGGCATCGTCGACGCCGGCACCTTCTCGGGTCGGGTTCACCATCTCAGCGCCACCTTCGAGACGCTGAAGGCCTCCGCGTAGCGACTCCGGCATTCCATTCCGCGCAAACGGGCCAGGCCGAGGAAGGTCTCTTCGTCCCACCAGTCCCGACCGCCTTGTGACGGGTAGGCCTTTTCCAGGAGGCGCACCTTGTCCCGAGCTACCTCTTCTTCCAGCGGCACGTACACCGAAGGCCTGCCGATGTCCCCGTCGTACTTGGGGATCTCGTAGCCGAGTACCAGGTGGTCGCGCCACACCGTGGGAACGAGTTCAGCCAGCAATCGGTGGTCCTGGTGCGCGTCGTCGGTCCGGGGGGCGAAGACGACGTCCGCTCCCCCTCGCCTGGCGAGGTCCTCGGCCACGTTCTCGAGACCCTGCTTGACGCCGTCCCAGACCGATGGGAGGCGGCCGTCCGGCAGGTCGAAGGCGTGCAGGGTCACCTGACACCCGGCCAAGAACAGGTCACAGGCCGCACGCGCCTCAGCCTGACGGCTCGGGGAGCCGGTGAGAAGGACGACCGTCACGGGCAGGCCCGGCCAGCACCGGCCCAGGCGGAGGAGGGTGCCACCGCAACCTATCTCGACGTCGTCCGGATGGGCCCCCAGGGCAAGGACACCTCCCGGGCGCTCACCGAAGGTCAGACCAAGCATCAGGCCCACTCCAGGACCAGATCACCGACGGCCGACGGCGCCTCGGGATTGTGCCGGCTCCCATGGTCGGTGTTCTTGGCCCAGAGCTTCCACGGCGCCTCGCCGCTGCGGTCCAAGGCCTCTAGGGTGCTGCGCTCCTTGAGCGTGTCCATCGGTGCCCAGAAGCCGTGATAAGGCACTGCCGCCAGCCGACCGACCGCGGCGAGGCGGGCGAATGCGTCCTCGACAAGGTCCTCGTCTTGGTGGAGAACGTCGAAGATGCTCTGGCGCAGAACGAAATAGCCGCCATTGATCCACATGGGCATCGTGGCGACCTGGGTGATCTCGGTCACCTGCGAATCCCCATCGACGCCCACGACGTGGAACGACGCCTGCGGCGGCACGGCCAGCAGGCTGGCCGACGTTGTCCGAGGCCAGGAAGTCCTCGACGATCCGGTCCATTGGAGCGTCGGTGAGGACGTCGCCGTAGTTGGCGAGGAACACCTCGTCATCGTCGAGCAGGTGACGGACCCGGCGCAGACGCTCCCCGATGGAGGTGTCGATGCCGGTGTCGATGAACGAGATGCGCCAGTCGGAGATGTCGGACTGGAGCATCTCGACGTGCTGAGCGCCCTTGTGAGTACGAAGTCGTTCGACTGCGTCTCGTCGTAGCGCAGGAAATAGTCCTTGACTGAGGACGCGCCGTATCCCAGGCAGAGGATGAACTCGGTGTGCCCGAAGTGCGCGAAGTAGCGCATGATGTGCCACAGGACCGGACGATCACCGATGGACATCATGGGTTTGGGGGCCGAGTCCACGTGCGTGCGCATCCGCAGACCCAGCCCACCGCAGAAGAGAACGACCTTCATGAGCCTTCAACTCCTCAGACGATGGTCGGTTGGGGGATCGGCAGGACGAACTGGCCACCCCATTCGCGGACGTAAGACAGCTGTTCCATGATCTCGTCACGCAGGTTCCAGGGCAGGATCAGAACCAGGTCGGGCCGGGCTTCGCGCAGCTGCTCCGGCGCGTGGATCGGGATGTGCGTGCCGGGAAGGAACAGCCCCTGTTTATGCGGGCTACGGTCCACGGTGAACGGGAGAAGGTCCGACCGGATCCCGCAGTGGTTGAGCAACGTGTTGCCCTTGCCCGGGGCGCCATAGCCGGCCACTGACTTGCCCTCCCGAGAGGCCTGCACAAGTAGCGCCAGCAGGTCTCGCTTGACCATCAAGACCGCATCGCCGAAGCCCGCATGCCCGTCAACGGTATGCAGGCCAGCGGCCTCCTCGTCGGCAAGCACCCTGGCCACCGCGGCGGACGGCTGGCCGCCGCCTTCGAGGGCTGCGACAGAACGCGCAACGACCCGCCATGCGTGGGCAACTCGACGACGTCCACGACGGTCAGACCGGCCGTGGCAAGAGCCATGGCCGCCGTACGGAGGGTGAAGTATGAGTAGTGCTCATGATAGATGGTGTCGTACTGTCGGTCGTCGATGAGCCGCAGGAGGTGCGGGAACTCCAGCGATACCAGGCCGTCGTCCTTCACGAGTTCGCGCAGACCGCGGGTGAAGTCCAGCAGCTCCGGCGTGTGCGCGAAGACGTTGTTCCCAACGACCAGGTCGGCCCGGCCGTGGCGCTCTGCGATCTCCCGGCCGGTCTCCATTCCGAGGAAGGCCACCTCGGTGCGTACGCCGCGCTTTCGTGCGACCTCGGCGATGTTGCGCGGCCGGCTCGACGCCTAGTACCGGGATTCCCCGCCGAACGGCGTGTTGCAGCAGGTATCCGTCGTTGCTGGCCACCTCCGTGATGAGGCTGGTCGGTCCCAGCCCCAGCCGTGGCGCGATCTCCTCGACAAAGCGCTCCGCGTGGTCCACCCAGCTGTCGGAGTAGGACGAGAAGTAGGCGTAGTCGCTGAAGATGTCCGCAGCGTCGACATAGGCCGGCAACTGCACCAGCAGGCAGTTGTCGCAGATGCGCACGTGCAAGGGGTAGAACATCTCGGGCTGGTCGAGCTGATCCGCGCCGAGGTAGCTCTCGCACGGGGGCGATGATCCGAGGTCGACGAAGGTACGGGTGAGCTCTTCGCCGCAGAGTCGACATGCGGGCGCGTTCACGCGCTCACCTCGACGTGCCTGGAGTCCTTCTCGATCAGCATCGGCATCAGATCCTTTCCACGCTCTCTCCGCCAGTCGGTGGACTCTGTGGGGCCGCTTGAGACCTGGCCTCACCTGGTCGTGCGTCGATCCCTTCTTGAAGGAGAGCGGCCGAAAGGCCCTGCGATACCGCGAGATGCCATCCCGGCAGAGTGTGCAGCGGGAGTTGCTATCAATGACGCCGCCACGGTTAGCTCCAGCAGGTACGGTGACGCGTCTCCGAGCCCGGTCTCCGTGAAGGAGGCCACGAGGCAGTACACGATGATGAAGATGGCGACGGCTCGGCGTGGCCCTGGGGGCCGGGTTACGGAGGTCACTGCGAGAATCGCCAGTAACGCGATGCCGCAGCAGACACCGAACAATCCCAGCTCGTAGTAGGTGGCCACCCAACTGCTGTCGATGGCGAGCCCGCCGTAGGACTTGTTCGACAAGCCCGTACCGAACCACTCTCCTAGCCAGGTGCGTTGCACGGCAATGATGTCTGACCAGACCTTCGTGCGGCCGGTCAGTTGCGAGGCTTCCTCCAGGGATTGGCCTCGACTCGCCCAGGACAGGAGCAGCGGTGCGAAGAACGTGCCGGCGACGAGGACGACCGTCGCCGCGATCGTCGCGGTGCGGCGCACGCGCACGTGGCCGACGAACAGGCTGGCCCCGGCTACGATCAGACCGAGCAGCCTGCTGCCAGCGCCGTGCGGGTGTGCGTGGCCCCGAGGGCCGCGGTGGTCCCGACGAGTGTGATCAAGCTGGAGCGTCCTGGGATCAAACCGCAGAACCACAGCACAGCTGTGCAGCCCAACAGCATTGCCGCATAGTGAGCCACCTGGGTCGGCGGGATCGGCCAGAGCGCCCCGGAGAGCCGACCTTCGTAGGAGAACGCCGCGCCGGGAGCAAGGATCGCTCCAGCCAGCACCGAGAGCAGCACTGCGCGTAGGCAGGTCAGGTGCGCTCGTAGCAGAGGGAGATCGGGTCTCCCCCAGTAGGGGGTAAGCAGCCACAGCACCACGACGAAGATGATCAATCGCACAGCTCGGTACGTCGACCCGATGACGAAGTCGTTGTGGATGCTCACCATGAGCGTCACCACGGCGAACATGCTCATGACGATCAGGAACGGGTTGAGCCGTACTACGGCACCGGGATTCGCCAGCAGGGCCAGGACCAAGGCCAGGGGCAGCATGCCCTGCGCGATCATCTGACCGACCGGCCGGGGTATCGGCACCAATGTCTGGAGCCCCAAGAAGGTCAACACGCTGCCGAAGAGTGCCGCCCAGACCGGCAGCAGACCCAACAGCAGCGGCCCAGCAACAGTGGGACTCCTTGCCGCTGAAGCTGACCGCAAGGGCAGGGTCGTCATGAGGGCACGGACTCCGTGGCACTCGGCGTCTCAGCTCCGCCGTCGTCATTCGAGTCTGCCGTCCGGCTCATGCGCCCGGCCGACTGAGCCGGACGAATGCCGGGGGAGGCGTCGTCGTCCAAGGCATGGATCAGCAGGGCTGAGGGGAACTCGAGTCCTGCCGCTCGGATCAGGTCCCCTGTCGTTCGGATCCGATCGACACCGGACTTACCAGAAGTGACGGCGACCATGACCCGCTCGGTCCACGCCGTCAGATGATCCGCGCCCACCCGGGGGTCAAGGTCGGCGAGCACCAGGCACACGCCGGTGTCGCCCAGACTGAGCAGCTCCGGCGCTTCTGTCGCGTCGAGATCGGCCGGGCCGGCGCACAGCGAGGGGATCACAGAGGGGCGATGGACAACGGGGCGGTCCTCGGCGTTCCCTGGCATGAGCTGGGCGACGGCCGACTCGAGGCCACCCCCCTCGGACAGATCGACCAGATCCACCGCGCGCCCGCGCTGCTGTAGGGCCACAGCGGCGGCGGCAAGACCTATTCGGACTTCGTCGGCGTTCTCGACGCAGGCCAAGGCCAGCCGTTGCCGGTGGCCTGGCTCGGGCAGCGCCCTCTCGATCGCGTGGGCCACCCGTTGCAGGTCAGCTGCACGCCGATCCCCCCGCCTTCTGACCGATGGCAGGAACCTGAGTCCACGAAGCATCCGAGGTAGAGGCCGGAGGCGGCCGACACTCAGCGTCACAGGCACCTCCAAAGCTGAGGAGACTTCGAGACGAAGGCGGAGGCGATCCGACAGGATCGACTGCAGAACAACGCCGCCGACGGCCAGGGCTGCACCCCCGATCAGTCCCGAGGCGAGCGCGAGAGCGATGCGCTTGGGAGCACTTGCGGGCTGGACGGTCGCCGGGTCGATCACACGGCTGGCCGCCATGAGTGCCGTCCGGCGCAGGGTGACGTCCTGCGCGGACTCCTCCACCGAGCTGATCTGGTTCTGCAGCTGGGCTCGCTTCGTGATGGTCTCGCCGAGCTGATCCTGCCCGGCAGCCCCCGCACGGGATAGTGCGGTGATGCGTTTGCTCAGCTCGTTGACCTGGTCCTGCGCGGCGCTGATGCGGTCGGCGTATCCCTGCAGCAGGGCATCGGACTGGGCGGAGACCTGTGTCGCGCGGAACTCCAGGTATGCCGCCGTGAAGGCGTCGAGCCGACGCACTGCCTCGTCGTCCGTCGGAGCGCTCATCGTGAGCTCGAGGACGTCGGACGTCGGCGGAACAGCCGTCACGGAGTCCAGCAAGTCCTGAGGGTCCAGCGATATCTGCAAGTCGGAGATGGCACGCTCCGCGACGGTCCGGGTGGCGAGAAGACCGACGTCGGTGGCCATGGCGCGCGACGGGTCGACCAGTGGATCGTGGGCGAGCACGAGTGTTGACCTGGCTGAGTGAGTTCCCGGAGCGACAAGGAGGAACGCGCCACCGAGCAGCATCCCGACCAGCCCGGTCAGCAGGCACAAGGTCAGCCGTCGGCGTACGGCCGCCCGAAGGAAGTGGAAGCTCACCAGCGCCGCGAATGGGCGCACGGGCTCGTTCGGGTTCTCTTGAGCGAAGTCGCCGACGTCCCACGTGGCCGGGTCATCCCACACGGCGCGGCTGGCCGTCGATGGCTGTGCCGAGGTATGGATCGGTACGGGGGGCTCTGACGCAGTCGGTCCCTGTGGCCTCTTGACTGCCAGTCGGGGTTCGTCCGTGCGAGTCGCATCGTCCAAGGTCACGGGACGCTCCCGAGCTGGCCGGCAGGTGAGGCCACGGAACCGGTTCCGGTCAGGCGGATTGGAAGCGGGGTCTGCATGGCACGCTCGTCGAGTGAGCGCCGGCCCGTCGTGTTGTCCCATGCGTCCGGGTCGGCCACGACGATTCCGTCGATGCGGCGGCCCGACTCGTCAGCGGCGACCGCCAGCTTGGCAAGCTCGATCGTGGTGGCTGTGCCGGGCGCGATGGCCAACAATGTGACCGCAGTGTCGGGTGCGTTGCGCAACGTCGGCTCACGACGGTCGGCAGCAATCACCACGATGGTCAGGTCTGCCGCCTCCTCGGTGACGACTGCGTTCGAATCCTCAGGCCCGGGAGTCACGTTCTCGGTGTCAGGTTCGGTGTTATCCGGATCTGGCGTCGGTGGGTTCGACCGGTGCGGGCGCCGGCTCCCGCTGGTCCCAGCTGGGTCGAGGCCATTTCTTGAGGAATGCGGCGACCCTCTTGGCGATCTCTTCGTCCAGGGCGCTGACCTTTCCCTTGGGGCGCTTGACCGATTGGGTCGAGTGTTCTCGTGGCTCCTGATCCGAGCGTTCCTTGGGGGATGACTCGTTGGTCGGGCCCATCCTCTGGGTCGGCGCGACGTCCCCCGATGACCCTGCCGGTCTGGCCCGCACCAGCACCCCGGCATGAGAATGGTGCCGCTCACCTGCACAAGCCGCCCTGAGGGATGCCGCGCCGCCCTGGTCGCCGGCCACCACGAGTCGGGTCACGATGCCTAGCGACGAGGCGAACACGGCGAGCTGAGGAGCGATCGCCAAGGCGCGGTCGTCCCCGGACAGCGAGAGCACGGTCACCGACCGCGGGTGCTCGAGCTGGACCGACTGACGAGTATTGCCCTTGCGTCCTTTCCCTTGGGACTCAACAGGTGTGAGCGTCCGCAGGACTTGCCGGTAGGCCCATGCCTCCACTGGCCCCACCTCGATATGTCGCGAGGAGGGTTGACCACTCGGCGACCGAGCGTTGCGGACGGCTGCGGACGTCGGCCAGCACCGTACTTGCCACGGCGTCCGCGAGGTCGTCGCGTGTGCGCACCCGGGGATCGCGCCGGGCCCGGACCAGAAGCGCCACGGCCGCGCCCATGCCACCGAGCAGGAAGCCGAGCGGTGCGAAGGTGCTCAGCCGCCGCCACATCCCTGGCCCGGTGGCCGGCGAAGCCGCCTGAACGATAGAGATCCCCGCTCGTGAGGCGCTGCCGAGGGTGGAGAAGTTGAAGATGTCGTCCTTGACCTTGTCGAGTTGCAGAGAGGTGTTGGCCTGCTCGGCCCGTAACTGCGCCAGTACCTGTGCCTCGCGCCGGCCTTCCGGTGAGTCCGGAGCCTCCGCCCTCTGGCGAGCCAGTGCACTCTCGATCTCGGTCTGCAGTGTGTTCACTTGGCTGTCCAGCGCATCGCTCCGCTTGCGGAGGTCGCTCAGAGTGGCTGCTGTGACCTCGCGTGCGGTGTCCCGGATCGAGGTGATGTACGTCTCAGCCACGGCCTGGGACAGCGCGCGCGCCTGTAGCCCACTGGTGTCCGCGGCACGGATCTCGATCAACTGCGCGGTCTTGGCGGACGCCTCAAGGCGGCTCTTCGACATCCTCCGCCGCCAAAGGCGGCGACATCTCCTGGCCTGCCCGCTCGAGAACGGTCGTGCTGAGCACCATCAGGACCTGGGTATCGACCTCGCTGTTAGCCGTACCCTGCTGCCCGCTGGCCGGCGCTCGGGAGCAGGATGAGGCTCGAGCTGCTCAGGCGGGCGGGAACCAGGATCGCGTACGTAAGTCCGAGGAGCAGCCCTACCGCGCCAACCAGCGCCAGCAGACGACGTTGCTGGCGCAGCAGACCCGCGCTCGAGCGTAGATCGAGTCCCTGCTCAGCCACGTGGCGATCTCCCCCGTCAATGACAGGACCCTGTTGGGCCACCAAACAGGAGAGCGATCCGAATGCCGAGTGATACCCGTGTCAGGGCAACTCCAGGATCGTGACGAGATGTGTCGATGATCCGCCGCTTCCTTTGCCCACCAATGACATCGATGGGACGCGTCGAGCGAAGGCGGGCGAGTACCAGCCTCGGACAGGGTCCCGCTCGCCGCGGTGGAGCGTCCAGCGCAGGTCCTGGGGCAGCGTGAGCCGCCCGTGCTGTGCCTGCCCCGCGCTCTCGCCACGTGAGGTCGGCGCGCGTGCCGTCCAGGCGAACCCGGACGGCGGGGCCGAGGTGCCACATCAGGTGGAGGGGTGTCGTGCCTACCCCGTCGGTGGTCCGTTGAGGGTGTCGGTGACGGTGAGGGTGCGTTCGGGTGAGTTGAGGGTGACTTGGCGGTGGTGGGTGAGCGGGGTGGGCAAGTGGCTGGTAGCCGTCGTGGTGGGCGGTCCAGGTCTGCAGCGGGTTGGTCGCCGGTGTCGCAGTCGGTGGTCGACGGTGGCGGCGTGTCGGGTCCATAGGAACGGGCCGCCGCTGATGGAGGAGTCGGTGCCGTCGAGTTGGAGGGTGTTGTGGGCGGCGGTGGAGCGGAAGTGGTGCCGCCACTGGGGTTCGCCGTGGTAGCAGTAGGTTCCGGGGTCGGCGAGGATGTCGACGCCGTGGTGACGGACCTCGATCGACGAGGGCGTCGGCGTGGGCGTGGGCGGCGATGGCGCCGAACCCGTGGGGGCCGCCGTCGCACGGCACCAGATCTGCGGGCCGTCCTGGGCGCGTGAGCGCAGCAGCACCAGCCCGGCGTCGGGGAACGCGCGGGTCGGTTGCGGTGCGGCCGGGACAGGCTGCGGAGCCTGGTCGGTGGCCCGTCTCTCGGCGGTGCGCGAGGGCCCCAGGCAGCACGGCCTGCACGCTGGGCGTCGGTGCGGGCCACCAGTGCGGGGCGCCGAGGACGGCGCGGCCGCTGTTCAGGGTGAGCGTCCAGGCGGGGGTGTGGGGGTCGTCGACGATGAGGGCGCGGCCCTCGTCGCCGTCGCCTTGTCGGGGCGGGCGCCCGGTGGTGTCAGTGACGGCGGCGGCGGCGTCGAGCATGGCGGCGATCCGTTGCCAGGTGCCCTCGGACAGGGGGTGGGCGGCGGCGTCGGCTTCGAGGGCGGCGAGCAGGGCCAGGTCGAGGACGAAGCCGTGGTACTCGCTGGCCTGTTCCCGGTTCAGTCCGCTGGGGAAGGTGTTGGCGGCGAGGCGCGCGTTCCAGGGCGTCGGCGGCTCGGCGGCGCCACTGCGGGCTGCGGGCGTACCAGCCGAAGCCGCTCGCGGCGGCCAGGTGCTCCGGCGGCCTCGGCGATGAGGTGGTTGTTGGCCGAGGAGCCGCGGCTGGGGAAGGCGGCGAGGAACTCCTGGTGCCAGGCGATCTGGCACAGCGCGTCGTGGTCGTTCTCGAAGAGGTCGCCGACCTTGGGCCAGTCGGCGAGGAGGCGGCGGATCCAGACCCAGGACAGCAGCCGGATGCCGATCTCGATGCCGCTGGTCCAGTGCACCCCGGACAGGAACGGGTTGGCCGGCCACCAGGACCGCAGCTGCTCGGCGACGGTCTCGGCGTACCGTTCGTCGCCGGTCGCCCAGTAGGCGGCGGCGAGGACGGTGAGGTGGTGGTGGCGGGAGAGCTCCCAGATCTGCTTGACGTTGCCGATCTCGGCCTCGTCGCGGTGGTGGACCCGGAAGCTCAGGGTGCGCTGCGGGGCTCGACGCCCGGTCACCGGGTCGGCGAACCAGTCCGGGTCGGCGCTGTCCGGGCGCGGCACGCCGAAGACCGTCCAGGTGCCGTCGAGGACCGACTGCGCGGCGGCGACCAGGGCGGCGGTGGCCGCCGGGTCGAGCAGGTCCCGGCTCGCCGCCGGAAGGGCGGACGGCGCGGCGCGGTCACCGAGCAGGTCGGCCGGTGGTGGGGGTGGGGTGCCGGGGTGGACCTGGCGGCGGGCCCAGGTGCGGTGGCGCACGGTGTCGGCGGCTCGTAGTCCGACCTCGGCAGGCGACATCGCCCGTAGTCGGCGCAGGTACCAGCCCAGGGCTGGGCGCGCTCACCAGGTCACCGGCCGATGCTCGGCGAGGCTGGTGCCGACCGCGAGGGTGGCCCGGGTGGTCGCCGTCAGGGTGTCCAGGGCGATGGGCATCGGTCCGCCGGCGCGGACGGCGTCGACGAAGGTGGCCAGCTGTGCCTTCTGCCCCTTGTCGATCCCGCTCAGGGATCGCTTGGTGTGCTTGCCGTTCGGGGTCCACACGGCCAGCCGCTGGAAGTTGTCCAGCCGGGCGGAGCGGCCGCTTCCGGTCAGGTCGATGCTCTCCTTGGGGAAGCGGGCGTGGCCGCCGGTCAGGTAGGCGATGGTGGCGGTGGAGGAGTCGGGGTAGCGCAGCACGGCCTGCACGTCGTCGCCGGTCCCGACGGCGCAGACCTCGACCGGGTCCTGGCGTAGCAGGGCGGAGACCGTGTCGATGAAGTGTCCGCCCTCACCGGCGAACCGGCTGCCTTCGCGCTCGGTGTCGAGGTACCAGCTGGCCGCCTCGAGCCGGCCGGCGTTGACCAGGTAGCGCGCCGCCAGCGGACCCGACGCCGGCCCGGGCCCGGGCCCGAACCGGGTCTGCAGCTCGACCAGCAGCGGCGCGAACCGGCGGTTGAACCCGACCATCACCCGGTCGTTGCCGGTCCGGGTGACGACCTCGAGGACATCGTCGAGCTGGGCGGTGGTCAGCGCCAGCGGCTTCTCCACGAACACCGCGCGCTGCCCGCCGCCGCGTTCCAGGGCCTGGGCGACGAACGCGGCGTGCGAGTGGTGACGGGTGACCACGACGACGGCGTCCAGGGTGTCGTCGTCGAGGACCTCGTCCGCGTCGGTGGTCACCGTGGCGAAGCCGAACTTGCGCTGGGCGTTCATCCCGGACAGCGACGTCGTGGTGGCCACGGCGACCAGCTCCACCCCGGAGCCCTCGCGCAGGTGGGGCAGCAGCATCGAGGTGGCGTAGTTCCCGGCCCCGATGAACCCGACCCGGACCGGGTCGGACGGCGCGCGGCGCCGTCCACCGGACGCGTCGCGCGCTGCCCGGGCCGCAGGCGTGAACCGGACCGTCCGCTGGGCATCCTGCGGCGCGGCGGGGGGTTCGGGGTAGGAGAGCAGGAACCCCACCCCGGTCAGCTCGCCGGAGGCGATCCGGTCGTAGACGCTCTCGGCGTCGGTGATCGGGTGCACCCCGGAGACCAGCTCGGTGACGTCGACCGATCCGGTGGCGAGCAGGTCGAGGAAGCACCCGAGGTTGCGCCGTTCGGTCCAGCGCACGTATCCGGCCGGGTAGTCCACGCCGTCCAGCTCGTAGGAGGGGTCGTAGCGTCCCGGGCCGTAGGAGCGGGAGAACCGGACGTCGAGCTCTTTGTCGTAGTAGGCGTTCCATGGCAGGTCGAGCTTCGTCTTGCCGATGTCGACCACCCGGGCCCGGTCCCGGGCCAGCCGAGCGGCGACCTCGACCGGCCCGTTGGAGTCACCGCCGGCGGCCAGGAACACGTAGTCCGCACCGCCGGAGCCGAGCCGGCCGGCCATCCCCGCGAGCACCTGTTCGATCCGGGCCAGCCCGGCCTCGTCCGGTGCGGCGCAGGCCAGCGCCCCGGCCTTCTCCGCCGCGAGGCAGCGCTCGGCGACGGTGTCCAGGCCGACGACGCGGACCCCGGCGGCGACGAGCAGCCGCACCACGAGCTGGCCGATCAGGCCCAGCCCGATCACGGCGGCGGTCTCACCCAGGCCGGGCTCGGCGCGGCGCACCCCCTGCATGGCGATCGCTCCCACGGTGGCGAACGCGGCGTGTTCGGGGGCCACCGCCTCCGGCACCGGGACACACAGGTTGGTCGGGACCCAGTTCACCTCGGCGTGCAGCGCGAACTCGTTACCGGCCGCCGCCACGACCTGACCGACCGAGAACTCCTCGGCGCCGGCACCGACCTCCACGACGACCCCGCACAACGAGTAGCCGAGCGGGGTGTAGCTGTCGAGCCGGCTCATCGCCTTCTGGTAGGTGGCCATCGCCCCCTGCTGCGCCACCGAGTCGACCAGCTTGCGCACCTGGTCCGGACGCGCCCGGGCCTTGCCCAGCAACGACAACCGCGCCTCACCGACCTTCATCAGCTCGGTCCCGGTGGAGATCAACGAGAACAGCGACCGGACCAGCACCCCACCCGGCTTACACGCCGGCACCGGCACGTCGAGCACCGTCAGCTCACCCGAGCGGTAGTTCTGCGCAACCTGCTTCATCGAACCTTCTCCTGTTAGTCGTTGCCCGGGCACGACTGACGGCTGCTGCGGTCAGGCAGCGCCGACGCCCGGCGGACAGTACGTTGCGCTACCACAGCTCCATCGACAGCAGCTGCCACAGCTGCTTGGACTCATCACGCCGCCCGGACGCTGGTCGGCGACCAGCGCACGCACCGGGGCCGACTGCAAGAACCCGCACGGAGACGAGCTCACCCTCCAGCAGTACGTCGTCGATCAGCTCGCCCAGCTCGTTGCCGACCCATGCGCGCAGCGGAGCGCTGAAGGAGGCCTTGGGCCGATCGAGGACCTCGCGGGGCACCCACTCCCTCGGCCGCTTCACGCAGCGGCACCTTCTGTGTCAGACCCTTGATCTTCTGGCTGCCCGAGAACGTGAACGCGGCCCGGAAGACCGCGGGGTCCACGAGCGGCACGCGCACCTCGGTAGAGGCGGCCATGCTGGCCCGGTCGGTGTACGCCAGGTTCAGGCCGGGCAGGAACAGCCGAGCGTCGGTCAGGCACATCCGGTTCACGTGGTCGGCGAGCTGCCCGTCGGCATACAGCGCGTGAGGGGGCCGTGACGACGGCGTCCACATCCCGGGCCAGTTCCGGGTGCGAGCAGGGCTACCGAGCTCTCGGGGTCGTAGAGGGTGTAGCTGCGCCGGAACGCCGCCTCCTCCTCCAGCTCGGCGAAGCTGAGGAACCGCTTCGCCCACCGCGCGTACCGCAGCCCACGACCACCCGCGGCCACCGGCAGCCGCCTGACACCCGGGGCGATCACCCTGGAACGCAACGTCTCGCGGCATGATCCCTGGTAGCGGGCACCGAGCAGGCAGGCCAGGTGCTTGCGGTAGCCACCGAACAGCTCATCGGCGCCCATCCCGGACAGCAGCACCTTCACCCCGGAGTCCCGCGCCGCCTCACACATCAGCACCGTGTTGATCGCCGCCGGGTCACCGATCGGCTCATCCAGCACATCGACGATCCGCGGCAGCATGTCCACCACGTCCGGGCTGATCTCGATCTCGTGCAGCCGGATCCCCAGGTGCGCCGCCATCTTCCGGGCGTACACCGCGTCGTCCGGCATCGCCTCGAGCCGCTGGTCCTCGGCGCGGAAGGTGATCGTGTACGCCTCGATCGACGGATCGCGCCGGGCGGCGATCGCGGTCACCAGGCTCGAGTCCAACCCCCCACTCAGGAACGACGCCACCGGCACGTCCGCGACCAGGTGCGCGGCCACCGACTCCTCCACCACCCTCGCCAGGTCCGCGGGGGGCCGCTCGGCTGCGGCGCGTGCCTCCGCAGCGGGATCCCAGAACTGCTGCGGTCCGGCTGTCGCGTCGGGTCCCCAACGGGCCCAGGAACCAGGTGGCAGCTTGTAGACGCCCTTGACGGCTGTCTGCTCCTCGGGCAGGAAGTAGAACAGCGTCGAGGCGACCAGGGCCCTCGGGTTCACCGAGAGCTCTGGACCGACCGCCGCCACGATCGCCTTGAGTTCCGAGGCGAACAGCACGCCGTCACCACGCGGCATCACGTACAGCGGCTTGATCCCCAGCTGGTCACGAGCCAGCAGCAACGAACCCCGGCGCTCATCGAACAGGGCGAAGCGCGAACATCCCTCGGAACCGGCGCAGCGCGTCGATCCCCCACGCCCGCAGCGCCTCCAGCACCACCTCGGTGTCGGAACGAGTCGACGAAGCGGACCCCGCCCCGCTCAAGCTCGGCGCGCAGCTCACGGAAGTTGTAGAGCTCGCCGTTGTAGCTCAGGTGCAGTCCATCCTTGGCCAACGGCTGATCCGCCGCAGCGGACAGGTCGATGATCGACAAGCCGCCGATGCCCGAGATGGACGAGCCCACCGCCCCCGACGACCTCACGGACCCCTACGGCGTCCGGACCCCGATGTGCGATCCTGTCCACCATCACCCGGACCAGCCGTTCGCCGTCTCCCTGGCCGAAAGCACCCGCCACGCCGCACACGTCAGGCCCGACCCGGCGGACGGCCGGCGGGTCTGGTTGGTGTGGTCCTGAGGTAGGGCGATCTTTGCGGCCCCCTTTCCGGGCGCCTTCCCGTAGGTCGATCACCGGTGTGTGTCCCGTGCGGCTGGATCCTGCTCGCCGAGCTGGTCGGGGGCGCGATCGACCAGACGATCGTAGACCCCGACGTAGGCGGCCCGCTGGTGCGGCCAGCCCAGCTCCTGCTGGATGCGGCGCCGTCCGCTGGCGCCCATCAGCGCACGGCTGGCCTCGTCGTCGAGCAGGTCGACGAGGGCGCGGGCGTACCCGGCGAGGTCGCTGTCGGCGATATAGATCGCAGCGTCTGCCGCCGAGACCCGGGTCTCCTTGAGGTCGAAGGCCACCACCGGCAGCCCGAAGGCCATGTACTCCAGGGTCTTGTTCATGGTCGAGACGTCGTTGAGCGGGTTCTTCGGGTCCGGCGACAGACCCACGTCGGCCGTGGAGAGCACGTCGATCACCGTCGTCGTCCGGCACCCGGCCGGGGAGTTCGACGTAGTCGGTGAGTCCCAGCTCGTCGCGCAGCGCGACCAGCTCGCTCATGGCAGTCGCCGCCGCCCATGAAGGTGAACGAGACATCGTCGCGGCCCAGGTCGTGCACGACGTGCGCGGCCGCCCGCACGGCCACGTCGACGCCGTCCTGCGGACCCATCACCCCGATGTAGGCGACCAGATGGCGCCGGCCTCGCCGGCAGGCCGAGACCGGCGGGGCGGGCTGCAGCCGCGTCGGATCGGGCCCGGTACGCACGACGGTCACCTCCTTGGGCCGTCTGCCGCCTCGCCGACCGCGATCGTCCGCATAGGACTCGTTCGTAGAGATGACGTGGTCCGCGGCCCGGAATGTTGCGCGCTCCAGGGCCAATAGTCCTCGCCGGGGCAGAGCGCGCCCCCTCGGGGAAACGGGAGTCGTACAGCTCCGGGCACAGGTCGTGATGGTCGAAGACGAACCGTGTCCCGTCACGAAGACGCAGCCATCGCGCGATCGGCCAGAAGATGTCCGGAGGGTTGCAGGCCTGCATGACGTCGAACGCTGCCGCTCGCGTCGTGCCCGCCAGACCAGCCAGGCCGTCGCCAGGAACGAGTAGGCGTACTCGATCACGAACGACAGCGCGCTGCCCCCGGGGCGTATGGCCGGTACTTGAGCAGCGTCACGCCGTCCAGGGTGGCCCGGGCCGGGTCACCCGAGCCCTTCGGGCAGATGACGGTCACTCGTAGCCGGCGGTCGACCAGGGCCCGGCACTCGAGCCAGACGCGGCGATCGAAAGGGACCGGCAGGTTCTGGACGATGATCAGCACGTTCGGTGCCGACGTGCCCGCTCCGTTGGCCTGGGCAGCCGCTCACGCGACCCACCCGATGCCCTCATAGCCCGCAAGCTGCTCGACCGCCGTGCCGAGGCGGCCGTTGAGGTCGATGACTCGTGGTGGAGGCGTCGCGCAGAGCTGATCGATGACGCGCGCATCGGAGATGGCCACCACGGCCGTGTCGCAGCCCGCCAGCGCCACCTCGGGAGAGGAGACGAGGAGACGGCGAAGGTGCGGCAGTCGTTGCTTCGATGTAGCGGAGGTTGGCTCCGATCAGGCGCTCCGGGTTGACGATCGGGTCGTAGATCCGGACGTCGAAACCCTTGCCGATCAACCGTTCTACGAGTTCGACGTTCGGGCTCTCCCGCAGGTCGTCCGTGTCCATCTTGAAGCTCAGCCCGAGCATGGCGACAACCGTGCGACGGGCCGGCGATGATTCGGTCGACAACGTCGCGCACGACGATCTCATTCGTGCGGACCGTGCCGGCCAGCAGTGGCACGTCGAGAGCGTTGATGCGAGCCATGTGCAGCAGTGCCCGAAGGTCCTTCGGAAGACATGATCCGCCGAAGGCGAAGCCCGGGCCGCAGATAGGCCGGCGGACACGTTGAGGGCGGTGTCCTCACAGAAGACCTCCATGACCCGCCGCGAGTCCACCCCCATGGTCCGGAAGATCCGGGCCATCTCGTTGGTGAAGGAGACCTTGGTGGCGTGGAAGGCGTTGCAGGCGTACTTCAGTGCCTCTGCGCTGCGCACGTCGAGGAAGCGCACCTCTAGCTCGATGAAGGCGAACAGGTCGGTCACCGCCTGGCCGTACGCGGGTGTCCGTGGCGCCCAGGACCACGAACGGAGGGTTGAAGAAGTCGGAGACGCCGGATCCCTCGCGCAGGAACTCCGGACACATGGCCGTACCGACAGCCCAACCGTCCGGAAGGCGGTCACTCGCGAAGCAAGGGCCGAACGACGTCGTCGCCCGTGCCGGGGGGGACGGTGCTGCGCACGATGACGGAGTGAAAGCCGGACGGCGGGCGGTGCTGCGCGTGCGTAGCGCGGACGAGATGTCTTCCACGGCCCGACGCAAGTACGCAGGTCCGTGCCCCCCTGGGGCGAGGAAGGCGTTCCCACGCAGAGCAAGGACATGTCCGCCCCGTCGAGAGCCACCCGCGCGTCAGTCGTGGCCCGGAGCCTGCCGCTCGCCACCGCGGAACGGATCAAGTCGTCGACCCCCGGTTCCACGACTGGACTACGGCCTTGCCGGATCGTGGACACCTTGACGGGATCGACGTCAACGCCATACACATCGTGACCGCGCGAGGCTAAGCCCGCGGCTGTCACGGTCCCGACATAGCCGAGCCCGAACACGGCAATCCTCATGGAACCCCCAGGCATTGGAGAAGGCGTTGTGATCGTCCGGTGCCCACTCATTGAGCAGGACGCGGGACGACCACATGAGCAGGTCATAAAGGCGATCGTCGAAGGACCCCGGTGATACCGAGAGTCGTCTGCTTTCCCTTGAAGGTTTCGCGTTCGGGGCCGCGCGCGCGACGCGGAGTGATGGGGCTGAGACGATAAGTGACATAGATAAAAGGCGCCCGATCAACCCCTAAGAGGGCTTAACGTCAGGGCGTCGCCGATCGCCAAGGTGGTGAGGCAGCGCGGTTGCTGGTCGGTGGTTGACATCGCTTGGTGCGGAAGGTGTTCAGGGTGATCACGTCAGGCCGGTCCGTGCTCGGTGAAGCGGGCTTCTCGGGGGTTGCCCAGCTCCTGGTCGCAAGTCCTCTACGTGGATCGCCGCCGCGGGCCCGGGGTCCGTCAGATGTCTCCGTCCGTAGGCCTACTCGACGATCTATCACCGCTAGGGAGGGTCCGTGAGTCGCGGGCGCACCGACAACACGGCAGGTTCCTCCGCGAAGGACGAGGAAGTCGTTCGCATGGTTCGGGCGGCAGCGGCCGGCGATCGCGGCGCGTGGGACGAACTAGTAAGTCGATATGTCGCTCTGCTCTGGGCCATCGCACTGCGGCATGGACTGAACGAAAGCGATGCCGGCGATGTGGTCCAGACCACCTGGCTTCGCTTGCTCGAGCACATCGACGACGTCCGCGACCCCGCCCGCGTGGGATCGTGGCTGGCCACGACGGCTCAACGAGAATCTCTGCGCATCGTCGCTCACCGCCGGCGAATCATCCTCAACGACGACGACGCCGTCTTCGACGGGCCCGACCGTCTGGGGGCACCCGTCGATGAGGCGCTGATCGCCAACGAGCAGGCTGTCGCCGCCCGCCAGGCGCTGGACTCGCTCCCGCCAACCTGGAGGTCTCTGGTCGAGCTTCTTACCCAGGACCCCCGGCCGACCTACGAGGAGATAGGCGCGGACCTGGGGCTCCCGATCGGCAGCATCGGTCCGACACGGGGCCGTTGCGCCCGTCGTCTTCGCGCCATCGTCGATCCCATGTGAACGCCCGCCTCCGGGTCTGCCCGGCGCTCCTCGCTCCTTCGGTAGCCCACGCCGAGGTAGTCTTGACTCTTTCCGATGCTGCCCGGCGATCGGGGGAGGGGCGGTGCCAGTACCTCCGCACGTGCTCAAAGCCAGCCAGGCTGCCTTCGACCTGTATGAGCCGTCCGTGGCAGTGCTACGCCTCGTCGCCGACAGTCTGCTGGATGAGGATTGCGGAGTGGAACGTGACGCCGGCCGCCAGCTGCTCTTCCAGAACGCATCCGTTGCAGCAGAGGTCTCGGTGTCTGTGGAGGGCAGCCGCCTTCGGTTGCGTGTCGACGTCGTACCGGCCGACTTCGATCAGGTCGAGTTGCGGCGCTTCCATGACGGCCAGAGCGCCGGTGTCCAAGACGTCGGCGCAGACGTGTCGAACGTCGAACCGGGACTGACCAGCCTGATACTACGGCGGTCCACAGACGGCGCTACGGTTCGCACGGCGTGGGTGCGCATCTGAGCTGAAGCCACCGGCTGCCCATCGATCCAGACGCCCGGCATGCGCTGCTGCGAGAACCGTAGCCGCGATGAGCGCACCGCCAACGATATCGGTGGTCCAGTGCGCCGCCTGGACGAGAAGCGCGGCCCCCATGATGGATCCAAGCATGGCAGGCCACATCCATGCCCAGCGCGCTCCGGGAGCCAGCAAGAACACACTGACGCCCGAGCAGATGATGATGGTCGCTGTGTGACCGGACGGGAAGCTCCCTCCGTACCCCCTGATGAGGCCACCCGGGTCGGGTCGGGCAAGGACCACCTTGGTACCGAGCGTGATTGCAGCGGTGAGTCCGTAGAGAAGGATCGCCAGCAGCACGGGGCGAAGAGAGCGTCGGGCGACGCACACGGCGGCGGCCAGCACGAAGAACGGGATGAGGACCAGGCCCGGCCGGAGACCCTCCACGATCACGTCAGCCCGCCATTGGAGCGGCCCCCAGACGTCCCCGGGCCGAAAGAACTCACGAGCCCCTGCGTCCACACCGTTCATCGTGCTCATATGCACGGCCAACACCAGGAGGGAATAGCCGATGCAGGCCACCACCGCGACACGCCGTGCTGGCACCCGCGTCGGCGAGTCGCCCTTGATGGACGACTCCGGAGCACGGCGGCCGGGACTCGGCCAGACAGGGCGATCGTGGCGCATATGGACATTGTGCCGATAATGCCCCGCGCGGTGTCGGCTTTGTCGCGCCGCCGCGATTCCATCGACCGCGCGTCGAGCCCAAAGCCACGGGTCCCAGTCCTCAGTGGCCTGGGCCCACGACTCAAGCCGGCGTCGTCCGCAGTTCCGGGCCGGGCAGGTGGAACCGCGATCGTCGAAGAGGCTC
>CAVVQM010000008.1:0-474814 GCA_963750395.1 uncultured Actinomycetota bacterium | reverse complement strand
CCGGCGTCCACCCGACACGCCAGGCGACGATGTCACACCGGCGGAAATCGAGGCACATGGTTGTTCATCCGGTCTTACGCCAAGGCGCGAAGGGGTTCTGCGGCCCGCGCAGGCCGGCTCGAAGTTGTGGGAAGTGGCGCGTCAGGACGGACGCCATGCCGTTGTCTCTGACCCAGTCGAATCCAGCAGGGCTGTATATCTCCGGTGTGAAGTCGCGGCTGAGGAACCGGTCGCTGTTGAGACGGCGTGAGGCCATCAGGATGAAGATCCTGAACGCGGTTTCGCTGAATGCAAAGCCTTCTGGCCGTCGCTCGGCGAACATGCCGACGATTGTGTCGACACTGTCGACGTCGTCGTCGTAGACGTCTCGGAGGATCGCCGCGAGTGTCGGATCGTCGGTCAGATCATCGAAGTCGTTCGCCGGTTTGAGATGCAGGAGTCGACGGAACTGGTTGTAGCGAGGCACGCCGAGTTCTCGCGTCCGCAGAATATCGGTGGCGGCCAGGTCAGTGAACTTGCCGTCCGGTCGTTGGAACTCCTGCAGGAACCGCGGGAAGTTGTTCAGCACGATGGCGCCGGGATTCGAGGTGCCGAAGCTGTAGAAGAGGTCGGTCATGCTGATCTCGCTAAGGACTTGGCGGGAGTTCGGTCCGGCCAGGTCGCGGAATGTGTAGGTGCGAAGGGCGGCGTTGGTGGCGGCCGTCCGGATGGAGAAATCGTCCGGGATCAGTGGGTGCATTCGATAGACGATCGAAAACTCCTCGGTGAGGGAGTACGGGACGCCGTAGTGGTTGGTCTCCGA
Source organism: uncultured Actinomycetota bacterium (assembly GCA_963750395.1). Classification (GTDB taxonomy): domain Bacteria; phylum Actinomycetota; class Actinomycetes; order Actinomycetales; family Kineosporiaceae; genus JADJPO01. The sequence goes on along the minus strand of CAVVQM010000008.1, from coordinate 474,012 downwards.
CCCGGGGATCCCGCTGATGATCTCGCTGTTGCTGATGCGTCCGAAGTTGCGACGGATGTGTTCTCCCGCCAGCCCGTACCAGTTGGCCCTCAGGGCCGTCACGGTGGTGGGGTGGCTGATGATGGCGGGGGTCCATTCGACCGTGTGGATCTTGGCGATCAGGGCGCTGACGACGAGTCTGGCCCTTTGGAATAGCTCGTTGTCGTCCCAGCTGGGGTTCGCTGCCTTGAGCCGGTCGCAGACGGCGTTGTGCTCTAGCGCGAAGAGGCCGCCCATCATGGCAAGACCGACCCAGAAGCCGGCTACCTGCGTGGGGTCCAGCGTCGGTTCCTCGGGCAGGATCAGCATCCCGTCCGGTGTGACGCGTAGCTTTCCGTCATTGCCGGAACGGATGCGGCTCTGCTGTTCCAGTGTGCTGCCGTAGATCGATGAGGCGTCCCACCATGCGGTGTTGATGTTCGCGAACGTGGAAGGATAGCCGTCCTCCTTGTCCCCGCGGGTGGGGTCGGGGATGGTCCTCGGGATCAGCAGGCGCGGGGTCGGCCACCCGTCGTCTGCGGGCAGGGACAGGTCGTAGGCGAGATTGGGATCCCCGGCTCCGTGCGAGATCCAGTCCTTGACCATGAATTGAATCCAGCTGGCAGCGAGGAGGTTCACTGTCGGGGCTGGCTTGAAGATCTCGCGGGTCATGAGGCGGCGGCTCACGACGCGGGGGTTGGGTGTGAGTCGTCTCTCCTCTGGTTCGGGACTCGCTTCCGCCAGGGGGATGTTTCGGCCAAAGCGTGCCCCGCCCATGCCCATGCGTGGGTCAGTCAGATCGTTGTAGCTTCCGTCGGGCATCCGTTGGGTGAAGCGCTCGGCGCTGGGGGGATCTAAAGGTGGCAGATTGACCGCGGGCGCCACGTTCGTGTCGAAGAGATTCTGCCGGCGGAGCGTGTCGCGTAGTCCGACCAGCACGGCAAGGCCTAGCGGCTTGGGAAGACGGTCCCAGCCCACTCGCTGATCAACATACTGCGCGAGCCAGTCGTACACCCTCCAGCCGATTCCCCCACGGTGGGGAGGGGGTGCCGCCGCTAGCCCTTCGGGGTCGGATGCTCCGTACCCGGCCATGGTTCCTCATTCCCTTGCTGCACTTCCCGAGTGGCGATCACGGCCAGCAGCGTGTTGCTGGCGGAGATCAGCGTGGTGACTATTGCGGCCTTGCGCGGGAGGTCACCCCTGAAGCCCGCCGTTGCGGCCGCAACCGTGTCGGTGGCGTGGATCAATACAGCGCGGCGTGCGGCGCGCCGTCGGTCCGCGCCCTGCAGCAATAGCAGGTCTCCCCCGATCAGTATGGTCCGGATACCGAACATGCGGAAGGGATAGATGCCGGAACGGTCCACCGCGGGATCGGTGCCCAGGCGGCGCAACAGGAATTCGGGGACCAGCAGCCCAGCTGTCCCATTGACGATTCGCACGGTGGCAAGAATCTTTCTCGCAAGACTCGGACTCCGGAGCATGACCACCCCTCCCCTGCCGTCTGCGGCGCCGGTCGAACGCTTCCAGCGTCTACTCGTTGTGTCAATGCTCGTCAGACGCGACGGCAGTCCGACGGTGGGCCCTGCGGGTGCTTTACAAGCGGTCGAGGGTGGAGCAGGGTGGACGTATCGCCAGCCGGATCGGTGGACGACTATCCCGGTGCCTGGAGGAGAGCCATGGCTGCAGGGAGCGATCGCGAGCCCGCGCACTCATCGTCCGCGGTCACGGATGAGGCTGCTCTTCTCCAGATGACCAACCGCGAGATCGACTCGCTCTTCCGATCGAGCCCGGACGGCGGCGTCCCCGACGGCGACATGCGAGGCACAGCGCTGCTCTTCCCGGGCACTTGGGCGGCCAAGCCACTGGCCGCCGCGATCCGAGTGATCGCCTGGCAGGGGAAGGTTGTAGACCGTCGACGAGGAGAGCTGAAGAACAAGATCACCCCGTTCGGGCTGAGGCTGATCAGGGCACGCGTGTCGATCGCCCCCGCTTGGGTGGACGACGCGCCTTGCGTGCTGCTGGACTACTCGCAGACCTCCTTCGTCGCGCGCATGGTCCGCGATGAGATCCGTCTCGTCGCCCCCGATCTCTACGTCGGTGTGGTTTGGCTCTGGCGCCGCCGCGTCGCCTGGTTCACGCTGCGTGGGTTGGCCCCGTAATTCGCACGTGGGGTGCGGTGGGCGGTGCTGGTTTGGTCGCGACGTCCTGCGCTGTCGCGGGCCTTTCGTCGTCGGCAGGGGTGACGCCGCGGCCGGCGGGGCGGTCCCGGAGGACGCATGCGGGTGGTGGGTTGACGGAGAAGCAGGACCGTTTCGTTCGGTTGGTTGCGCAGGGCGGCGAACGAGATCGAGTCGTGGCGCCTGCCGTGCAGCGGCGCGGGTTCGGCAGCCCGTCGTCGGTGAGCTCGACCGGGTCGGCCCGGACTTGGCCAGGGCGGGGTTGCCGGAGTCCCTGCGCCGCAAGGCGTTCCGGTTGGTGTCGAAGGTGGCGGTCAGCAGCGCCGCACAGGTGGCGCCGCGCGGTGCGGCCAGCCGCGCAGAGCGGGCGGTCCCGTCGCGGGCCACGGCGTCCGTGCGGCGAGGGCCGAGACGGTGGCAGGGATGATCGGCTCGAAGGGCGCACCGCTGAGGTGGAAGCCGCCGATCAGGGCGCCGAGCCGGTCCACGCCGGTCAGCCGCATGGCGTGCCGCACGATGTTGACCACACCGGCGTGCCCGCAGCCGGTGACCACCACCAGCCCCCGGCCGCGGACGTCGACCACCACGGCCTGGTCGTCGATCACCGTGGCGTCGTGCGCCCAGGCCGCGCCGTCCACGCCTGGTGGGTCGGGGGCATGCCGTGCTCGAAGTCGGTGGTGCGGTCGACCTCACCGGTGATCAGGACGGCGTCGTCGAGCAGCAGCGAGGGCCGGCGCCGCTCGATCACTGTGAACCCCTCCGCCTCGAGCGCGGACCTGCTGAGCGTCGGGAACGGCAGCTCGTTGCCGTCGGGGAAGGCGAACCGGCGGCGGGTCCACACCACCGGGTGGACCAGCATCGGCAGCCGGCGCACCCCGCGGGAGCGGATCAGGCCCATCACTCCGCCGACGTGGTCGAAGTGCCCGTGGCTGAGCACCAGGGTCTGCACCTCGCCGAAGTCCACCCCGAGCCGTTCAGCGTTGACCGTCATGGCCTCCGGGCTGAGTCCGGCGTCGAACACCAGCCGGCTGACCCGCTCCCCCCGGCGCACGGTGACCAGCGCCGAGTACCCGTGCTCGGCCCGTAGACCGAGCAGCGCCACGCCGTCCTCGAACTGCTCGGCCGGACCGCGGCCGGCACCGAGTGGGCCCCGCCGCACGCGCTCGTCGTCGGTGAGCAGCCCGTCGTAGGTGTTCTCCACCAGCGTGGTGACGCTGACCTCGTCCACGGGTTCCAGCGCTATCGGGTCCACCGCCGAACCAGGCGCCGGTCGGGGGACCGCCGCGGCTGCCCGCAAGCCGTCATCGGCTGTACACATGCCCTGACGCTACGCGCGGTGGATCCCGGCCTGAAAGGGACGAACGGCGGCTCCACCGGTTGTCCTCTACCCGTTGTCGAGGGTCGCGGCGGCGGAACCAGGGCCGCCAGGTCGGCAAGGGGCAGGGCGGTCAGCGTCGGCTCGCCCGGTGCGCACCTGCGGACCAGCATCCCACCAGGGGTGGCACCCACCCCCAGATCGGGGCGAGGTGTATTTCGCCGCGCGCCCCACGCCTCATTCCCGGTGACGGCACGAACGGATCCCTGCGAACCGGAGGACATCATGGCCAGACGAGCGGTGCTGATCGGCATCAACAGGTACGCGCAGCCGGGATCGGACCTACGCGGGTGCGTCAACGACGTGCACAACGTCTCCGGGGTGCTCACCGACCTGTTCGGCTTCGCCTCAGAGGACATCACCGTGCTGGTCGACGCGCAGGCCACGCAGGCCGCCATGAAGTCCGCGATCAGCGACCTGGTGTCCTCCGGCGAACCCGGCGACGTGCTCCTGCTGCACTACTCCGGCCACGGATCGCACGTGCGTGACCGCAGCGGCGACGAGCCGGACGGACGCGACGAGGTCCTCTGTCCCCACGACATGTCCTGGGACGACCCGTTCCTCGACGACTGGCTGCGGATCGCCCTCGACGAGCTGCGCGACGGGGTGAGCCTCACCGCCGTCATGGACTGCTGCCACTCCGGGTCCAACACCCGCGTCTTCCTGCCGCCGGACGCCCCCGTGGTGCCGCGGTACCTGCCGAACCCGAACCTGAGGGCGGGCACGGAGGACCTCGACGAGTCCGCGCGCGCCGCCCGGGGCCCGGACGCGGTCCGCAACCGCAGTGCCCACCGCAGGGGGGCCGGCGACGTGCACGTCGTCAACCTCACCGAGTCGCTGCTGACCGGCTGCCGGGACACCCAGACCTCCGCGGACGCCTACATCGACGACGACTACCACGGAGCGTTGACGTACCACCTGGTCAAGGCCCTGCGCGAACTCGGCCCGGAGGCGAGCTATCGCCAGGTACACGAGCGCACGCTGGAGATGCTGCGTGGTCGCTACGACCAGGTGCCCCAGCTCGAGGGCCGGGCCGAGCGGCTGGACGCCCCGTTCCTGTCCCGGATCGAGGTGGACGAGGTCGACCAGACGCCGCACGGCGCGACGGTGTAGTCGATGGACGGCGGCGAGCCGGCGACCACGCTGGTCCGGGTGGCCCACGGCGACGTCCGGTATGCCCGCAGTCCCGTGCTGGTCGGGCACTACACCGGCGACGGCATCTTCAGCGCCGAGGCCGCCCTCGACTCCGTGCTCGGCTCGCGGCTTTCGCGGTGCGCCCGGTTGGGGTTGTACCCGGGGCCCATCGAGACCTGCCAGGTGTTCCTGGACGACGATGCCTGGATCGGCCCGCCGGGCGCGGTGGTGCTGGGCCTCGGTGAGGTCGGGCACCTCACCGTGGGCCAGCTGACCAGGGCCGTCGCCCACGCCGTGCTGACCCTCGCCCTGCGTCGCCGGCCGGCGGAGCTGGCCCTGTCCACGCTCCTGATCGGTTCCGGCGCGGGGGGTCTCGGCGCTGCCGAGAGCGTGCAGGGGCTGCTGGACGGTGTTCGCCGGGCCACGGAACGGCTGCGCGGCGCCGGGATGCGCACCCGGGTGAGCCGGGTCGACATCCTCGAGATCTGGCAGGACCGGGCGCTTCTCGCCGTCCGTGCCCTGCAGGAGGCGGCCTCGGCCGGCGAGCTGCGCGGGCTCTTCACCGCCCAGCCCCAGTTGGAGGTCCTGCGTGGCGGGCGGCGCCGCGCGGTGTTCAGCGAGCCCCCGGGCTGGTGGCAGCGCGTGCGGATCGACACCTGCCCCGACGGATCGCTGTGCTTCGAGTCCCCCATCCAGCGGGCGGGTACCGCGGTCCGCACGGTGGCCACGCAGCGCCTGCTCGTCGACCGGCTCGTGACCACCCTGGTCGACTCGCCCTCACCGGACCCGGACTCGGCCAGGACCCTGTTCGAGCTGCTCGTCCCGGCCGAGCTGAAGGAGCTGACGCCCTCGCTCGAGGACGTCGTCCTGGTCCTCGACCGGACCGCTGCCGGCTACCCGTGGGAGCTGCTGCAGGGGGCCTGGATCGGGGAGGGCGGCCGTCCGCTGGGCCTGGAGCGGGGCGTGGTCCGCCAGCTCGCCAGCGAGGAGTTCCGCACCCGAGTGCTGTCGGCCACCGGCAGCGACGCCCTGGTGATCGGCGACACCGACAGCGGGATGGCGGTCCTGCCCGGAGCCCAGGACGAGGCCCGCGAGGTCGGCAACGCCCTGACCTCAGACGAATTCCGGTGCACGACCCTGATCCGCCCGCACGCGACGCGGGTGGTCCAGGAGCTGTTCGCCCGCCCCTACCGGGTGGTGCACATCGCGGCGCACGGGGTACGCGACCTGCCCCTCCCCGTCGACGCGGACGGCGGTCGCCCCTCGGGCCGGGTCACCGGCGTGGTGCTCGGTGAGGGCATGTACCTGACGGCCACCGAGGTCGCCCAGATGGCCCAGGCGCCCGATCTGGTGTTCGTCAACTGCTGCCACCTCGGGGCAGTCGCTCCCGCCGCCGACCCGGACGCCTCGCCAGCCGACCCGGTCCCGCGTGCAACCGCCTCTGCGGGAACGGGTTCCCCCTCGGGCGCACCGCCGCCGCGGCGCGACTACCACCGGATGGCCGCCTCGCTCGCGGCCGAGCTGATCGACGCCGGTGTGCGCGCCGTGGTGGTCTGCGGCTGGGCGGTGGACGACGAGGCGGCCACCACCTTCGCGACCACCCTGTACGAGAACCTGCTGGGCGGCAAGCCATTCGGTGAGGCCGTCGTCCGGGCCCGGGTCGAGACCTGGGAGAAGCACCAGGGCGTCAACACCTGGGGGGCCTACCAGTGCTACGCCGACCCCGACTTCCGGCTGACCCACCGAGGCCGCGCGCCGGTGGACCGGCGCTCCGCCCCGCCGCGACCGGCCTGCGTCGAGGAGGTCCTGACGGCGGTGGACAACATCGCGCAGTCCCTTTCCGTGGCCCGCAGCGCCGGGAGCGGGCTGGCCGCCCTCGGCGAGTACCGCCACCAGCTCGCCGAGGTGGCCGGCGGGATCTGGCTGGCCAACCCACGGGTGCAGGTGAGGCTGGTCCATGCCTACGTCGAGGCGGGGCAGATCGCCAGCGCCCTCGAGTGGTTCGAGCGGGCGGCGGCCGACCCGTCCGGCGCCCTGACCCTCCACGACGTCGCAGTCGGCGCCGAACTCGCCGTGCGGGTGGCCGCCGAGCAGGTCCTGTCGCGTCGGATCGGGCCGCAGGAGGGTGCCGCCGCCATCGATGCCGCGATCGTCATCCTCGGCGGGTCGGCGAACGGGTCGGTGACCGACCTGGACCAGCTGTGGCGGCTCGGGCTGGCCCACCAGCGGCGGGCCCACGCCTGCCCCCAGGGGCGGACGGCGGCGCTGGGCGCCATGGCGGAGTGCTTCCGCGCCGCATTGACCGCCTCGGCCCGTCCGCACGACCGGCCCCGGGCCGGGGTGCTCGCCCAGCTCGTGCGGGCAGAGCTGTCCCTGACCTGGGCGGGGAGCCCGCCGTCCGAGGGACGGATCGACCGGGCCCGGTCGAGCAGGTCCTGGCCGAGGGCCGCAGCGTGGCCGATGGCACGCCGACCTTCTGGCGCCGCGCTGTCTGCGTCGATCTGCAGCTGCTCGCTCGGCTGCTCGACCCCGACCCGGTCACGCACACGGTCCGGGCGGCGGCGGAGCTGGCGCAGGACTACCGGCGGGCGCTGCGGTGGGCCAGCACCCGGGAGCTGCACCTGCTCCGGGAGGCCCTCGACTTCCTCGCCGCCATGGCCGCCCCGGATCCGGAGGCGGCCGACCTCCTGGACGCCGTCCGCAGTGGCCTCGACGAGGTCGACGACAGGGTTGACCAAGACGTGGCCTGCGGCGCCGGACACATCACGTTTCCCTAGCGTGCGCCAGGTCGGTGTGGTTCGGTGCCCGCACCCGGCGGCGTCCACGCATGACCGGAGAACGCCCGGGGGAACGCCCGGGCTCCCGTGCTGTTTCACCGCCGGACCGGGACTGGCGACATTCGTCCCGCGTCGGGACGACCGCGCCGTCGCAGGCTCGCAGGTGAGCCCCACGCCGTCCCCGGGGATGACGCCATGTCAGCACGTGACCTGTTGGACCGCTTCCGTCCGTCCGGTGCACCAGGCGCCGCCGGCCGGGTCGGCGTGCCCTCCGGGGAGAGCGACGACGTCGAGGTGCTTGAAGTGGTCGCCGCACTCGAACCCGTTCTGGCGCAGGCCGAAACGCTCCGGCAGGAGGCACGGCGCGCCGTCCGGGACCTAGAGGCGCGCACGGCCCTGGCGGTGCAGGAGATCGAGGACGCCGGGCGGCTGCGCGCCGCACAGGCCCGTGCTGAGGCGGCTGCCGGGGTCCGGGAGGCGGGCCGGCAGGAGAGCGAACGGGTGGTCGAGGCCGCGGCCGCCGCCGCGGCCGGACTGCTCGCCCGGGCCGCCCCGGACCTGCCCGAGGTGGCCGACCGGGTGGTGGCCTCGGTGCGTCGGAGCCTGCGCCTCGATGCCCGCGAGGGCGCCGAGCAGCCATGAGCGCCGGGTGGGTGGCCGCCAGCGTCCGGGCCCGCTCGATGGCCCGTCGCCGGCTCGGGCAGTCCGCGGCGCGCCGGCTCGGGGCGGCGCCGTCGCTGGAATCGGCGCGAGAGCTGCTCGTCGGCACCGCCTACGCCGACGTCGTCACGGCGCCGCCGGGCCTGGCGGCCGCTCAGCACGCGGTCGCGGACGTGGTGTTGTGGGAGATCCGCGTCCTGGCCGGCTGGCTGCCGGCGGCCGGGACCACCCTGGCCCGTACCGCCGCGGCGGCGTTCGAGCGGGAGAACCTCGTCGGCCATCTGGTCCGGTTGGACGGCGGGCGACCCGGACCCGCCCACGACCTGGGGTCACTGTCCACTGCCTGGACCCGGGTCCGCCGCACCACGTCCGTCGAGGCCGCCCTGGCCGAGATCGCCGCCTCACCCTGGGGCCGGGTCACCTCGACCGACCCGGGCGCCGTGCGCGATGAGCTGACCGCCGCCTGGCTGGCCAGGGTGAGCCGGGTGGCGCCGGCCGCCCGTGCGTGGGCGCGAGCAGCCGCGGTCCTGCTCGTCGCCCGGGTCCAGGCGGTGGAGTCCCGCAGCCTCCCGGACCAGGCCGCGGCCCGGCTGACCGGGCTGCTCGGCCGGGACTGGGCGTCCGCCCGCACCCTCGAGGCCCTGCGCGAGACGCTCACGCCGCCCGCCCGGACGGTGCTCGACAGCGTGCGTTCCACGGACCGGCTCTGGGTCGCCGAGGCGGCGCTGTGGACCACGTTGGCCGTCGGCGGCGAGCGTCTGCTGCGTCGTCCGCTGGCCGGACCGGACCACGTCGTCGGGGCGCTGGCGGTGCTCGGCGCGGACGCGTTCCTGGTCGACGCCGCCCTGGCCGCGGCGGCCACCGGGACCGGCGAGCGGCTCGAGGGGGTGCTCGGCGGTGTGGCCTGAGCAGCTCCGACCGCAGCGGATGCAGCGGGTCGTCGTCGTGGCCGCCGAACCGTGCCTGACCCGGGCCCTGCGTCAGATCGGACACACCGGTGTCGTCGAGCTCGACGCCGCCGTGGCGGGCGAGGCGGCGGGCACGGCACCGGACGGCGCGCCGACCGCCGCCCCCGTCGTCGACGAGGACGCCGAGATCGCCCGGGTGGCCGATCTGGCGGTGCGCCGCTCGGGCCTGGCCGCCCTCACCGGCTGGACACCCCGGGTCGAGCTCGCGGCCCTCGCCGACCGGCTGCGCGGGGACGGGGCGGCGGTGGTGCCGATCCGGCCGCCGCGCGGGGTGCAGCCACCGACGCGGCTGACCGGGCAGGGTCCCGGGCGCAGCTTCGACCTGCTCGTACAGACCTACACCACGGTGCCCTATCGCGACCTCGACCCGACCCTGCTGGCCGGCCTGGCGTACGTGGCGATGTTCGGGACGATGTTCGGCGACCTGGGGCACGGAGCCCTCCTGCTGCTGGGTGCCCTCCTGCTGCGTCGCGGGCGGCTGCCCGGACGGCTCGGCCGGTCGGCGCGTCTGCGGCGCCAATGGGTCTTCCTTGCCGGTGGCGGCGTGTCGAGCATGGTCTTCGGTGCCCTGTACGGCGAGATGTTCGGTCCGACCGGCGTCGTCCCGGTGCTGTGGCTCAATCCGCTGGACGACCCGGTCCCGCTGCTGCTGGCCGCGGTCGCTGTCGGCGCGGTGCTGATCGCCGGGGCGTACGGGCTCGGCACGGTGAACCGCGTCCGCGAGGGTGGCTGGAGCTACGCGCTCTACGCGCGGACCGGGGTGGCCGGCTCGGTGCTGTTCCTGGCGCTGGCGCTGGCGGTCGCCGGGTCCACCACCTCGCAGTCGTGGCTGGTCCCCCTCGCGGTGGTGGTGGCCGTCGCCGGGTTGGTGCTCACCTACGTGGGGCTGCTCGTCGAGTCCGGCGGCGGGCCGTCCGGCGTCCTGCAGTCGGTCGTGGAGCTCTTCGACGTCGTCGTGCGGCTCGGTTCCAACGTCGTGTCCTTCGCCCGGCTGGCCGCGTTCGGGCTCACCCACGCCGCGCTCGGCGCTGTGGTGTGGCAGGGGACGACGGCGCTGTGGGGTTCGGGCGTCGGGGTGGTCGCGGCCGTCGTCGTGTTCGTTGTCGGCAACATCCTCACCTTCGCCCTGGAGGCGCTGGTCGCCGGCATCCAGGCACTGCGCCTGGAGTACTACGAGCTCTTCTCGCGGGTCTTCGCCGAGGAGGGCCGTCCGTTCCGGCCGTGGCGGCCGGCCGGCCCCCCGGGCGCGGCCGGGACCGCGCGGCCGCCGACCGTCGAGGTGACGTCGTGAACCCGTGGCTTACCGCCCTGCCCCCTCTCGCCCTGGCCTGCCTGCTGATCGGCACCGCCGCGGTGGCGCTGGTCCGCCTGCGGCGCCGTGCCGTGCTGGCCGTGGCGGTGGTCGGCACCATCCTGGTCGCGCTGGCCGCTCTGGGCGTTCTGGTCATGGCGCTGACCGATGCGCCGACGGCCGCCGCCGCGGGCGGCGGGGCCGTGACCGCCCTGCCGCACGGGGTCGCAGCCGGCGCACTGGCCGCGGACGCCGCCACGTCGGCGAGCGGGTCGGCGCTGATCGGGGCGGCCATCGCGGTCGCGGGGTCCTCTATCGGGGCGGCCATCGCCGTCGCCTACACCGGGGCGGCAGCCCTCGCCGCGATGAGCGAGCGGCCGGAGATGTTCGGTCGGGCCATGGTGGTCGTCGGGCTGGCCGAGGGGATCGCGATCTATGGCCTGATCGTCGCCATCATCCTGATCGGCAAGGCCTGACGTGCCCGCCGAGCAGGTCCGGACCGGCGCCGTCGTGGCGATCGGTGCCCCCGCGCTGCTTGCCGGCTATGCACTCGCCGGGGTCCGGCTGATCGCCGCCGGCACCCCGGAGGAGGTGCGCGCCGCCTGGCAGGGCATCGGCGACGACGTCGCCCTGGTGGTGCTCACCGACGCGGCGGCGACGGCCGTGGGCGGCGAGCTGCACCGCGGCCGTGGGCCGCTGACGGCAGTGATGTCGTCGTGAGCGTGCGGGACGGCGGTGATGTCGTCGTGAGCGTGCGGGACGGCGGTGACGTCGTCACGAGCGGGCGAACCACGGGCGTGCTGCTGCCCGAGTCCGGCGCGGCGCTGGCCCCGCTGCGGGACTGGCTGCTGGACGAGGCCCGCCGGGAGGCGGCCCGGCTGCTGGACGACGCCCGCCGGGAGGCGGCCGAGCGGCTGGACCGTACCCGCCAGGAGGCGGCCCGGAGCGTGGAACGGGCCCGCCGCGAGGGCGCGGACCAGGCTGCGGAGGCCGCCGATCGCTCGGCGGCCAGGGCCCGCCGGCAGGCACGCCGGGTGGTGCTCGCCGCGCAGGCGCAGGTCCGCGCACAGGTGCGGGACGCCGTCCACGACGCCGTCGGTGCCCTGGCCCGCGAACCGGGCTACCCGGCCGCCCGCCAGGCGCTGGCCGCCACCGCCCGGGCGGTCCTCGGGCCGCAGTCGGTCGTGCACGAGGCCGCCGGCGGCGGGGTGTGCGCTGAGGCGGGGTCGCGCCGGGTCGACCTGTCGCTGACCGCGCTGGCCGATCGAGCCCTGGCCGAGCACGAGAGCGAGGTGGCCCGGCTGTGGTCGACGTGACGACGGGTCCGGCGGACAGGCAGGACGGCGTGGCCCCGGGCCGGGTGCGGCGGGTGAACGGACCGCTGGTGGAGGTCGACGGTCTCGACGCGGTCCGGATGCTCGACGTCGTCGAGATCGGCGCGGACGCGATCCGGGCCGAGACGGTGGCGCTCGCCGCGACCCCAGCCGGTCCGGTCGCCACGTTGCAGGCCTACGAGTACACGGGCGGTCTGCGGGTCGGCGACCGCGCCCGGAGTACCGGGATGCCGCTGTCGGCGCCGCTGGGACCCGGACTGCTCGGCCGGGTGTTCGACGGTCTGCTCCGACCGATGTCGCAGGCTGGGGTGTGGCTGACCCCGCGGCGGACCGGGCAGGGCTCGGGCACCGGCGAGGGCACCGGACCCGAGCGCTGGGCCTTCGAGCCCGACCCGGACGCGGTGGCCGGCCAGGGGCTGCCGGTCGGGCCGGGCACCCTGCTCGGCACGGTGACCGGCTCGGGCCCGATCGAGCACCGGGTGCTCGTCCCGCCCGGGGTGCGCGGGGTGCTCGCCGACCTCGCGCCGTCCGGCAAGGTCGGTGGCGAGGACGTGGTGGCCCGGGTCGGGGAGCGACCGGTGCGGCTGGTCGAGCCGTGGCCGGTGCGCCGTTCGCGACCGTTCGCCGACCGGGTGGACGACGTGGCCGGGCTGCACACCGGGCAACGGGTGATCGACCTGCTCTTCCCGCTCGCCCGCGGGTCCGCGGCCGCGGTCCCGGGCGGCTTCGGGACCGGGAAGACGTTGCTGCTGCAGCAGATCGCCAAGTGGTGCGACGCCGACGTGATCGTCTACGTGGGCTGCGGCGAGCGCGGGAACGAGATGGCCGACGTGCTCAGTGAGCTCCGTGAGCGGTCCGACCCGCGCACCGGCGGGCGTCTGGCCGACCGGACCGTGATCATCGCCAACACCTCGAACATGCCGATGATGGCCCGCGAGGCGAGCGTCTACACCGGTATCACCGTCGCCGAGTACTTCCGCGACATGGGCCACGACGCCGTGGTGATCGCCGACTCCACCTCCCGCTGGGCCGAGGCCCTGCGGGAATTCGCCTCCCGCACCGGGGCGCTGCCCGCCGAGGAGGGCTATCCGGCCGACCTCGCGTCCTCCCTCGCGGCGTTCTACGAGCGGGCCGGTCGGGTGGTCACCGAGGGCGGTCGGACGGCGTCGGTCACCGTGATCGGAGCCGTCTCACCGCCCGGCGGTGACCTGACCGAACCGGTCACCACAGCCACCGAGCGGTTCGTCGGCGCGGTATGGACGCTCGACCGCGATCTCGCCTACTCCCGGCACTACCCGGCGGTGAGCTGGGCCGGGTCCTTCTCCCGCGAGGTGGACGCGCTGGCCGGCTGGCACGCCGAGCAGGGGGATGCGGATTGGGCCGGGCACCGGGCGCGGACCGCCGCCCTGCTCGCCGAGGCCGACCGACTCGCCGCCCTGGCCGAGATCCTCGGCGCGCAGGCGCTTCCAGGGCACGAGCGTATGGTGCTGCTCGCCGGACGCCTTCTGCGCGAGGGGGTCCTGATGCAGAGCGCGCTGAGCGCCAACGACGCCTACTGCTCGCCCGCCAAGGGCTCGGCGTTGCTGTCGATGGTCCTGGACGTCGCCGACGCCTGTGACGGGCTGGTCCGCCGGGGCGTGGCCGCGACCACAATCGAGGAGCTGGACCTGTCGCGCGTGGTGCGCACTCGGGAGGAGACGGGGCCGGACGACGTCGACGGGGTGCGGGCCCGACGCGACCAGGTGCTCGCCGCCCTGGAGGCCCTGTCATGACCGGGCGCGCGGACGCGTCGCCCGGTCTCCAAGCCGGGCCGGTCGGCTACACGGGCGTGGCGTCGATCAACGGACCGCTGCTCGTCCTGCGGGACGTCAGCGGCGTCGGCTGGGACGAGTTCGCCGTCGTCGGGGTGGCCGGGGAGGCGGACCGGCACGCGTTGGTGCTCGAGGTGGACGGGGACCTGGCCGTGGTGCAGGTGCTGGAGGGGACGGGCGGTCTGGCCCCCGACGCGGTGACGGTCCGGTTCAGTGGCCGCCCGATGCACGTTCCGGTGGGGCCGGGCTGGCTGGGACGGGTCTGCAACGGGCGCGGTGACCCGTTGGACGGCGGGCCGCCGGTGACCGGGACGCATCGGGAACCGGTGGCGGGCTGGCCGCTCAACCCGGTGCACCGGGACCCGCCGCAGGAGGCGGTGGTCACGGGGATCAGCGCGATCGACGCCCTGATGACGCTGGTGCGAGGGCAGAAGCTGCCGGTCTTCTCGGTTCCCGGGTTGCCGCACCTGCGTCTGGCCGCGCAGGTTGCCGCGCAGGCCCATTCCGGTGGGGAGTCGTTCCGGGTGGTGTTCGCCGGGATGGGCCTGACCCACACCGACATCGCGTTCGTCCGGGACGCGCTCGAGGAGCGCTCCGCCGCCGGAGAACTCGTCATGCTGCTCAACGCCGCCGACGATCCCGTGATCGAGCGGCTGCTGACCCCACGGATCGCGCTGACCGTCGCCGAGGACCTGGCCTACGAGCAGGGCCACCACGTGCTCGTCGTCATGTCGGACATGACGAGCTACTGCGAGGCTGTGCGCGAGGTGTCCGCGGCCCGGCGGGAGATCCCGGCCCGCCGTGCCTACCCCGGCTATCTCTACAGCGACCTGGCCGGGCTGTACGAGCGGTGCGGCCGGGTGGTCGGCCGGCCGGGGTCGGTGACCGTGCTGCCGGTCCTCACCATGCCCGGCGGCGACATCACCCACCCGGTGCCGGACCTGACCGGCTACATCACCGAGGGCCAGGTGGTGCTCAGCCCCGACGTGCAGGCCCGCGGCGTGTACCCGCCGGTCGACGTCCTGTCCTCGCTGTCCCGGCTGATGCGGCACGGCGCCGGGCCGGGCCGGACCCGCGAGGACCACCTGGACGTCGCGGCGCAGGCGCTGGCCGCGCTGGCCCGGGCCCGGCAGACCGCCGAGCTGGCCGAGCTGGTCGGGCCGTCGGCGCTGACCGTCACCGACCGGCGCTACCTGGAGTTCCGTACCGCCCTGGAACAGGACGTGCTGCACCAGGGGGTGCGTGAGGCACGCGGGCTGGAGGTGACCCTGGACCTGCTCTGGCGGGCCCTCGCCGTCCTGCCCCGCCGGGAACTCACCATGCTGGGCGACGACCAGGTCGAGGCCCACCTCCCCGGCGGGGCCGTGCTCGCGGACGGTGCCGGATGAGCGCCCCGACCGGACGGTCCGGCCGGCTGCGCCTGGAGCACCAGCTCGACGCGGCCCGACGTGGCGCGGACCTGCTCGAGCGCAAGCGCCGGATCCTGTCCGGTGAGCGTTCCCGGTTGCGGCTGCTCACCACCCGGACCGGCACCGTCTGGTGCGACGCCGCCCGCGCCGCCGCGGACTGGCTGGCCCGCAGCCAGGCGTTGGACGGCGCGCAGCGGCTGGCCGACCTCGCCTCCCTCGCCGAGCGCGAGGTGGCCCAGGCGCAGGTGGAGTGGCGGACGACGATGGGGGTGACCTACCCGTCGGGTGCCACGGTCCGAGCGGCCCCGGCCCGTGCGACGGGGGGCTCGTCGGCGCTCGTGATGGCCGACCGGGCCCACCGGACGGCTCTCGAGGCGGCCGCGCGGCACGCCGCGGCCCAGCGCGCCCTGGACCTGGTGGAGGCCGAGCTGACCTCGACCCGACTGCGTCAGCAGGCCATCGAGCGCCGATGGGTGCCTCGGCTGGAGGGCCGGCTCGCGCGGCTGACCGTGCAGCTCGATGAGCTGGAGCGGGAGGAGAACCTCCGGTTGCGGTGGTCCGCCGCAGCCGGGTCGAGGAGGCAGTGATGATCAAGGAGATCCTGGTGGCGGTCGACGACTCGTCGGCGGCTTTCCGGGCGGCCGGGGTGGCCGTTGAGCTGGCAGCCGCCCTGCGGGCCCGGCTGATCGCGGTCTCGGTGGTCGACGGTGTGGCTGCCGAGGAGCCCTGGCTGCGCCCCGCCGCCGGCCCCGTCGACGAGCTCACCGCGGTCCGTGGGGCGCAGTCCCATGTCCGGGGGTTGGCGGACCGGGCGGACGTACCCCTTGAGGTGCGCACCGTGCGGGGGCAGGTCGCCGACCAGCTGCTGGAGGCGGCCAGGGACGTCGGCGCCGACCTCGTCGTCGTGGGCCGGGTCGACCGGCCGGGGGTGCGGCTGACCCACGTCGGGCGGACCGCCGAGCAGGTGCTCGAGTTCTGCGAGGTACCGGTGCTCGTCGTCCCGGCCCCGGGGGAGGGCTCCACGCCGGCCCATCCCCACACCTGGCGGCATTGACTGTCGACGTGTACCACCTTCGCCGACGCCGCCGGAAGGGAGTCATGGAAACCGCAACAACGGGGCTTCGTACCCGTTAGGTGCCGGTCGAGAGTCAGTCCTGGGCCGCTCGGCGAAGCGCGGCCAGCGTGCGCTCGACGTCGTCGTCGCTGGTCGACCAGTTGCTCACCGAGATCCTGAGCACGGCCCTGCCCTGCCAGCGTGAGCCTGTGGTCCACGCAGTACCGTCGTCGAGCATGCGGCGCATGACGCGCTGGGTGCGCTCGTCGTCGCCGAAACTGGCGGTCACCTGAGTGAAGACCACCTCATGCAACACCTCAGCGCCCGGGATCGCAGCGATCCCCTCGGCGAACCGAGCGGCATGGCCGGCCATCCGCTCCACCAGGTCGGCCACGCCCTGGCGCCCGAGTGCCCGGAGCACGGCCCAGACTGGGAACGCCCGCCCGCGCCGCGATAGCTCCGGCACCTTCTCGAAGGGCTCGCCGGCATCGTCACGGATCAGGTAGGCACCCTGCATCCCCATGGCCGAGCGCAGCGCGGCCGGATCGCGCACCGCTATCACGCCGCAGTCGTACGGGACGTTGAGCGTCTTGTGGGCGTCGGTGGACCAGGAGTCGGCCTGGGCATACCCCTCAACGAGGTGGCGGTAGGCCGGCGTGGCCGCGGCGAACAGCCCGAAGGCGCCGTCGACGTGCACCCACGCCCCGTGCTCGTGAGCCAGCGGGATGGCCTCGGCAAACGGATCGAAGGCACCGGAGTGCAGATTCCCGGCCTGCAGCGCCACGATCGTCGGCCGTCCGTCGCCGGACTCGAGCGCCGCGGCCAGGGCCGCAGGGTCGAGGCGCCCCTGCCGGTCGGCCGCGACGAGCTCCGGCTGGCCGAGCCCGAGGTAGCGCAGGGTGAGGTCGACGGTGTCGTGCCGATCGGCACCGACGAGCACCCGGACCCCCGGCGACCCCGCCAGCCCCCGGGCGGCGAGATCCCAGCCGCTCCGGCGGAGCACCTCGTCGCGCCCGGCCGCCAGCCCGGTGAAGTTGGCCATGGTGCCGCCTGTGGGGAACCCGATGGTGGTGCTCTCGGGTAGGCCCAAGAGGTCGACCAGCCACTCCCCGGTCAATTCTTCGACGGCGGAATGGGCGGGGGTGATGGAGCGCAGGCCGGCGTTCTGGTCCCAGGCGCTGGTGAGCCAATCGGCCCCGAGAGCAGCCGGATGGGTGCCACCGATGACGAAACCGAAGAACCGCCCCGACGGCATCCCGGTCAGCCCGGTGGCGCATGCGCTGGCAAGCAAGTCGACCACCTCGCCTGCCGGCGACGGACCGTCAGGAAGCGTGCGCCCGAGTCGATCGGCGACCGCCTCGATGCCGTCGCGGGCCGGGATGTCTCGCGTGTCCAAGGACTCCAGCCAGGTGAGGGCATGGGCGTGGGCGCGGTCGAGCGCCTCGGCTGCGGACTCCATCGGCGCATTGTCGTCCTCACCGCACCATCACGTCGAGACACCCCGCCCGGGCCGCAGATCCCCGGCCGCAGCGATGCTCGCCTCAGCTCAGACGCGCAGGCCGTCAGGTCGATCGTGTCTGCGGAGCAGTGGCGGGACGTCCTGAGAAAGGTCAAGCCAGTGAGCGCGCACGTTGACGGCTTCCTCCGGACTCAATGTGGACCTCACGGGTGACGACAACAGCAGCGACACGCGAAGGCATCCACGCCCGGCTCGAAGGGGAGCTTCCATGGACACGATCGAGGAGTACGCGCAGCGGCAGCGCTCGATCTACGAGAGGCACACGACCAGCCGCACCGACGCCGAAGCGATGGTCGGCGCCAGGTACCCGGTGATCCGCCAGCAGGCGAACTGGCAGGCGCAGTTCATCATGAACGAGTACCTGCGGCGCCGCCCCAACGAGGAGCCCGTCGATTTCGACCTGCGGATCCTCGACTTCGGCTGCGGCGTCGGCCGGATGATGGAGGCCTTCGCCGGGCTCGGGTTCCGCAACATCGACGGCGTGGACATCAGCGAGAACATGCTCACCCACGCAGGGAGCAGCCCTGCCCTGCAAGGCTCGCAGTTCTGGTCCACCAACGGGCACGACTGCGGCGAGGCGCCGCCGCAGTCCTACGACCTGGTGTACTCGCTGATCACCATGCACCACATCTGTATGCGCCAGACCCGGATCGACATCCTGCGGGCCATGCACCGCAGTCTGCGACCCGGCGGCGTGGTGGCGCTGGAGTTCTTCTCCTACCCCGGCGCGACCGCCGCCCGGGTCCCGCGCAACCACGCGACGTGGGACATGAACATGACCGCCGAGGACACCAACTCGCGGGCCGACGTCTGGATCACCGCCGACCAGCTCGGTCTGGTCTACAACGACCTGCGCCTGTTCTTCCGCGACGTGCAGTTCCAGGAGTTCGACGCGGTGCCGTCGGTCAACTCCTTCGCCTACGACGCAGAGCAGATCTATCAGTACCCGCACAACCGGTTCCTCGTCGTGGCCGCCAAGTCGGGCGAGCTGCTCCACAAGTTCGTCGGACCCCGGCAGTAACCCGCCCGATGCGCAGTGGGGATGGTCAAGCCGATGCTGAACGACCCGCACAGGCGTCCGCGGGTACGGCGCGGACATCTGCAGGGCCTGCCCATCATCACCCGCGACTGACGACTCCGACGAGGGCGGCCGCATGAGCGCTCCAGCCGGGTGGTATCCCACTGCCGGCGGCAACCTGAGGTACTGGGACGGGGCCCGGTGGACCGACCACCTCGCGTCGACGTCCTCGTGACGACCTGGTTCGGTTGGGGCGGGCTCCTGCTCGTCGCGCTTCTGGGTGCCGCACACTCCGGAGTGAGTGGCCTGCTCAGCCTGACGGGGATCTACATCCTCCTGGTGGCGATGATCGCCCTCATCCGTGGCCACGTCACGTGGGCGCGCCTGCGCGGTCGCGCGGCAGGGGCAGCCGCGGTAGGGGCCGCGTTTGCGTTGTTCGCCGTCGGCGCGGCCACCGCGAGCCCGACGGCCGAAAGCCCGGCAGCGGCACCCATTGCCTCGCAGGCGCCCACCCCGTCAGCGGCGAGTCCGTCGCCATCCGCCACCCCCACGGACACGCCTCACCCGCCCGCTACGACGTCGCCGACGCCCAGCCCCGACGCGGACCACGAGCACGGCGCCGCTGTGGACGGTCACTGAGGTGGTCGACGGCGACACCATCCGAGTGACCCGTGACGGGCGCGCCGAGAAGGTCCGCATCGTCGGCATCGACACCCCCGAAAGAGGAGAGTGCGGGTACGCCCCGGCCACCAGCCACCTCGAGAAGCTCATCGCCGGCCGGAACGTCCAGCTCGTCACGGCCGGCGACGACAAGGACGACCGTGACCGCTACAACCGGCTCCTTCGGTACGTCCAGGCCGGCTCCACCGACGTCGGGTACCGGCAGATCGCCGACGGGTACGCCATCGCCCGCTATGACAGCCGCGACGGGTACGGCTGGCACCCCCGCGAAGCGGCATACATCGAAGCCGACGCCATCGACGCGCCTGCCGACACGTGCACCGCTGCCCAGCCGGCGCCGCCGAAGCCGACCACCCTCGTCGACTCCGGCGCGTGTGAGATCAAGGGCAACATCTCCTCATCGGGGGAGAAGATCTACCACCTGCCCGGGATGCAACACTACGACGTCACGAAGATCACCCCGTCCAAAGGCGAGCGCTGGTTCTGCTCCGAAGCCGAAGCGGTGAACGCGGGTTGGCGCAAATCCAAGCGCTGACCCCATGACCCACTGGAGAGCCGACAGGGCCCGGAACGCGCTGCGACGAGCCCGTTCCACCCACTCGGCACCGTGTCCTGGCCGAAATGCAGCTCTCCAACCACGCCCTGTCACGACCGCAGGGTGATCGCTGGACCTATTCGGGCCCGTTTGCGACCCGGCGTCGATCGGCGACGGTGGACGGTGGCCGGCCCGGCTCGCGCTGGCCAGGACATCGTTGGCCTGCTCCCGCTGCTGGCCGGAACCGCCCTGGTGGCAACGTTCCTACTCCTCGGCTCGACCGCAAACGCGGCGCCCGACTCCGACTGACCTGGGCCACGGCCAGCGAAACCGACCGAGGCCGCGGGCGCGAGACGCTTGCCGTGATTGACGCTCGATACACTCTGCGCCCAGAGTCCTAGGCGAGCGCCACCGGGGCCCTGTCGGTGATTTGCCAACAAAGCCAGGGAGAGAGCAATGACGGCAAGAGAAGCACGGACCACCGCCGGACGCGGACGCCTGTACGACAGCGTGATGGAGACCATCGGCGACACGCCCTGCATCCGCATCAATACGCTCGCACCGAATCACGTGCGGCTCTACGTCAAGGCGGAGTTCTTCAACCCCGCAGCTTCGGTCAAGGACCGCTTGGCGGTCAGCATCATCGAGGAGGCCGAGCGCAGTGGCGCGCTCAAGCCCGGCCAGACGGTGGTCGAGGCGACCAGCGGCAACACCGGCATCGGCCTGGCCATGGTCTGCGCCGCCGAAGGGCTACCCCCTGGTGGTCACCATGGCCGACAGCTTCTCCATCGAGCGGCGCAAGCTGATGCGCTTTCTCGGCGCCAAGGTGGTGCTGACGCCCCGGGCGCAGAAGGGCTTCGGCATGTACCACAAGGCCGTGGAGCTGGCCGAGGCCAACGGCTGGTTCCTGGCCCGGCAGTTCGAGACCGACGCCAACGCGAAGATCCACGAGAACACCACGGCGCGGGAGATCCTGGCCGACTTCCAAGGCGAGCGGCTGGACTATTACGTGACCGGCTATGGCACCGGCGGCACCGTCACCGGCGTTGGCCGGGTGCTGCGCCGGGAGCGGCCCGACACCAAGATCGTCCTGAGCGAGCCGGCCAATGCCCAGCTGCTGGGCAGCGGCCAGGCCCAGGGCCGCCAGGCCGACGGCGCGCCGGCCGAAAGCCACCCCGCCTTCGAACCCCACCCGATCCAAGGCTGGACCCCGGACTTCATTCCCCTGGTCCTGCAAGAGGCCATCGACCAGGCCTACTACGACGAGCTGATCCCGGTGCCCGGCCCGGTCGGCATCGAGTGGTCCCAGAAGCTGGCCCAGAAGGAAGGCATCTTCACCGGCGTCTCCGGCGGCGCGACCTTCGCCGTCGCCATCCAGGTCGCCGAGCAGGCGGAGGCCGGATCGGTCATCCTCTGCATGCTGCCCGACACCGGCGAGCGGTATCTGACATCGCCGCTGTTCGAGGGCATCGCGGAGGACATGACCGAAGAGGAAACCGCTCTGTCGCTCTCAACGCCGGGGTTTCATATGCCGGCGGCTTAAGGGCTTGGGAGCCACCGCCCGAAAACCACCAGACCCCAAGAACGACGACGTGGCAGGCCTGCCGGGTTTGACGAGCAGCACCGTGTCCAGGAGAGCGCGGCGGACACGGTCGACCGCTCGCAGATCGCGTTCGCTCGAGGAGCCCGGACCGGCGTCTTGATCACATCTGCGCCACTCGCGGTGACCAGCCGCTGGCCCGCCCATCTGCGGGAGTCGGAACAAACCGGCACGTACTGCTGTCACGCGCCGCCCTCGCGGTGCACACGTCGCCGCCTTCCCACACCGCACGTCGCGCACGCCTCCGCCCTCGGCTGCTGACGGTCACGGGGTCTGAAGGGACGCTCAGCCCAGCTCGCCCCCGCGGCCGGGCACGCGAGGCGCTTTGGTGCCGTGTCGGGTGGATGGCTGGGGGTGTGGTCGGGGGCCGGCTGGAGGGTGAGGCAGTCGGCACGCACGCCAACCGGGTGACGTCGTGCCCGGAGTCCATCGCGATCTTGATGTCCGGGTCACCGTAGACCCAGTGTCCTGCCTCGCAAGACTCGTCATGGACGGGAGATCGCTGAGTGGCTGAGCAGATTCTCGACCTGCGCTCGGGTGCAGGCCTGCTGCGCCAGCGTCGGAGGCTGCTGGCCCGAGTCGGCGCAGTGGGTCTGGTCGTCGGCATCGGGTACACGATCTTGGTCCCGGCGCGTCTGGCTAGTTCGACGCTCGTCCTGCTCCCCACGCCCATGAGCGGGCAACAGAATGCGGGCAACAGTGAGGTCGACACCCAGGTCCTGATGGTGCTCAGCACGACGGTTCTCGCACGGGCAGGTCAGGCGCTGTCGCCCGCCATGTCCGCCGAGGACGTCAAGGGGCACGTCGAGGTGTCCGCCAAGACGCCTCAGCTCATCGAGATTCGTGCCGTGAGCAGCAGCGCCAGGCAGGCGCGCGCCATCTCCCAGACGGTGGCGGAGACGTTCATCGCGTCGGTCCGAGAGACCGCTCGGCAGGTCACGTCAGCCGGCCTGAGTGACCTGCGTCAACGGAGCGACACGTTGGAGGCCCAGGTCACCACCCTCCAGGCCGAGATCGATGCCGCGTCGGCACGACAGCGGGCCGCGCCTCCGGGCTCGCCTGACGGCCGGCGTGAGGCACAGCTTCTGGCCCAGCTGCGCGCGGAACAGTCCAACACCTCCCTGCAGCGGGACAAGATCGAGGGCGACATCTTCAGCTTCTCCGCGCTCAGCAGCGCCGCACGAGAAGGGATCTCCATCGTCCAGGCGGCATCGCCGGCCACCGGGCCGAGTCTGGTGCGGCGGGCGTGCACGTTTGGGCCGCTCGGCTCTCTGATCGCCGGGCTTGGCGCCGCGGTGGCCCTCCTGGTGCGAGCCCGGCGAGACCCCAGGGTTCGCACCCGCGAAGATCTGGCGGACGCCGTGGCCAGCACGGTGCTCGCCGACGTACGCAGCCGTCCCCAGCGCTCCATCGCCGAGTGGTCAACCCTTCTCGAGACCAACGAGGTGGGACCGGTGGAAGCCTGGGCCTATCGACAGGTCCTGCGGGCGGTCGTGCCCGGTGACTCACGCGGGACGGGGCGCAAGGAGCATGGCGGTCACTCCGGACGGCTCGTGCACCCGCGTTCCCTCAGCGTCCTCTCGCTCTGCGGCGACGAGCGCGCCCTGACGGTTGGACCTCGGCTCGCCGTCTTCGCCTCGTCCATGGGCATCCGAACCCGCATGGTCGTCGCCGGCAACCGGGACGGCATGGTGTCCTTGTGGGCCGCCTGTGCCGACTGGGGTGACAAGGGCCTTCGCCCGGGACTGGTCGTGGGAGACAGCACCCACCCACGATCCACCGACCGCACGGACGAGGATGTGGGCGCGGCCCACGAACCGGGCGACGAACCTCGTGGAAACGCACGCGATCCGGATGGCCGAGCCACCGGCCGGACCACGTCCCTCGATGAGGGGATCGCCAGGCGGGTCGCCCCCTTCTTCCGGAAGTGGCCGAGATCTGGCGGGGGAGCGTCGATGCCCCAGCCACGGCCTGACTCCGAGCGGCCCGATGCGGAGGCCGCCACCACGTCGCCGCCGGACTCGTCAACCGAATCCGAGTCCGAGCCTCAGCCCGACAGCCTCGAGCCAGCCGTCGACCTGACAATCGTCGTGATCGCCGCCGACCCCGACGCCCCCACGTTGAGCGGCGTCCAACAGACAGAGGCCACGCTGCTCGCCATCGCACCCGGGTCGGCGACCACGGCAGAGCTCGCCAAGCTGGCCGTCGCGGTGGACGACGCAGGTAGGCGGATCGACGGGATCGTCGTGGCCGATCCGGACGCCTGGGACAACACCACGGGCCGACGCTCACTCGAAGAGCGAGTTCGTCAGGACCCGCTTCCGATCCGCATGACGGGTGCCGACTCCGTCGCGGGGGGAGTTCCGTGAACGCGAAGGACGCCGCTGGGGATTCCTTGTCGGCGTGGGACGTCGGCAACGTCGCCCAGGAGAGCCCCGGGGAGACGGTCCGCCCGTTCGCCGCGCTGGTGAGCTTCCATTTCCTGCGCGCGGCGGTCCGCCGGAAGCTGGCTCTGTGTGTTCTGTCGGCGATCATCGGCAGTCTGCTCGGCGGCGCATTCCTCCTCGTGGCGCCCGGCAGGCACACAGCCACATCCACCCTGGTGCTCGCTCATGACTCCCAGGTCGATCCATCGCGTGCCATGGCGACGGACGTCGGCCTGCTCAACACCCGAACCGTGGCCGAGAGCGCCATCCAGAAGCTTGGAGAACCGCTGGATCCGCAGGACCTCCTGGATTCCGTCGCTGCCGTCCCACCGACGTCCGACGTCCTCGAACTCACCCTCACCGCTCCGTCCGACACCGAGGCGGTCAGCCGTCTGGACGCCTTCACCGCCGCCTATCTGGAGTTCCGGGCGGAGCAGGTCTCCGCCCAGTCCGATGCACTGCTCAAGGGGTACACCGATCGAATCCGTGACCTGCAGAGCCAGATCGACGAACTCAACCAACGCATCGCCACACTGTCGGGCCAGGGAGCGGCGGGACAGGACCGGCTCGGCGATGCCATCACCGAGCGGTCTCAGCTCCAGAACCAGATCAGCTCGGTCCAGGAATCGGCAGGGGACGTCACCCTGCGACGAAAGGCGCTCGTTGCAGCCAGCCGGGTTGTCGACGTGGCAACGGTCAAGCCCGTCAATCTGCTCGAACACGTTGTGATCGCCGTCGTCTCCGGGCTCATCGGGGGTGCGGCGCTCGGCATCGGCGGGGTCGTGCTGCATTCCATCCTGTCCGACCGCCTTCGGCTCCGGTTCGAGGTCGCTTCGGCATCTGGAGGCTCCGGTGACGCTCAGCGTCGGCCGACTGCGACCGCTGCCGCGCGGTCTACGGCTGATCGGGTTCCTCCCACGGGTCAGGAGGATCTCAGCCCGGCGTGCGGCGGACCGGCAGCGCATGGGGCACGCGATCCGCCAGGCGCTACCCGAGCCGGGTCATCGACAGCGCCTGGCCGTGGCCTGCGTCGAGAACAGCGACGAGGCAAGAATGGGGGTCGCCGCGGCGGCGCTGGAGATGCACGGGCAAGGGCGACCTGTTGATCTGGTGGATCTCTCCGAGGGCGGTGGACTCAGCAGTGCCGTGGACGAGCTCGCACCGGGGGACGCCGCAGAGCGCCCGCGTGTGCATCGCCCGGCAGTGATCCCGTCACTGACGACCGGTCCGGACGATCTCGAGGCGGCGAAGGGCGGCGGGTCCCTCTCGCTGGGCGACACCGGCATCTGCCTCATCCTCGCCGACCTTGATCCGCGGATCGGCGCAGATCACCTGGCAGCGTGGACAGACCGGGTGCTGGTCACGGTCACTGCCGGCAGGTCGAGTGTCGACCGGATCCGGACGACCGGTGACCTGCTCCGAGCGGCGGGCGTGCACCTCACCGGAGCCGTGCTGATCCGTTCCCTGGCGGACGACGCCTCCCCCGGCGTGCGATCGCCCCAGGCGCACACACCCACGACCTCTGCGATAGAGCTCGTCAGGGACACGGGATCAGGCGCGGCCGCCGCACAGTCACGGACGTCATGACGACCTTCCCGCTGAGGTCGGCCTCCGCAGCGAGGGGCGCGACCATCAGCGGACCACTGCTTCCCGGCCCCCTGCCGGCGTGGGTCGCGCTGTTCGGCAGTGTGCTCACGTTCCTGCGTCTGCAGACCTTGGTACCGATTCCACGGCCGGTCGGCCAGACGATCACACAGGGCATGCTGGCGCTGGCGCTGGTGCTGGTTCTGTTGGCCAATCCCCGTGCGGCAGTGCGACTCAACCCGTTCCTGATCGTCCTGAGCCTGTTCGCCGTGTTCGCACTCATGGTGAGCATCCACAACGACTTCATCGTCGGATCGACCTACCGCGCAGTGCGACTCGCGCTCTTCGTGGTCGTGCTGTGGTTGCTCACCCCTTGGTGGGGACGACCGGACCTGCCCCTGCTGCGAGCCCACGTGCTATGTCTACGGGCACTCCTGCTGTCGGTGTTGGCGGGGGTGATCGTGGCACCGGGAGCAGCCTTCTCCTACGAAGGACGGCTGTCCGGTGCCCTGTGGCCTATCCCCCCCACGCAGGTGGCCCATTATGCGGCAATGCTGCTGGGCCTCACCGCCGTGCTGTGGTTCTGCGGCCTGGTGCGCGGACGCACCAGCCTGATCACGACCGTGGGGACCATCGCGGCGTTGGCCGGAACGCACACCCGCACCGCGCTGGCCGCACTGATGCTGGGCCTGGTCGTGGCAGGTGCGAGCCTGTACGTCGGGCACGTTCGCGTGCGCAGAACCGCCGGCATCGCCGCTACCCTCGTCCTGGTCATCGCGACGTTCTTCGCGCCCATCATCGTGTCGTGGGCGAGCCGAGGCCAATCCCTGGAGGAGGCATCACAACTGACCGGACGCACCAAGGTCTGGTCGGACGTCTTCGCCCTGCAGCGCACCTGGGTCGCGGAGTGGTTCGGATCAGGGCTGTCCGACAAGTCCTACGGCGGTCTGGCCATCGACAGCAGCTGGGTGGCCACGTATCTCGAATTGGGGTGGGCGGGAGTCGGTCTCAGCGCTGCGCTCCTGATCGTGCTCATCCTGACCGCAGTGGCCCGTCCCGCGGGACCACGGCGAGCCATCGCGCTGTTCATCATCACGTACTGCCTGACCGCCTCCTTCACCGAGACCGGGCTCGGTGACGCGTCGCCGTACCTGATGGAGCTGACCGTCGCGGCATCGCTACTGGCCACCCCAGCAGCCGCCTTGTCGCAGAACGAATCTCGCAGTCTCGGCGGGCCTTTCACTCGCTCTCGTTCACGAAGGTTCGACGCCTGAGCGTCGCACCTGCCTCCCGCTCGGCAGCGGCGGATCAAGGAGGTCCTGCTCATGGACCCATTGGGCGAAAGCGGCTGCCTCTCCGCTCAGTTGCGAGGCTCTTCTCGGGCGCAATAGGTAGTGCGCCTGCCGTGTCGGTACCACAGTGTCAAGGGCGATCGACACCCGACCGCTGCGCACCGCTGGGCGTGCGAAGCGCTCGGGCACGATTGCCCAGAATGCGCTCGCCGCGACGATCTCAACAGCAGTGATCGATGTGTCGACGACCATCGCTTGCTCCAGCGGGGGCCGTGACGTGGTGGCTGCCGAGAAGAACCGATGCACGAGGTCGTCGAACCCGAGTACCTGGACCCGTGGGTTCTCACACAGATCATCGAAGCTCGTGACCGGACCATGGCGCTCGAGATACTGCGGGCCGCAGATGACGATCGCGCCGTCGTCGTGGAGCTTCGTGGCCAGGAAGCCCGGCCAGGAGCCCCTCCCCTGTCGGATCTCCAGGTCGACTTCGTCTGGGGGGAGCGTGTCGGTCCAGATGGCACTGAGGATGCGCAGGTCCACGTGCGGGAATGCTTCGAGGAAGTCCCCGAGCCGGGGGACGAGCCAGGTAACCGCGTAGGAGATCTGGACCCGGACCGTCAGTTGCCTGCGGTCCGATGAGCCGAACAGCCCGACGGTGGCAGCGGCGAGGTCGTCGAAGGTGTCTCGCACGCTGGGTAGGTACGCCCGGCCCAATTCGGTCAGGCGCAGGCTGCGCGGGAGTCGCTCGAACAGGTCGAAGCCGAGATGCGCCTCGAGCGTGCGGACCCGTTGGCTGACGGCCGACGCCGAGAGGTGCAGCTCTGCGGCTGCCGCGACGAAGCTTCCGTGTCGCGCGGCGGCCTCGAAGGCATGCAGCCCGAGAAGTGGGGGGATTGGGGACTCCATCGCAGGATCATCACCCGGCGAGCCACACAATTTCGACCCCTTAGGGGCCGAAATGAACGTTTGACATGGGCATTGTGCTCGGCCAACACTCACAGAAACGTCACGTGCGGCTGACCCGCCGGACCACATCGCCCGCCCCCACCGAGCCATGGAGCGGTCATGACCTCTGTCACCGCGCCGACGACCATCGCCCCGACGGTCGCCCTCCTGGAGCGCTACCTGCGCCTGGCGGTCGGGTCGGAGGTGATGTCGTTTCACTACGTCTGGCTGCGGGACAACTGCTGGTGCGACCGCTGCCGGGTGCCGCAGTCCGCGGAGCGACGCCTCTACACGGCGTCCATCCCCGACGACGTCGCGCCGACGAGCGCGGCCTGGAAGGACGCAGGGCTGCACGTCGTCTGGAACGACGGACACGACTCGGTGTACTCCCACTCGTGGTTGCGTCGCCACGACTACTCCGATGACGCCCGGGCCGCGCGACGGCACGAACCCACCTTGTGGGACGCCGGCATCCAGGCGATCCCCTCGTTCGACCACAGTGCCGTCGTCGACACGAGGGCCGGTCAGCTCGCCTACCTGGACGCCGTCCGGGACCTCGGTGTCGCCGTCGTCCGCGGAACGCCGAGCGTTCCCGGCGAGGTCGAGCGCTTCGCCGAATCCATCGGCCACGTGCGCAGGACCGCCTTCGAGCGAATCCACAATGTCCGGCACGACCCGGCCGGCTACAACGTCGCCCATACCCCGCTGGAGCTCAAACCCCACACCGATCTGCCC
This sequence comes from uncultured Actinomycetota bacterium, assembly GCA_963750395.1. Classification (GTDB taxonomy): domain Bacteria; phylum Actinomycetota; class Actinomycetes; order Actinomycetales; family Kineosporiaceae; genus JADJPO01. The sequence continues at coordinate 445,669 of CAVVQM010000008.1, read as the reverse complement.
AGCTATCAGTGGCCGCCGAGCATCCAGCTACTGCACTTCCTGGTCAACGAGGCCAGGGGCGGGGAGACCACCCTGACGGACGGTTGGGCTGTGCTCGCCGATCTCCGGCGCGACGATCCTGCGGCCTTCGAGACATTGACCCGCGTGCCCGTCGGCTACCAGCTGTTCAGCGACACCGAGGACACCTACGCGCAGGCGCCGATGGTGCGGCTCGACCCCGAGGGTCAGGTTCAGACCTTCCGCTACTCCAACCAGCTCGCCGTGCCGCTGGACGTGCCGTTCGCCGACGTGGAGTTGTTCTACGCGGCCTATCGCAAGCTGGGCGCCATGGTGGACAGCGACACCTACAAGTACGTGTTCAAGACCCGCAACGGCGATCTCCTGACCGTTCACGGTCATCGCGTGCTGCATGGTCGCCTGGCCTTCGATCCCACCAGTGGCGCACGCCATCTCCAGGACGTCTACATGGAGTACGACGACTTGATGGCTCGCCGTCGTGTGCTGCTGGGCACGCACAGGCCGCTGTCCGCTGCTGGGGGCAACCGATGACCGACGTCGTCCGTTTCACGAGGATGTCCGACGGAACCGCTGCGGAGTACGAGATGCTCGGTCGTCTGGAGTCCGAGGCTCTGCGCGGATTCCCCGATCGGGTGCTGAACTGGCTGCGGACGATGGACGACTCGGCCGGCTACCTGATCACCCGGCTGGAGCATTGCCTGCAGGCCGCCACCCGGGCACACCGCGCTGGTGAGGACGAGGAGACGGTGGTGTGCGTGCTGCTCCACGACATCGGCGATCATCTCGCGCCCGCCAACCACTCCGAGGTCGCCGCGGCGGTGCTCCGACCGTACGTGAGCGACAAGAACTACTGGATCGTCAAGCACCACGGGGTCTTCCAGGGCAAGTACTACTTCCACCACATCGGTGCCGACCCCGACGCCCGAGACCGGTGGCGCGACCATCCCTACTACCAGGCGACAGTGGATTTCTGCGCCCGCTACGACCAGGTCTCGTTCGACCCCGACTACGACTGGGAGTCGTTGGAGTTCTTCGAGCCCATGGTCAGACGTGTCCTGGCCGCACCCGCGCGGACCCGCGACGTGGATTCTCCGCATGACGCCTGACGCATCGCCCTGCCACCACGGGTCAGCCGTCAGTGCGGAGTAGGGCCTCCTCGAGCTTGGCGCGAGCGGTCACCAGGCTGGGCCCGTACCAGGTGAGGTCCCGTCCGGAGACGAGCACGCAGCGCATCCCGTCGAACGCCTCCGGCCCGTCCTCGATGGTGAAGGCATACGGCTCGTCGGGCAGGACGACGACGTCGGGGGCGAGGGCTCGGATCTCCTCGACCGTGGTGTGCGGGTAGCGCGCCCCGACGTCGGCGAAGGCGTTACCGACCCCGAGCCGTGCCAGGACGTCGCCGGCGAACGTATCGGAGCCCACGGCCATCCACGGCCGGCGCCACACAAGGACCGCCGCGCAGGTCCGCCCGATGGTCGGTGGGGCCTTCCAGACGGCCCGGGCACGGTCCAGCCACGCGGGCCGGGCCGGGAGGGCGCAAGCCAGGAGCAACAGCCGATCGAGCGACGTGAGCGCGGCGTCGACCGTGTTCGGCGCGGTGACCCACACGGGGATGTCCGCGGCCTCGAGCGCGGCCACATCCACGGCCCGGTTCTCCTCCTGGTTGGCTATGACCAGGTCCGGCGCGAGGTCGAGGACTGCTTTCAGGTCGGGGTTCTTGGTCCCCCGGACCCGGGTCACGTCGAGGTCCGGCGGGTGCGTGCACCAGTTCGTCGCCCCCACAAGAAGACCGGGCGCCGACGCGGCGATCGATTCGGTCAGGGAGGGGACGAGGGACACCACACGCCGCGGCGGACGGGCGAGGAGCACCGGACGACCGAGGTCGTCGAGCAGCTCAGCAGCTCCCTGCCTCATGACCCTGGCCTCATGACCCTGCCGCGGCGACCGGGTTGCCCGACAGTGAATGCTTCACCGTCCCGAGTATGACAGCCGGAGCTCCCTCGAATCGGACGGAAGAGGTCATGCTGCGCGCTCCCCGACTGCCGCGGCGATCAGGTGCCCACCAGCCTGCGACATCGGGTCTCGAGGTACGCCACGGCCGGGCCGAAGGCGGCGTACGCCTCGTTGGAGGTCTGGCCCACCACATAGCGGTACCAGATCTGCTGGGCGATGACGGCGAGCCGGAAGAGCCCGAACACTTCGTAGAACCGCCACCGCTCGGCCGTCATCGCCAGGCCCATCCGCGCGCAGTAGCGCTCGACGATCTCGGCGCGAGTCCACATGCCCGGCGCCGTGGTGGGCTGGCGCCGCAGACCCCGGAAGCGCTCGTCGTCGCCCTCCTCGACCCAGTAGGCCAGCGCTCCGCCGAGGTCCATCAGCGGGTCACCGATCGTGGCCAGCTCCCAGTCCAGGACACCCACGATCCTCAGTGGGTCGTCACGGTCCAGGACCAGGTTGTCGAAGCGGAAGTCGTTGTGGATCAGACAGGTCGCCACGTCGGTCGGCTGGTGGGCGTCGAGCCACCCGGTGATCGCGGACCAGTCGCCGGTGTCGTCGGTGCGGGCGCGCGCGAATCGATCGGTCCAGCCCGCCACCTGTCGGGCGACGTATCCCTGACCACGGTCCAGGTCGCCCAGCCCGGCAACCCGGACATCGACGCGATGCAGGCCGGCCAGGACGTCGAAGGCGTTGCCGCACAGCGTCGAGACCTGCTCCGGCGTCAGGTCGAACGGAAGGTCACGGCGCAGGATGGTGCCCTCGAGCTTCTCCATCACGTAGAACTCCGAGCCGATGACCACCGAGTCCTCGCACAGGGCCACCATCTGCGCGACGAGCGGGAAGACGGGGCGCAGACCGGCCTGGATGCGGTACTCCCGGCCCATGTCGTGGGCGCTCTTGGCCTTCGCACCGGTCGGCGGACGGCGCAGGATCAGGTCACGGCCGGGGTAGCGCAGCAGGTAGGTGAGGTTGGAGGCGCCGCCGGTGAACTGCCGCACCTCCGGCACTCCGTGAAGCTCTGCGGCGAACTCCGGTGCAGCGTGCCCGCGCAGCCAGCCGGCCATGGCGACGACGTCGAAGGCATCCTGGTCGCGTACCGGGCGGGCGGTCACCGGTGCCCACCGTGCTTGCCGAGCTCGAGGCGAGCCACCAGCGCGCGGTGGACCTCGTCCGGCCCGTCGGCCAGCCGCAGGCTGCGGGCGACGACGTAGGCCAGAGCGAGCGGGTAGTCGTCGCACATCCCCCCGCCACCGTGCAGCTGCAGCGCCATGTCGATGACCCGGGTCGCCATCGTCGGGACCGCCACCTTGATCTGCGAGACCTCCGACAGCGCACTCATCGGACCGCCGGTGTCGAGCTTCCAGGCGGCGTGCAGTACCAGCAGCCGAGCCTGCTCGATGGCGATGCGCGCGTCGGCGATCCGCTCCCGGTTGCCGCCGAGCGCGGCCAGCGGCCTGCCGAAGGCGCTGCGCTCCAGACCCCGCCGGCAGGCGTGTTCCAGCGCCATCTCGGCCAGACCGATCAACCGCATGCAGTGGTGCACCCGACCGGGACCGAGCCGGCCCTGGGCGATCGCGAAGGCCTCGCCCGGACCGGAGAGGATGTTGGCCACAGGCACCCGCACGTCGGTGAAGGACACCTCGCCGTGCCCCAGCGGCTCGTCGTAGTAGCCCATGGTGTTGAGCATCCGCTCGATCCTCACCCCGGGGGTGTCGCGAGGCACGAGCACCATGGAGTGCCGGTGGTGCCGGTCGGCGTCCGGGTCCGTGACCCCCATGAAGACATAGATCTCGCAGTCAGGGTGGCCGACGCCGGTCGACCACCACTTCCGCCCGTTGACGACCACGTCGTCGCCGTCGACGACTGCGGTCGCCTCCATGGTGGTGGCGTCGGAGGAGGCCACGTCGGGCTCGGTCATCGTGAACGCCGAACGGATCCGGCCATCGAGCAGCGGGTCGAGCCAGCGGTCGCGCTGCTCGCGGGTGCCGTAGCGCAGCAGCACCTCCATGTTGCCTGTGTCGGGGGCGTTGCAGTTGAACACCAGCGGGGCGATCGTCGAACGGCCCATGATCTCGGCGAGGGGGGCATAGTCGACGTTCGACAGTCCCTCGCCGCCGTCCGTGCCGTACTTCGCGGCGTACTCCCCTGCATGCTCCTTGGGCAGGAAGAGGTTCCACAGGCCCTGCGCGCGGGCTCTGGCCTTGAGGTCCTCGAGGACCGGCAGCGGTTGCCATGGGTCGCCGGTGCGTCGTGCCTCCTCGAGGTCGCGGTGGTACGAGGCCTCGATCGGCATGATCTCTTCGGCCACGAAAGCCGCTAGACGAGCGGTCAGGTCCGCGGACCGGGTGGAGGGGGAGAAGTCCATCTCTCGACCCTAAGACCCCTTCGCCCAGTGCATTCGGTGGCCAACGCCCGAGCACCTGCTCCAGCGGACCGACCTGCTCGTGCGAGGAATCCGAGAACGGAACGGGGCGCTGGGCATTGACCATGGCCGGTGACAGCCACGAATGCGGCGTGCGAGCTCGGCGTCGTAGGCGACGTCCCCGCGGGGACGTCGTCACCCTCGTGTCGCCGATCTCAGAAGGTGGATGATTCTCTTGTGTCGCCCGGCAGCGAGCGATCACACTCGCGACACGCACAACCGTGAGGGTGACATGATCGAGACCGTCGGGTTCATCGGGCTGGGCAACGTGGGGGGCAAGCTCGCCGCCACGCTGTTGCGCAACGGGTATGACCTGGTCGTTCGCGACCTGGACGAGACCGCCGCCGTGCCGCTGCTGGCGGACGGTGCGAGGTGGGGGACGTCGCCTCGGCAGATCGCGCAGGACTGCGACGCGGTGATCACCTGCCTGCCGACGCCGGCGGCCAGCGCGGCGGTGATGGAGGCCGACGATGGCCTGCTGGCGGGCCTGGGACCCGGCACGGTCTGGGCCGAGATGAGCACGACCGACGATGCGGAGGTCCGCCGTCTGGCGGACCTGGTCACCGCGACGGGTGCGGCGGCGCTCGACTGTCCGGTATCGGGTGGCTGTCACCGGGCAGCGACCGGAAACATCGCGATTCTCGCCGGCTGCGACCGCGTGGTGTTCGAGCGCATGCTGCCGGTCCTGACCACGATGGGGCGCCAGGTGCTGCACACCGGCCCGGTGGGGTCGGCATCGATCCTGAAGGTCGTGACCAACTACCTGGCGACGGCGAACCTCGTCGCACTGTGCGAAGCGCTGATCACCTCGACGGCGGCCGGGATGGATCTCGCGACCACCTACGAGGCGATCCGGATCTCCTCGGGCAACTCGTTCGTCCACGAGACCGAGAGCCAGGTCATCCTCAACGGCAGCCGCGACATCAGCTTCACGATGGATCTGGTCGTCAAGGATCTGGGGTTGTTCCAGAGGGTGGCCGATCGTGCCGGCATCCCCCTTGAGATCGCCCCAGCGCTCGGCGCGGTCTTCGACGACGCGGTGGCCCGGTACGGTCCCCGCGCCTGGTCGCCCCAGGTCATCCGCCGCCTCGAAGAGGCCACCGGACTGCAGGTGCTCGCCGACGGCTTCCCCCCGGCGATCGTTGACGACGAGCCAGAGGCGCCCGGCCACGAGGTCCTCGTCAACCGCGTCCAGACCGAAGTCCACCGACGCTGACAGATCCGGGGCCCTCGCGCTTTCACCGCGCCGGCAGATCGACCCCTGGCAGCACGACCTTCGTCCGTACGGGCCACCGACCGCGGGAGACGCCGCGGCACAGCTGCTCCACGCCGCCGGCCTGGACGGCGCCACCGCCCGCCGTGACGTGGCCGCAGCCCGCGCCGCGTTCCTGACCGAGCACGCGCGAACGGCTGTCTCCCCGTCAGACCCGCCGCCTCCGCCAACAACTGCGCGATGTCCACCGGCGCAGCCAACTGACCTGGGACCACGACCTACAGGACACCGGCTGGAACCGGGTCGTGCCCACCCTTACCTTTCCTGCTGCTTTCCTCCTGGCGGGGATGGGAGCGCCAGCGGGGTCGTCACAGACCGCCTCCGCCGCTCGGACCAAGCTGCAGTTCGCCCAGGAGGCGGCGATCGCGGGCATGCAGTTGGTACCGCCCGAAGCCGGGATCGGGCTGTGGGAGTTCGCCACCGCGTTGCAGGGGCGCGACGACTACCGTGAGCTCGTCCCGACCGGGCCCGTCGGTGACCCCATCAGCGGGCAGAACCGGTTGAGCAACCTGGTGGCCGCCGTCCGCGGGCTCACTCCTCGTGGCGACACCGGCTGTACGACTCGGCGTTGGCCGCCTTCAGGGCGATGAGTGAGAGCTACAGCCCCGGGGAACCCAACGTGGTCGTGCTGCTGACCGACGGCCGCAACGATGACCCCAACAGTCCCGACCTGTCCTCGTTGCTGGCGACCCTCGAGGCCGAGCAGGACCAGGCCCGCCCGGTCCGCTTCCCGACGATCGCCTACGGCGCGGACGCCGATCAGAAGGCATTGGCCTCGATCGCCGCGACCACCAAGGGGTCGGCCTACGTCTCGCCTGATCCCGCCGACATCGGGCAGGTGTTCTTCCGCGCTCTGAGTCAGGCGTGATCAGCGATCTCCACCCCGCGCGGACAGGACACTGTTCGTGTCCGTCAGACGCTTCCGAACCTCAATGTATCGAAACCGACCGCCACGCAAGCATTCTCGATACGCGGGCGTCCAGCGGTCCCCACGACGCCTGGCCTGCTCAGCCAAGCAACCATGGTCACCGCTGACGGGCTGGGCGCGACGGCGTCACGACCTGGTGTGGACCCCGCTGGTCACGCTTCGGGCGACGCTTCGTCGTAGGCGGGGTGGCGGCTACTCAGGTTGCGTGCCGATGCCAGGTGCCCACCCAGGTACCCACCGACGGCTGAGACCGCCGCGCCGGCCAGTGCCAGTCTGACGCCGGTTCCGTGCCGACCACGCCGGCGGGAGACCCACGACGCCGCGTACATGCTGATGGCCAGGCCAGCGGTGGCGGCGTGCACGAGGCCGACCCGCTTCTCGCGTGGGCCCGCTGCCGACCATTCCGCCCACCCGGTCCAGGCTGTCGGTGCGACGGCGAGCAGGCCGGTTCCGATGAGCCGCCGGGCCGCGACGGATGACTCGCCACCCCCGACCAGATCGAGCACGGTGGCGGAGGTCCACGTGCCGAGCACGACGTCGGTCAGCACCGGGTGGACCGCGTGGCCGAGCCAGTCGCCACGCAGCACTGAGGCTCGGGTCCCCGTTCCGAACACCTCGCGGATCTTCGGCTCCACCGCCTGCACGGCGGCGTCGAGCTCGGTGGCATCCTCGAGCTGCAGGGTCCAGCGCACGATCGCCGGGGGTCGTTCCACGGGATCCATTCGGCCTCCTCGGTTGCTTTCCAGGTCGCGACCCCATCCCCCGGGGCGCTGCGGGATCCAGCCTGCCCGCGACGGCCGACAAGGGCAACCAGCGCCGCCCCCGGCTACTGTTCCAGGTGAAGGTGTCTCGGCCGCTGCCGGCCGGCCATCGTTTGGTCCACGCGTTCGGCCAATCCTTCCAACCAGACGCGTTCGGTGGCATCGAAGGGCTGGGCGGCGACGGTGGCGCGCAGGCGGACGAGCTGGTCTGCAATCGCACCCTGGTGATCTGGCAGTCGGACACACCACGCAAGCTCGTCCAGCAGGGCAAGGATCCTGGCCAGGACCGCGGGATCGCTCGCGCCGTAGCGTCGAGGCTGGGCCACCGCCTCGTCCAACAGCTGGCGAAAGTCTGGGCGACGCACGACGACCCGAATCTCGTCGTCCTCATCCCTGAGCGTCCGGGACCGGAGGTCACGGCCGGCCAGCTCGACCAACAGCGCCGAGCAGTGACCCAGGGCGTGGACCGCCGTGGTCGGATCGTTGATCCCCGGGGACAGGGCCCTGATCGCGACATCGGTGAGCTGCCGCAGGCCGAAGGCGATGTCCTGGGCGGCGGTGCGCTCGAAGCCGGTCGAGACGGCATTCGCTGTCCGCTCGCTCAGAGCTCCCCACCTCTCGGCGTCGAACGAGTCAGCATGGCGAGGCCAGGCCGCACCGAGCGGAGAACCGGCGACGATGGACTCCCCAGGGTTGCGGTCGACGAAGACCACCGCGTCAGCGTCGACGGCCGCGGCCAGCAGAGCGTCCTCGTCCACGGACACCAGGAAGCCCGACGAACGCGCCATTACCGGCACAGTCCCCGCCGGCCTGGCTGGGAGGATCAGGCCGTCTGCGTCGCGGTCGTCACGCTCCACCGTCAACGCCTTGACCGTCTTGCTGGCATCAATGTGGACCTTCTGCAGCATCGTCTCGACCCGGATCTCCCCGGTGAGGTGAGCCAGGAAGCCCACCAGAGCCAAGACACTGGCCACAGCGAGCGCGAAAGCCAAGGTCACCGACAGCTGCGGGACGAAGACCTCCTGCTCGTCGGCCGCAGTCCGCACGGTCCGCAACACCGCCAACGAGTAGGTGAATGTCGAGAGGAAGAGCGCGAGCGTGGCGTGGACCACTCGGTCACGCGAGAAGGTCCGCAGCAGACGAGGCGAATACTGACTACTGGCCAGCTGAAGGGTCACGACTGTGAGCGAGAAGGTCAACGAGGTGACGGTGATCAACGAGCCGGCGATCGAATCCAAGACCGTACGGGCCGCGTCCGCTCCGCCTCCGAACAGGTACACGGTCAGCGACGCAGGCAATTGATCATCGATGGCCGCGTCGACGCGCGGCAGGCCCACACCGACAGCGACGCCGAGCACGACTCCCAGGGTCGGCAACGGCCACAACTTCACACGCCAGGCCTCGCGCAGAATCCGCACCCTGTCCGCCAGTCCCGATGGAGTCATCGCTCCCCGATTCTCCGCCCGCTATACACCCAAGTCGACCACACGACCACCTGCTCATGGTGTGCGTTTCCCCAGGGCCTCTGGGTACTCGGGGCCCGCAACGGTCGTGCGGTGAGGTCCACATCGATCCGGGTCTGCGGCACGACGGCGAGAGGACGCGCGGTGGCCGCGCCGCGGCCGGTCACCAACCGCGCCGGCGGGCGTATCAAACCCTCTGGCGTAGAGTGATATCGACGCGCGCCATTCGGGCGTGGGACAGACTCGAGGGGCGACGTGTGGGTACCTCCGATCCCGCAACAGTGGATGCCTGCCTGCGACTGGGGAAGGGATTGGAGTCCTCTGAGCGCGTCGGTGTCGTGGACAGGTTGGCGAGCCTCGATGCGCGACTTCGCTCCTACCCCGCCGATTCCGTCGAGTTGTTGTTGACGGTGAAGGATCGCGACAACGTCAGCCAGAAGGTGACCCTGGAGGGCTGGATCGCGGGGACCGACCGGGTAGTGGCCACCTCGAGCCGAACCCCGATGGAGCGGGCGGTCGACGAGGTGCGCGACGATCTGATCCGCCAGCTCACCGACGCCAAGAACAAGACGGAACCTCGACAGAATCGCCAGCGGCGCGACACCAGCCATTAGCAACTCGGCGGCGCACCCTGCGCCACTCGGTCCGCGTTCTCGGTGTGAGCTTCTCCCACCAGTTGTCCCAGAGCGAGATAGCGGCTGAGATGGGGACGCGATTCACGACTCACATCGACTCAAGGAGGAGCTAGTCTCAAATAAGCTGTCTGCGGTAGTGGCTGTTGCCGAGTTGATCATCTGGGTGGTGGTTGGCGGGGTGCCTCAGGGTCGGTTCCGGGCCTGCGCGGGCTGGGGGGGTGCTGGGGGTTGTTACTGCGCGGTCGGCGGCGGCGGAGCGGCTCGTGGTGGGCGGGTTGTCGGAGCTTGGGCAGGTTTGAGTGCCGCGGCGGGGTCGCCGCGGTCGGGCGAGTGGGTGTTCGGTGTTCGGCGCGCTGGGTCAGCCGAAGCGGGTGCGTTCGGTGGTGGCCCAGACGGTGAGCAGCCGGTCGATGGCCGGGGTGTAGCCGATCAGGCGGATGGTGATGCCTCGGGCCCGGCGGATGACCATGGCGGGGATCAGGATGATGGTGTTGAGGAAGCGGCGGAACTCCATCCGGATGTAGTCGCGGCGGTCGCTCTTGCGGTGCATCATCATCGCGAACCAGGACTTGATGTTCCAGGCCAGGGCGGCGATGACCATGTAGGCCCAGTTGGAGACCAGGTCGTACAGCGGCACGCGCAGTGCGTTGACCCCGTTCTTCAGCTGGGCGATCACGTTCTCCTGGTCGCAGCGGTCGTTGGCCTCGGCGACGATCTGCTCGGCGGTGGCCTCGGTGAGGGTGGTGATGTAGAAGAAGTAGCGGATCTCCTCGATCAGGACCTGTTCGCCGCGGGCGCGGCTGATGTTCTTGCGCAGCGCGATCACCCGGTAGGGGCGGGCGCACTTGCCGGGGGTGTAGGTGAACTCGGCGACGTCCTCGTAGTTCAGGTGCAGGTTCAGGTAGTCCCGGTCGGTGACGATGGCCGCCTTGGTGTCCTCGCGGCGGGCGCGGATCTGCCCGGTGACGTTGGTGTAGGGGGCGGGTCGGTGCAGCCGCCGCCAAGCTGGGCTCCGTCGAGGGCCTCGGCGCGGGTGCGCAGGGCGGTGGTGTTGTCCATCCCGAAGACGAAGTCGGCCCGCTCCGCCCAGGTGTCGAAGTGGGCGGTCAGGGAGAAGTCGGTGTCCCCGCGCAGGCAGACCCGGGGCGTGTGCGGGGTGACCAGGTCGATGGCCTTGTCGATCCATGCGGCCGCCCCGGCGTGGCTGGGGACGTTGCCGGGCCGGTTGACCAGGTACAGGACCTCCCTGGTGTTGGCCAGGGTCACGATCAGCGGGTGGTAGCCCCAGATCCCCTTGTAGGAGATGTCCATCCCGTCCTTGCTTGCCGCCGGTGGTCGGCGCGAGGGTGCCGTCGACGTCGAGGTAGGCGACCGGGCCGAGCAGGTCCCGGCCCCGGCCGGCCCACAGCTTCGGGCGGACCGAGTTGATCGCCTCCATCAGCGTGGTGACGTCCTCCTCGGTGAAGCGGCGGCAGAAGTCCCCGGCCGTGGTCGGGTCCGGGATCAGGTCCGCACCCAACGCGTTCATGTACGCGGTGTCGTGCCGCAGCCGTTCGATGTCCTCCAACCGGGTGCCGCCGCAGGCCACGTTGTAGGCCAGGTTCAGCACATGGTCGGACTCGTGGTAGGGCAGGTGCACCTTCAACAGTTCCAGATCGGCGTCGATCGCCTCGGGCAGCCCCAGCCTGGTGACCAGCCGGTGCAGGCGGCGATCCCCCCGAAACAGGTGGCGTCCACGTTCGCGCCGACCTCGTAGTGCACCGGGCCCGTGGTCAGCATCGGCGCCGGCTGCGGGCTCCAGTGCCCAGCCAACCGGTGCCGGGCCGCGACCCGCCGGCGCCGTCGTGCCGCGTTCCGCCGGCTCTGATCCTGCGCTATCTTCTTCACCACAAAGGCCTTCCTTGCCGGGCTGCGTTGAGACTCGCAAACCCATGCAAGGTAAGGCCTTTGTGCTGCCCGGCGCCCATCAGACACGCCGACACGCTTACTGGAGGGCTAGTGGTCACCAGCATCGTCAGCGCAATCATCGTCGGCGCCATCATCGGCGTCCTTGGGCGCCTCGTGGTCCGCGGCAAGCAGGACATCAGCATCCTCATGACGATCGGCATCGGCATCGTCGCCGCTCTCGTCGGCACCCTGATCGCGCGGCTCCTCGGGGTCTCCGACACCGGGGGGATCGACTGGATCGAACTGATCATCCAGGTCGCCCTCGCCGCCGTTGGTGTCTCGCTCGTCGCCGGGCGCGGCCTCAAGGTCCGCTGACCTTCGCAACGCCGGCGGGCCGCTCACCCCGCGACCCAGACACGATCGAGCGCGTGAAACCCGGCTCTTCACCACGACCCGCACCGCCAGAACGCAATCGGAAAGAACGCCAAGACGCCGCGCTCGAGGAAGCGAGCTCACGATGTCCATCGTTCTGACCGCCGTCGGCTTGACCATCATCGCGGTCATTCTCCTCGACGTCTTCATCACGATTCTGAGCGCGTCGCGAGCCGGTCCCTTGACGCGCGGGTGGTCGCGGCCGGTATGGGAGTTGTTTCTCGTCGCACATCGGCGAAGGCCCATCCACGGGGTGCTGAGCCTGGTCGGTCCCATGATGGTCGTCGTCGCGATCCTCCTCTGGTACGGCGGTCTGGTACTCGGCACGTGGCTGGTCTTCGTGGCCCACCCAGGGTCAGTGGTGAGCAACGGCACGCGGCTGGGCGCCGACACGAGCCAGACTCTGTACTTCGTTCCCACAACGCTGTCCGGCCTCGGGTACGGGGACTACGTTCCGGGAAGGTTCCCCTGGACCATGTTCGCCACGAGCATGTCGCTCATCGGCACCCTGGTCGTGACGGTGTCGTTGTCCTACATCCTCTCGGTGCTGTCGGCGGCGATCGCGCGGCGCGCAATGGCCTCTGACATTCGTGGCCTCGGCGCAGACCCGGTGACCTTCATACAGCGTGCCGCTCTCGGAGACCCGGTTCGTTCGATGCACACCTACCTGCAGGGGATGGCTTCGGCGATCTCTGACGCGGCAGAGCGCCAGCGCGCCTACCCGGTGCTGAGGTACTTCCACAGCGCACGGGTGGAGACCTCGGCGGCTCCGTCGGTCCTCGTGGTCGCCGACGCGACGTTTCTGCTGAGAACCGGCGTACACGCGGACGGATGCGGCGATGGGTTGTTGACCGTCCTCGAGGCCGCGATCGATGGGTTCATCGAGGCGAAGACGACGCCGGACGAGTACGTATCGGCGGCCCTGTCCGGGCCCCTGCGTGAGTACGCGTCCCGACTCGACATCGAGACCTCCGACGACTCCACCTTCAACAACGAGTTGCCCGCCTACCTCCAACGCCGGGCCGCTCTGATCTCAGCCTGTCACGACGACGGATGGTCGCCTTGACCGGGCCTGCGATCCATGTCTTCGAGGTTGGTTGGTCGGGGTTCTCGCTATCGACGTCAAGGAGATGCATTGTGACAACCTCTAGCACGGGTGTCGGTGTCGAGCCGACTGTGTGGCCGGTCCCCGCCGGTGCCGGGGCGAGGGTCGGGCGCCAGATGCGATTGCGGGTGGCCGGATCTGGTCGAACCCCACGAACGGTGGCCTGACCATGCTCCCACGGGGTACGACGGTCGTGGATCTGTCAGGCGACGCGCGGGCAATGGCCGACTCGGTGATCGCTGCCCTGCCCAGGGTCGGCGTCGCTCTGATCGTGGTGGCAGTCGGCTGGGGCCTGGCGCGCCTGCTGAGATGGGCGCTGCACCGGTGGCTCAGTCGAGGTCAGACCCCGAGCTTCTCCCGGGTGATCAGTCGGCTCGCCGGAGTCCTCGTGCTGGCGGCGGCGCTGTTGATCGCCACTGCGGTGGTCTTCCCTTCGGTCAAGCCGGTGGACCTGTTGGCCGGTCTCGGGTTCTTCTCGGTGGCCGTCGGGTTCGCGTTCCAGGACATCTTGGAGAACACGCTGGCGGGGGTGCTGCTGCTGTTCCGTCAGCCCTTCGCCTCCGGCGACCAGATCGAGGTCCAGGGCCAGAGCGGTACGGTCGAGGCGATCACGATCCGGGAGACCAGGATCAGGACGTTCGACGGTCAGCTGGTCCTGATCCCCAATCGCGACGTGTACAAGAGTGTGTTGCGCGTCCAGACGCACTATGACCAGCGGCGGATGGCGTTCGTCGTTGGTGTCGCCTACGAGAACGATCCACGTCAGGCGGCGGAAGTCATCGTCGCGGCACTCTCGCAGGTGGACGGCGTGTCCGCCGACCCGCGTCCCGAGGCGCTGGTCGAGGAGCTAGGAGTGTCCACCATGGACATCCAGGCCCGCTTCTGGACCGCGCCGCGCCAGCACGAGTCCCTGGTGGTCCTGCACAGAGCGATCGGCGCGGTCAAGACCGCCCTCGATGACGCGGGTATCGAGATGCCCGCGGAGATCATCGCCCTGCAGGCCACGCCGAGCTTCCGCGCGGCGCTGCAGGGAGATGCGGACGTCACCCCCGGCGGCGCCGTCAAGACCTCCCCTCGGATCCGGCACCGGGGCTCCGACGACACGTGAGGCGGTTGCTCCCCGGGCGAGCTCCTGAACACTCCCCTGGCCCCTGGACACTCAGGCCGCCGCGGAGATACCCGCCCACCTGGAGACCCCCGATCCGGCGCCGAAGAGCCGACGGGCCAGCGTGGCGATCTCCTCGGGCTGGCCGACGACGAACTCCAGACCCACTACGAACGTGCCGGCGGGGCTCACCGCCCTTCTCGAACGTTCGACGCATTCGAGCATGATCGTCTCGGTTCCGAAGTCGAGCGTCAGCACCACGTGGTCCTCCTCGCCGGCCGGGACGGTCGTCGAGACCAGCGCTCCGCTGACGGAGACGTCGACGATCTCGGCCGGCCGGGACCCGACGCGACCGGCTGCCTTCACATGAAAACGCTCGCCCCGCCGCCGATCCCCGGCGAACCGCTCGGACCTGATCCGGGCCACGGCCACAACCAGGACGAGACAGTTGGCACTGGCGAACAGCGCCGTCCCGATGGCCGCACCCTGCTGTTCGTAGTGCACTGACGTCCACCCGAGCAGCGTCGCGGCGAATACCCCGAGTGCCGCCACGGATGCGGCGATGAGACCAATGAGCAGTCGGGGCACGATGGACGTCGTCCTCTCGGCGCGACCCTTCGGCGTAACGACGAAGGCCCGATCCCGGATGCTCAGGAACGTCAGCGTTGCCTGAAGGGTGACGGGCAGACGGATCATCTCGAAGACCGCCGCGATCCCCTGCGGAGCAAAGCCTCTGGCCAGCACAGCCATGGCGATTCGCTGCAGGATGAACGTGGTCGTGAACGCGATGGCGAAGGTCGTCGCGTCACTGCGGATGGGAAGTCGGCCGGTGATCAACGCCACGATCGGCAGGACGACGTATCCCAGGGTGCGCCAGGCGTCGAACCACCCCAGCAACGTGGCCGCATAGGACAGGCGCTGGGGCAGTGACAGGGCCGGCCCGGTGAGCGGACGCTCGCGGCGGAGCAGCTCCATCGCACCGGTTCCCCATCGCAGTCGTTGGGCCTGGTACTCGGCCATGTTCCGAGCAGCCAGTCCGCAGGCCAGCACCTCGTTGTGATAGGTCGTGCACCAACCGTTCCTGTGCAGGCGCAGGCTGGTGGCGATGTCCTCGGTGAGGCTCGCCGTCGCCACGCCCCCGATCTCCCTCAGCGCCGCGAGCCGGAGCAGGGCGTTGGTGCCGCACCAGAACGACCAGCATCGTCAGCGCAATCATCGTCGGCGCCATCATCGGCGTCCTTGGGCGCCTCGTGGTCCGCGGCAAGCAGGACATCAGCATCCTCATGACGATCGGCATCGGCATCGTCGCCGCTCTCGTCGGCACCCTGATCGCGCGGCTCCTCGGGGTCTCCGACACCGGGGGGATCGACTGGATCGAACTGATCATCCAGGTCGCCCTCGCCGCCGTTGGTGTCTCGCTCGTCGCCGGGCGCGGCCTCAAGGTCCGCTGACCTTCGCAACGCCGGCGGGCCGCTCACCCCGCGACCCAGACACGATCGAGCGCGTGAAACCCGGCTCTTCACCACGACCCGCACCGCCAGAACGCAATCGGAAAGAACGCCAAGACGCCGCGCTCGAGGAAGCGAGCTCACGATGTCCATCGTTCTGACCGCCGTCGGCTTGACCATCATCGCGGTCATTCTCCTCGACGTCTTCATCACGATTCTGAGCGCGTCGCGAGCCGGTCCCTTGACGCGCGGGTGGTCGCGGCCGGTATGGGAGTTGTTTCTCGTCGCACATCGGCGAAGGCCCATCCACGGGGTGCTGAGCCTGGTCGGTCCCATGATGGTCGTCGTCGCGATCCTCCTCTGGTACGGCGGTCTGGTACTCGGCACGTGGCTGGTCTTCGTGGCCCACCCAGGGTCAGTGGTGAGCAACGGCACGCGGCTGGGCGCCGACACGAGCCAGACTCTGTACTTCGTTCCCACAACGCTGTCCGGCCTCGGGTACGGGGACTACGTTCCGGGAAGGTTCCCCTGGACCATGTTCGCCACGAGCATGTCGCTCATCGGCACCCTGGTCGTGACGGTGTCGTTGTCCTACATCCTCTCGGTGCTGTCGGCGGCGATCGCGCGGCGCGCAATGGCCTCTGACATTCGTGGCCTCGGCGCAGACCCGGTGACCTTCATACAGCGTGCCGCTCTCGGAGACCCGGTTCGTTCGATGCACACCTACCTGCAGGGGATGGCTTCGGCGATCTCTGACGCGGCAGAGCGCCAGCGCGCCTACCCGGTGCTGAGGTACTTCCACAGCGCACGGGTGGAGACCTCGGCGGCTCCGTCGGTCCTCGTGGTCGCCGACGCGACGTTTCTGCTGAGAACCGGCGCACACGCGGACGGATGCGGCGATGGGTTGTTGACCGTCCTCGAGGCCGCGATCGATGGGTTCATCGAGGCGAAGACGACGCCGGACGAGTACGTATCGGCGGCCCTGTCCGGGCCCCTGCGTGAGTACGCGTCCCGACTCGACATCGAGACCTCCGACGACTCCACCTTCAACAACGAGTTGCCCGCCTACCTCCAACGCCGGGCCGCTCTGATCTCAGCCTGTCACGACGACGGATGGTCGCCTTGACCGGGCCTGCGATCCATGTCTTCGAGGTTGGTTGGTCGGGGTTCTCGCTATCGACGTCAAGGAGATGCATTGTGACAACCTCTAGCACGGGTGTCGGTGTCGAGCCGACTGTGTGGCCGGTCCCCGCCGGTGCCGGGGCGAGGGTCGGGCGCCAGATGCGATTGCGGGTGGCCGGATCTGGTCGAACCCCACGAACGGTGGCCTGACCATGCTCCCACGGGGTACGACGGTCGTGGATCTGTCAGGCGACGCGCGGGCAATGGCCGACTCGGTGATCGCTGCCCTGCCCAGGGTCGGCGTCGCTCTGATCGTGGTGGCAGTCGGCTGGGGCCTGGCGCGCCTGCTGAGATGGGCGCTGCACCGGTGGCTCAGTCGAGGTCAGACCCCGAGCTTCTCCCGGGTGATCAGTCGGCTCGCCGGAGTCCTCGTGCTGGCGGCGGCGCTGTTGATCGCCACTGCGGTGGTCTTCCCTTCGGTCAAGCCGGTGGACCTGTTGGCCGGTCTCGGGTTCTTCTCGGTGGCCGTCGGGTTCGCGTTCCAGGACATCTTGGAGAACACGCTGGCGGGGGTCCTGCTGCTGTTCCGTCAGCCCTTCGCCTCCGGCGACCAGATCGAGGTCCAGGGCCAGAGCGGTACGGTCGAGGCGATCACGATCCGGGAGACCAGGATCAGGACGTTCGACGGTCAGCTGGTCCTGATCCCCAATCGCGACGTGTACAAGAGTGTGTTGCGCGTCCAGACGCACTATGACCAGCGGCGGATGGCGTTCGTCGTTGGTGTCGCCTACGAGAACGATCCACGTCAGGCGGCGGAAGTCATCGTCGCGGCACTCTCGCAGGTGGACGGCGTGTCCGCCGACCCGCGTCCCGAGGCGCTGGTCGAGGAGCTAGGAGTGTCCACCATGGACATCCAGGCCCGCTTCTGGACCGCGCCGCGCCAGCACGAGTCCCTGGTGGTCCTGCACAGAGCGATCGGCGCGGTCAAGACCGCCCTCGATGACGCGGGTATCGAGATGCCCGCGGAGATCATCGCCCTGCAGGCCACGCCGAGCTTCCGCGCGGCGCTGCAGGGAGATGCGGACGTCACCCCCGGCGGCGCCGTCAAGACCTCCCCTCGGATCCGGCACCGGGGCTCCGACGACGCGTGAGGCGGTTGCTCCCCGGGCGAGCTCCTGAACACTCCCCTGGCCCCTAGACACTCAGGCCGCCGCGGAGATACCCGCCCACCTGGAGACCCCCGATCCGGCGCCGAAGAGCCGACGGGCCAGCGTGGCGATCTCCTCGGGCTGGCCGACGACGAACTCCAGACCCACTACGAACGTGCCGGCGGGGCTCACCGCCCTTCTCGAACGTTCGACGCATTCGAGCATGATCGTCTCGGTTCCGAAGTCGAGCGTCAGCACCACGTGGTCCTCCTCGCCGGCCGGGACGGTCGTCGAGACCAGCGCTCCGCTGACGGAGACGTCGACGATCTCGGCCGGCCGGGACCCGACGCGACCGGCTGCCTTCACATGAAAACGCTCGCCCCGCCGCCGATCCCCGGCGAACCGCTCGGACCTGATCCGGGCCACGGCCACAACGAGGACGAGACAGTTGGCACTGGCGAACAGCGCCGTCCCGATGGCCGCACCCTGCTGTTCGTAGTGCACTGACGTCCACCCGAGCAGCGTCGCGGCGAATACCCCGAGTGCCGCCACGGATGCGGCGATGAGACCAATGAGCAGTCGGGGCACGATGGACGTCGTCCTCTCGGCGCGACCCTTCGGCGTAACGACGAAGGCCCGATCCCGGATGCTCAGGAACGTCAGCGTTGCCTGAAGGGTGACGGGCAGACGGATCATCTCGAAGACCGCCGCGATCCCCTGCGGAGCAAAGCCTCTGGCCAGCACAGCCATGGCGATTCGCTGCAGGATGAACGTGGTCGTGAACGCGATGGCGAAGGTCGTCGCGTCACTGCGGATGGGAAGTCGGCCGGTGATCAACGCCACGATCGGCAGGACGACGTATCCCAGGGTGCGCCAGGCGTCGAACCACCCCAGCAACGTGGCCGCATAGGACAGGCGCTGGGGCAGTGACAGGGCCGGCCCGGTGAGCGGACGCTCGCGGCGGAGCAGCTCCATCGCACCGGTTCCCCATCGCAGTCGTTGGGCCTGGTACTCGGCCATGTTCCGAGCAGCCAGTCCGCAGGCCAGCACCTCGTTGTGATAGGTCGTGCACCAACCGTTCCTGTGCAGGCGCAGGCTGGTGGCGATGTCCTCGGTGAGGCTCGCCGTCGCCACGCCCCCGATCTCCCTCAGCGCCGCGAGCCGGAGCAGGGCGTTGGTGCCGCACCAGAACGACGCATTCCACCGGTTCTTTCCGGCCTGGATCGATGGGGCATGGTGTGCAGGTCCCACATCGAGAGGGTGTACAGAGCCAGGCCGGCGACGGCGTGGGCCTCGAGGAGCCACAGTGGCATGCTGAGCCACCGGACCCCGAGGGTCCATCAGCCGCCAGACCAGGTAGACGACGCTGACCACCGGGGCGAGGACCGCGACGGCATGCACACTCCTGCGCTTCGCTGCCGTCTCGGCCGGCGGCAGGCGATCGGATAGCGCCAGATCGCGGGGCGCGGCGGATGCCGACGGGCGGGCTCCCGATGCGGTTCCGCCTCACGGGCCTGTCTCTCGACAGGATCACCTTCTGCCTTGAGCGGGTTCTCGGTCGCAGAGTACGTGCCGACGTTTCCTCCCCAGCCCGGACTCGTGACCCAGGTCACTTCATTATTGAATTGACGATTGAAGTCTCAACCTGGAAAGACTCGGTGAAGGTTCAACAAAGAGGAGCAGGCTCTGCATCCCGATCGATCCGTAGCGACGATGGTGGTCCCGGCCCCGGGGCCGACCATCGCGCCGGCGCAGGTCCGCACTCAGGTTCAGGTGCCCCTGCAGTTCCCCGACGGGTACACGTCCGCGGCGGTCGTGTTCACCTTCACGGGCCTGGTCGCGGGCGGGAGCACCTCGCCCTCGGTCTCGGGCGGTGGCGGGAGGCGGTCACCGACGCTGCACCCAGCGGCACCGGCCCGCTGTCCGGCCGCACAGCGAGTGCCTCACGGGGGACGTCTTCGGCTCCCAGCGCTGCGACTGTGGTCCACAGCTGCGCGTGGCCGCGGAGCAGATCACCGCCACGGGGGGATTCCTGCTCTATCTGCGCCAGGAGGGTCGTGGCATCGGGCTGTACGCGAAGCTCGACGCGTACGCGCTGCAGGACGGCGGCCTCGACACCTACCAGGCCAACGTCGCGCTCGGGCGTCGCGAGGACGAGCGTGACTACACCGTGGCGGCACAGATGTTGGCAGCCCTGGGGGCGGAGCGGATCCGCCTGCTGTCCAACAATCCCGACAAGGCCGTCCAGCTGTCCGTGCTCGGCGTCCACGTCACAGAGCAGATCCCCACCGGTGTCCACGTCTCGGAGGCGAACCTGAGCTATCTCTCCAGCAAGGTGACCCGCACCCGCCACACCATCCGTCTGCCGGCCGCCGGCTGACGCACGCCGGCTCGGTGTTCAGCCGTGAAGCTAGGCTGGTGCCATGGCAGGTCGTCGGACGGCAGCACAGCGGGCGTCGGCGCCACGAGGGGGAACCGGGGCGGGCGATGACGCACCCTGGCTGGACGACGCGGAGCAGCAGCTCTTCCTGACCTTCGCGAGCGCGCTCGTCCAGATGCCGAACAGCCTCGACGCCCAGCTCACCCGGGCGCCGGATCAGCCACTTCGTGTACCTCGTGATGGCCGTCCTCTCCATGGCTCGGAGCGCACCCTGCGGATGAGCGAGCTCGCGGAGGTCACCGACAGCGCGCTGAGCCGGTTGTCCAACGTCGCGACCGGCTGGAGAAGCGAGGCTGGATCCGTCGCACGCCCGACCCGCGAACGGCCGATTCACGCTGGCCTCGCTGACCGACGACGGCATGGCCATGGTGATCGACTCGGCACCGGGCCACGTGAGGCACGTCCGCCGGATGATTCTCGACCCCCTGACCAAAACCCATCGACGCCAGCTGCTCGAGATCTGCCGACGCATCCTCACCGCGGTGGCCCCCGACGAGAGTCACCCGCTGGACCGGCTCGCCCGCCCACAGGCGCACCGCAGCTCGTGATGCCCGACGAGCACCTGACGACCATTCGCGGCCGGCTGAACGGCCGCCGATTCCGACGCAGGCCTAGGGTGCGGCTGCGCTCGCTGCTCAGCCAGGTCACTACGAGCCGGGTCAGGCCCCGTCCGTCGAGGCGGGCCGCAGCGGACGGAGGCAGCATGGGCATGATTCGCCTCTGCACGGCCGGTCTACACGCGTGACTGAGCCGAGGGAGCATCTCGAGTCGGTGCAGGCACTCGTACCCCGCCTGGTCCGTGGTGCGGCCCCGCACGCCGAAGGATCGCCCAAGGACGAGGTCGTGGCGTGGTTGCAACGGATGTGCGGTGCGGCGGCAAGGGCGCTGTCCGCGAGCGGGGTTGGGGTGAGTCTCATGACGGACGCGGGAGTCCTCGGCGGGGTCGCCGCCTCGGACGCGTCACCGATTCCATGGGCCGGCTTCAACTGACTCTCGGGGAAGGGCCGTGCATCGACGCGTACACGACCCACCGTCCGGTGCTCGAGCCTGACCTGCTGAATCTTCGAAAGGGGAGATGGCCGGGGTACGCCCCGGCCGCGACGGCCCTCGGGATCCGCGCGGTGTTCTCGCTCCCACTGCAAGTCGGCGCGGCGGGTTTCGGGGCGATGGACGTCTACCGGGTCACGGCGGGGTCGCTGTCCGCCCACAGCCTCGGTCTCGCGCTCACATTCGCCGACGTCGTCACCGAGACCCTGCTCGACGTCCAGGACGGATCGACGCAGGACGACGCGCCAAGCGACCTGGACGACGTTCTGGACGCTCACTACGTCGTCTACCAGGCGCAGGGAATGACGATGGTCGACCTCGGCGTGTCGCTGGTCGACGCTCTGGCACGGCTGCGCGCGCACGCGTTCGCCGAGCAGCGTCAGTTGCACGACGTCGCCCGCGACGTCGTAGAGGGTCGGCTGCGGCTGGCGGCGGACGCGCCATGATCAGCCGAGCGGTCCGTGCCGCGCCGGATCACGCCAGCATTCACGCGCTGCCCGCCGATCACAGAGGGAGGCCCTGATGGCCACCGTTGCATCCGACCGCCTCGCCGAGGTCTTCGTCGAGGTCGCCGACACCCTGGTCGACGACTTCGACGTCATCGAGTTTCTCCAGATGATCACCCTCCGCGCATCGGAGCTGGTGGCCGTGCCGGCTGTCGGGCTGCTCCTGGACAGCGGTCGTGGTCGGCTGCAGTTCATGGCCGCCTCCGACGAGAAGACCCGGCTGCTCGAGCTGTTCCAGCTCCAGAACAACGAGGGTCCGTGCCTGGACGCCTTCACCACCGGCGTCCCCGTCGTCAACGCCGACCTGCTGCGTGCCGGGGACCGATGGCCGTCGTTCGCCCCTCGCGCGGCGGCGTCCGGCTTCCGCTCGGTGCACGCGCTGCCACTGCGGCTGCGCGCCGACGTCATCGGCGTGATCAACCTGTTCGGCACCGATGTCGGGACCCTTGAGCCGGCGGACGTCAGAATCGTCCAGGCACTGGCGGACGTCGCGACGATCGGGCTCCTTCAGGAGAAGGCGCTCCGGCACAGCGAGATCCTCACCGAGCAGCTCCAGCACGCGCTGAACAGCCGGGTCGTGATCGAGCAGGCCAAAGGCGCACTGGCTCGCACCCACGGGGTCGGGATCGACACGGCATTCGAGCTGCTGCGCGGCTACGCCCGGCAGCACAACCTGAAGCTCGTCGATCTCGCACGCCTGGTCGTCACCGAACCGGCCTCGGTTCCGGACCTCATGACCTGACCCGCCCGCGCGTCGGGCCTACTCGGCGAACCCCTCCGCCGCCGAGTCGGCTGGCCGTGGCGGGCACCACCCCGAGGGCGCGTCCACAACCGGGCCACGGTCGCGGATGGGCTACCGGGTTCGGCAGCCGCGAGCGCTCAGGGACCGGACGGGTGGTGTGGCCCTGGTAGGCCGTGGAGGAACGCGAAGTCCCCGGTCAGACCGGCGAAGTCGAGCAGCCGCAGGACCGGCCGGGACGGGTGGGCCAGTCAGAACCGATCCGGGAGCCGGCGTCGGGCCTGGATCAGGGGACGCAGACCGCTGTAGCCGAAGAACGTGACGGCATCCAGGTCGAGGATCAGGTGCCGGTGCCGGTGCGGCTGTTCGGCCGTGACTGCCGCCAACAGCGCCCGGCCGAGCCTGGAGGCCGTGACGACGTCGATGGCTCCGCTGGCACGCACGATCGACCATTCACGTGCCGAGATTCCCGCGCCGTCCAGCCGCTGCGGCGCGCGCCGGGACACCACGTGGCCCCTCGGACGGGGGCCTGGCACGCTGGGGCCGGCGGGGTAGGGAAGGGGCGAGTACGGAACGGGCGAGTCGGGGGTCGCCGATGCCATGAAGCCTCGAAGCCTGTGCACGTCGGAGGTTCGGACGTGCGCAGCCGGGGTCTGGGACGGCGCATCAGCGAGATCAACGGACGGCGACCTGGCCTGGCGACGTCACGATCCCACTGAACGTCACACTACCTTCCGTAGTGACACGTCACCATAGATCGGATGAATGACTGGTGTGATGTACCTGGCAGCCGATCGACGACCCAGCGTGGGTCGCAATCGTCCGGGTGGCCGACCACCTGCTCACCTGATGGACTGGCCTCATGGACAGAGCTCCCCTGGACAGAGCGCGACAGATCGGTGTGACCGCCGCTGAGCTCTTCTGCGTGCTGGGCACGCTGGTGGGAGTGGGAGTGATCGGCACCAGGGTGGAGGAGTCCTCGGGTGGCGCCCTGGCCGCCGACGCCACGCTGCTCGCACCCGCCGGGCCGGCCTTCTCGATCTGGTCGGTCATCTACCTCGGCCTCGCCGGCTACACCGTGTGGCAGTGGACGCCGTCGGCCACCCGCGACCCGCGGGCCAGGACGACGGGGCTGCTCGTGGCGATCTCCATGGTGCTCAACGCGGCCTGGCTCCTGGTCACTCAACAGGGCTGGTTGTGGGTGAGCGTGGCCGTCATCTTCGCCCTGCTCGCCACCCTGGTACTGCTCGCTCGCCGGCTCCTTGCCGCGCCGCGCCGTGTGGGCGTCGTCCAGCTTGCGGTCCTGGATGCGACGGCCGGGCTGTACCTCGGGTGGGTGGCCGTGGCGAGCTGCGCCAACGTGGCCGCGACCCTGGCTGCGGACGGCGTCGACCCGGGCCCCGGCCCGGCGGCGGCGATCGCCGTCCTCGTGCTTGCCGTGGCAGGAGTCGTGGGCGCCGGGCTGGCCAGGATGTCGAGTGGAGCCCCGATCCTGCGCTGGACCACCGCAGCAGCCCTCGCCTGGGGCCTGGGCTGGATCGCCGTCGGCCGGCTGGCCGACGCCCCGGAGTCGAGCGTCACTGCGCTGGCGGCGATCCTGGCGGCCGGGCTCGTCGTGGGCGCCGCCGTGCGCCCCGTCTCGCGTCCCGTCGCCCAGGTGCACTGACGACGCAGCTTCACGCGCCGAGTGGTGGCCCTGCCACATGACCTTCGGCTCTGGCCCACCCCGGTGATGGTCGCGACGATCAAACCATGGCCTCCATAGCGCCCGAGATCATCGAACTCGAGGAACAGGAAACCCTGGCGGTCCGGGGCGATGTGCCGGTTACCGGGTTGCAGGAGTTCTTCGGTCAAGCGTTCACCGCCGTGTGGAGCGCGGCACACGAATGCGGGGTCGACATCGTCGGCCCTCCGTTCGCCTTCTATCCCTCCATGCCGACCGACACCGTGGTCGTGGAGGCCGGAGCACCGGTGTCCGCGCCGGTGGAGACCTCCGGCGAGGTCCACCGCCTCGTCCTGCCCGGCGGCCGCGCGATGGTTGCAGTTCACGTGGGCCCCTACGACACCTTGGAGAAGACCTACGCCGAGCTGCAGGATTGGATGGACGAGCACGCGATCGCGCCCGCGGCGGGCATGTGGGAGTGCTACCTGTCGGATCCTGCGGTAGATCCCGACGCAGCCACCTGTGAGACGCAGATCGTGTGGCCGATCACCGAGGCGTAGCCCGAACCCCTTCCTGGTCCGGGTCGGGCTCGTCGATCTCACCGAGCAACTCCTCGACGATGTCCTCGACGGTCACGATCCCGAGCGCAACTCCATCGTCATCGGTCGCGACGGCCAGGTGTTGTCGAGCCGCCTGCATGCGGCGCAGCAGGTCGATGATGAGCGTGGTGGGCGGCACCGCCAGGGCGGGTCGCAGGAGCCCGGCGACGGTCTGGTCGACGTCCGCGGCGGAGGCCTCGACCAGGTCGCGCAGGCGCACGAAGCCGACGATTCGCCGTGCGATCGCCGTCGTGGACGGCCACGCGACGATGGCCGGCCCGGATCGCCGTCCGCAGGGCCTCGTCGACCCCGGTGTCGGCAGCCACGGCGACGACCTGATCGATGGGGATCAGGATCTGCTGGACGCGCAGATCGCCCACGGAGAACGACCTTTCGATCAGCTCGGCGTCGGATTCCTCGATCTGACCGGCAGCGGCTGCCTCCACCGTGAGGTGCAGCAGCTCCCTTTCGCTGACCGTGGTCACCGTGTCGACGCCGCCGGGGCCCGGTGACTGCCAGTCGGCGATCTTCACGAGGATCAGGACGACCGGGTGCATGATGGCGTTAAGGGCTCGGACCAACCCCACGAGCCGTCGCCCGTAGCGGGCCGGATCGCGGATGGCGATCGTCTTCGGGATGGCTTCGCCGTAGATGAACAGGATCATCGTCACCGCCACCGTGGCGATGGTGATACCGGTGTCGCCGAACCACTGCCGGGCGAGCGCACCGGCGATGCCCGCCGCTGTGACCTGGGCCGCTAGGACGGCCAACAGGACCGCATTCATGACACTCGGTAGGTCGTCGAGCAGTTCCAACAGGCGCCGAGATCGGCGATCACCCTCGGCGCCGGCGGAGGCGATCGCAGAGCGTCGCACATGCAACAACGACGCTTCGACGACGGCGAGTACGAACAGAGCGGCCACGAGAACCACGAAGGCGGCCAGGAGGGCGCCGCTGGCGACACTCATGACGACTCCTCTGGGCGTGATGGGTCCAGCCTCCGCCCGCCCGTCCCGTCCTCCGGTGGGTCGAACGTCATCAAGTTCGCGGGCGCACCGGGAGCGCGCGGGCCAGCGGCAGGGCGACCACCACGAGCGTGGCCCCCGCGCGGGCGACGGCCCGGTCCCCCCAACGCGTCACGGCGGCGTCCCCGCCGAATCGGCCGAGCGTCTGGACGGCTTGGAGCGCGACGAAGCCCAGGCCGCCGAACGCGGTGTTGCTCAGCGCCAGGTCGGCCTTGATGGCCGGATAGCGCGGCACGACATGGACGAAGATCGCCCCGTTGATCATGAAGAGCGAACTGACGGCGATCCGCGCTCTGCGTGCCTCCGGATCGCGATCCCGGGCCCGCCCGCCCCGTCCACCGGAGCGCGACACCATGCCGCCGAGGCTATTAGTGGCACCGGCTCCCGGCCGGTGCTGCGCCCCGATGCGGTTGCGCCGTGTCGACAGGCGCAACGTCCCCTTCGGAGGCAGCGATCTGGCGTGAGGATGGTCACGCCGTGGCGAGGAGGTCCTGATGCGGTCGGTGTGGTCGGTGCGGTCCTCGACGGCGCTCGCGCGGCTGCGGCCGAGGCTGAACCCGGCGGTGATGCGCGGTGCCATGCCGATCCTGGAGTGGCTGCCCCGCTACGACCGGTCGTGGCTGAGCCAGGACGTGCTCGCCGGATCGGTGATCGCGGCGCTGGCCATCCCGCAGGCGCTCGGCTACGCGGCCATCGCGGGCGTCCCCATCCAGGTCGGCCTCTATGCCATCCCGCTCGCCCTGGTCGCCTACGCCGTGTTCGGGTCCTCCCGCCAGCTGGTGGTCGGGCCGGTGTCGACCATCTCGGTGCTGTCCGGATCGCTGGTTGCCGTGTCGGCCAAGGGCGACGTCGCCCTCGCCGTGGCGTTCACCGGCGCGTTGGCCGTCTCGGGGGGACTCATGCTGCTGGTCGCTGGGCTGCTGCGGTGGGGGTGGGTGGCGGAGTTCCTGTCCAAGCCGATCATCACCGGGTTCGTGTTCGGCCTGACGCTGGTGATCGTCCTGGGCTCGGTCCCCACGATGCTCGGCGCGGCGGCGCCGGGTGGCAACATCGTCAACCTGCTCGGGGACATCGTGGCCTCTCTCGGCCGGGTGACGTGGCTGACGGCCGCGGTGTCCGCCGTCTGCCTGGTGGTCCTGTTCGGTGGCGCGCGCCTGGCCCCACGGCTGCCCTGGGGTCTGGTCGTCCTCGTCGGCGGCGTCGCGGCGTCCCAGCTGCTCGGGCTCGAGGCTCGCGGGGTGGCCGTGGTGGGTGAGGTGCCGCGCGGGCTGCCGCCGCTCGGCGTGCCCACGATCCCCTCGGAGCTGATGGCCGAGGTGGTGATCGGCGGGGCCGGTCTGGCGATGGTGGGCCTGGCCGAGGGTCTGAGCGCGGCCCGGCTGTTCGCCGCCCGCCAGGGGTACCAGATCTCCTCCGACGCCGAGTTCCGGGCGGCCGGGATCAGCAACATCGCCTCGGGCCTGTCCGGTGGCCTGGGCGTGGCCGGCAGTCTGTCGAAGACCGCCGCCGCGGACCGCGCCGGTGGGCGCACCCAGGTCGCCGGCCTGGTCACCGCGTTGGTCACGGTGCTGACACTGGTCACCCTGGCGGGATTGCTGTCCCCGCTCCCCAAGGCCGTGCTGGCCGCGATCGTCGTTCACGCGGTGTGGGGCCTGATGGACGTCGCCTCGCTGCGCCGCTTCGCCTGGATCCGCCGCAACGACATCGTCGCCGCGACCGCAGCCCTCGTCGGAGTGCTGGTGTTCGGCGTCCTCTACGGACTGTTGACCGCGGTGGCCCTGTCCGTCATCGGGGTCATCTACCGATCCAGCCGGATGGATATCGAGACGATGGGCAAGGTGCCGCACGAGAAGGCCGCATGGGGGTCACTGAGCAACCACCCCGAGCGCGTTCCGATCCCCGGCCTGCTCGTCCTGCGCCTGGATGCTCCGCTGTTCTGGGTCAACTCGGCCCAGGTACGTGACCGGGTCCTGGCGAAGGTCGAACGACACCCGGACACCTGGATGGTCATCCTCGACCTCGAGAGCACCAACCAGATCGACACGACGAGCGCCGACATGCTGGCCGGTCTGCTGGACGACCTGCGCAAGCGAGGGGTCGACCTGATGCTGGTGCGGGTGTTCTTCGCCGTCCGCCGGGTGCTGCGCCGGGCCGGCTTCGAGGAGCGGCTGGGCCCGGACCGGATGTGGCACAGCATCTCCCAGGGCGTGCGAGCGGCGAAGGTACTGCGGCCGGACGCGGTGAGCGAGGAGGCCGCGGCGTCCGACGGGCAGGAGGAGCGGATCGTCGCCGTGACCGTCGAGCCGGTGCCGGTCAAGGGGCTCATCGCCGGCTACGAGGGTGACCCCGAGGTCAGACGTCCGCGCTGGTGGCACCCGCGGAAGTGATCACGGCTCCGATTAGCCGTACGTTCGACTGTCATGGAGCAGCTGTCGGGGCTGGACGCCGCCTTCCTCGCGCTCGACTCACAGCACACCACCGGTCACGTCGGTGGCATCCAGATCGTCGAGGCGATCGGAACAGACGGGCGCGTGCTCACCCGTGACCGGTTGCTCGACCTCGTCTCGGAGCGCATCCACCTCGTGCCCCCGATGCGGCGCCGGATCGTCGAGGTGCCCCTCGGCCTGGGCCGCCCGTACTGGCTGGAGGACGCCGACGTCGACCTGGAGAGCCACATCCACGAGTTGGCTCTGCCCGCGCCCGGCACTCTGCGCGAGCTCGGCGATCAGGTGGCGGTGATCCACGCCCTCCCCCTCGACCGCTCCAGACCACTGTGGGAGCTTCACCTGATCCACGGCCTCGAGGGCGGCCGCAGCGCGCTCTACGCCAAGCTGCACCATGCGATGATCGACGGCCTGGCCGGCCAGGAGATCTCCGCCGCCCTGCTCGATGAGTCCCCCGACGGCCGCGCGGTGGGGCCGCCCCCACCACGGACACCGGGCGCGACGCCCGGCTCGGTGGAGCTGCTCGGGCGGGCAGCCGCCTCGCTGGCCGATCGGCCCGCCCGTCTGGCGCGCTTCACCGCCAACGTCCTTCGCTCCTCACCCGGTCTGCTGACGCTCGTCGCAGCGCGCCTGCCCGGCGGTCGGACAGGGGTCGACGTGGTGAGCGAGGACGGACCGCCCGTGCGGACGCCACGAAGGGCCCCGGCCACGCCGTTCAACCGGGGTGTCTCCGCACACCGACGAGTCGCGCTGCGGACGGTGCCGCTCGCCGTCGTCCAGGCGGTCCGGGGCGCGACGGGGACGACCGTCAACGACGTCCTCCTGGCCGCCTGCGCCGGCGCGCTGCGGCGCTGGCTCAGGGAGCACGACACGCTTCCGGGCGAACCGCTCGTGGTCGCCGTACCGGTCTCCGTGCGCACCCCGGCGTCCCGGGGCGTCAAGAGGGGCGACGGGACCTTCGGCACCCAGGTCTCGGTCATGCTCGCGACGCTGCCGACCGACCTGGAGCATCCGCTCGACCGGATCCGGGCCGTGCGCAAGGGCATGCTCGCGGCGAAGGACCATCACCGGGCGCTCGCGGCGAACCTGCTCGCCGATGCCTTCCACCTCGCCCTGCCTCCCCTCTTCGGCCTCACGGTGTGGGCGAACGCGCGGCTGCGGTTGCTCGAACGGGCAGGCCTGTTCAACCTGGTCGTCTCCAACGTGCCCGGGCCGTCCGTCCAGCTCTACCTCGCCGGTCATCGGGTCCTGGCCGGCTACCCCGTCTCGGCCGTCGTGGACGGTCAGGGACTCAACATCACGATGCTGTCCTACCTCGACGGGCTTCACGTCGGGCTCATCGCCGACCGCGACCTCGTGCCGGACGCCGACGCGCTCGCCGACTACCTCGTCGAGGAGGTCGGGCGCCTCGCTCAGGGCGCATCGGTCCAGTGGGCTCCCGGGACGTCGCCACCAGGGTGACCTCTGCGCGCGGCAGGCTCACGGTCCGGTGAGCGGCCCGAGCGGGGCGGTCACGGTGCCGGTCTTCTTCTTCACCGCGTCGGCCGGGCCGGAGACCACGTCGGCGACGGTGCCGGCCGGGTTCGGGACGGCCTTGGCGACGGTGCCGGCCGGGTCGGACACGACGCGGGCGGCCGCCTTGGTGGCGGCACCGGCCGCGCGGGACCCGACCTTGGTCACCGACCCGACCGCTTCGTCGGCCTTCGGCAGCGGAATCGACGGTGTCGAACCACCGGCACCGGATCCCGATCCCCCGGACGGCGTGGGCTCCGCCTCGGCGCCGCCGCCACCGCCCGACCCGGGCCCTGATTCGCCCTGTGGCGAGCCGGAATCCGGTGGGCCGGTGGATACCGGCACCGGGACCGATGCGTCCGCCGGGCCCGGTGGACGGGAGATCGGATTCGACGCGGAGGTCGCCACGGCCCCCGACGGCATCGCGGAGACATCGGCATCCGGGGACGGATGGCCGGGCAGCAGGCCAGCGGTCACGCCGACCGCTGCAGCGCCGGTCGCGAGCGCACCGGCACCCACCGCCCGCGCCACCGATGCCGCGGGGACAGATCCCGAGGCGACCAGGGGGATGTCCGCGAGCCAGGCAAGTGCCCCCTGCGCCCGGCGCAGACGCGGTCCCCCGACCGCGACCATCGCCCGCACCACGACCGGGTCGAACTGGGCGCCGGAATGCTTGACCAGCTCGCGCAGCGCTGCCGACCGGGAGACCGGGCGCTGGTAGGGGCGGTTCGCGGTCATCACGTCGTAGGCATCGGCGACGCTGACGATCCGTGCACCGAGGCTGATCTGCTCGCCGCTCAGCCGGGCCGGGTAGCCACCGCCGTCGAAGCGCTCGTGGTGCTGACTGATCACGTCGGCCCACTCACCGAGCCAGGGCAGCAGACCGCCGGCCATCTGCGCCCCCGTCGTCGGGTGTGCCCGCAGGGTGGCCCACTCCTCCTCGGTCGGTTTCCCCGGCTTGTTCAGCAGCGACGCCGGCACGTGGAGCTTGCCGATGTCATGCAGGATCGCCGCCCACCTCAACAGATCCCGGTCCCGGCTCGGGATACCCATCTGCTCGGCGATCACGTCGGTGAACAGTCGAACGCGCTCGGCGTGCCCGCGCGTCGGCCGGTCGTGCGCGCTGAGCGCCGCGACGAGCGTCAGGATCTCTCGGGCCACCGCCCCCGGGTCGGCGCCGGCGAGGCGCAGCCGTTCCAGCTGCTCCTCGATCGGACGGCGGCGGATGGCGTCGCGGGCCAGGCGCACCCGGGACGGCGCGCGGTCAGGGAAGAGCATGCTCAGGTCGAGCAGGGTGGCCAGGGGCAGAAGCCGGCGTCCGGTGCGGTCGACCACGAGCAGCACGAGGGTGGAGACGGCCACCAGAATCCCGAGGTGCCACGCTCGATCCGCCCAGCCGGACGCCGGGGGAAGCGCCCGCTGCACGGCCCAGGCCGTCGTGATCGAGGCCGCGATGGGCAGGCAGAAGATGCCGGCCCGCACGATCGCGGCGACCGCGGGCCGCTGACGCCAACGGTTCGGCTCGCGCTGCTCCATAAGCATCCCCAGTTTCCGGTCGAGGTCACCGACTCGTCGGTTTCGGTGTCCTCTGTATCGGCGTGCTGGGCCACCGACAGGATCGTCCATACGACTCAACGTCGCGGCCGACCGCTCGCTCCCTGATGTCCCGTGCCGACGGCCTGGCATGGCCGTGGGCACGGCCGCATGTCCGAAGACATGTCAGAAGACATGTCAGAAGGATGGAACAATTCCAGATCACCGACAGGCACCTGAGTGCCTTTCCGCATACGTTGAGACCGTGACGCAGATCCAGAGCTACACAGTGTGGGCCCGGCAGCCGGACTTCGAGGTGCGTCGCTACGACGAGTGCGTCGTCGCCGAGGTGACGGTTCCCGGGCCCGCCGACGCGGCGGGCCGCCGCGCGTTCCGTGCTCTGGCGGGGTACATCGGTGGGCGCAACACCGGCGCCCGGTCGATCGCGATGACGGCTCCCGTGCTTCAGGAGCCCACGCCGGCGCCGCGGCACGAGGCTCACGACACGGAGGAGGCCGGCTCCTTCGTCGTCGGTTTCGTCATGCCGGCCGGTGAGACCCTGCAGACGCTCCCGGCTCCGAAGGACCCGACCGTGAGACTGCGGGCCGTGCCGGTGGCACTCGCCGCCGCGATGCGGTATTCGGGTCGCTGGACGGAGCAGCGGTATGCCAGGCACCTGGCTCGGCTGCGCCGAGCGGTGGCCGACGCGGGACTGGAGGTCACCGGAGAGCCGCAATGGGCCCGGTACGACCCGCCCACCAGGCCCTGGTTCCTTCGCCGCAACGAGGTGCTGCTGCCCATCGCGGCGCCGGCAGCCGACCCCTCACCCGCCGGCTGACCCACCCGCGGGCGTCGGCCGCGTGCCGTTCGACGGGTATCTGCTGGCGGTCAGCCGTGGCCGGCCGATGGTCGCGAAGAGATCATGGCGTGGACCTCGCTGGTGAGACGGTGCACCTCCTCGGTCAGCGCGGTGTTCTGCCGGATGAGTTCCACCTGCGTCCGCGCCAGGTCCTCGCGGTGCTCGGCGTCCGCCTTCTCGCGTGCCTGGTCACGCCTCGCCTGCGTCTTCTGAGCGATCATCACCATCGAGGCGGAGTAGTAGGCGACCGCGGAGAACACGAGGTTGAGCAGGATGAAGGGCGCCGGGTCGAAGCCTCGCCCGTGGAGCAGGCCCTGCCAGGACGTGGTCAGGAACGACACGACGTGGTTGACCAGCACCCACGCGAGGATCACCGCCGTGGAGATGAGCACGAACTGGACGGTGCCCATCGCATCGGCGATCTTCTCGGCCAGCCTCGGCACGAACCCCTCCCCGAAGGCCGGCCTGTCGTGGTGACGTCGGTGGAAGCGCAGGGGATCCAGTTCCATCAGGTCTCCTAGTCTGGGACACACTCGCATCGTGACCGACGATCGCACCATCGACGTCAGTGGCGTCCGTCGCCGCCGGTGGCGCCGCATGATCCCAGCCGCCGTGGTGATCACCGCCGGTGCGGTGAACATCCTCGACGGGCTGGTACCCGCCCTCGGTGGCGAGCTCGTCGAACTCGCTCCGGCCCTCGCGGGCGGACACGATCGCTGGAGCCGTTCCCGCCTCCCGGGTGGCCGAGGTGGAGATCGGCGCCCTGCTGCTGGTGGTCGGGCGGGCACTCCTGCGCGGATCACGGACGGCGTGGGCGCTGGCGACCGGCGCCGTGGCGATCGCCGCGCTGCTTCCCCTCCTGCGGGGCAGCGTGACGGTGACCGAGATGCTGTCCCTCGCCGCCCTGCTGCTGCTGCTCGCCACCCGGCGCGCCTACCGCCTGCGTCCACCACGACGGGAGCGTCGATGGTGGTTGCCACCCGCGGTCCTGTTCGCCGGGCTGCTGCTCTTCGCCGCGGTGGGCTACGCCGAGATCGATCAGGGCGCAGGGGCATCCGACACCAGCCGCCTCAGCGTGATCGCCCGGACCATGCTGTTCCTGCCGGGCGGCGTCGACCAGGAGCTGAAGCGGGTCGAGGCCTACGCCATCGCCCTGCGGGTCGGACTGTTCATCGTCCTCGTCGTGTTCCTGGCGGCCCTGCGCCGCCGGATCCATGAGGACGGGACGGCCCGCGACACCGTCCGCGACTTCGTGTTGCGCAACGGACGGTCCTCGACGGCCCCGCTGCTCGCCCTGCCGGACAACCTGCTGTTGCCGCTGTGTTCCGGCGAGGCCCTGGCGGCCGTGGGGATCCGCGGCGGGGTCGCCGTCTGTCTCGGGGCACCCGTCTGCGTCCCCGGGCGTGAGCAGGAGTCGCTGGCCGAGCTGACCCATTACTGCGAGGAGGCGGGTCTGACGCCCGCTCTGCTCGGGGCGAACACGGTGCAACGTGACCTGGCCCGCGCCGCCGGCTATGCCGTCCTGCAGATCGGCGTGGAGGCGGTGCTGGACGTCGCGTCGTTCTCCACCAGCGGCAAACGCCGCGCCAACGTGCGCCATTCGGTCTCTCGGGCCCGCCGCGAGGGGGTCGCCGTCGTCCGCTACGAGGGTGCCGCTCGATCCACCCGGCGCACACGGCAACTCGCCGAGGTCAGCCAGCAGTGGTTGCGGAACAAGGGCGGACCGGAGCTCGGTTTCACGCTCGGCCGCTTCGATCCCACCCGACTCGACGACCAGGAGGTCTACCTGGCGGTCACCGGTCAGGGCGCCGACGAGGAGGTGGTCGCCTTCGTCACCTGGCTCCCCTACGACGGCGGCGACGCCGCCGTCCTGGACCTGATGCGGCGGGCGGACGGCTGCCCACCGGGCGTCATGGAGTTGCTGGTGGTCGACAGCATCGCCGATTTCGCCGGGATGGGACGCACGCGGGCGAGCCTGGGGGGCGTTCCACTGGCGGGGATCCAGGCGCGCGACGCGCTGTCCCAGCGGCTGCTCGCCTGGCTGTACGAGCACGGTGGTGGCCTGTACGGGGCGGCGGGGCTCTTCCGCTTCAAGGACAAGTTCGACCCGCGATGGGAACCGATGTGGCTGGCCTACCCGACGCGCGCGAACCTGCCCATGGTGTCCGTGGCGGCCCTGCGCGCCTTCCTGCCCCCGTCGGCGGTCCGCGATGCGCTCCGCGCCCGCAGAGGCCGCGAGAGACAGCCGGCATGGGGACGGAGCCCGAGGACGGGTAGCGGTGATCGAGGTCACGCCCCTGTGGGATGAGTCATCTGCTCTCTGGAGTTGTTCCAGATATACCCTGGAGGGTATCCGACGATCAGAGGAGCCGAGCCCGATGCCGAGCGACACCAGCCACAGTGACACCGCCACGACCACCCCGGCCGCCGCGGCCGCCCCGATGCCGCGCATCGGCGACACGGCGCCCGCCTTCGTCGCACAGACCACGCAGGGGGAGATCGACTTCCCTGCCGACTACGCGGGCAAGTGGGTCATCCTCTTCTCCCACCCTGCCGACTTCACCCCGGTGTGCACCAGCGAGTTCATGACGTTCGCGACGATGCAGGAGGAGTTCCGCCGGCACAACACCGAGTTGGTCGGGCTGTCCGTCGACGGGCTCTACAGCCACATCGCCTGGCTGCGCACCATCAAGGACAAGATCACCTTCCGGGACATGAAGGACGTCGAGGTGACCTTCCCGCTCATCGACGACGTCTCGATGAACGTCGCCAACCGGTACGGGATGATCATGCCCGGAGAGGCCACCACCCAGGCGGTGCGCGCGGTCTTCTTCATCGACCCGACGGGCCTGATCCGCGCGATCATCTATTACCCGCTCTCGCTGGGCCGCAACTTCGACGAGATCCTGCGGGTCATCAAGGGTCTTCAGGTCGCCGACGAGTTCGACGTGGCCATACCGGCCGACTGGCGCCCCGGCGAGCGTGTCATCGTGCCCCCGGCCGGCTCGTGCGGCACCGCCAAGGATCGCATGGAGGGCACCGGCGCCGCCCAGTACGACATCGAGTGCGAGGACTGGTTCTTCTGCACCAGGTCGCTCTCGCAGGAGCAGATCGCCGAGCGGCTGCCGACCGCCTGACCACACCGCCTGACCACACCGCCTGACCACACCGCCTGACGGCGTCGCCCGGGCGAGGAGGGTCAGCGCATCCGGCCACTCTCGTAGGCCCAGATGGCGATCTCGACCCGATTGCGGGCGCCGATCTTGGCC
Source organism: uncultured Actinomycetota bacterium (assembly GCA_963750395.1). Lineage (GTDB taxonomy): Bacteria > Actinomycetota > Actinomycetes > Actinomycetales > Kineosporiaceae > JADJPO01. The sequence continues at coordinate 410,288 of CAVVQM010000008.1, read as the reverse complement.
GGATCGGGCACCGAGTGGGTCTTCACGGTGCTCAGGGAGATGTGGAGGGTCGGCGCCGATCTCGGCGTTGGTGCGGCCTCGGGCCACGGCGGCGAGCAGCTCCTCCTCGCGCTCGGTCAGCGGTGTCGACCGGCTCGGCGGCGGCGCCGACTGCCCGGACGTCCGCCGAAGGTGGCGAGGAGGCGGACGGTGATCGAGGGCGACGATCAGGGCGTCGCCGCGGGCCGCGGCCTGCACCGCCTCGACGAGCAGTGCCGGCCCGGCGTCCTTGAGCAGGAAGCCGCGCGCCCCGGTGCGCAGCGCCGGTAGACGTACTCGTCGAGGTCGAAGGTGGTGATCGACCACCACCGGGATCGGGTCGGCGACGTCGGGGCCGGCGAGCAGGCGGGTCGCCTCGATGCCGTCGAGCTCGGGCATGCGGATGTCGAGCAGGCACACGTCCGGGCGCAGGCGCCGGCCGAGCGCGACCGCCTCGCGCCCGTCGCCGCCTGCCACCACCTCGATCCCGCTGGGCCTCCAGGATCAGGCCAGCCCGACCGCACCATCTCCTGGTCGTCCGCGATCAGCACCCGCAGCCGGCCGTCGGTGCTCATGTGGCCTGTCCTTGCACCGGAACTCCCTCCACCCGTAAAGGAATCACGGCGTGCACCGTCCAGCCGCCTCCGGGGGACGGCCCGGCCTCGAAAGTACCGCCCAGCAGCCCCACCCGCTCGCGCATCCCGACGAGCCCGTACCCCTGCCCGCGCAGGCCGCGGCGCGGCGTCCGGCCGTCGTCGTCCACCCGTACGAGCACGGCCTCACCGTCCCGGCGGACGTCCACCCTGATCCGACTCGGCTCGAGGGCATGACGGCGCGCATTCGTCACCGCCTCCTGGGCCACTCGGAACACCACCCCGGACGGCGGCCCGCCGATATCGGCCAGGCCGGAGGAGATCGACACGTCCACCGGTGTCCCGACCCCGGTCGCCAGCCCCTCCAGATCGGCGATCCCCGGGGCCGGCTCCCTCTCGGCGCCGTCCTGCTCCGTGCGCAGCACGGACACCAGGGCGCGCATCTCGGCCAACGATCGGGACGCCGCCTCCTCGACGGCGCCGAACATCTCCGCCGCTCGGGCGGGGTCACCGGGCGCGATCATGCGTCCGGCACGGGCCTGGATGATGATGCCCGAGACGTGGTGCGCCACCGTGTCGTGCAGGTCGCGCGCCAGACGCTCCCGCTCCAGCATCCGGATCTGTTCGCCCTCGCGCCAGCGGGCCCGGACCCAGAACCGCACGGCCGCACCGAGCGCGGCCGGTAACAGCAGGAAGCCGACGCCGAGACCGATGCTGGCCCCGCTCTCGCCGTAGAGCGGCTCCCGGCCGAGATGGGCGGCGAGCAGGAGGACCAGCCCGAGAACCACCGCGCGGCCGCTGCCCCAGCGGGCGAGCGAGTACGGCAGGAGCAGGACGCATGCGGTCGTGGTGAGCACGCTGTACGGCGCGCCGGCCAGCGCGGGCACCACCCCGGCGACGGTCTGCGTGCCGAAGCCCACGATGAGCATCGCCAGGGGGTGGCGACCGCGCCAGAGCAGCGTCAGGACGACCACGCACGCGAGAGCGATGTGCCACACGGGCCAGACGACGTCCGCACGCACGAGACCCTCGGCCACACTTGCCGGCAGCAACAGGGCCACCAGCCACCGGTCCCGGCGGCCGGTGCCGGCCGGTGGGAGGAGAGCGGGTTCAGCCCACAATCCACGCATCACACTCGCGAACATCCATCGATGCTAGGCAGCGCCGGTGCCGATCGGATCGTCCTTTGGGCCACCGTGGCCGGCCCGCGGTACCAGAGCGATCGGGCTTGGAGGCCGATCCCCCCGGAGGATGTGCCGAGCGAGGCTGGAGTGCATGACAACACACATGCGTCGACCGACTGCCCCCGTCCCCACCGCCACCTCGAGCCAGACCGTGCCCTCGATCCAGCGCGCCGCAGGGACGGCCGCGCTGGTGACCGCCGCGACCTACGTCGTCGGGTTCCTTTTCATGGGCGCCGTCCTGATGCCGGCCGGGCTGACCGACCCCGTCTCCGACCCGACCGGCTCGCTCGAGTTCCTTCGCGGCCACGCGACGGTGATGTACCTGTGGTATCTCGCGCTGTACCTGATCGGCGGCGCCGCGATGACCGTCGTCGCCCTTGGTGTCGCGCACCGGCTGCGACCCGCACCCGACCTGGCCCGGGCCTCGCTGGCCTTCGGGCTGATCTGGTCGGGCCTGCTCCTGGCCAGTGGCCTGATCGCACTGGTCGGCCAGCACGCCGCGCTCGACCTCGCCGTCGAGGACCCCGATGTGGCGACATCCGTGTGGGTCGCGGTCGGCGTCGTCCAGGACGCTCTCGGCGGCGGGATCGAGTTCGTGGGCGCGCTCTGGGCCCTGATCGTCGGGTCCGCAGCGCTGCGTACCCGGGTCCTGCCTGCAGGGCTGGCCTGGCTCGCCGTCGTCCTCGCCGTGGCGGGCGCCGCCACCCTGGTGCCCCCGGCCGCGGACGCCGCCGGGGCCCTGTTCGGCATCGGGTTCATCGTCTGGTTCACCTGGGCCGGGCGAGCTCTGACACGGGCCTGAGCCCAGGTCGGGTCCGTCCCGGTCGAGGCCTCAGTGGGCCGGCGCGCTCCGACGCTCGACGCCCGCCATGCCCCAGCGCACGGCACGGGCGCCGAGCGCGCCGGCCCCATGCGCCAGCCGGGGCGACAGCCCGGGCAGAACGAGCCCAAGGTGGGTCCGGGCCCACGGCGGGAGCAGGGAGACCCCGCCGGCCGCGAGGGTGGCGTAACCGGGTCGGGCGAGCAGGGGCAACGGCGGGTTCAGCAGCAGCATCCGGGACGCGTCGCGCGCCGCGGGGGTCACCTCGAGCTGCGGGCGGTGGTCATCGAGCTGCTGCCGCAGCCCGGCCACCGTGTCGGGCAGTCCGGTGGCCCCCAACAGCGTGGCGGCCGTGACGGTCTGGGCCACATAACGGTCCGCCTCGGCGGGGGTCAGCCGGTCCGCCCCGAACCGCTGGTACGCCGTCAGGAAGGAGTGGACCTCCGCCAGGTGCACCCAGCGCAGCAACCCCGGATCGTCCGCCCGGTAGGGGCGGCCACGCAAGTCCTTGCCTCGCACCCGTTCGTGCACCCCACGGACGACGGCGATCGCCTCCTGCGCGTGCTCGATCGTGCCGAACGTGGTGACGGCCAGGTAGTGGCTGGTCCGCTGCAGACGGCCCCAGGGATCCCCCCGATAGCCGCTGTGCCCGGCCACCCCGGCCATGGCCAGCGGGTGCAGCGACTGCAGCAGCAGGGCGGCGATGCCACCCGGGAACATGGCCGCATCCGCGTGTACGCGCCAGATCGGGTCCGCCGGGGTGAACCAGCGAGGGCCGGGCGTCTGCCAGATCCGGCGGGCCGCCACCTCGGCGTCATCGCCGGCCACCCGCGAGCGCAGCGCGCGACCGAGCTCGCGCTGCACCGCCGAGACGGGCCGACTCAGGATGTCTGCAACCACGTGCCCAGGATCTCAGGGGTCCGGTCCGGCCGCACCCGGACGAGCGCCTGGCGGCTCGATCACGGTTCCCTACTCGATCTCCGCCCGTGCGGCGACGAAGGCCGAGACGCAGGCGCGGACGTCGTCCTCGGTGTGCGCCGCGGAGAGCTGGACGCGGATCCGCGCCCTTGCCTGCGGCACCACGGGATAGGAGAAGGCGATCACGTAGACGCCCCGGGCGAGCATCGCCTCGGCGATCAGGGCGGCCCGGCGCGCGCCGTCCTCGCCGGGGAACATCACCGGGGTGATCGGGTGCTCACCGGGGAGCAGGTCGAAGCCCGCCTCGGTCATCAGCTGACGGAACAGCGAGGTGTTGGACCGCAGAGTGAGGCGGGCCCGGTCGGACCCGGCGGCGATCTCGAGGGCCTTGAGCGAGCCGGCCGCGACGACGGGGGCGACCGCGTTCGAGAAGAGGTAGGGACGCGAGCGTTGGCGCAGCAGATCGACGATCTCCTGGTGGGCGGCCACGTAGCCACCGGACGCGCCACCGAGGGCCTTCCCCAGGGTGCCGGTGAGGATGTCGACCCGATCACCGACGCCCAGCCGCTCCGGGCTGCCGCGTCCACCGTCGCCGACGAAGCCGACCGCGTGCGAGTCGTCGACCAGGACCAGGGCGGCGAACTCCTCGGCCAGGTCGCAGATCTCCACCAGCGGTGCGAAGTAGCCGTCCATCGAGAACACCCCGTCCGTGACGACGGCCAGGCGCTGGGCGCCGGCGTCCCGGGCGGCCTGCAGCTGCACGCGCAGATCGTCCGGGTCGCCGTTGCGGTAGCGGTACCGGCGAGCCTTGGACAGGCGGATCCCGTCGATCAGGGACGCATGGTTCCACTCGTCCGAGACGATGGCGTCGTCCGGCCCGAACAGCACCTCGAAGATGCCGCCGTTGGCGTCGAAGCAGGAGGAGTACAGGATCGTGTCGTCGGTGCCCAGGAACTCGCTGATGGCCCGCTCGAGCTGCTTGTGCAGTTGCTGGGTACCGCAGATGAAGCGCACGCTCGCCATGCCGAAACCCCACTGCTGCACGGCGTCCGCCGCGGCCGCCTCAACCTCGGGATGGTCGGCCAGGCCGAGGTAGTTGTTCGCACAGAAGTTGAGGGCCCGGGTGGTCGCGGTGGTGATCCGGGCGGCCTGTGGCGACGTCAGCTCGCGTTCGCGCTTGTACAGTCCCGCGGCCTCGATCTCGCCCAGGGTCGCGGCCAGTTCGCTCTTGAGGGTGCCGTACATCGACTCAGCTCCAGTCCATGATGACCTTGCCGCACCGGCCGGACCGGGCCGCGGCGAAGGCGTCCTGCCACTTCTCGGCGGGGAAGCGATGCGTGATGACCGAGGAGATCCGTTCGCGCAGGACCTGTGAGGTGCCCAGCATGGAGCTCATCGCGTACCAGGTGTCGTACATCTCGCGACCGTAGATCCCCTTGATGGTGATCATGTGCGTGATCACGCGACCCCAGTCGACGGCGTACGGCCGCCTCGGCAGGCCGAGCATCGCCACCCGGCCGCCGTGATTCATGCTCGCCAGCATGTCCTCAACGGCTTCGGGGACCCCCGACATCTCCAGGCCGACGTCGAAGCCCTCCTTCATCCCGAGGATACGGATCGCCTGCTGCAGGTTGCTCGTCGTGGCGTTGACCACGAGGTCCGCTCCGGCACCGGTCGCCAGGGCAAGGCGGTAGTCGCTGACGTCGGTGACGACGACGTGACGGGCACCGACGTGGCGGGCCAGCGCGGCGGCCATCACCCCGATCGGGCCCGCGCCGGTGATCACGACATCCTCGCCGGCCATCGGGAACGACAGGGCGGTGTGGGTGGCGTTGCCCAAGGGGTCGAACACCGCGCCCAGGTCCGGGTCCATGCCGTCCGGCTGCATCCACACGTTCGAGGCCGGGATCACCACGTGGTCGGCGAAGGCCCCGTCCCGGTTGACGCCGATCCCCTGGCTGTGGATGCACAGATGCCGCCGCCCGGCGCGGCAGTTGCGGCACACACCGCACACGACGTGCCCCTCGCCGGATGCGTGTCGTCCGACCTGGACGCTGGTGACGTCCTCACCGATCTCGACCACCTCGCCGAAGAACTCGTGCCCGATGATCAGCGGTGGCCTCACGGTGGCCGCGGCCCAGTCGTCCCACTCGGCAAGGTGCAGATCCGTGCCGCACAGCCCCGCGCGCAGCACCCTGATCTTGACCTCCGCCGGGCCGACCGCAGGTTCGGGCACGTCGCGCATGTCGAGCCCCGGACCGGGCGCCTCCTTGACCAGTGCGCGCACGCGCGCCGTCCTCTCAGTCGCGGCTGAAACCCTAGGGGCGGTGGGAGAACTGGTCGATCAGGATCGGGTTTCCGTCGGGATCGATCAGCGTGATGTGAGCGGGACCCGTTCCGTCGGGATCGGTGCTCTCCTGAAGCGTGAGGCCCGCCGCCTGCAGGTGGGACTGGAGGTCACGGACGTCGGTGAACGAGTCGAGTGGTCCGGCGTCCGCGCCCTCGACGGGCAACGCGACACCGGGGTTGAAGGTCAGGATGTTGCGATCGAACATGCCGTGGAACAGGCCGATGACGGCCGAGCCGTTCACCATGATCAGGTAGTTCTGGTCCGCCGCCCCACCGGCCACCTCGAAGCCCAGTCGTTGGTAGAAGTCCCGCGAGCGATCGAGATCAGCCACGGTCAGGCTGACCGAGAAAATGCCCAGGTCGAGCGTGCCGCTCATGATGTCCCTCCAGCGTCGGGTCACATCTCGCGGACTCTAGCAAGGCCTCCCACGGCCCTAGAGTCTGCCGAGCGCCTGGTAGACCAGCAGAGCGGGCCACACCAAGGCCTTCAGCACGGCGAGCAGGTACTCTGCGGCGCCGTCCGCCTGTTGGAGGTAGTACACCAGCGCGCCGATGAGCCCCAACCCGTAGACGGCGTTCCCCCCTCCCGAGCTGGCCTGGTTCGCGCCCCCGCGGCGGCTCGGTGTCTCAGCGGACTCGCTCATCTCGGTCTCCTCACGGTCCTCGTCGACTCCTGCCTACCTGACTGGACCTGCTGCGCGGGGGGACGTTGGGCGCCCGTCGATGGCCGCCGCGCCGCCGTCACCGACGGCCGCACCCGTGCGCCACAGGCACCGCGTCAGCCGGGTCGATCGAGCTCCGCGCGGTCCGCCACCGTGTCGATGTCGCGCGCGCCCAGGCCCGCGATCCGCACGGTCAGATGGGGGACGGCGAGCAGCCGGGAGGCCGCCAGGCCGTGAGCGGGGCGCGGCACGGCCTCTCGCAGCGCGGTGGTGCGGTAGACGGCCAGCAGCGGATTGGCGAGCCCCGCGTCGTCCTCGCCCACGGCCGCGGCGACGGTCGGCGCGGCGGAGTGCAGCACGCCGGCCAGCCGGACCAGCGCTCTCGCCGCGTGGGGCATGTCTCCGGCGACGACCGCCACCAGGTCGGTCGCGACGCCGTCGAGTCCCGCCGCCGCCGCCGCCAGCGGCCCGCCCCCCGCCGGTTCCTCCCGTGCCCAGGTGACCGGGCGAACGGTCGGGCGCTCGGGGCCGACCACGATCACCCGCCAGGCACCGGGAAGTGTGTGGAGCAGATGGTCGAGCACGGTGGACCCCCGCAGGGGCGCGGCCAGCTTGTCCGAGCCGAAGCGGGTCGAGGCACCACCTGCCAGCACGACGACGGTGACGTCGTGATCGGCGGACTCGACGGCGGCTGCGGGCACCACCCCAGTCTGGACGCGCGGTGCGACGATTTCGGTCATCCGCGGCCCGGCAGGGCAGCACGACCTGTCACTGTGGGGTGCGCTGTGTGGAAGAAGCTGTGCGCAAGAACACCGTGCGGAACGCAAGAACATCGTGTGGATGAACATCGTCCGGGAAAGGACACCAATGCCCGAGCACACCGTGGGCATGGCGGCCCTCGTCGTGAACCCCGCCAAGGTGGACGAACTCGAGGCGCTGCGCACCCTGGTCACAACCAGCCTCCACGAGGCCGGATGGCCGGACCCCCTGTGGTTCGAGACCACCGAGGACGATCCCGGCTACGGCATGACCGAGAAGGCGATCGACGCCGGAGCCACGGTGGTGCTGGCCTGCGGGGGCGACGGCACCGTGCGAGCGGCCCTCACCGTGCTGGCAGGCACCGACACCAGCCTCGCGGTGCTGCCGATGGGCACGGGAAACCTCCTGGCCCGCAACCTCGGGATCCCGATCGACGACCGGGCCGCGGCGGTGGCCATCGCGCTCGGGGACCAGGAACGGGTCCTCGACGTGGGGCGGGTCGAGAACGACGACAGCACCGCACGCACCGAACGCTTCGCGATCATGGCCGGGATCGGCATGGACGCCGCGATCATGCGCGACGCGCCCGCCACCGTGAAGGCGAAGATCGGATGGCCGGCCTACCTGATCTCCGGGGTCAGACAGCTCCGCCGGCCGGGCGTCCGGGCCCGAATCAGCGTGGACGGGCATCCTGCCCGTCGGGCGCGAGCCCAGACCATTGTGATCGGAAACATGGGTTCCCTGCAGGGCGGGATCGACCTACTGCCCGATGCCGAGCCGGACGACGGCCGGCTGGACGTCGCCGTCCTGGTCAGCCGCGGCCTCCTGGACTGGGCCCGGATCATCTTCCGAGTTCTCACCCGGCGCACCGACGTCGACGATCGGTTCACCGCCGACCAGGGCGAGCGGATCGAGGTTCGTCTGCTCACGCCTCAACCACGACAATTGGACGGCGACCCGATCCCGCCCAGGGATCGGTTGGTCGTCCAGATCGAGCCGGGAGCGATCAGGGTGAGGGTTCCACCGTCAGCGAGGACGCCACGGCCCACCTAGACAGACGCGGTCCGAGGCGCCGGGCTCGAGGTGGCGCCGGGCTCGAGGTGGCGCCGCGCGGGACTCAGTGCAGCGGCGGCCAGGTCGGCGAGGACGGGCGCGACGGCACCGCGCCCACCGTCCAGCTCGACCACATCCGCACCGACCAGGCCGCAGGCGCCCACCACAACGGAGCCCAGCCGCCGTACGGGGCGAATCCACCGGGGCCGGGATCGGTCGACGGCACATCGACGCGTCGGGTGGTGACCGTGCCCCGCGTGCGGTCGTAGGCCGCCCGACGGCGCCGGTCGGAGAGCACCCAGTAGGCCGCCGACAGTTCCTTGTACTGCTGTTCGGACTCGGCGCACCCGCCGTTCAGATCCGGGTGCACGTGTCGCGCCGCCACCCGGTAGGCGCGCCTGATGGTGTCTTCGTCACTGGTGTCGCAGACACCGAGGACCTCGTAGAGATCTTTCGTGAGCCAGTCCTGAGTCGCCATGCCGATTTCCCCTGAGATTGCCGACCGATGGTCTAGATGTGATCGTTCGTGCGGCCTCATTGCCGACGTGGCACCACCCACTGTATGCCTGTTCGCACGACTCCGCGTTAAGGGACATCACAGACACCGGGTTTCATACCCGACCTGCCGTGCTCGCTCGCCCCAGCTGCGCGGGCCTGGAACGCGATGAATGGCCTGGGCCCGATGTCTGCCAGACTTGAGCCCCATGTGTGGTGTAGCGGGGGAGCTCCGCTTCGACGGCAGCCGGGCGGACGTCGCCGCCGTGGAGCGGATGGCGGCGACCATGGACGACCGCGGCCCGGACGGTGCGGGCGTGTGGTCCCAGGGGGCCGTCGCGCTGGCACACCGCCGGTTGAAGATCATCGACCTGTCCGCGGCCAGCGGGCAGCCCATGGTGGATTCGCCGTCCGGTCTGGCCGGTGTGTTCAACGGGTGCATCTACAACTACCGCGAACTGCGCGCGGAACTGGAACAGCTCGGTCACCGCTTCTTCTCCCAGGGCGACACCGAGGTGGTGCTCAAGGCCTACGCCGAGTGGGGCACCGCCTTCGTGGACCGTCTGGTGGGCATGTTCGCCACGGTGATCGTGGAGCGGGACGGCGGCCGGGTGATCATGGCGCGGGACCGGCTGGGCATCAAGCCCCTCTACCTCGCCCAGACCCCGGACGCCGTCCGTTTCGCCAGCACGCTGCCCGCCCTGCTGGCCGGCGGCGGCGTGGACACCGATCTCGACCTGTCGGCGCTCGCCTGTTACATGAGCTTCCACAGCGTCGTGCCCGCGCCGCGCACCCTGCTGCGCGGCGTCCGCAAGCTGCCCCCGGCGACGGTGCGGGTCTACCAGGCGGACGGCACCTTCGCCGATCACCTGTACTGGAACCCGTCCTACGAGGCCGACCCGGCCCGCGCCCAGTGGAGCGAGCGGGACTGGCAGGACGCGCTGCACGACTCGCTGGCCACTGCGGTGGCGCGGCGAATGGTCTCCGACGTGCCGGTCGGCGTGCTCCTGTCCGGGGGCCTGGACTCCAGTCTCGTGGTCGCCCTGCTCGCCGAGCAGGGACAGCACGGCCTCGCCACGTTCTCGATCGGCTTCGACTCGGTGGGCGGGCGCGAGGGCGACGAGTTCGTCTACTCCGACGCCGTGGCCGAACGCTTCGGCACCGACCACCACCAGATCCGGATCGCCGCCGGCGACCTCCTGCCGCCGCTCGAGGCCGCTGTCGCCGCGATGTCCGAGCCGATGGTCAGCCACGACTGCGTGGCGTTCTACCTTCTGAGCGAGGCCGTCTCGCAGCACCTCACGGTGGTGCAGTCCGGGCAGGGTGCCGACGAGATCCTCGCCGGCTACCACTGGTATCCGCCATTGGTCGGGGTGGACCGCGAGCAGGCCCTCGACGTGTACGCACGTGCCTTCTTCGATCGGGACGCCGCCGGGTTGGCCCAGGTGCTCAACCCCGCCTACCTCACCGGCGGCGACCCGGCCCGCGACGTCGTGGCCGAGCACCTGGCCCGCCCCGGGGCCGGTTCCGCGGTGGACGCCGGGCTGCGTCTGGACACCCAGGTCATGCTCGTCGACGACCCGGTCAAGCGGGTCGACAACATGACCATGGCCCACGGCCTGGAGGCCCGGGTCCCCTTCCTGGACCACGATTTCGTCGAGCTCGCCGCCACGTGCCCGGCCGAGTACAAGCTCGCCCAGGGCGGCAAGGGCATCCTGAAGGACATCGGCCGACGGGTGCTGCCGCACGAGGTGATCGACCGGCCCAAGGGCTACTTCCCGGTACCCGGCGTGACCCATCTCGAGGGCAAGGTCCTCGATCGGGTCCGGGACGCCCTCAGCGCACCGGAGGCCGGGCGGCGCGGCCTGTTCCGTCCCGACTACCTCCAGGCCCTGCTCGCCGAACCCAACGCCGAGCTGACTCCGTTGCAGGGCAACAAACTCTGGCAGCTCGGCCTCCTCGAGATGTGGTTGCAGCGTCATGACATCGCCTGAACCGGCGCAGACCGAGGCCGGTCGCCCCACCCGCTCCCCCGTCGGGCCGGGTGGCGACCCGATCATCACGGGCAGCGAGGCCGGGTCCGAGGACGCCCCGGAGCAGGCGGGTCCACCGCTGTCCGGGACCGTGCTGGACTGCGGGTGGGGTCGGCTGGTGTTCGGCCAGACCTTCGCCGAGCCGGACGACGTCGTGGACGTGCTGCGCGCGGAGGCCGCCGGAGCGCGGGACATCTGCATCTACCTCGCCGACCCGCACGTCCTGGTGTCCCGTCGTTCGGACGAGTTGTTCATCGACCCCTCGTTGACCTTCCGGCTGCCCCTGCCCGCACCCCAGCTCGCCTCAGAGCGCTCCGACACCATCGAGGTGCGGTCCCTGGCCGGCCCCGAGGACGCCGAGGCGGTCAACGCGATCTACGCCCGCAACTCCATGCTCACCGCGCCGGTGACGACCCTGGTCGACAACGCCCGTTCGGCGGCCTTCCTGCACCTGGTCGCCACCGGGCCCCGCGGCGCGGTCGTCGGCACGGTCACCGGCGTGGACCACGCCGAGGCGTTCGGCGACCCGGACGACGGCGCGAGCCTGTGGTGCCTGACCGTCGACCCGGCCAGCGCGCCGCCCGGCACCGGACAGGCCCTGCTCGCCGAACTGGCACGGCGGCTGACCGCGCGCGGTCGCCGCTACGTCGATCTGTCGGTGCTCGCCGAGAACCAGGGCGCCATCCGGCTGTACGAGCGCCTCGGTTTCGCCCGCACCCGTGAGCTGTGCGTCAAGCGCAAGACCCCCATCAACGAGAAGCTCTTCCGGCCCATCGCGCCGGCGGGCTACGACGAGCTGAACCCCTACGCCAAGATCGTCGCCGACGAGGCGATGCGCCGTGGCATCAAGGTCGACGTGCTCGACCCGTCGTGGGGCGAGTTGCGTCTGACCCACGGCGGACGGGTGATCGTCACCCGCGAGTCGCTGTCGGAACTCACCACCGCGGTGGCGATGAGCCGGTGCGACGACAAGCGGGTGACGAGGCGCATCCTGGTGGAGGCGGGCCTGTCCGTACCCCGGGGGCGGGACGCCGACGGCAGCGCGGACGACGACGCCTTCCTGGACGAGGTCGGCACCGTCGTGGTGAAACCGGCCCGGGGCGAGCAGGGGGCCGGGATCACGGTGGGGGTGAGCACCTACGAGGACCTGGTCGAGGCAGTCGCCCTCGCCCGCAGCCATTGCCCCGACGTCCTGATCGAGGAACTGCACACCGGTGAGGACCTGCGCGTGATCGTGATCGGCCACGAGGTGGTCGCCGCCGCGGTGCGCCGGCCCGCCGAGGTCGTCGGCGACGGCCGGCACAGCATCGCCGACCTCATCGCGCGCCAGAGCCGGCGTCGCGAGGCGGCGACGGGCGGGGAGTCCCGGATCCCCCTGGACGAGGTCACCCGGGCCGTGGTGATCGCCTCCGGGCACTCGATGGACGACGTGCTGCCGCCCGGCGAGCCGTTGGCCGTCCGACGCACGGCGAACCTGCACACCGGCGGAACCATCCACGACGTGACCGCGGAACTGCACCCTGACCTGGCCGCGGCGTGCGTCGCCGCGAGCCGGGCCCTGTCCATCCCGGTCACCGGTCTGGATCTGCTGGTGCGGGCGGCGGATGAGAGCCAGCACGTGTTCATCGAGGCGAACGAACGCCCGGGTCTGGCCAACCACGAACCCCAGCCGACGACGCAGCGCTTCGTCGATCTGCTGTTCCCCGGCACCAGCAGTGTGGCTGCCCTGTGGGTCCCGGCCGGCTCGGGGCCCTCCGCGGGGCAGAATGCGGGGCATGGCCTCTCCGACACCCCTGAAGCTTGATCTTGACTACCTGAAGACCGTTCTGGTCGAACTCCTGGACATCCCCAGCCCCTCCGGGCGCACCGACCACGTCATCCAGTACCTGGGCGAGCGCCTGGTCAAGCTCGGCCTCGAGTTGAGCATCACCCGGCGGGGAGCGATCATCAGTCCGCTGCCCAGCGAACAGCAGAGCGTCGGCCGCGCCGTCGTCGTCCACGCCGACACGATCGGAACCATCGTCCGACGACTCAAGGACAACGGTCGGCTCGAGCTCAAGCCGGTCGGCACCCACAGCGCCCGGTTCGCCGAGGGCGCCGCGGTGCGCATCTTCACCGACGTCCTGGATCAGGTGTACTCGGGGCAGGTCCTGCCTCTGAAGGCGAGCGGTCATCGCTACAGCGACGACGTGGACTCCCAGGGCGTCGGCTGGGAGCAGATCGAGGTGCGCGTCGACGAGCCCGTCGAGACCCCCGACGACCTGCGCGCCCTGGGGATCGACGTCGGCGACTTCGTGGCCCTGCTGGCCAGCCCGATGATCACGTCGACCGGGTTCGTGCGCTCGCGCCATCTGGACGACAAGGCCGGGCTCGCGGCGGTGCTGACCGCGGTCAAGGCCCTTCAGGACGCGGAGATCATTCTGCCGGTACCGGCCCATCTGATGATCACCAACACCGAGGAACTCGGGCACGGCGCGAGCCACGGCCTGGACGAGAACGCCGCCGAGATCGTCTCGATCGACGCCGCCGTGGTCGCGCCGGGCCAGGCGTCCCGCGAGGACGCGGCCACCGTGGCGATGGGCGACAGCGTCGGCCCCTTCGACTACCACCTGAGCCGGACCCTGGCCGCGCTGGGCGACGAGCACGGGCTGGACGTCGTCCGGGACGTCTTCGACTACTACCGCTCCGACGTGGCCGCAGCCGTCGAGGCCGGCGCCCACGCCCGGGTCGCCCTGCTCGGCTTCGGAGTGGACGCGACCCACGGGCACGAACGCACCCATCTGAAGGGCCTGGAGACCTTGGCCCAGCTGGTGTGCCTCTACCTGCAGAGCGACCTGGTCTTCCCGGAGTGGGACTCCACCCCCGAAGGTGAGCTCGACGACTTCCCCTCCCTGGCCGTACAGCCCTCGGACGAGGACGGGCCACGCTCGGGACCGATCGGGATCGAGTAGAGGGGGGCCTCTCCGCGAACGCCCACCGGATCTATGTTCGACTGCCGCTCGACGCCTTACACTCGGCGGATCGCAGTGCCACCGCTGCGAAGGGGATCGCCGGCGCAGTGATCCTCGGAGTTCCTGGTCGGCCGGGGGGCCAGACGAGAGGAGCGAGACTATGACTGCACAGATCTCTGAACCCGATCGACGCGTGGACGGATCCGACACACACCGAGTGGTCGTCATCGGCTCGGGCTTCGGAGGCCTGTGGGCCACCAAGTCGCTCCGCAAGGCACCCGTGCAGGTCACCCTGCTCAGCAGCACGTCGCACCACCTGTTCCAACCCCTGCTCTACCAGGTGGCGACCGGGGTGCTGTCAGAGGGAGAGATCGCCCCCACGACTCGGGACATCCTCAAGGGACAGACCAACGCGACGGTGCTGCTGGGCCGCGTGACGGACATCGATCTCGCTGCCCGCACGGTCACCTCGCTGAGCCCGCTCGGCGCCACGCTCACCCCGTACGACACGCTGGTCGTGGCCGCCGGGGCCGGCCAGTCCTACTTCGGCAACGACCACTTCTCCGAGTTCGCTCCTGGCATGAAGAGCATCGATGACGCGCTCGAGCTGCGCGGCCGGATCTTCGGCTCGTTCGAGCTCGCCGAGCTGTGCCCCGACCCGGACGCCGCGCAGGAGTGGCTGACCTTCGTCGTGGTCGGTGCAGGCCCCACCGGAGTGGAGATGGCCGGGCAGATCAGTGAGCTCGCGCACCGAGCACTGCGCCACGACTTCCGCCGGATCGACACCACCACGGCGAAGGTGATCCTGCTGGACGCCGCGCCGGCCGTTCTCGGGCACTTCGGCGACAAGCTGTCGGCGGTGGCCCGCCGCGAACTCACCAACATCGGGGTCGACGTCCAGCTCAACGTCAAGGTCGTCGGCATCGACGAAGCCGGCGTCGACGTCATCGACCCGGACGGCACCCAGCGCCGGATCCCCTCGCGGTGCAAGGTGTGGGCGGCCGGGGTACAGGCGTCACCGCTGGGAAAGCACCTCGCCGACCAGTGCGATGCCGAGGTCGACCGGTCCGGCCGGGTCCAGGTCAACAAGGACCTGACGCTGCCGGGGCACCCCGAGGTGTTCGTGATCGGCGACATGATGGCGCTGGACAACCTGCCCGGCGTCGCCCAGGTGGCCATGCAGGGCGGGAACCACGTCGCGGACCAGATCAAGCGTCGGCTGCGGGGGGAGGAGAGCGGGCAGCCGTTCAAGTTCTTCGACAAGGGGAGCATGGCGACGATCACGAGGTTCCACGCCGTCGCCAGCGTCGGCAAGTTGCACCTGCGCGGATTCCTCGCGTGGGTGATGTGGCTCGCCGTGCACGTCGCGTATCTGGTCGGCTTCAAGAACCGGTTCACCACGATCCTGCACTGGGCGGTGAGTTTCGTGACCCGCGGCCGTTCGCAGCGGACGACGACACGGCAGCAGATCGTCGCCCGCACGCGGCTGGCTCGTCTCAATGAGATCGACCCGGCCGCGAAGCCCGACGACGAACGGCAGGATGCGGCGAGTGCCGAATCCGACGTCGCAGACACCGCGACCGGCCAGACCCGGACCGGGTGATCTGCTGACGCACGGTCGACCGATGCAGCGCGCCGGAACCGTTCTCGTCCTCGCGGCGGCCGCGGCGCTGGCCGGGTGCGGCGCAGACGAGGCGACCGGGCGGGCCGAGCCGGACACCGGACGCGGCG
Organism: uncultured Actinomycetota bacterium; assembly: GCA_963750395.1. Taxonomy (GTDB): domain Bacteria; phylum Actinomycetota; class Actinomycetes; order Actinomycetales; family Kineosporiaceae; genus JADJPO01. The sequence goes on along the minus strand of CAVVQM010000008.1, from coordinate 394,722 downwards.
AGCGCCACCTCCGCCGTGACGCAACGCTTCCCGGACGTCCTCGAGGCCGAGGTCGTTCCGTCGGGTTCGGGCACGTTCGACGTGCGGGTGACCATGTCCTCGCCCTATGACACGCCCCAACGGTATGCCGACGGATGGCAGGTGCTCGCCCCTGACGGCACCGTGCTGGGCGAGCACACCCTCGCGCACGACCACGCCGGGGAGCAGCCGTTCACCAGGACCCAGAACGGACTGGAGATCCCGCAGGACGTGGACCGGGTGACAGTGCAGGGGCGGGACCAACGGTTCGGGTTCGGCGGGGGCACCGCCACGGCCGACGTCCCACACTGACGCGCGGCCGCCGTCGGATCCGCGAACGGCTCAGGCTTCGCGCACGTACTCACCGGGGGCAGGCCCGAGCACGGGCAACCCGGCCTCGGGGGCACCCGCCTGGGCCGGCGGCGCCACCGGCGTCCCGGATCGCTCGGCCAACCAGCGCTGCCACGCCGGCCACCAGGAGCCGTGGCGCACCGGTGTGGTGCGCTGCCACACGTCGGGGTCGACGTAGCGCGCCCCATCGGGATGGGTGGCCAACTGGTAACTGCGGTGGTGGTGGCCGTCCGGAGGGCTGACGATTCCGACGTTGTGGCCTCCGCTGGCCAGCAGAAAGGTGACCTCGGTGTCGGTCAGAAGGTGCACCTTGTAGACCGAGCGCCACGGCGCGACATGATCACGGGCCGTCCCGACGACGAACATCGGTGCTCGGATGTCCGACAGCGAGACGGTTCCGCCGTCCGCGACATGCTGCCCCTGCGCGAGATCGTCATGGAGGAACAGTCCACGCAGGTATTCGGAGTGCATCCTGAAGGGCAATCGCGTGGTGTCGGCGTTCCACGCCATCAGATCACTCATCGGCTCGCGCTCGCCGAGCAGGTACTGGCGCACCATCCGCGACCAGACCAGGTCGTTGGAGCGCAGCATCTGAAACGCCCCGGCCATCTGCTGACCCTGCAGGTACCCCTTCTCCCACATGTAGTCCTCGAGGAAGCTGACCTGGTCCTCGTCGATGAACAACATCAGCTCGCCCGGCTCGGTGAAGTCGGTCTGCGCCGCGAGCATGGTCACCGAGGCCAGCGGGTTCGTCTGCGGGTCACGGGCCAGCACGGCCGCCTCGATGGCGAGCAGGGTGCCGCCCAGGCAATACCCCACCGCGTGCACCGAGCGCTCCGGGACGATCGTCCGGACCGCCTCCAGGGCGGCGTGCACGCCCAACAACCGGTAGTCCTCCATGCCCAGGTCGCGGTCGGCCGCCGTGGGGTTGTGCCAGGACATGACGAAGACCGTGTGACCCGCCTCGACGAGATAGCGCACCAGCGAGTTCTGCGCGGACAGGTCGAGGATGTAGTACTTCATGATCCACGCGGGCACGATCAGGATCGGCTCGGGGTGCACCGTGGCAGTGGTGGGAGAGTACTGGATCAGCTCGATCAGCCGATTGCGGAAGACCACTGACCCGGGGGTGGCCGCGACGGCCGTGCCGACCGGATACTCCTCCGTCCCCGCCGGAGGCCGGTGGTTCACCGACCGGTTCAGGTCCTGGAACAGGTTGACCGCCCCGCGCATCAGGTTGGCGCCACCCTGACGGGTGGTCGCCTCGATCACCTCGGGATTGGCCCACGGGAAGTTCGACGGCGCGTACACGTCGAGCGCCTGCCGGGCGCCGAAGGCTACGGCTGCCTGATGGTGGGCGCTGACGCCCTCGACGCCGGTTGTGGCGTTGTGCCACCACTGCTGGAGCAGCAGGAAGGCCTGATAGTTGACCACGTGCGGCCACGTCTGCCAGCTCGGGTGGTCGAAACGGTGGTCTCCGGCCAGGGGCTCGATGCAGGGCGGGGCCTTGACATCGACGGCCCGCTGCGCAATCTGGTCGAGCAGGCGAAGTGACTTGCGACGCGCCTTGTCGACCAACTCGATCTGTTTGCCCGGCGAGTTGAGCAGGTGCACCAGCCAATCAAGGTGAGCGAGCGCCAGGGTCGTCGGCGACTGACCCAGGGTGAACTGTCCCTGCCAGCCGTGCACCGTCCGGTCGACGGGGCTCACCGTGCTCGTACCGGCCATGCGCCCATCCTTCTGGGCGGCATCCACCCGTGAGCCGGGCCCAAGGGCCCGCGACCCGGTTCCGGGACCGCGGCGGCGGCCCGAGCGGCCGCGATGAGGGACCAAGGGCCGCCATCACCCGTTCGGTCCGGCGCGCACACTGAAGGCCCGGGGGCGAGGCGGTGAGCCACGATGGGCCGAGAATCGACGACGGTTCCGCACCTCACCGCCTACACCTGCGACGCCGACAAGTACGACGAGCGGACGGCGGCCTTCCAGCACTGGCGGGAGCATGCGGTCGACGTCCTTCCGCTGACCCCCGGGGACAGCGTGGTGGACGTGGGCTGCGGCACCGGCCTGTGCTTCGAGCCGCTGGAGCGGGCGATCGGCCCGGCGGGGCAGATCGTCGGGATCGACAGCTCGGTCGACATGCTGGCCCTGGCTCGGCGACGGGCCGAGGGCCGCGGTTGGTCCAACATCGACCTGATCGCCGCCCCCGCTCATCATGCGAACCTGCCCGCGCACGCCGACGCCGCACTCTTCTGCGCGGTGCACGACGTGCTCCAGGACCCCGCGTCGCTGCACAACGTCCTCGAACAGTTGCATCCGGGCTCGTGGGTGAGCGCGGTCGGGGGACGGTGGGCTCCCGCCTACCTGGTGGCGTTCAACATGCTCATCCATAGCCTGCACGCCCCCTACATTCGCGACTTCCGCGGCTTCGACCGGCCCTGGGCCCGGCTGAGCTCCCTCCTGCAGGACGCCCGGGTGGCCGAACTCGCTGGTGGGGCCGGTTTCTGTCTGCTCGGACACACCCCAAGCCACGACGATGCCGGGCCGGGGTCCGGATCAGGGTGCGTTCGGGGTCTTCCCGGACGGCGTCGGCCCTGACGGCGACATAGGCTTTCCCCAGTACCGGGACCACCCATGGAGGGGCGGACATGAGTTTCATGCAGAAGGTCAAGCAGAAGGCCGAGGAGTACGAGCTCCAGGCCAAGACCCGCCACCTCGCGGAGGTGGCGGAGAAGGCGGCCCAGGACGCCGTCCACAAGGCCGGCGATCTCGCCCACGACAAGCGCGACTCGGTCTCGTCCGGTCTGGACAAGATCGCGGCCAAGGTCGACGCGAAGACCGAGGGCAAGTACGCCGACAAAGTCGCCAAGGCGAAGGAACAGATTGCCAAGGGGGTCGACCGGCTGGCCGACCAGCGCAGCGACGAAGCCGGCGAGGGCGCGGCTGACGCGGGTGAGGCGGGCGAGACTGCTCCGAAGCCTGCCGAGCCGCCCTTCGCGACGGAGCCCACCTCGCCCACCGCGGGCCCGGTGACCGAGCCTCCCGCCGCCGGGTCGACACCGGACGCCACGATCCACGAGCCGCCCCGGTAGGACGGGCACCGCTGCGGCGCGCACGAGAGGGAGGGTCGCTTGTTCGGCGCCGTCCTGCTTTCAGGACGATCTCGCCGTCCACGACCGGCACACGACACCGAGACGGTCAAGGAGGCGGACCAGCCGTCGTCAACCCCACGTCAACCCCGGCGGACCACGGCGATGAGATCCTCGAGCGCATCAAGAGACCCGATCGTCACTCGAACCCCTACGTCATGGATCAACGCCACGCGAATACCATGGTCCTCGAGCCGGCCGGCGAACGAGGAGGAATCCGATCCCAGCGGGAGCCAGACGAAATTGCCGCGACCATCTGCGACGGGCAATGACAATGAGTGCATTCTCTCAATGAACCAGGATCTCCTCGCAAGCAGTTCCGCGCACCTGAGCTTGACTCCGCCCACTCTGTTCAGGGCTGTGGCGGCCAGAACCTGCGAGACATTCGCCAGTTCGAAGGGAAGCCGCATGGCGTGCACCTTGGCCACCATTGAAGGATGGCCGAGACCGTAGCCGACCCGCAGACCCGCAAGGCCGAACGCTTTGGAGAAGGTCCGGGTCAGCAGGACGTTCGGCGCATCGAGCAGGTGTGCCGTGTTCCACCGACTCGGCTCCACGGCGTATTCCCAGTAGGCCTCGTCCACGCAGAGCGGGGTCGATGTTCCCAATGATTGCTGAAAGGCGTCGACCTCCTCCGGTTCGTAGTAGCCCCCCGTGGGATTGTTGGGATTGCAGAGGAGTACGCAAGAACCAGTGCGAGCTGCCGCCCTCATCGTGGACAGGTCGGCCCGGCCCGACGCCTTCACCGGGACTTCGATGCTTCGCAGGTTCAGGCGCCCACAGAACTGTGGGTACGCCTCGAATCCCGGCGACGCGTAGACCACATCTCGAATCCCGGCGTTCTTGGCGAACACCAGGAACCTCCAGATGACTTCGAGACTGCCCCTGGCCACTACGACGTTCTCCTGACGGACGGAGTAGTGGGCTGCGACGGCTTCGCGGAGTCCATCTCCATGACGTTCCGGATACAGATGGAGCGATGCGAACTCCTTCGAGGCGGCTCTTAGGACCTGCTCCTCCGGCGGTGATGGTGACTCATTTCTCGACAGGTCATGAATAACGTTCACGGCCAGGACGGCTCCCATTGTCGAGGGCAGCGGGCTGCCGAAAGAGTTCTCCATCGCCACGTCCAGCCTACTACGTCGTTGCTTTTCGTTGCTACGCGTTGAGGTGAGGAGATGACGCGGTCTTCACGAATCTCATCCACTGCGGACACATTCGAGCGGTCTAACAGATACCTGTCGCACGTCGGGAGCGCTCGTCGATCCAGGTGAATAGTTCACGGGTACCGCGCCGGTTGCGCGCCGACCAGGCGCGGCCCTGCGGGTTGACCCTGCCCGTTCGTACGTCCACCCGAAACACGGCGATCGGTTGATTGTGGGTGAGCGCAGGTTCAGACTGATGAGGTCTCACAGCGCGGATCCACCGCGGGAGGGCATGGAGGTGCGTGCACATGGCGATCTCGACCTTGACCGAGCAGGACTGGAACAAAGAGGTCCTTCGCGCCAAGGAACCGGTGGTGGTGGCGTTGCGTGCCGGATGGTGCCGGCCGAGCCAACAGATGGCTCCCTTCCTCGACGACGTGGCCGATCGGTACCGGGGCCGGGCGAAGGTGATGACGATCGATGTCGGTGACGCTCCGACGACCAACAAGATCTGCCGCCGGTACAAGGTCACCCGGCTGCCGGTGGTCATGGCTTTCCGTGGCGGTCACGTGGTCGACGTGATCGGCGGCGCCGCCTCCACCGACACCGTGCTCGACATGATCGAGCGTCAGGTCCGCCCGGTGCCGGACGTGGATGAGTTCACGTTCGACTCGGTCGTGCTCAAATCACCGGTTCCGGTTCTGGTACACGTGGACGCCGCGTGGTGCGACGCGAGCCGCGCACTGGTCCCGTCGGTCGAGGCTGCCGCCGACAAGTACCGTGGCCGCGCCGGCGTGGTCCGGCTCGAGTACGGTCCGGCCAACGCCCGGCTCTGCGCGCGGTACGGCTTCTCCCGGGTCCCCGTGCTCGCGCTCTTCCACGAGGGTGAACTGCGCGATCAGATCCTCGGGGGGATGGAGGGCGGCACCAAGACCGAGGCGGTCCGGACGTCGTGTGTCGGGCTGACCACGGACGACAACATCGCCCAAATGCTGGACCGGCTCACCCTCTGACGCCCCGGACGGCGCGTCCGGGCGAGGCCAGGAGTCCGCAGTCCTCGCATCCGGTGACACGTCCGCAGTCGGGCAGCCAGCAGGACACATCCCGCTCGCGAGCCAGCATCACCCGCTCGAGATGGTCGGTGGGGCCAGACCCCTTGAGCAGCACGAGGTCGCCCGCGCGCAGGCGGTCGGTCAGATAGTCGGCCGCCTCTGCAACGGTTTCGAAGACCCGCACTGACGGGACCGGCGCACCCTCGCGCCATAGTTGCCAGGCGCGCTCGCCGACGAACAACACCTCGTCCAGGACGGCTGCGGCGCGGCAGGCCGCGTCGGCATAGGTCCGGCGAGATCGCCCGGGGAAGTCAGAGATCCGGCCGAACACGCCCAGCTTTCGGCTCGCATTCGCCTCGCTCATGAAGTGCAACACCTCAGGCAACGAGTCCGCGGGTGCCTTGAAGTCGTCTCGGACGAAGGTCACCCCGTCGGGATGGGTCACCACACTCATCCGCCGCGGCGTCGGCTCGGCCTCGGCCAGAGCGGTGACCACTGTGTCGAGCGGCACGTCGAGCATCAGCCCGACGGCGATTGCGGCGAGCGCCGAACCGAGCAGGTGCTCACCGAGCAACCGGGTCCGCACCGGCACCCTGCGCCCGCGGTGCACGAGGGTGAACGACAGCCGCTGCGGCCATCGTGCCTGCACGTCGACAACGCGCAACTCAGCGTGCTCACTCCGTCCGAAGGAGAACACCCGGGCCGCTGTCCGCTCGCCGAGCTCACGCACCAAGGGGTCGTCCCAGTTCAGCACCGCCCCACCGGACGCGGGCAAGCCGGCGACCAACTTGCCTTTCTCGGCCTGTGCACCGCGCGGGCCGTGGAAGGAGCTGTAATGGTCGTTACGTAGGTTGGTGACCACTCCTATCCGTGGCCGGATCAGATCGAGCCCCGGTTCGATCGTGCCGGGCCCCCACGCCGCCAGTTCCTGGACGAAGAAATGATCATCGGGGGACACTGTGAGCAGATCGGCCGGTAGGTCGGCGCCACAATTGTTCGATCCGGAGCTCGTCCTACCACGCCAACGACCGCCGAGAACCCGCGCGATGAGGTCCTTGGTGGTGGTCTTCCCGCAACTCCCGGTGACCGCGATCATCGCCACCCGGTCCAGCCTCTCCCGGTGAGCGTGCGCGGAGGCCCAGTCGTTCACCGGTACCCGATCAGCATGAATCGGTCGAAGATCGACAGTTCGAGGGTTCCCGAATAGAGTCGCCGCGACATCGGCGTCTGGGCCTCCAACTGCTCCACGTCATCGACGCAGTTCACGTGCTCGGAGCACTTCTCGTAGTTGTTGCTCTGCAGCGCGCTGAGCTGGCCCGGGGCGACCCGCGACCACCAGAGCGGCCCTTCCGCAAGGTGCTCGCAGATCGTGTTCACCAGCACCGATCCGGGCCGGCGGACGAGCGCTGCGTAGTCCAGCTCCATCGCGTCGGCCACGTGGTACTCGACGTTGCCATACAGCGGCCCGACCACGCGGCGGCCCAACTCGACCGCATCCGGACTGATATCGACGTTGACCATGTGGCCCGGAGGCCGTGGCAGATGAAGGTTCAGCAGCAGCGAAAGAATGCCGTACCAGGCACCGAGCACCACCATCGTCACGCCGTCCAGGTCGCGGCGGGCGCTCAGTTCCTCGATCAGCCACAGTTTCGATCGGACCTGCACCTCGTCGATCGAGGCGGTGAACATCCGTCGCTCGGCCGGATCGAGGGTCTCGATCGAGTCGACCAGGACCCGAAGCCGATGAGCGGCCTCGCCGTCCGGCAGGTCGGACAGCACGCGCCGCAGCATCGCGGATTCGCTCGGTCGTGACTCGGGCTGGTTCTGCGTCGTCTGCCACAACGCCGACGTGAAGGAGCTGATCTGTTCGGCCGTGAGCACGGGCGAGGTCATGGACGTCTCCAGTCGGTCAAACCAAGACCCGGAACGAGGCGGCGGATTCCACGGGGAGCGGCCAGATGCTGCGCCGGACGTACACCCGCTGCAACCACCGGTCTTTCCCGTCGAAGGCGGCGGGGAACGAGCTGCGGGAGTGCGCGCATCGGCGGTTGTTGATCACCAGCAGGTCACCGGCGCGCAGCTGTACGCTCTCGGAGAGCTCCGGGTCGTTGCACGCGGCGATCAGCGCGGCCAGGGCCTGATCGGCGGCCTCGGTCAGTGCTCGGACTCCGCACGCGGAGTCGAACGCCAGGCAGGGCGCGTCGTCCGGGCCGTACAGCAGCGCCGCCGGCCCCGACCAGGGCCGGCTGCCGTCGTCGTCGCGGGTGAAGGAGTAGGGCGCCATCAGCTGGTACAGCGGTTGGCGCAGCGCGGCCAGGTGCCTCGGCTCGAGCCGGCCACACGCCCTCCTGGCGTCGATGACCGCGGTACTGGCCAGCCGATCCTGCGGGCAGCGCAACGTCAGCAGGAGCACGAAGTCCGGGCTGGCCTCGTGAAGTGCCCGGTCGGGGACGGCGCGGCTGAACGTCAGCTCGGTGTGGAAGCCGAGCTGAACCGCCGAACTCTCGTTCGACGGGGCCTGGCTGTCGGACTGGGTCGGGTACACGTTCTGCACCACGGCGCCGTCCTTCTCCGCCCGATAGGCCACCGGCTCCCCGAGCAGCACCGCCACGGTGAGGATCGCCAGATCGCTGATTCGGGTGCGCTTCACCGGCCTCTGGACGACGTCGGTCGGCGTGGGCGGCAGGTCACCCTCTATCGGAAGGCCGGTCACGAGCGCCGAGCTGGGCGCGTAGGGGGACGCGCGGAAGGCCAGCAACTGGCGTCGCACGTCACGGGGCAGCAGGCCCGCGATGGGCAGCAGATCGGCCAGCGACTGCTCGAGATCCGCAGCCGCCTCGACGGGTTCGGCCGACAACTCGGCGAGCGCCTGGTGCAGGCGGGCTGTCACCTCGGCGGCCAGGTCGACCCGGAGCATGCGACCACCTCGATTCGGCGGGACGCTCAGCCTAACCACGCTAGAGCGCGTCGCCTAGCATCGACAAGATGGGGCGGCCCTTCGACGAGGTGTTCGCCGACGACGGACAGCTGCGCCCGGCGTACCGGGCACTGCGGCGGCGCGCCGGCCACGATGTGTTGCGGCCCAAGGCGTCGACCGTCGAACGCCTGCGTGACCGGCCCCTCTCGGACGACACCCGGATCCTCCCGGTGCCGCTGGTGCTGGACGACAACGAGTATCGCGGGGTGCTCGCGGCCGGGACGGCGCAGCGAGCCCGGGCGCTGCAGCGCCTGTTCCACGACCTGGTGCTCGGTCGTCAGCGGGTGCTGCAGGCGGGTCTCGGCCTGACCCCGGCCGTGGTCGACGAGCTGCTGACCCCGTTCGGAACCGACCTGGCCGGGCTGCGCCGGCTCTGGCGGGCGGAGGGTCGTGACAGCGTCCGCTTCGTCTACGGTCCGGACCTGGTCCGGGATCCGAGCGGCCGGTGGCAGGTGTTGGAGGACAACGTCGGGTGTGTCGGCGGCACCGCGGACGCCCACCATGTCCTACGGGCCTATCGGTCGGCCGCAGATCCCGCCGGCGTGATCTGCTCCAGCCCTCCCGACCTCGCGCTGGCCGTCCGGAACTGGCTGGGCAGCCTCGGCCGGAACGACGCCGTCGCGGTTCTGGGTCACGACGGCAACGACGACCCCTGGGCGTTCCAGGTGGACGAGAACTCCCGCCGCCGTTCCATCCTGGAGCAGCTCCCCGTCCCCGTCGTCGACCGGACGGCGCTGGGCAGCGCATCCGTTGTCGTCAACTTCGACGTCGATCTGTCCTGGGCGAGGGAGTTCCAGCGCCCCGATGTCGCCCTGCTCAACGCCCCCGGAACGGGGGTCCTCGGCAGCAAGGCGCTGCTGACGTACATGGACGACGTGATCCGGTTCTACACCGGCGCCCAGCCGATTCTGGACACGCCGCTGACCCGGCGGCTGGAAGGCACCCTGCCGCCCGATCCGGCCGGCTGGGTGGCCAAGTCGGTGGCGGGCTGCCAGGGCAGCGACGTGATCGTGCTGGCGCGACGACCGGCGGAACGGGCACCCGACGTTGTGAACCGGTTGGGCCCGGCCGTGTTACAGCGCTACGTCGAACCGTCCCGGATCAGCCCGTCCGGGGGGTGGGACGGGTACCGGGTGGAGCTGCGGCCGATGTGCTACGTCCTCGGATGGGATGACGTGCAGGTAGGCGAGCTGCCGGTCGGCAAGGCGGTCTCCGACTTCGACGCCCGGCGCTTGAACAACATCTCGGGCGGCGCCTGCTACCTGGCGGTGCTGCGTGAACCCTGCCCCTGGTGCAGCCGGTAGACCGCCTCGAGTCGTGGCTGGATCCGCTTCCAGTCCAAGCGTGCGGCGCGTCGGGCGAGCTGGCGCCCACGGGTCCTGCGCCGCGCGGGGTCCCGGATGTAGTCGAGCACCGTCGCGGCGGCGACGTCGTAGCGACCTGGTGGATAGGCGTCCGTGGCGTCGCCCAGGTACTCCACGAGCGCCGGCAGGTTCGGGCTCACCACCGGGCACCCGCAGGCCATGGCCTCCAGCAGCGCGTTCGAGGCGGTCGCGTCGACTACCGGGAGCACCAGAGCGGCGCAGCTGCGATAGATCTGGACCAGATCGTCCTCGGTCATCCAGGCAATGGTGGTCACCAGCGGTCCGAGGCCGGACACGTGGTCGGTGGCCTCGGCGCCGAGCACCACCGAATGAGCGCCGGCCGCGCCGAGCCGCTCGAGGATCTGCCGGGCGCCGGCCCAGTCCCGCAGAACCCTGCCGACCATGAGCACGGGCGTGTCCTCGGTCTGTCCAGTCGGCCGGCCTGGCCGGAACCGCCGGGTCCAGACCCCGTGCGGGACGGCGTGGACCGCCGCCTCCACCCCGGAGGCGGCCAGCTGCAGCGCCTGTGCCTGTGCGACCGCGATCACGCCGTCCACGGCGAACAGCGAGGCCAGGGCGGGTGGGTCGGCGAGCAGCCGATCGACTGGTTGGTGGACCGTGGAGATGATCGTCGCCTGCGGAAAGCGTTCCCGCAGGATCGCCGGCAGCTGCCGGCCGCTGCAGTCCCCGTAGAAGACGTGGAAGGTCAGGTCAGGGTGGTCGGGCACCCACTCACGGGCCGGTCGGCGACGCCACACCAGTTCTCCGGCGGACAGTTCTGGCCCGCTGAGCCAGCCGGCGGTCGGGAACAGCTCGCAGACCTGGTCGTACCCGCTGCTGGGTGAGTGCGAGACGCAACGGTGGCCGGCGAAGACGAGCCTCATCCGCAACTCGCGCCGCGCGGCGGGCGGGGCCCGTCGGCCGGCACCAGCTCGATCGCGATCCGGCGAGTCTTCTCCCGGCTCCGCGCGATGGTGGTGCCGTCCACCGGGATCACGGTCACCGCCATCCCGACCCGCTCCTGGAAGGCCACCGCCACCGCTTCGCACAGCTCATCCGAAGCCTCCGCCTCGACCACCAGCTCGTCGTCCAGCCCGTACCGTCGCACCGTGGCCCGCCACTCCGCGGTGGCCGGCAATGTCCCCGTGACGATCTCGGCTACCGCGGTCGGGTACATCAGGACTCCGCCGATCTTGAGCGCGTCGTCGGCGCGGCCGAGGATCGTGGACACCCGGCCCGGCGCCTCCGGTGGGCCGGCGGTGACCCGGACCAGGTCTCTGGTGCGGTAGCGGATCAGGGGGCTGCGCCCGTACCGGCGACTGGTCAGGGTCAGCTCACCAACTTCGCCGAACGATACCGGCCGGTCGCTGTCGGGGGCCAACACCTCCACGTGGAAGTCGCGGGCGTTCACCTCAAGCTCACCGCCACCCGGTTCGGGGCCGAAGGACACCGACGGCCCCAGGGTCTCGGTCAGCCCGTACAGCTCGACCCAGTGGAAGTCCGCCGGCAACCGGGAGCAGATCCGTTGCCGTAGAGCCGGTTCGGCCGGCTCGGCCCCGATGAACCCGAGCCGCAGCCCGGTTCGGGTCAGGTCGGTTCCAGTGGACTCGGCCGCCTCGACCAGACGGCGCAAGTAGGACGGGGTGGCGCTGATGGCGGTGCCGACCCCGCCGTTGAGCATCTGCAGCACTCCTGCCGGGGCGACCGGGCCGAGCGGCACGACGCAGGCGCCGGCCCGGTCGGCGAGCAGGTCGAGCACGGGGCCGCCGACCCACAGCCCGTAGCAATGGGTGTTCAGCAGCACGTCGCCGGGCCCGAGACCGACCCGCCGGCCCACTCCCTCCAGCCAGTCGCCGACGCGGTCGTGGTCCGCCTGGTCGAAGGCGAGGTAGAGCCGGTCACCGGTGGTGCCGGAGGTGGCCACGACCCGGCGGGCGCCGACCGGCCCGCCGTCAGTCAGAGGGAACTGCCCGTACCCGGCGGTCGCGTGCTTGTCGAAAGTGGGCAGCGCTGCAAGGGAGGTCGTCTCAGGGTCGTGGCCGGCGAGGTGATCGCGGTAGAACGGGATCGAGGACCGTGCGCGTCGGACCAGATCGGTGATCTCGGCGACGTCGGCGCTGACGGTGGGCGTTGACGGCACGGCGATCAGCTCTCCTCGATGGCGGCGAACAGCGCGCGGACGTTGTTGGCGCCGAAGCCGGTGGCGCCGCCGCGCTGGATCAGCTCGAAGAAGAAGGTGTCCCGATCGGTGATCGGGCGCGTGAAGATCTGGAACAACAGGCCGTCCTCATCCTGGTCGACGAGGATCCCCAAGCGGCGCAACGTGTCCCAGGGAATCGTCGTGTCCTCCAGCCGTTGCCGGGCCTGATCGTGGTACCCGGCGGGGGCGGGCAGGAGGTCGACCCCGGACGCTCGCAGGGTCTCCACCGCCGCCACCAGGTCGGGATAGGCCAGAGCGGCATGCTGCACTCCGGGGCCGGCGTGCGCGTCGACGAACTGCTGGGTCTGGCCGGTGCCGTTCGGGCTGACCGGTTCGGTAAGGACCACGGTGAAGCCGCCCGATGATCGCATGGCGATGCTGCGCATTCCGGTGGCCGTGGGGCCAACCTGCTCGAAGCTGTCCTTGTCCAACCGGTCGAGGCCGAATACCGCCTGGTAGGCGCTTGCGGCGCGGTCGGCGAACCCGTACGGCAGGCAGTAGGCGACATGGTCGACGGCCTGTGGTCCGGCGCCGGCCTCCCGCGTCGGTGCCGTGTCGTCCGGGGCAACGGTGGTGTGACGGATCGTTCGGTCACCGAAGAGGTCGACCGTGGGCCGCTGGGGCGACCCGGTCACCGACAGCCCGTAGCGGCGTGCCCGGTCGCCGATCTCTGCGGGGTCGGCGCCCACCAGCACGATGTCGGCGAGAGTGTCCCCGTGGACGGCGACGTGCCGCGCGATCTCGTCGTCCGCCGAGCCTGCCCCCCGCAGCGCGATCCGCACATCGCCCGTGGTCAGGTGGATCACACGGTCGTCCGCCTCACCTGAGCGGGCCCAGGGCGGCTGGGGGACGCGGTGCAGCCCCAACCGGTCCGTCATCAGAGCCCCGAGCCGATCCGGATCACCCGCCCAGAACTCCAGCGCGTGCAGTCGGACGGCAACCGATCCCATGGCGCTACAGGCTGACCACGTGGTCCGGCGGGTTTCCGGACAGGGCGGCGTACAGATCGGGGAAGCAGCCGACGGAGACGCCGTCGACCGTGTCCTGGGTGATGCAGTTGCCGATCTCGCCCTTGGCCAACCCACGCTCCAGGGCGCACTGATCGCACATCATCAGCAACATCCCGTTCTGGGCCGCGACCACCGCAAGCCGCTCACCGATCGGGTCACCGCGCCGCAGCACGTAGTTGTTGTCGTCGAAGAAGAACATCCCCACGACGTCGACGCCGTGGGTGCCGGCCTCGAGCTGCGGCAGGATCATCTTGCCCAGCTTGTAGCTGGCAGTGTGGCCGGACGTGGAGAACACGTACGCGATTCGCATGATTCCTCCATTGACAGTGGATCACAGCCCGGGAACCTGTTCGTCGATCGGCTCGGCGCAGCAGTACCAGGGCTCGGTCAGGTGCGGGACGTCGCGCGGAGCCGGTAGGTGGCTGAGATCCACAGCGGTTGGGTCCGGGCCCGTTGCGGCCGCGGCCACCTGCCAGACCCGAGCGAAGATCTCGCGCCGGCGGAGGCCCTCCTGCTGTCCGGCGCGCACCACGCTCAGGACCTCCTGCTGGAGCTCGTCCACCCGCGGGTCGGGGTTCGACCAACGATGAGCGAGGGCCTGAGGGTCGAATCCATCGAGCATGGCCCGCATGTCGTCCAGCTCGAGCAACCGCGATCCCTCGGGGACGAGCAGCCGGATGCCGTACTGCACCGGGGAGACCAAATCGACCAGGCAACGGTCCGCCACGCCCCGCAGGAAGGATGTGTAACCGGCGAGCGTGGTCCACGGCGTGAAGGCGACGAAGGTGGGATTGACCGTGATGGCGTGAGCGCGCAGCAGCGCCAGGGCCTGGTCGAGGTCCGCGACCGTGTGCCCCTTGTCCAACGTGGTCAGAACCGCGTCATCCAGCGCCTCGACGGCCGTCGTGACCAGCGCGCAGCCGGTGCGGCTCAACACCGGCAGCAGGTCCTGGTGCCGGCACAGGTGTTCCACCTTGACCGTCACGTCATAGCTCAGCCCGCGGAACTCGGCGTGCAACCGGTCCACGATCCGCACCGCGTGCCCCGGTGCGTTGAAGAAGTCCGGGTCACCGAAGGTGATGTGCTCGGCGCCGGCGGCCACCTGCTGGCGGATGTCGGCCAGCACCACATCCGTCTGGACCACTCGGAACCGGCCCCCGTAGACCGGCACGATCGGGCAATGGCGGCACAGGTGCTTACAGCCACGAGTCGCCTCGGTGTACCCGACGGTCAGCACTCGCTCGGGTGCCGTCTGTAGTCCTGCGTAGTGACGCAGGTCAGGCAGCCCGGCCCGATCCGGGAGGAGGAACTCCTGTCGACCCATCGACACCATAGGCAGTTCGGAGCGGCGCCCACCGTTGCCGGGGGTTCCCACCGCCCGATACAGGCGAGCGAGCGGCTCCTCGAACTCACCGCCCAGGACCGTGTCCGCTCCGAGTCGGCGGAGATGATCGGCATTCATCGGCGCGTAGAGCCCGTACACGCACAGATGCGCCGAAGGGTTGAGTTCGCGGACTCGCGCCAATACCGGTTCGGCCATCCGCGTCGCAGTGTGCATCGGCACGTGAATGGCGACCAGCACGGCGTCCCTGACCGGCTCGGGATCGAGTTCGCTGATTGCGAGGTCCTGGAGAGTGACGTGAGCACCAGCCTCTCGCAACCACGCCGCCGGAGAGGCAAGCCCGAACGGTTGTCGACCCAGGTCGTAGGTCGAGATCAGCACCACGCCACCCATGCGCCGCACCCCTCCCCACTGGTGGAATTGAGTATTCGGGGATTGTCGCGCCGCCGTCAACAGTGGGCAGGGCGGCCACATCAGCATCTGCTGTAGAACGGCATCCACATCCTCGCCGCCCTGCACGATGCAGATACCAACCGAGCGTGAGGGTCGCCGGCCGGCCCGGACGCCGCGCGGCGTCCTGACGCCGGTGGGGCGTTTCGTCGAACGTCGCCGAGGCGTGCAGACGATCGGCGTGCGCGACCACAATCGGGTATGAAGTCCGTCGATGATGTCGCCGCCGAGGTGTTCGCCCCGGGCAACGCGTCGTGGCACACAGCGCTCAGGCCAGTACTGCCGACACCCTGCTCGAGGTCGCCGCCCGCCTCGGCCAGCGCCGCCGCGTGATCATTGTCGGTCTCCATCCACGACCAGGAGCAGCACATGCGCGTCACCCAGATCATCGCCGACCTCCACGTGCCCGATCTCACCGCCGCCAGGGCCTTCTACACCGACTACCTCGGGTTGACCGAGGAGGAGTTCAACCTCGGGTGGGTGGCGCGCTACACCTCGCCGGAAACGGGCATCAACCTCCAGCTGCTGACCAGCGACGCCACCGCACCCGTGGACCCGGTGATCTCGGTCAAGGTCGATGACGTCGACGCCGCCCACCGCCAGGCTCAGCAGCTCGGCTACGAGATCGTGCATCCGCTGACCACCGAGTCCTGGGGCGTGACCCGTTTCTTCGTCCGCGCGCCGGACGGCAACGTCCTCAACGTGGTGCAGGATCACAACTGAGCCGGGTCCCTCCGCGGAGGCCGGCATGCGCATCGAAGAGATGCGCGGCGGAGCAGGCCGACAGGCCGAAGACCTGGTCTTGTCGCTGCGTGCGGACACAGCTGCTGGACGCGTCCCTCGGACCGGTCGAGGACCGGCCATCATCGCCGTCAACCCCGACTCCCTCCTGGCCGGCAAGATGGTGAAGGAGGGCTTCGGCGTCGCCGGAGACGACGCCCGTGCGTTCGCCTCGCCCCACCCCGACGTGCTGGACCCCGGGAAGAACGCGACCCTGGTGGCCGCCATCGAGGATCTGCTCGCGGTCAACCCATGAAGGCCCGGGCGTTGCGGAACATCCGCAGCCACGGACTCTCGGCGTCCAACGGGCCCGTGGTCCAGGACAGCTGCGCGTTGCGGGCCACCCGCTCGGGGTGCGGCATCATCGCGGTGAACCGCCCGTCGGGCGTGGTCACCGCGGTGAGACCGTCCGGGGAACCGTTGGGGTTGAACGGGTATGACGTCGCCGGCCCGCCGTCGTGGCCGGCGAACCGGGCCACCCGGTGGACGGCGGCGGCGTCCCCATGGGCGCTGAAGTCCGCCAGGCCCTCCCCGTGGGCCACGGCGATCGGCAGGCGCGAACCGGACATCGCGGAGGTGAAGATGGACGGGGAGTCGAGCACCTCGACCAGGGTCAGCCGGGCCTCGTACTGCTCGGAGAGGTTCCGGGTGAACCGCGGCCAGGCCTGGGCCCCCGGGATCAGCTCCGCCAGCGCGGCGAACATCTGACACCCGTTGCAGATGCCCAGGCCGAAGGTGTCGGCGCGGTCGAAGAACGCAGAGAACATGTCGGTGAGCACCGGGTTGAACAGCACGGACCGCGCCCAGCCCTCGCCCGCCCCCAGCGTGTCGCCGTAGGAGAACCCGCCGCAGGCGACGAGGCCGACGACCTCTGCCAGGTCGAAGCGGCCGGACTGCAGGTCGGTCATGTGCACGTCGTAGGTGTCGAACCCCGCGCGGTCGAAGGCGAAGGCCGTCTCCACGTGGGAGTTGACGCCCTGCTCGCGCAGGATCGCCACCCTGGGCCGCACCCCGCCGGCGAGGTAGGGCGCCGCGACGTCCTCGGCCGGATCGAAGGACGGCGCCACGACGAGGCCCGGGTCCCCGTCCCGCCCCACCGCCGCGTGTTCCTGGTCGGCGCACTCGGGGTTGTCCCGCAGCCGGGTGATCCGCCAGGAGACCTCGTCCCAGGCCTGGGCCAGGTCGCGCAACGACTCGTCCAGCAGCACCTGCTGGCCGTCCTCGCCCACCTGCCGGATCCGGACTCGGCGTTCGGAGCGCACGGTGGCCACGTGGTTGGTCAGGTCCAGGAGTCCGTGGCGCCGCAGGACATCCTGGACGTCGGGCACTCGGTGGGCCGGCACCTCGAGGACGGCGCCCAGCTCCTCGCTGAACAGACTCGGGAGGTGACCTCCCCACACGTCGAGGCCGCGGCCGCCGGCGAAGGCCATCTCGCACAGGGACGCCCACAGCCCGCCGTCCGAGCGGTCGTGATAGGCCCAGACCAGGCCCGCTGACCGCAGCTCGTTCACCGCCTCGACGAGCGCCGCCAGCCGTGCGGGGTCGTCCAGGTCGGGCACCTCGCCGCCGAAGGCACCCTGGGTCTGGGCAAGGATCGAGCCGCCCATCCGGTGACGCCCCGCCCCGAGGTCGACCAGCAGCAGCTCGCTCGGTTCCTCGTCACTGCCACGCAGCTGCGGGGTGAGCGTGCCGCGGACGTCGTCCAGGGTCGCGAAGGCCGAGACGACCAGGGACACGGGCGAGGTGACCTGCCTGGTCTCGCCGGTCGCCGGGTCAGTCCACCGGGTGCGCATCGACAACGAGTCCTTGCCGACGGGGACCGAGATACCCAGCGCCGGACAGAGTTCCATGGCCACCGCCTGCACCGTGTCGTACAGCGCGGCGTCCTCACCGGGCTCCCCGCAGGCGGCCATCCAGTTGCAGGACAGCTTGACCCGGCCCAGTTCGATCGGGGCGGCGACCAGATTGGTGATCGCCTCGCCGACCGCCATCCGGCCCGACGCCGGGGCGTCGACCGCGGCCAGCGGCATCCGCTCGCCGCTGGCCATCGCCTCACCGCCCAGGCCCAGGTGGTCGGCCAGGGTGACCGCGACATCGGCCACCGGCACCTGCCACGGCCCGACCATCTGGTCACGGTGGGACAGGCCGCCGACGGTCCGGTCGCCGATGGTGATCAGGAATCGCTTGCTCGCCACGCTCGGGTGCCGCAGCACGGCGTGGGCAGCCTGACGCAGATCGAGATCGGAGGTGTCCAGATCGTCTGGGCGCCAGACGATCCGGGTCACGTCGCGGGTCATCCTGGGCGGCTTTCCGAGCAGGACCTCAAGGGGCATGTCGACCGGTCGGTCGTCACCGGGGTCGTCACCGGGACCGGGGGCGAGGACCAGTCGGCCGTCCTCGCGCGCCACGCCGACCACCGCGTACGGGCAGCGTTCCCGCCGGCACAGGCCGGCGAAAACCTCCAATGAGGCCGCGTCGATCGCCAGGACGTAACGCTCCTGGGACTCGTTGCACCAGATCTCCTTCGGCGCCAGGCCCGATTCCTCGAGCGGCACCGCCGAGAGGTCGAACCGGGCGCCGAGCCCGGCGTCGTCCACCAGTTCCGGGAAGGCGTTCGACAACCCTCCGGCGCCCACGTCGTGCACCGCGAGGATCGGGTTGGCCGCGCCCAGGCTCCAACAGTGATTGATCACCTCCTGGGCCCGGCGCTGGATCTCGGGGTTGCCGCGCTGCACCGAGTCGTAGTCGAGGTCGGCCGCGTTGACCCCTGCCGCCATCGACGACGCCGCTCCCCCGCCCATGCCGATCCGCATCCCCGGACCGCCGAGCTGGATCAGCAGGGTCCCGGAGGGGAAGCGGACCTTCTCGGTCTGCTCGGCGTCGATGCTGCCGAGGCCGCCGGCGCTCATGATCGGCTTGTGGTACCCGCGGCGGACGCCGTCCACGGTCTGCTCGTAGACCCGGAAGAACCCACCGAGTCCCGGTCGGCCGAACTCGTTGTTGAACGCGGCGGCCCCGATCGGCGCCTCGAGCATGATCTGCAGGGGGGTGGCGATGTGCCCGGGGGCGCCGTAGGCGCCGCGTTCCCACGGCTCGTCGGTCCCGGGGAGGGCCAGGTTGGAGACCGCGAATCCGGTGAGGCCGGCCTTCGGCGCCGAGCCCCTGCCGGTGGCTCCCTCGTCCCTGATCTCGCCGCCCGCCCCGGTCGCCGCGCCGGGGAACGGCGAGATCGCGGTCGGGTGGTTGTGCGTCTCGACCTTCATCAGCACGTGCGCCTGGGCCGGTCGGGACCGGTACAGGCTCGGCCCGTCCGGTCTCGCGGGCATCCAGCGCTGCACCGGCTGCCCCTGCATGATCGAGGCGTTGTCCGTGTAGGCCACGATCGTGTGCCGGCCCGCGACCTGCTCGGTGTGCCTGATCATGCCGAACAGCGAGCGCGACTGGGCCACGCCGTCCACGACGAAGTCGGCGTTGAAGATCTTGTGTCGGCAGTGCTCGGAGTTGGCCTGGGCGAACATCATCAGCTCGACGTCGCTCGGGTCGCGGCGCAACGACCTGAAGGCGTCCACCAGGTAGTCGATCTCGTCGGGCGACAGCGCCAGACCGAAGCGGCGGTCGGCCTCGACCAGTGCAATCCGTCCGCGAGCGAGCACGTCGACGCGCTCCATCGGCTCGGGTGAGCGCTCGGCGAACAGCGCCTCCGCGTCCTCACGCCGCGCCATCGCCGTCTCGGTCATCCGGTCGTGCAGCAGCGCCGCGCACGCGGCCCACTCGTGCCCGCCCAGTGCAGGTCCGGTCAGCCGGTACTCGATGACCCTTTCGACCCGGTGGACATCGAGGCCACAGTTGTGGGCGATATCGGTCGCCTTGGACGCCCACGGCGAGATGGTGCCCAGACGCGGGCCGACGACCACCAGCTCGCCCGGGACGGCGTTGGGGGCCGGTCCGCCGTACTCGAGCAGCCGGGCCAGCACCCGGGCCTGCTCAGGGCTCGGCGACCGGTGGGTGGCGACCCAGTGCACATGACGGGCGGTGAGGCCGTTCACGGCCGGGACGACGCCGCGCAGCCGCGTCAGCAGTCCCGCCGCCCGGAAGGGGGAGAGTGCGCTGCCGCCCTCGACGGTGGTCAGCACCAACTCGTGCGCCATGGGCGGCGGTTCTCCCCAGGATCGGTCCGGACGACTCCGGCCAGGCTACCGACACCGGCGCGCCCACCCGACCACTGCGCCCCACCCAGGTGGTCAGGTCAGCGCAGGAAGAGGCGGTAGGCGGGGTGGTCGGTCTCGCGCCAGGACCGGTAGCCGATCCGGGCCAGGAAGTCCTCGAAGCCGGTGGCGTCGTCGTCCGGGACCTGCATGCCGACCAGGACCCGGCCCGTGTCGCTGCCGTGGTTGCGGTAGTGGAACAGCGAGATGTTCCAGTCCGGCGACATCGCCGACAGGAAGCGCATCAACGCCCCGGGACGCTCGGGGAACTCGAACCGGTACAGGCGTTCGTCGACGGCCAAGGGGGTCCGGCCGCCGACCAGGTGCCGCAGGTGCAGCTTGGCCAGTTCGTCGTCGGTGAGGTCGAGCGCGGCCAGCCCGGCCGCCTCGAACGCCCGGGCGATCTCGTGGGCCTCGTCGCGGTCACGAACCTGCAGTCCCACGAAGACATGCGCCGCGTCGGCGTCGGCGATCCGGTAGTTGAACTCGGTCACCGCGCGGTCCTGGCCGATGGTCTCGATGAACGCACGGAAGCTGCCGCGCTGTTCGGGGATGGTGACCGCGAAGACCGCTTCGCGCTGCTCGCCGATCTCGGCACGCTCGGCGATGAAGCGCAGCCGATCGAAGTTGATGTTGGCCCCGCAGGCGACGGCGACCAGAGTCTTCCTACCGCTCGTTTCCGGGCGGGCCGCGTACTGCTTGAGCCCGGCGACGGCGAGCGCCCCGGCCGGCTCCAGGATCGCGCGGGTGTCGGTGAACACGTCCTTGATCGCCGCGCACACGGAATCGGTGTCGACCCGGATCATCTCGTCCACGAACGCCGTCGCCAGGCGGAAGGTCTCCTCGCCGACCAGGCGCACCGCGGTGCCGTCGCTGAACAGGCCCACCTCCGCCAACTCGACCCGTTCGCCGGCCTCGAGGGAGCGAGCCATGGCGTCCGAGTCGTCGGTCTGCACCCCGATCACGCGCACCTCGGGACGCAGCGCCTTGACGTAGGCGGCGATCCCACCGATCAGGCCCCCGCCGCCGACCGCCACGAACACCGCGTCCAGCGGGCCGGGTCGCTGACGCAGGATCTCCATCCCGATCGTGCCCTGGCCGGCGATCACATCGGGATCGTCGAAGGGATGCACGAGGGTCAGCCCGCGATCTGCCTCCAGCCGCCTCGCGTGGGCGGCGCTGTCCGAGTAGGACTGCCCGTGCAGCACCACCTCGGCACCGGCCGCGCGGACCGCGTCGATCTTGAGTTCGGGTGTGGTCGTGGGCATCACGATCACGGCGGTACAGCCCAGCCGGTTCGCCGCCATGGCCACACCCTGGGCGTGGTTCCCGGCCGAGGCGGCGATCACCCCCTTGGCCAGCGCGGACGGCGCCAGGTTCGCCATCTTGTTGTAGGCGCCGCGGATCTTGAAGGAGAAGACCGGTTGCAGGTCCTCGCGCTTGAGCAGCACGGTGTGGCCGAGACGCTCGGACAGTCCCGGAGCCGCCTCCAGCGGGGTCTCACCGACCACGTCGTAGACGCGCGTGGTGAGGATCCGCTTCAGGTAGGCCGTGGCGTCGTCCACATGAGGAACCTACCGCCGGCCGCCCGGCCTCGACCGGTGAGCGCCGGCCGGCCGGTATCAGGCGGCCGGGCGCCGGACTCCTCAGGGCCACAGAGGGGGAGCATCATGAGCATCGATCAGATCGTCCGAGCGCGGCAGTCCGGCGAGGCCGTCACCATCGCCCACCTGAGCAGGCCGGCGGGCCTTGGGACGAGCGGGTTCTACAACCCGGAGGATCCCGGGCAGCCCTACCGGGTGACGCTGAACCGCGTCGTGTCCGGAGACGTGGAGCTGTTCGAGCTGTGCGAACCGCTCGGTTACTGGGACGCCCATGTCGGCGGAGTCGTGGTGCCGGCCAATCCCGAGATCTTCCGCACCGACCTGACCTCGGTTCCCATGTGGTTCACCTGGCTGGTCCCGCGGACCGGCAAGCACCTGCCCGCGGCGCTGGTGCACGACGGGTTGGTGGCCGGTCAGCACGAGCCGAGGACCTACATCGCCTCCCGGCGCATCGACCGGGCACTGGCCGACCGGATCTTCCGCGACGCCATGCGCGACCTCGGCATTTCGGTGCTGCGTCGCTGGCTGATGTGGACGGCGGTCGCCACCGCCTCGATGGTCAAACAGGGCACGGTGTTCGAGCGCCTGCGGGGCTGGCTGGCCCTACTGGTCACGATGGGCACGGTCATCGTGTTCGGAACCGCGGCCACCATCGATCTGCTGGACCTGCGCTCGCTCCTGCCGTGGATGGGCGACCGGCCAACCTGGCTCGAGCTCGTCAACGCCGTGGCCGCGGCGATCCTCATCCCCCTGGCCCTGTCCCCGCTGTGGGGCCGTAGACGGCGGGCGGGCACGATCGGCGGCATCGCGATCGCCTTCCTGTTCCACGTCACGGTGGCGATCGCCCTGGTGGCCAGCCTCTTCCAGGCTGTGGACGCATTGATCGACCACCGGCCGGGGGTGGCCATGGCCTCGGGAGCGGTGGCCACCGCACTGATCGCGACCGTCGTCGCGGTGGGGATCTGGGCGACGGTCTGATCACGAGGGGTCCGCCCTAGCTGTGGACCTGGTCGCGCCAGCGGAAACGCGCACCCGTCTCGTCGTCCAGACCGGCCCGCAGTCGCATCAGCATCGCCTCGGGCATCGGCGGCAGGGCGTCCAGCGGGAAGAACGCGGCCTCGGTGTTCTCGCCGTCCGCCGGATACGGGTCCCCGCCCGTCCACCGCATCCTGAAGGCCAGGTCGAGGTACTGGGAGGAATCCCCGTTCTCGTAGACGACCGGATCGGTGACGTGGACCAGCACCAGCCGTTCCGGGACGGCGTTCACGCCCGCCTCCTCGGCGACCTCCCGAACGGCGGTCTCGGCCGGTTCCTCGCCAGGATCGATGATGCCCGTCACGGGGGTCCAGTCGCCGTTGTCCGCTCGCCGCACGAGCAGCACCTCGTCGCCGCGCAGCACCAGAGCGGTGACGCCGGACAGCCACAGCGGGTCATGCCCGACCTTCTGGCGCAGGTGAACGATGAAGTCTGGGATCGGCATCGAGCCAGCGTAGAGGGGGTCACGGCCGGTCTCCTCGAGGGCAGGAGCTCGACGAGGACCACGTATGGTCAAACGTCAGGCACGTCCAGTGACGAGGCCGCCTCCGCACGACATCGGCACCCATCGGACGGCGACATAAAGAACGACTTGACTGTCACTTCACCAAAGCGAGTGACAGACTGTGTACCGGAGGTAGCCGATGGCCGAGCAGTTCCAGAGCAGTGCGACAGCGCGCCGCATGATGCTCGGTGCCCGTCTACGTACTCTCCGCGAGCAACAGGGGATCTCTCGCGCGCAGGCCGGCTACACCATCCGGGCGTCCGAGTCGAAGATGAGCCGACTCGAACTCGGCAAGGTCTCGTTCAAGGAACGCGACATCGCCGACCTGCTGATGTTGTACGGGATCACCGACCCCGCCGAACGCGAGGCCGTGCTGGCCATGGTGCGGGAGGCCAACCGGCCCGGGTGGTGGCGTTCCTACGAGGACGTCCTGCCGGACTGGTTCCAGGACTACGTCGGGCTCGAGCAGGCCGCGCGACGCATCCGGACCTACGAGACGCACTTCGTGCCGGGCCTGCTGCAGACCGACGACTACAGCCGCGCCGTCATCTCCTCGACGAGGCCGAGACCGAGCGGCCCGGAGATCGACCGTGCGGTGGACCTGCGCGCCACCCGCAAGCAGTTGATCAACCGCGACGACCCTCCCAGGATCTGGGCGGTCGTCGAGGAGGCGGCGTTGCGCCGTCCGGTCGGCTCGGACCAGCTGCGGCGCGATCAACTCGAGCATCTGCTCAAGCTGGGCGACAAGCCCCACATCACCATTCAGATACTCCCAGTCACCAAGCATGCCCACGCGGCAGCCGGCGGGGCCTTCACCATCCTGCGATTCGGTGAGACCGAACTACCCGACATCGTCTACGTGGAGAATCTGCTCAGCGCGCTGTATCTCGATCGACGCGACCACGTGAGCAAGTACTCCGAGGTCATGGACCAGCTCTCGGTGGAGAGTCTGAGACCCAAGGCGACCGCTGCCTTCATCACGGAGATGCTCGCCGAGAGCTGATCGGCCCCCTTCCCGGCGTCGCGGCGAGCCGCCCGCGCCCGGCGGCGGGCTGCCGCCCGTCGATTCGTCACCCAACGCAGTTTGCACTTCATTGTGTAACGGGTCTATCTTGCGAACAAGGCAGATGCACACCTAGATGCATGTGCATGTGCATGGCCTGATGTACCTTGGGAGGATGGGTCAGATGTCCGCGGTTGTGAACGGCACCCCCGGAGGACCGCTACAGCACCTCGCCTGGACCAAGAGCCGCCGCAGCGGCCCCGCCGGCAACTGTGTCGAGATGGCGCAGGTGGCCCCCGGTGGGGGGGTTGCGGTTCGCAACTCACGCTTCCCCGACGGTCCGGTGTTGGTCTATACCGACGCCGAGATCGAGGCACTGATCCTCGGCATGAAGGACGGCGACTTCGATCATCTGCTGCCCACCGGGCGGCAGGGCTGACCGTCGATCGCCCCCACCCCACGATCGGCGCGCGGGCGCGGGTGACACCACTCCCCGAGCCCGCGCGCTCGTCACCCCGCCCACGTCGCGACACCAGAGGCCGCAGACGATGTCACGGTGTCACGACGGAATGTCAGCGAGGGCCGTGAACCGCTGACCAACCCGGGGCCATACGGATCGAGGCATCGGGGGCCCCCGACCGAGGTGGACCAGATCCACAGCCAGAGGGCACGGTCTCAATTCCTCTGGCTCGCAACGGTTCGACGGGCGGCGGTGGCGCAAACTGGCGCACCGGCGCCAATGGCGCCGGTGCGGATGAAACCATGCCACACGTTCGGAGAACGCACAAGGCTGATCACTCAAAGTGACCAACGGCCTGTCGGTCCGCTCAGGTCTTCCTCCGGAACCTCCCACAGGACCTCCACGACATTCTTGCCACGATATTCTTGGCTTCGCCAGCCCGTCACCATCCACTCACCGTGCGAAGCCGATGGAGGCTCCCGATGCGTCGACGCTGGAGCGACCGGGCGGCTGCAGCCCTGCTCGTCACGTCCCTGATATCGGTGAGCACCTCCTGCAGCGGCCACGAGACCGAGGTGGGCACCGTCCCCGAGGTGCGCGGTGAGCTGGTGTTCCTGGACGTCGTCGAGCCCGTTCACGGGGCGACGCTCATCGTCCGGCTCGAGGACATCGGAACCGGCGCGAGCGAGCCGGTCACCATCACGACCCAGACGCACACCGGTGTCAGCATCTCCTCGGAGGCCGACCGTATCGACTTCGCGCTGCGGGCGCCCGGCCTGGCCACGGAACGTCACTTCGCCGTCTCCGCGCATCTGGACGTCACCAAGTCGGGGACCGTGGACGCCGGGGACTACCGGACCACCGAGCCGGTCCCGATCGACCCGGCGGATCCGCGGCGCGATATCGAGGTGACCCTGCGCCCTGTGTCCTGACGGGTGCGCAGGGGGCGCCTACAGCCTGCAGGTGGGTCCCGGGCGCCGGCTCAGGGAAACACAACGGTTCGCGAGCCGGCCACCAGCACCCGGTCTGCGGCGTGCAGCTTGACCGCCCGGGACAGCACGATGCGCTCCACGTCGCGACCGATGGCCACCAGGGCCTCCGCGTCCATGGCGTGAGTCACCCGGACGACGTCCTGCTCGATGATCGGCCCCTCGTCGAGATCGGCCGTCACGTAGTGCGCGGTCGCCCCGATGAGTTTCACGCCACGCTCGTAGGCGCGGTGGTACGGCTTGGCGCCCTTGAATCCGGGCAGGAACGAATGGTGGATGTTGATCACCCGGCCGGAGAGGCGGCGGCACGCCTCGTCCGAGAGCACCTGCATGTACCGAGCCAGCACGACGAAGTCGATCCGGTGCTCCTCGATCAGCTCGAACAGTCGTTGCTCGGCCTCCGGCTTGGTGTCCCTGGTGACCGGCACGTGGCGGAAGGCGACACCGTTGCGGTGTGCGACGTCGGCCACGTCGGGGTGATTCGACACGACCAGGGGGATGTCGACGTCCAGCTCCCCGATCTGCCATCGGTAGAGCAGATCCACCAGGCAATGGTCGAACCTCGAGACCAGGATCAGCATCCTGGGACGCTTCTGCGCCGAACGCAGGGTCAGCGTGGGCCGGTAGGCCGACAACCGTTCGGTGACAGCCTCTTCCACCTGATCGATGGTCGTACCGGGAGCGTCGAACTGGGTCCGCACACAGAAGAGCCCGGTGCCCGGATCGGAGAACTGGGCGTTGTCGATGATGTTCCCGCCGACCGAGACGATGCCGTCCGCGAGCGCCCGGACGATGCCGGGGCGGTCGAGGCAGGTGAGGGTCAGGATGTAGGACTTCGGCACGGGACTCCTCGACGAAGGGAACTCCTCGAGGTGAGACTATCCGCCCCGGTTCCGCCGGCCCCGGCCAGGCGGTCGCTCACCCGGGCGGTCGATCGCGTGGATCGGGCCGCGGTGGATCAGGCCGCGGTGGAACGGCGGCCGAGCACTCGGCGGATGTCGGCGGTCTCGGCATCGTCGTAGCGCTCCATCAGGGCGAACAGCTCGTCGAGCTCACGACGGGTCGTGTAGGAGGCCAGCTGCTTCGCGAGCCGGCGGTCGGCGGCGCGGGTCTCGCGACGAGCACGCAGCGCGTCGACCAGGTGGGACAGACCCCGGCTCGTGGTGCCTCGGCTCGTGGTGCCTCGGATTGTGGTGCTGACGTTCTCGTCCGTGTTCATGCACCCAGTATCGGTCGACACCATTGATGAGTCCAATGACTGGTTCTCATCGAACCAATGCTCGAAAGGAATGAGTTAGCGTGGGTGGAGGCGTCGCCACCATCGCGGAGCGGAGATCGATTCCATGGACACCGAAGCACTGCGTTGGTTCCAGCAGGTTGCCGACGGCGTCACCGTGACCGAGGTCGGGGAGATGTTCTGGGTCACCCAGTCCGGCGTCTCGCGCGGGCTGGCACGCCTCGAGGCGGAGGTGGGCACACCGCTTCTGCGGCGCTCGGGCCGGGTGCTGCGGATGACGCACGCGGGCACCGTCTTCAAGCGTCACCTCGATGTGATGCTGCACGAGCTGGACGACGGCCTGGCCGCCGTCCAGGAGTTGCTGGACCCCGAGCGTGGCACCGTCGCCCTGGACTTCCAGCCGTCCCTGGGGACCTGGTTGGTCCCCCATCTGGTCGAGGGCTTCCGCTCCCGCCGCCCGGGCGTCCAGTTCGCGCTGCACCAGAGCCGGGACGACCTCGTACCCCACCTGGTCAGCGGACAGGTCGATCTGGGACTCGGCCAGATGCAGCCCGGGGACCGTACGCTCACCTGGCACCGGCTGTTCTCCGATCCGCTGTGCGTCGCCCTCCCGCCGGGGCACCCGAGCGCCGCCCGCGACAGGCTCTGGTTGCACGAGCTGGCCGGGGAGGGGTTCGTGATGCTGCGCCATCCGTCGCTGGTGCGCCGACACGGGGTCGAACTGTGCGAGCGGGCGGGCTTCCATCCCGTGGTGGCCCTGGAGGCCGACGACCTGCCCACCGTGCGCGCCCTGGTCGCAGCAGGTCTGGGCGTGGCCGTTGTGCCGGCGGCCCGGCAAGGAACGCCGGACGCCGACCGTTCGATCCTGTGCCACGTGCCGATCGCCGATCCGGGTGCGACCCGGGAGATCGGCCTGGCCCACTCGACCCAGCGACGACCTGTTGCCGGCCGCGGAGGACTTTCGCGCCTACGTCGTCGATCGAGCCGGCGCGGGTGATCTACCCGCGCCCGTGGCCGGGTCATGACATTCGGCACGCACGATGCCGCCCTCCCCGTTCGGAGAGGGCGGCATCGAGGTGAGAGATCGTGACTGAGGCGACCTGGCCGGGCGCCTCGATCGTCAATCCTCGTCGTGGCGCTGCTGCGGGATTCCGTTGAGCAGGGCTCGGACCTCGGACTCTCGATATCGGCGGTGACCACCAAGAGTGCGAATGGACGAGAGCTTGCCGGCCTTTGCCCAGCGAGTGACCGTCTTGGGGTCGACGCGGAACAGGGCGGCGACCTCGGCCGGCGTGAGCAGCGGTTCGGCATCAGGCGAGCGGGTCGTCATTGAGTCCTCCAGATTCGGGGTCGGGCCCCCCGACCAGTCCATCGTGCAGCGAGTCGAGCCTGCGGCGGAACATTTCCGGCAGATTCGTGACCATCCGACAACCGAACCGCCCATATGGCCTACTCTGAGCGATTCGTCACTTTACCATGAGTAACGAATCATAAGCAGTCTGTGAGGCTGGATCGCCAGGTTGATCCCAACGGAACAACATCGATCTTAGCGGCGAGCGACGTCATTCCGGACGATGTGCGGCTTTGACGACGAATCTCCACCCTTCGGGGGACCGATCCCTAACCCGATCGACATCCGCCGACTCGCCCGACCGGGCTCGACGGGGATGTATATCGGAGCACTACCCGGGCCGGCAGAGGGATGATGTGCAGGCGCCACGGGGACCAGACGGCCGTCAGCCGGGAGAAGACGGCGGAACCGATCCGAACACGTGCTCGTCATCATGGTGGGCAGAGATGCCAGCGACCTACGGAACGATGTACCGTTGTCGACACGAGGGACTGACGACCAACATCCGGGGACCCGCCAAGGGCGCCTGCCCCGGATCGACGCATGAGGGGGTCGACGCCATGGGGCGCGGCCGTCAGAAGGCCAAGCAGACGAAGGTGGCCCGGCAGCTGAAGTACTTCAGCCCGGACACCGACTACACGGCCCTGCAGCGGGAGCTTGCCGGCTCCGGCTCGAGCGGCCGCGAGCAGGCATCGGACGACGCATTCGAGGACACCAGCGGCGACCACCTCGACGAGTACGACGACGAGGACGACGGGTACGTCGCCGGGTCGGGTTGAGAGCTGGTTGGACGGTCGGGGTTGCTGTCCCTCTGTTGACGGTCGCTGACGTTGACGGTCGCTGACGTTGACGGTCGCTGACGTTGACGATCGCTGACGCAGGCGCTCAGGGCGCCAGGCTCAGCGGCAATTCGGGTTGCTCGAGGGCCTGCTTGCCCAGCGCCGCCTCGTCAGACAGCGGTACCGGGTATCGGCCGGTGAAACACGCCGTGCACAGGCGATCCTCGGGTTCTCCCGTCGCGGCCATCATGCCTTCGAGGGAGATATGGCCGAGGGTGTCGGCGCCGATGCTGGCCCGCACCTCCTCCACACCGAGTCCGCCGGCCACCAGTTCGGCACGGGTGGCGAAGTCGATCCCGTAGAAGCACGGCCAGGCCACCGGAGCGCTCGAGATCCGCACGTGGACCTCGGCGGCCCCGGCCTCGCGCAGCATCCGGATCAACGCCCGCTGGGTGTTCCCGCGCACGATCGAGTCGTCCACGACGACCAGTCGCCTTCCCGCGATCACCTCGCGCAGCGGGTTCAGCTTGAGCCGGATGCCCAGTTGACGGATGGTCTGGCTGGGCTGGATGAAGGTGCGTCCGACGTAGGCGTTCTTGACCAATCCCTGTCCGTAGGGGATGCCGGACGCCTGCGCGTAGCCGATGGCCGCCGGAGTGCCCGACTCGGGGACCGGGATGACCAGATCCGCCTCGACGGGGTGCTCCTTGGCCAGGGTGCGACCCATCTCGACCCGGACACCGTGGACGGCGTGTCCGTCGATCGTGGTGTCCGGCCTGGCCAGATACACGAACTCGAACACGCAGCCGCTCGGGCGGGGCTCGGCGAACCTGACCGACCTCAGCCCGTTGGTGTCGACGGCGATGAGCTCACCCGGTTCGATCTCACGCACCAGGGAGGCGCCGACGATGTCCAGGCCCGCGGTCTCGCTGGCGACCACGTACCCGCGGTCCAGCCGGCCCAGGACGAGGGGGTGGAGCCCGTTGGGATCCCGGGCCGCGTACAGGGTGTCCTCGTCCATGAACACCAGGCTGAACGCCCCACGCAGGTGCGGCAGGATCCGCAGCGCGGTCGTGAACAGCGAGTTCTCGTGGTCCCCGGCCAGCAGAGCCGTGATCAGCGCCGTGTCGGTGGTGTTCCCCCGGCCGATCTCACCGCCGTCGTCGCCGGTGTTCCCCGCCAGCAGGTCGCGCAGTTCATGGGTGTTGACCAGGTTCCCGTTGTGCGCCAGCGCCACCGTCCCCGCGGCGGTCGCGCCGAGTGTGGGCTGAGCGTTCTCCCACACCGATCCGCCGGTGGTCGAGTAGCGGCAGTGTCCGACCGCCACGTGCCCGGTCAGGGAGGACAGTGAGGTCTCGTCGAAGACCTGGGCGACCAGGCCGACGTCCTTGAACACCAGGATCTGCCGACCACTGCTGACGGCTATGCCGGCGGCCTCCTGGCCACGGTGCTGCAGGGCATACAGACCGTAGTAGGCCAGTTTGGCGACCTCTTCGCCCGGGGCCCAGACCCCGAAGACACCGCACACGACAAGCAGTCTTGCACACGCCTCAGCGATCGCGATTCGCCAGGACGGCGACGCCCCCGCCCACGACCCCACCGAGCAGGGTACCGATCGCCATCAGGTAGCCGGCGATGGTTCTCGCGCCGTACCCGGGCGGATCGGGCAGCGACAGGGCCAGCACCAGGGCGATGGCGGCGCCGACCAGGGCACCGGTCAGGATGAACCGCGAGAACCGCGGCGATCGCCGCGACGGGCGGGGCCGGGGCGGTGGCTCACTCATGCGGCGACGATAACGCCGTCAGCGGCAGCACCGCGGACAGTTCGCTGCGCAGACCGCTGGCCCGCACCGACCCGTCGGCGACGGCCTCGTCCCACAGGCGTCGCCCCGTGGCCAGCCCGAGCCAGGTGTCGCCATCGCACTCGACGATGTTGGGTGGGGTCCCGCGCGTATGGCGGGGCCCGGTCAGACACTGGACGACGCCGAACGGTGGCACCCGGACCTCGCAGGTGCGGCCCGGGTGGGCGGCGGCCAGCTCCTCCAGCGTGAACCGGACGGCGGCGGCCCGCGTCGCGCGGCCCACGGCCGACGGGTCGGCGAGCCAGGCGTCCAGCGCCCGACGACCCTCGTCGACGTCGATGCGGCGGCGAGCAGGCATGGGTCCAGACTGGCACGCGCCCCGCGGATCAGCGGCTTCGGGTCACCCCCACCGGTGTCCACTCCAGCCCGGGGAAGACGCGGGCGACGCCGCCGACGCCGCACCGATCGGCCAGCACCTCGGCCAGCAGGGCCCGGTAGTCGATCAGGCTCGGCAGATCCCCGTCCACCAGCGTGGCGTCGGTCAGTCCCGGCCAGCGGCCGTGCACCCGCCCCCCGACCACTCCCCCGCCGAGCATCAGCACGGCGTTGCCGTGGCCGTGATCCGTTCCACCGGAGCCGTTCTCCGCCACCCGGCGACCGAATTCGGACAGCGTCACCAGGGTCACCTCCGACAGTGTCGGGCCGAGATCGGTCGCGAAGGCGGCGAGCGCCGTGCCGAGTTCGGTGAGCCGCGAGGTCATGCCGCCGACGTCGACCCCGCCCATGTCGGCGTGAAGGTCCCAGGCGCCGTAGTCGACACAGGCCACCTGCAGGCCGATCCGCGCCTTGATCAGCCGGGCGACGTCGCGCAGGGCCGAGCCCAGATCTCCGGCCGGGTAGACGGCGCCACCTGCAGGCCTGTAGCCGGCCTGCGCCAGCCGTGAAGTCGTGCCCACCGCGGCCAGGGCCGACCGGGCGGGGGCGGCCGCGGCGGCGGGCGTGGTCTCGTGCAGGGCGCTCAGTGCGGCGTTCCAGCGCGCGCCCTCGCTCTCGTTCCAGGCCGAACTGATCTTGAAGGAGTCCACGGCGTCCACGACCAGTTCGGGATTCGGTCCGACCAGAGCCTGCGGCAGGGAACTGCCGCCCAGCTGAGTCGCGGAGAAGGTGCTTGCGGAGCCGAGCGCACCGACCATCCGATCGATCCAGCCCGTGCGCAGGGAGGTGCCCGGGGCCGCCCGCTCCATCTCTGACATCGCCGAGAAGTGCGAGCGGGTCGCCTCGCGCTGGCCCACGGCCTGCACGAAGGCGAGCGTCCCGTTCCGCCAGTAGGGCATCAGGGGGCCCAGCGCCGGGTGCAGACCGAAGGTCGAATCGAGCCGGTGCAGCCGGGACGCCGGGATGCTCACCGTCGGCCGGAGCCTGACGTAGTCGGGATCGGCGGCCGGCACGACGGCGCTCATCCCGTCGAAGCCGCCGCGCAGGCTGAGCACGACCAGGACGTCGGCCGCGGCCTCGATCGGGACCGGCGTCGCATTCAGCACCCGCGAGCGCGGCCCGGGTTCGGCGAAGGCGTATCGGGTGAGGACGGCCTCGGAGCCGGCCGCACCGATCAGTCCGAGCGCCGTGCCCGCCTGCAGCATCGAGCGCCGAGACATCGCGCGCGGCCCCGTGCCCGGCGCCGGGCTGCACTCGGTGCAGTCCGGCGCGCCGGTCGCCGGCTCGCGGTTCAGGTCCTGGTTCATCGAGTTCCCCCGTCGGCCTAGCGGACCAGCTGGGTGGGCGAGTCCAGCAGCAGCGCGAGAATCTGCTCCAGGCGCCAGGTGAGCGCCTCATCGTCCGGATCCGGTCGGCCGGATCCGCGGACCTCCAGGAAACCCCGGATGGCGCGCAGTTCGACGTCGTCCGCGGACCGGCCGCGCAGTCGAAGGCTCACCGCGTTCAGCACGCCGTCGTAGGTCGCCGGGAGCGGTGACGGCAGGAAGTCGGTGATCGGGGGGCGGGTGAAGCCCTTGGGCCACCAGTCGCCCGCCAGGGACGAGTTCATGTTCCATCGGGCCAGCGCACCGGAGGCGGACCGCCAGGCGGCGGCGACGTCCGGGTAACCGTTGGGCGCAGGCCAGGCATAGGGCGGCTGCCCCATGGACTCGGCCATCCAGTACATCTCCATCAGCGGCCCGGTGCCGGAGGCCGGTGGTTGCAGTCCCAGCATGCGCATCGAGGCGACCAGGGACTCCAGCGGGGTGCGCTCCTTGGCTCCGGCCGACGCGGCGAACTCCGCCGAGCCGAACAGTTCGGTCAGTACCGGCCTGATCGCCGTCCCGTTGGTCAGATAGACGCCGGCCAGCCGCTCGATCAGCGCGGCCGGTGGATCGTCGGCGACGAATCGCACCGCGAGCCGTCGGCAGACCCGACGGGCGGTCGCCGGCAGTGCGGCGAGGTGACGCAGATAGGCCTCGACGACGGGCCGTCCGTCCGCCGAACCGTTGGGATGGGCGAATCCCATCACCTGGACGGGGCCGACGTGGTGGTCCTCGGACCGGTAGCGGAACTCGCGGCGGTGGTCGGCCACCGAGAGCCCGGTCAGGATCAGCGCCGAGTTCCGGACGTCGCGCTCGGTGTACCCGACATCCACACCGACGGTGTGCAGCTCGAGCAGCTCCCGACCGAGGTTCTCGTTCGGGTGCTGCTTGGTCGAGGACGCATTGCTGAGGTACGTCAGCATCGCCGGGTGGGTGATCGCCGCCACGAGCAGATCCGCGTAGGTGCCGAACGCGTTCGGGCGGATCACGTCCGCGTCGTAGCGGTGCCGGTTGTCCCAGACCTCGCTGGAGGGGCATGTCACCTGAAGCAGGTTCGACCAGACGTCGACCATGACCTCCAGCAGCTGCCGCCTGCTCCAGGCGGCCCGGGCGATCGCCGCCGACCCGAGGTCGTACATGGCGTCCCAGTAGTCCAGCCGCCCCGCGTCGACCGCATCGCGGACGGCGGTGATGGAGTAGCCCAGGGTCGGCCACCGGGCCACGACGGCGTCGCACACCGCGTCGTCGAGCCGCTCGGGGTGCAGTTGATCGTCGAGCCAGGCCGCCACGTTCACGTCGGTCACCTCGGCGAGCAGCTGCGGTGTCTCCCCGAAGGTCAGCCGGCGCAGTACATGGCGGACTCCGCCCATCGCCGAGGCCATGCTCTGCGCATCGACACCTCGATGGGCCCAGGTGAATAGCCCGAGCGACTGACCGCGCCCGGCGGCGACGGGGCCAGGCGGCCGCCGACCGTTCGCGCGTCGGCGCGGCCCGTCCGGATCACTCCCAGGCGGCGACCGGGAAGGGCTCGGTGATCTTGGCCTGCTCCTCGCGGAGCCGGTCGATCAGGCGCCCCTCCGGCAGGATCACGTCGTCGTAGGTGAGCACC
Organism: uncultured Actinomycetota bacterium; assembly: GCA_963750395.1. GTDB lineage: Bacteria > Actinomycetota > Actinomycetes > Actinomycetales > Kineosporiaceae > JADJPO01. The sequence continues at coordinate 360,509 of CAVVQM010000008.1, read as the reverse complement.
TCGTCCTTGACGACGTCCCGGCGCAGCACGCACCCTTCGGCAACCCCCATCGGCAGCAGGTTCCCGCGCTCGGTGACGTCGGCCCGCTCCGCGACCCCATAGGTGTCGTAGCCGCCGAGCCCGTCGACTCTCTGCCCGGCGGACAGGTCCCGCTTGGCGGTGGTGATCACCTCGACGGTGGCGGGCCCGGCGGGCTGCAGCGCGGCGTCGGCGAACAGCACGGCGCGGGCCACCGTGGTCGGTACCTCGAAGTGACAGAGGTGATAGGGGGTGTAGAAGCTGTACAGCGGCCCCGGACCGAGCTTGTACAGGTTCAGATAGTGCCGCTGCTTCGGATCGTCGTGGGTGGCGAGCACGTAGACACCCGGACCCGGCTTGGAGCCCACGACGTAGTCGACGACGCCACCGGCCTCACGCAGCGCCTCGACGTCGAACTGGGTGGTCAGTTCATCGACGTGACCGCTGTGATCGGCCCCGCGCATGCCGCGCCGTTCCACCGTCATGCCGGTGGCGTTGGCGACGATCGCCTGCTCGAAGGAGATCTTCGTCCCGTCGGCGAAGCTGGTCACCATGTGCGGGTCCTGGCCCCACTGCTTGGCGAAGGACTCCTGGGTGGTGGGGTTTCGGTACGGGTCCTGCAGACCCTTGATGTTGCCGCAGACCAGCGGGGTCAGTCCGATCCCGCGCACGAACCGGTACAGGTTCGACCTGCACGCCGGGCTGGTCGCCGTCACAGCCGGACAGCACCACGCCGGCGGCCTCGGCGCGCTGGCGCAGCACCGTGCCGACGGTGCCGTCGACCTCGGCGTTGAGCAGGACGACGTGCTTGCCGCCCTCGATCGCCGCCAGCACCGCGTGGGCGCCGTACTCGACGGCCCCGGTCGCCTCGACGATGGCGTCGATGCCCTCGGCGTCCGCGACGGCCTGGTACGAGCTGGTGATCACCGGGACGCCGCGCCGCACCGCGGACTCACCCCGGCGGCGTCGTCGGCCACCTCGAAGTCGTCCACGCCGGCCTCGCGGTAGGCGCGCTCGGCGTTCGCCGCGGTGCGGTTGCAGATCGCGGCCAGCTCCATGCCCGGCACGGAATTGACCACCTGGTTGACGAAGCCGCGTCCCATGAAGCCGGCGCCGACCAACGCCACCCGGATCGGGTCACCGGCCGCGGCCCGCTGCTGCAGGGCCCGGTCGACCAGGATCATGCGGGCACCCCGGCCTCGGTCAGCGCGGCGTCGTCCAGCCACTGCGTGTCGTCGCTGCCGATCAGGGGCCAGGCGGCGTCCTTCTCGCTGATCACGGTGATCTCGTGGTTCCAGGACAGGCCCAGGCGCGGGTCGTCGTACCGCAGACCGCGCTCGACGCCCGGCTGATAGGCGCCGCTCACCTGGTAGAAGACCTCGGCTCCCTCGGTCAGGGTCAGGTAGCCGTGGGCGAAGAACGGCGGGACGTACAGCGCCGTGCGGTTGTCGGCGGACAGCTCGACCGACACGTGCTGGAAACGCGTGGGCGAACCGTGCCGCAGGTCCACGATGGTGTCCTGGATCGCGCCGCGGGTGCATCGCACCAGCTTGGCCTCGGGCGCCGGGCTCACCTGCAGGTGCATGCCGCGCATCGTGCCGGCCAGGTGGTTGTAGGACACGTTGCACTGCTCGACGGCCGGATCCAGGCCGGCGTCGATGAACTCCTGGCGGCAGTAGGTGCGGGCGAAGAAGCCGCGGTCGTCCTCGCGCCGCTCCAGGTCGATGATCGCCACGCCGGGGATGTCGGTGGTCGTGAACCTCACTTCGCCGCTCCGGTCCCGGCGTTCACCGCGCTCGGCGTGGTCCAGAACAGGTCCGCGTCGAGCTGCTTGGTGCGGATCAGGTGCTCCAGCTGCTTGAGCCGGGTGTGGCCGCGCCCGGTGAACGTCTCGCCGTCCAGGTCGATGGCGCTGAACACCTCGTGCAGCTGCCGGGCACCGCGCTCGGCGTTCCAGTCCGAGGAGTAGCCGGGCAGCTGGGTGGCGATCTTGTCGAAGTCGACCCTGTAGCTGCGGTTGTCGCCGCCGGAGTCGCCGAAGGTGACCTCGCAGCCGGGGAACTGCGCGCCGACCGTCTCGGCGATCTCGCGGACCCGGTAGTTGTGGTCGGTGTGCCCGACGTTGAACACCTGGTTGTGGACCGCCTCGCGGGGGGCCTCGAGCGCGCACACGATCGACTTGGCGATGTCCAGGGCGTGCACCAGCGGACGCCACGGGGTGCCGTCGGAGGTCATCGCGATCTTCTTCGTGGTCCAGGCCAGGCCCGGCCAGGTTGTTCAGCACGATGTCGAAGCGCATGCCGGGGCGAGGCGCCGTAGGCGGTGGCGTTGCGCATGAACGTCGGGCTGAAGTCGTCGTCGGCCATCGGGCCCAGATCGCGCTCGACCATGGTCTTGCACTCGGCGTAGGCGGTCTGCGGGTTCACCGGGGAGGTCTCGTCCACGGTGTCGTCGGCCACGCCGTAGACGCTGCACGAGGACATGTAGACGAACCGCTGGACGCCGGCGGCCTTGGCGAGTTCGGCCAGGCGCACCGATCCGACGTGGTTGACCTTGTACGTCACGTCCGGGGCGAGCTGGCCGAGCGGGTCGTTGGACAGCTCGGCCATGTGCACGATGGCGTCGACGCCGTCCAGGTCGGCCTCGGCGACGTCACGGATGTCCTTGGCCAGCGTGTCAGGGCCGAGGTGTCCAGACCGTTGAAGAGCCAGCCGTTCTTGTAGTAGCCGGTGTCGACACCGACCACCTCGTGACCACGGCGCAGCAGTTCGGGGGCGAGCAGACAGCCGAGGTAGCCCTCGGTACCGGTGACCAGGATCTTCATGAAACGGTTCTCTCCTCAGCAGTGACATCGGGACGAGGGCTCCGTGCGCTCGCAGCGCAGGCGGGACGGGGCCCGGGCATCGCAGTCGTCAGGACCTCAGTCGGTCCAGACCTTCCAGGGAGCCTCGCCCGAGGCCCACAGTCGTTCCAGCACGTTGCGGTCCTGCAGCGTGTCCATCGGGTGCCAGAACCCGTCGTGTCGGAACGCGTTGAGCTCGCCGGCGGCGGACAGGCGCCGCAGCGGCTCCTGCTCCCAGACACTCGCGTCGTCGTCGATGTCGATCGATCACCGACGGCTCCAGCACGAAGTACCCGCCGTTGACCCAGGCGCCGTCACCCGCGGGCTTCTCGCTGAAGCTGCTCGACCTGGTTCTCGCCCTCGCCGAGCACCAGGGCGCCGAAGCGCCCGTGCGGCTGGACGGCGGTCAGGGTGGCGGCGCGACCCTCCACCCGGTGGAGGTCGATGGCGGCCGTGATGTCGACGTCGGCGACGCCGTCGCCGTAGGTCAGGCAGAAGGTCTCGTCGTCGATGTGGTCGCGCACCCGCTTGAGCCGTCCACCGGTCATGGTCGCCTCGCCGGTGTCGACCAGAGTCACCCGCCAGTCCTCGGCGCGGCCGCCGTGGACCTCCATCGCGTTCTTACCCAGGTCGAAGGTGACGTCGGCGGACCGCAGGAAGTACGAGGCGAAGTACTCCTTGATCACGTAGCCCTTGTAGCCGCAGCAGACCACGAAGTCGTTGATGCCGTGAGCGGCGTACGTCTTCATGATGTGCCAGAGGATGGGCTGGCCACCGATCTCGACCATCGGCTTGGGCCGGATGGACGTCTCCTCGCTCAGCCGGGTGCCCAACCCACCGGCCAGGATGACTGCCTTCAACGCCGTGTTCCTCCTTCGACGGGGCGCCCGCAGCGCGGCACTGATGCTCAGCCGCCGTCCCCGCGGATCACCGAACCGACCGTGCGGAGCATGATCTTCACGTCCAACCACAACGACCAGTTCTCGATGTAGTAGTTGTCGAACCGGGCCCGGTCGGCGATCGAGGTGTCCCCGCGCAGTCCGTGGATCTGCGCCCAGCCCGTCAACCCCGACGGCACCCGGTGCCGGGCGACGTAGCGAGGATAGGCCTCGCAGAACTGGTCCACGAAATACGGGCGCTCCGGCCGTGGCCCGACCAGGCTCATCTCCCCCTTGAGGATGTTGATCGAGCTGGGGCAGTTCGTCGATCGAGGAGGTGCGCAGGAACTTCCCGACGGGGCCGAGCCGGTCGTCCTGCGCGACGTTCCAGTTGGTCTGGGACTCGGTCTCGTTCACCGGCTTGAGCGAACGGAACTTCATCACCTGGAACCTGCGTCCGTCGACGCCGACCCGCTCCTGGCGGAAGATGATCGCCGGGGCCGCCCTCGAGTCGCACCGCGACCGCCGCGATCAGCAGGATCGGTGACAGCAGCACCAGGGCCACCGAGGAGACCACCACGTCGAAGGCCCTCTTGACCTGCCAGCCGCGGCTGCGTCGTGCCGCACGGCGCAACCGGACCAGGGGCATCCCCCAGACGGTGTCCATGTCGGCACTGACGTGGTGCAGTTCGAACAGTCGCGGCACCAGGAAGATCTCGGTGTCGAGCCGGTCACAGGTGCGGATCACGTCGACCAGGGCGGACTCGCGCATCGATCCGAAGGCGACGACGACGTTGTTGACGTCGTGGTCGGTCAGCACGTGGTAGAGCGCGTCGGTGCCACCCAGGATCGGCAGGGGCAGTTCCTTCGGACCCAACCAGGGGTCGGAGTCGAGGAAGCCGACGGGGTGCAGACCGTGCTCGGGATGATCGAGAAGGATGTCGGCCACCTGGGCACCGACCCGGCCCGCGCCCAGGATCAGGGTGCGGTGCATCACGCGGTGCCGGCGTCGCAGCGTCCGGACGACCGAATAGCTCACCGCCCGCAGCGCAAGGATCAGACCGAGCGTCACCGCCGCAGAGGCGACGATCTCCCACTTCACCTTCGCCAGATCCCACCAGAGCTGGGTGAAGGCCGCCTGGAACAGGATGGTGATCGCGGCGGCGGCCAGCCAGCGTCCGAACAGGCGTGGGGCGTCGTCCAGCAGCGACATGGACAGGCGTGACCGGTACAGCTGACCGATGGCGAACACCACGACCAGGACGACGGCGAACACCAGGTGCACCCGGCCGATCGGACCGACGAGCAGACCGCCCAGCAGCACGGCGAGCAGATCGCCCGCCACCAGCAGCGGCTGGACGCCGTACCGGCCCAGCAGATCACCGTGCTCGTCGCCGTCGGACCTCTTCGGCTGCTCGGCCGGTGCCTCCGCCGGATCCGGCACCACGACCAGGTCGTCGGTCGCCGCACCACCGGCGAACGCCGGGGAGACGGCGGCTGCGGCCCCCGGCCCCATCCGGCGCCCTGCGACCATGGACAACCCGCCCATCCCGTTCGGCCCCGAGGCGGCCGAGTCGGTCAGATCGATCATCGTGGGCCGGGCCACGCGCCCCGAAGGACGTCCGTCACCGGATCCGACAGTACTGCCGGCACTGCCCACCGTCGATCGCCTGCCCTTCGCACAGGGTCCGCCGGAGGACCGTCATGGATCCGGCTGCGCCCCGTTGATTCAGCCCCTTTGGCGTGGCCCAGGAAAGGGTATCCCTCGGTTGCGCCGGACGTGTCCGCAACGCGCAAGAGACCGCCATGAACCACAGTGCGTCACCACGGCAGTGACAGTGCGCTGATCCAGATGTGTGGTTGGTCGCGTATTCACGCTTCCGTTCACCCTTGCGGGCGAGACGGATGTGGTCAGTCGTCACACTCCGCTACGGGCTCACCACCCGAGACCACGGAGCGTGAACGGTCCGATGGGTCGACCACGGGCGGGCGGACGGCGGTACGCGTACTGTCCTGCACCTGCGCCGCGGCCCGCAGCGCCCCCAGGCGGGTCTTCTCGCCGTGATAACCCCGGTGCCACCCCAGCTGCCAGGCCAGCCGCCCAGCGGTGATCCGTCCCCGCAGACCCGCGGTCAGGATCGCCAGCCGGCCGCGAGCGCCCTGCGTCTCGACCACTGCCGAGGGCTCCTGTCCCGACCGTTCCGTCGGGGTGCGGTCACCGTAGCGGCATTCCAGCTGGGCGAACGCGCCCCCGTAGTTGCGACCCTGCCCGTACATCGAGCGGACATCGGCGCGCAGCCGGACGTGCGCCACCGCCCCGGGGACGAAGTGCAACGGGACCCCGTGGCGCAGCTGCACCCGCCAGCACAGGTCGGTGTCCTCCAGGCAGGCCAGCGCCGGATCGAACCCCTCGGCCCGCAGGAAGAGCTCGCGGTGGATGCCCATGTTCCCGGCCCCCACGTGCGGCAGGTCCAGCACCTCGGGCGAGAACTGCAGGCCCTCCTGCTGATCGAGGGGACGCGAGCGCAACGCCCGGGCGCTGTTCAGTCGTGTCCCGTCGAAGCGACCGCCGACGAAGCCGTGCCGGCCCAGGGCCTCGGCCATGGCGGTCAGCCACCCCTCGCCCACGACGTCGTCCGCGTCGCAGAAGGCGAGCCAGGCACCCCCGGCCCGTTCCGCGCCGAGGTTTCGGGCGGGGCCCGCACCGCGAGTGGTCGAGGCGTCGATCACGCGCAGCGGGAGCCGGTCCCGCCAGCGCCGCACGGCCGACTCGATCACCGCCGCGGTGTCGTCGGTGGAGCCGTTGTCGCAGACCAGCACCTCCCAGGGCACTGGACAGTCCTGCTGCGCGAGTGCGGCCAGCTGGTCCCCGATGGTCCCGGCGGCGTTCAGGCAGGCGATGACGACGCTCAGCCGGACCCGTGCCTCATCCACTCCGGACACCCCCGTCGCGAGCGAGATCATGGCTCCCGGCCCAACCGTTCGACGACATACCCTGCCTAGACCTCCCGTTCGTCGAGCCTGCCACACAATGGTGTACATCTTGTGCAATGAACGGATCTCGCACATCTTCGCAGGCGGTCCTGGTACGCGAACGTGACTTGGGCGATCACGCCGCGCCGGGCCCTCGACGTCTGCCGGACGCTCCCGGGCGCCTGATGAGGTGGGCCGGCCCCCTCCTGTTGCCGTTCAGCTCGGCGATGAGGGTGGTCACGCAGGAGCCGGTGCTGGCTCTCACCTACGACGACGGCCCGCATCCGCAACACACCCGAGAGATCCTGGACGAGCTGTCGGCACGCGAGGTCCGGGCGACCTTCTTCGTGCTCACCGACCGCGCCGAGGAGTTCCCCGGCCTGATCAGGCAGATCCTGGACGCCGGCCACGAGATCGGGCTGCACGGGATCGACCACGCCCGGCTCACCGAGGTCTCGGCCCTGCGCGCCGTCCGCACCGTCCGCACCGCCAAGCGCCGCCTGGAGCGGGTCAGCGGAGTGCCGGTGACCATGTACCGCCCCACCTACGGGGCGCAGGGCCTGGCCCAGTTCCTCGCCGCCCGGTTGCTCGGCATGGACGTCGTGTACTGGACGGCGTGGGCGCAGGACTGGCTGGACGACGGCGCCGACGAGGTGGTCCGCCGGGCCCATGCGGCCCGCCACCCGGGCGCCGTCCTGCTGCTGCACGACACGACGGAGGACACCGACGAGGCGCTGCGGCCCCGCTTCAGCCGGGGTGAGGTGACCGCGCGCTTGCTGGACGCGCTGGCTGCCGACGGTTACCGGGCCGTGCCGGTCGGTGAACTGCTGGCGGGCCATCAGCAGGTGAGGGCCGTGACCACGCAGCGCCCCTGGGCGCGGCTCAGGCATCGGCTGGCTTCGCCGGCGCGTCCCTGAGGACCCCCCGCAGCGTCCAGAACCACAGCGGGACCAAGGCGATCTGGTCCAGGGCCATGCCCCAGGCGGCCCCGGCGGCGCCCGCGGTGAACGCCCCGGCGATCATCAACGTGAAGATCAGCGGCGCCTCCACCACCATGATCCTGAAGGTGCGCCGGGCCAGCCCCATCGAGTAGATGACGATCCCGCAGCCGAAGCAGGTGAACCCGGCCGTCATGCCGATCCCCATCGGCAGGAGGACCTCCAGGGCACCCGCCCAGCTGTCGCGGAACAGGAACTCGCCGGCCTCGGGGGGCAGGTTCAGCAGCACGATCAGGTAGACCAGCGAGATGCTCGCCATCAGGGCGCCGATCGCCAGGGCGATCCTCCAGCGCTGGGCCGCGGTCATTCGCAACCGCCTGGACAGTTCCGGCAACGAGAAGGTCTGCAGCGAGGTGGCCAGCATGCTCAGCGGTCCCAGGACGACCTGGGCGGCTCGGAAGGCCCCCACGATGGCCAGCCCCTCGCGGCCGCCCACCAGCGCTCCGACCGCCAGGATGCCGCCCTGGATGGCACCCGCGCCGAGCAGGTACTCGGCCAGCAGGTAGCCGGAGATGTCCCGATGCTCGACGAACCAGCTGCGGGCCCCCCGCACGTCGGGCAGGACGCCCAACTGGGCCAGGGCGACGATCACACAGACACCGGCGGCCAGCCCCCAGATGACGATGAGCGTGGGCGCGGTGGCCACGCCCAGGGTGGCTGCCAGGGCGATCCCCGTGAATTGGATGACGGCCCAGAGGGCGTCGTTGGCGGCGGCCAGCTTCGCCAGACCCAACGCGAAGAAGATCAACCGGCAGGCGTCCTGCAGCAGCAGGAGGGGCAGCATCGCACCGACCGCGACCAGGGCGCCACCCAGTTGGCCGCCCAGGACCAGTCCGGCGGGCACCAGCAGCGCGGCACCGGCCAGACCCACGGCGAGTGCCGCGCCGAGGGCTCGCGTCTTGCCCGAGCGCAGGTGCTCGTCGACGGCACCGCTGTAGCGGATGCTCATGGGCTGACCGACGAGCGCCCGCTCCACGCCGATGAACAGGCTGAACAGCAGGAACGCGGCGGCGAAGGCTCCGAACCCGGCGCTGCCCACCTGTCGCGCCACCAGGATGTTCAGCACGGCGTTGGTCAGCGCCGAGAGCACCTGATCGATGACGTTCCAGCTGGCACGGCCGGCGAGTCTCAGCAGGCCGCCCGACCCGCCGTCCCGACGCCCGGGTCCGCCGTCGTTCCTCGGACGCGTGACCGCCTCGTCACGAGTCGGTTTGGTCACCGTTCGGGGCGTCCTTCCGTGCGGGCGAGCAGGCTGAAGCACGACCGACTGTAACCGCCCGTAACGCAACGGTGCGCATCCGAGCGGACTCGGATGCGCACCATCAACCGATCGGCCGATGCGGGGCAGACCCCGGTGAACCGCGGCCCCTCAGGATCAGAAGTAGGTCTTGTAGGCCGCCGAGGCCTTCGGCATCTGGACCGGGCCGAAGAGCGCGTTCTTGATGTAGGAGGCCGGCTCGCTGAAGTAGCACTCGTAGACCAGCACGTCCCGGTAGGACATGAAGAACGCGTGCATCTTCTTGATGAAGAAGGCGTTGTCGCCCCCGCCCCACTGATTGCCGACGACGCCCCACTCCGGCACCGCGAACGCCTTGTTGCGCTTGCGGGCGAAGTCCGCGGCGTCGCCGAGCCCCGGGCCGCCCGGGGGACGCATGGCCTTGGCGAAGGCCGCATCCGACTTGGCCACCATCTCCCAGTGGTCGTAGTGGTCCATCGAGATGCCGTCGACGTAGGCGTCGCCCGGGTAGAGCTTGGTCAGGGCGTCCAACCGGTTCGTCTGACCCGGCAGACCGAAGCCCGACGAGGTGTCGAACCAGAAGGTCAACGAGGGGGTCTCGGTGTTCATGATCTTGACCACACGCTGGAACGCCGCCCGGAACTTCGGCGCCGTGCTCGCGGTGGCCCCCCACGCGAACCAGTCGCCGTTCGCCTCCAGACCGACCCGGATCGCCGTGTCGCCGAATCCGTTCGTCCGCAGGTCCCTCGCGATCTTCCGGAACGACGCGTCGTGGGCGCCGGACAGTACGTCGTTCCACTGCCCCACCCGATTGCTGGGCAGCAGCGGCAGACCGTAGGCCAGGCGTCCCTGGTAGCCCTTCATCAGCCCGTACACCCAGGTGCTGGAATCCAGCTCCGCCCAGGAGCCGTAGGCGGGGTAGACGGTCACGAAGTCGAACGGGCGCCCGGCCCACTGCTCGGCCTGGGCGGCGCGGGTGGCCGACATGGACACCCCGGGCCAGAAGCCGCTGTGCCAGGGCAGCCCGGAGCGGGGCGTGCCGTAATAGGCCTTGGCCATCCGGCCGACACCGCCGCTGGTGGTCGGGCTCTTGCTGCTCGGGGCGCTGGACTTGCCGCCCACGGCACCGGTTCGGGTGATCGACTCGGCGCCGGCGGACTGCGGAGCGACCAGCGCTCCGGCGGCCATGGTCAGGCAGACGGCGCCGGCCGTGGCGAGTTTGCTGACGAGCGAGGAACGCATCGGACCCCCCTAGACGATGTGGCGACGTCTAGGGGTTCGGTGCCGGAACGCGGACGACTGTAGGAGTTGCGGGGGCGTTCACCCCGGACGCCGTGGGTGCCCTACGAAGGGTGATGTCGATGTATCCCCGGGATCGGTGACCGGTCCAGGGGCGGGGGCGGCGTCGTCCGGACTGCCGGCCCGAGTGGGGCGAGCACCGCACGAGTCGGCCGGGACGGCGACGCGGCCCCGCGTCAGGGCCGAGCGCACCCCGGCCCTGACGGCGAACCGGTCAGTGCCGCCCTGCGCGCCTGGCCTGCGCCTTCGAGGCCTTCCTCGGCCCGCCCGTCACGTCCTTGCGCGACGCTCGCCCGCTCGAGGGCGCGTCGAGTTCGGACGGCAACCGGGCGCTGGCCGAGGCGGGCCTGAGGCCGAACAGCAGGCCCTCGAGGAACCCCAGTCCCCAGCCGAGATGCATGGCCATGAAGGCCCCCACCAACCGGATCGGCGTGGGACGTCGTCCGGCGTCTCCACTCGTTCGGTCCTCACTCGTCCGGTCCAATGGTGACGGGCCGGACGTGGGCGGAGTGTGCACCCGTTCGGCGGTCCGCATCGTGACGACGGTGGCCACCGCGAGCGCGCAGGCGTACGGAGCGGCCAGCAGCAGGCCCAGCGGCCACTGCCCGATCAGGACCAGACCGACGGCGCCCGTCATGACGCAGAACAGCACCGGGGGGGCCAGATGACGCAGTCGCACCGCGCCGCGGCCGTTCTTGCGGACCATCGCCGCCTTGCCCCGTCCGTACCGGCGGTACTGACGGGCCAGGGCCGACACGCCCTCGCGGACGTGCCAGTAGATGTGCATGTCCGGGTCGAACCGGATCCGGTACCCCTGCGCGAGGATCCGGTGATCGAGGTCGACGTCCTCATTGACCAGCAGGTCCTCGTCCCAGCCGTCGATCTGGCGCAGCACCTCGGTGCGGAACATGCCGAACGAGGCGTGATCGGTGTCCTGAGGGCTCTCGGCGTAGTGGTTGATCGAGTCCCCGACACCGAAGCGACTCGAGAGCGCGGTGGCCACGGCGACGCCACCGGGCGACCACGCCACGCCGATCCGACGACCACCGACCGCGGCCACCTGCGGGTCGGCGCGCAGGGTGTTCACGGCACGCTCCAGGTAGGTGGGGTTGACCGCGGCATGGCCGTCGACCCGGGACAGGAACTCGCTGCGGGTCTGCGCCAGGGCCACGTTCAAGGCGTGCGGGATGGTGCGCTCGGCGTTGCGCAGCAGGTGGACCCGGGGCTCGGTGGCGGCGATCTCGCCGACCTTGCGAGCCGTGGCGTCCGTCGAGTCGCCGTCCACGACGAACACCTCGAGGTCGGTGAAGGTCTGAGCCAGCACCGAGTGCACGGCGTCAGCGACGCTGTCCTCCTCGTTGAGGACAGGCATCACCACAGTCACCCTGGCCATGTCTGTGTTCTTCCTCTCGGGCCGAGCTCAGAGACTACCGCCGATCCCCCGGACGGAGCCGCGCCATCCGCCACGTGCCCGCGGTCTGCATGGGTCTCCAACGCGCGGCGCGCTCCACCCAGCGTCGTGCGGTGGCGTAGGTGGCGGTGTCGCTCTCGAGCACGGCCCCGGTACGCGGCGCCCACCAGGTGGTGGTCAGGAACAACGGCAGGACGGCCAGGATCGTCGTGGTCCCCGGCTGCAGCATCCACAGCGAGACCAGCAGAGTGACCGACAGCGAGCGACTGGGCCCACCCACGTAGGCGTACAGGAGGCAGGCGGAGATCAGGACGCCGGCGATCAGGCCGTACTCGACGAAGATCTTGGCAGGACTGGGGACCAGGAGCCCGGTGATGCCCGACTCCGAGACCATCGTCTGCGACGAGCCGGGCCCACGACCCCACAGCACCGCCATGAGATCGTCGACCCAGCGTGGCCAGAGGTAGGCGTAGGGGGTGATGCCGCGCAGGCTCGTCGAGGACTGGGAGTCGCCGGCCTCGGTGAGCCGGCTGAGGATGGACTGTCCGAACGGGGTGAGCATCAGGGCGGCTGCGCCGACGACGGCCAGGGGCAGGTACCGCACGAGGTTGTTGCGCACCGGGTACCCGAGCATCACGATCAGTGCCACGGCGACGATGGCGAACCCGGAACCGGCGGTCGAGGCGACCAGGCCCAGGATGATCACCAGCAGCACCCGGAGTTTCGTCCCGGACAGGAACGCGGCCACCAGACCCAACCCGAGCTGCATCGAGACGAAGGAGGGCTCCAGCCCGATCCAGGCGTTGGCCCGGTACAGCGGCGATCCGTAGACGATCGGATAGGTGATCACGAAGTCCTGGAGCAGCAGGGTCTTCGGCAGGGCGTCGGCCATGTAGTCGCGATAGGGCACGCCGGACAGCTGGGTCCCGATGAACACGACACAGGCCAGCGCGAGCCAGCCGGCCACGCGGGCGATCCCGGCCAGCGCCATCCGGAACGTCTCCGGTCGGCGGTCCTTGACCCGGTAGGCCGAGAACACCCAGATCGCGAAGAAGAGCCCGTAGGCGGTCAGGCTGAAGTAGGGAAGGGCGACCAGCCACAGATGCAGCAGGACGGCGAGGGCCGCGCTGCCGGCGGCGGCCAGCCACAGCATCAGTCGGGACCGGTCGAGCTCGACGATCCCCCGCAACAGCCCCCAGCCGACGAACACCGGCAGCAACGGCAACAGGAGCGCCAGTTCGGGCATGCCGGGTGTGGCGAACCGCTGCAGCAGGACCATGCCCAGGAAGCCACCGGAGATGTACCGCGCGCACGCCCGTTGCAACGCCTTGGCGTCTTCCGGGTGGGTGCGCGGATCGGGCGCCGGTCCCTCCCAGGGCCGCATCAGGGTGATCGGCCGGAGCCGCGGGGCCCCGACTGTGCCGGACGGGCGTCCGCGAGACAGCGTCGGGGGGACCGCGAGAGTCACGGAGCCAGAACCACGATGGGATCGGCCGCTTCCACCGCCCCGACCGCGTCCCAGATCTGCTGCAGGTTCGACCGGCCCTCCTTGGCGACCACGACCGCCATCAGGTCGGACTGGCCGGAGATCAGGCCGACGGCCTCCGGCTCGGCGGTGCAGGCGACCACCAGCACGTCGGTGGAGAAGTAGGCCTTGACGTCCTGGCGGATGTCACGGCGCAGTACCCACACCTCGTCGGGCAGGGCCATGGAGGAGGAGTCGGAGGACTCCAGGGCGATCGCGTTGACCAGCGTCACGCTCGAACCGTGCGTCCGTAGGTGGTTGGCCACGGCGGCCGCGAACCGGGACGCCGAGGACGGCGTCGACGGCAGCGACAGCACCACCAGGGTCGAGTGTCCGGACTCCAGCAGCCGGCCGGCGACCTCGCCGGCCTGCGTCGTGGCGCGCAGGGTGAGCTCGGGCGCGAGCGCCTTGAGCTCGTTGGGAGTGCGCACCCGGCGTCGGCCGGCCCCGGCCAGCAGCGCGGCGAGGCTGCCCAGCATGATCCCGGCGGCGCCGCCCAGCGCGGCCGAGACCGCGGAGGAGGCACCCGCCGAGACGTAGGCTGCGGCCTTGGAGTCCACAGCGATCGACGAGGACTCCAGGATGGCGCTCATCTGGGCGTCGCCGAGCGACTTGCCGAGCTGATCGCGCCGTTGGGCCTCCGCGGCCAGGGCCTTGCCGGTGAGCGCATCGCCGATCGCTGTCTCGACCTGACCCTTCAGCTCGGCCAGCCGGGCGTCCCGGGTGGTGTTCGCGACGGTCACGACCGCGTCGACGACGGCGTTCGCCTCCTCGACCGCCTTCGGCCCGTCCGGATCGGTCACCGTCACCTGGATCAGGTCGGTGGAGTTGACCCACAGCGCCTTCACCTTCGGGCCGAGTTGCTCAGGCGCGATGCCGGCCAGAGCCGGTGCCTTGGCCGCCTGGTCGATCACCTGCGGGGACACGGCGACGATCTCGTAGGTCTGGGCCACCTGCTGGATCCGGAAGGAGTCGTTCATGCCCACCAGACGCAGCGTCGCCGTGGCCGTGTACTGCTGGGTGCTGCCCAGCACCAGCCCCAGTGCCGCCCCGACGAGCCCGGTGATCACCAACCAGGTCCAGCGGGCGCGTAGCAGGGCCAGGACGGGCGCCGGCCGAGCCGCGACCTTGGGCAGCCGGCGGTCCTCCGCGGGCAACGGTTCGGACGGCAGCGGGGTTGGTTCGGAGATCGGCTGCGACGGCAGGACACGCTCGTCCTCGCCCTCGGGGCGGATCTCGGCCGGGGACTTCATGCTCGTCGTATCTCTCTTTCCTCGCGGCTTGCAGCGGGACTGTTCCGGCGTCGACGCCGCGTTCCCTAGAGCTGGGGGCCCCCCAGCCACACGCCCCGAATGTACGCCAGATGTTGACCGGCCAAGGCCCGCCGGCCGCGCACCGCGGCCACGGCCGATCGGGCGAGAGTACCCGCCGACAGGACCACCGAGATCGCCGTCGCCCTCCAGGTCGGCTGGGTACCCGCCAGATAGCGGCGCATCGAGGCCCCCCGCATCTGGAACATCCGCGGCGGGGCGTCGCCGCTGCCCGCCCCCTGGTGCACCACCAGGACGTCCGTGTCCAGCACCTGGCGCCGCCCGGACTCGCGCACCCGCCGTCCGAAGGCGACGTCCTCGCTGTAGACGAAGAACTGTTCGTCGAAGCCCCCCAGCGCGAGGAAGTCCTCGCGGGGCACCACCAGGCAGGCTCCGCTGACCCAGTCCAGGTCGATCGGCCGGTGAGGTTGCGGGCGGGCGTACAGCCCCGCCGTCGGCCACAGGACGTGAGCGCCCACCGCGTGCACCAGCGTGCGCCGCAGCGACGGCTCCCACCCGCCACCCAGCTCGGGCCGCCCGTCGGCGTCCACGGTCAGCCCCGAGACCCCGCACACCTGCGGCGAGGCCACCGCCCGGCGCAGCAGCGTCATGATCTGTGCGGGCTCGGGCCGGGTGTCCGGGTTGACGAAGACCAGGAAGTCCCGGTCCGAACTGCGCGCCCCGGCGTTCGCGGCCCGGGCGAATCCGACGCCCCCGCCGTCCAGGTACCGCAGGTTCTCGTGGGCCGCGGCGAACTCGTCCAGCCCGTCGGAGCCCGAGGAGTTGTCCACCAGAACGGCGTCGAAGCCCGCCAGGGTGGCGAGCAGGCCCTCTACGAGGGGGCGGCTGCGGTAGGCGACGATGACCAGTTCGACGCTGGGCTCGCGGGGTGCGCCCGCAGAGGACGCCTGGCTGCCGGTAGCCGGCGAGGCCACCTCGTTCATCGGTTCTCTCCGTTCATCGAGTCCTGCCGCTGCCGGACGGCGGGGCCACCCTTCGCGGGGCCTGCGCCGCGCCGCAGATGGAGGAGTTCGCGGGGCAGGCGCAGTGCGCGGGCCGTCGCCCAGACCCCCAGCAGCGTGCCCTCCGGGACGGCGTGACGGACGGAGCGCGATACGAGCGCGCCGGCGCCGGCTACACCGGCGGCGGTGAGCACGACCCAGCCCAGTACCGGGACAGGCGTCAGGGTGATCAGCGACCAGGCGCACGCGAGAAGCCCGACCGCCATCCAGGCAGCCGAGCCGGCGACCAGGAGCCTGCTGCGGGAGGAGAGCCGGTGCCAGAAGCCAGGGGTCCGGCTGTGCCACCGCTCGCGCCGCCACATCGCCCCCAGACTCACCGGGAAACCGTGGTGGACGGCGTGCATCTGGGAGATCTGGCGGACCTGTCCACCGAGGGCCCGGACCCGTTCACTGAGGTCGGAGTCCTCCCCCGTCGCCAGCGTGGTGTCGAACCCGTTCAATCGGGTGAAGACCGAGGCCCGAATGGCCATGTGCCCGCTCCAGACGTTGTCCTGGCTACCGGCGCCGCCGCCCTCCAGGGCCGCCCAACGCCGCTGCACCCAGGTGCCGTCCTGCGGTGCATCCATCCGCGAACCGACCAGCGTGGCCGTGCGCAGACCCTCCACGGCCGCGGCCAGCCACCCGGGGCCCACGACGACGTCACTGTCGACGAAACCGAGGACCTCGGCCTGCGGCGCGCGCGCCGCCCCGCTGTTGCGCAGCCCGGCGATCGTCCCGCCGTCGATCTGCAGCACCTCGTCGGCCAGGCTGTGGGCGACCTCGAGCGAGCCGTCGTCGGAGCCGTTGTCGACCACGATCACCCGCGGGACGGGCCGCTGGGCGTGCAGTGCCTCGATGCAGGCACCGATCGTGGCGACCTCGTTCTTGCAGGGGACGACGACGGCGACGGTCACTGGCACACGTCACCCCGGGGGCTCGTCCGATCGGGCCGGCCCGCCGGCCGGCTCCGGCACACCGCGGCTACCACAGCTGCTTGTACTCGGCCGCCGCCTTCGGGTTCTGCACGTCGTCCCAGATCGAGGATCCGAGGTAGTCGGCGGGCTCGTTGAAGTAGTTCTCGAAGGCGATGTACTCCGCGTTCTCGGCGAAGAAACGGTACATGGACCAGATGAAGTACGCGTTGTCGCCGCCACCCTCGCGCTCGGCCGAGACCACACCCCACTCCGGAACGGCGAACTTCTTGCCATGCTCCTTGGCGAAGTCGAGCATGTCCTGCATCCCGGCCGCCTTGGCCGGCGTCAACGACTCGGTGAACTGCTCCTCGGTGTGGCTGATCAGCGTGTAGTGGTCGTACTGGTCGCACCCGATCACGTCAACGACGTCGTCGCCCGGATAGAGCTGCGTCAGCGGGTCCATCCGGTCACTCTGGCCCCGCATCACCGCGCCGCAGCTGTTGTCGAACTCGATCTGCGCCTCGGGCATGCGCTCCTTGAGCAACTGCGCGACGTGGCGGAAGGCGGCCTTGAACGACTCGGGGTTGTTGTCCCCGTTGCCGACCCCCCAGGGGAACCAGTCGCCGTTGGCCTCCAGGCCGACCCGGATGTAGGAGTCCTCGCGACCGTGCTTGATCAGCACGTCGGCAATGGAGTTGAACACCTCGTCACGGTCTCCGGCGGCGACCTCCTCCAGGCCGCGACCGGCCGACTCCCGGGGCAGCAGGGGCAGGCCGTAGACCAACTTGCCCTCGAAGCCGTCGAACACCGAGACGTGCCAGTCCGAGTCGGCCAGTTCCTCCCAGGTCTCATAGGCGGGGTAGACGGTCGCCGTGTCGGCCGGGCTGCCGCGCCACTTGCCGAACGCCTCGACCCGGGCGGCACCCCACTCCCCACCGGTCCAGACCCCGCTCGGCCAGGTCCTGGCGGGCAGCGGCTGGTCGGTCGGGACCGACTGGACGGGCGGCTGCTGAAACTGACGCCAGGCGAACAGGCCGCCCGCGGCCAGCACGAGCGCCAGTACGACACCCAGGGCGATCCCCGCCGCGGGGGACAGACCGCGTCGGGTCCGCCGCGGCGTCGCGGGGGGGTGCTCGGGGGGGAAGACGGACGCTGTGGGCGGCGAGTGCGGCGGCTGCGCGGACTCGGCCAGGAATGGGCCGGTCTCGGGACGCTCCCCGGGGGCCATGTAGGCATCCTCATCATCGTCGGTGACGCGCCACCGCGCGTCCTGCGGTCTCAGCGACGGCCCGGTGACCGCCTCGTGACCGGCATCCCGGCGGGCAGCGCGAGCGGCACCGTCATACTGTGCCCCCCCGCGACTGTCCACGGCGCATCGCCCCGGCTCGCCGATCCACTCCATCTTGACACTGCTCGGCCCCGTGGCGCGCCAAGACGGCATCACCGCGACGGAACGTGAGGCTTTCACTGCCCGCCGCCGCAGGACCGACCCCGGGACGTCGCCGTCCCATCGCCTCCGCGCACTGCTCCCAACGGGTGATCGACGGTCGGTGACCTGCACGCCGGCCCGGACCGGGCCGATGGACGGAACAGGAGACCGCGTCAGGGAAGGCTCACCATGTCTGAGAACGGCCGTCGCCAGCGACCCGGCATCGCACTGCTGATACCGCTCGCGCTGCTGGCGAGCAGCGCTGTGGTCTACCAGGCATCCAACGCCGCCTTCAGCGACACCACGTCCAACGGGGCGAACAACTGGGCCGCCGGCTCCGTCGAGATCTCTGACGACGATGCGAACAGTGCCCTGGTGAGCGTGAGCGGCCTCGTCCCGAGCGACACGGCATCCAAGTGCCTCAACGTGAGCTACACCGGGTCCCTGGCCTCGGCGGTCAGGCTGTACGCGACCGGGTACTCCGACAGCGGCCTGGGCCAGTACCTGACCATCACCGTCGAGGAGGGCACCGGCGCGAGTGGCGGAGCCACCCTCAGCTGCAGCGGGTTCACCGGCGGCACCTCCCTGTACACCGGGACCCTGGACGGCTTCGCGACCACCAGGGCCAGCTACGCGACAGGGGTGTCCACCTGGGCGCCCACCGGCGCGAGCACGGAGGTCAAGAGCTATCGCCTGACCTGGACCGTGCAGGACGACAACAACGCCAACGGTACGAGCACCCAGGTGAGTCTCACCTGGGAGGCACGCAACACGTGATCCCGGGGGCATCGGAGGTGCGCGGCACGCCCCGCGTGCTCCCGGTGCTCGAGAGCGTTGCCACCAGTTGGCTGCTCGTGGTCTGCTCGATGATCGTGTGGTCGTTGCTGCCGATGCTGTGGGGCTGGCAGCCGAATCTCGTTCTCACCGGCTCGATGTCACCGACGATCGCCCCCGGGGACGTGGTGCTGACCGAGCCCGCGTCGATCGAGGCGCTGCGCCGCGGCCGGATCGTCCTCGTGGAGGACTCGCTGACCCCAAGCGGCCGGGTCCTGCACCGGATCGTGCTGGTCGGCGAGGACGGGCGGCTCACCCTGCAGGGGGATGCCAACGCGAATCCCGACTCGGTGCAACGCAGCCCCGACGAGGTACTGGGGGTGGCCCGGCTGGTCGTTCCGGCGGCCGGGCGGCTGGCGCTGTTGCGGGTGCAGGGCGTCCAGCGTCCGTGGCAGGGGATGTGGACCCTCCTGACCCTGACCGCCGCCGCGATCGTGACCGCCGGACGGTTCGGTCGGCGCTGACCGAACCGGACCGTCAGCCGGCGCGGACCGCACCGGACCGTCAGCCGGCGCTGAACTGCGCGGCCGCCACCGCCGGCTCATAGATGACCACCCTGTCCCGGCCACTGCCCTTGGCGTGCAGCAGGGCGGCGTCGGCGGCCAGGATCACCTCGTTGATGCCCGGCGCGTCCTCCGGGACGGCGGCGACACCGAAGCTGGCCGACACGGGTACCGGGTCCGTGATCGCTCGGACGGCGTGCCGGGCCCGTTCGGCGATCGTCGCCGCCGCGGTCGCGTCCGCCCCCGGGATGATCAGGGCGAACTCCTCGCCGCCGTATCGAGCCACGGTGGCCCCCGGACCTGCCTGGGCGTCCAGCGCGCGCGCGACCGCGATCAGCACCCCGTCGCCGACCTGGTGCCCGAACTGGTCGTTGACCCCCTTGAACCGGTCCACGTCGACGAGCGTCAACGCGTACGGAATTCCGTTCTCGCGCCAGGACCGTTCCGCGGCGATCATGCGCTCGTCGAAGGCTCGCCGGTTGGCCAGACCGGTCAGCCCGTCCGTCGCCGCGGCCCGACGGGCGTCGGTGAGCAGTTGCGCCCGGGAGAGGGCGATCGTCGCCGTGGCCGCCGCCTGGGCGGCGGTGCTCAGTGTCCGTCGCTCGGCACGCCCACCCCGCAGGCCGCTGCCGGGGCCGAACTCGAGGATCAGCGCGACGCACTGGTTCGCTCGGCCGTCCCCGGAGAGGCTGCCGCCGCTCTGCATCGGCACCGCGGCGATCCGCCGGCCCTCGGGCAGCATCGCGGCCAGGGCCGGGTCACGCCGCGGGTCCAGACCCAGTGCCTGAACGGTGCCGGCGTTGCCCTGTACCAGGTCGAGGAGCGCAGATGCGCTCGCGCCAGAGCCCTCCCAGCTCACGCCGATCCCGGCGAGGGCCCGGATGGAGCCGTTGTGCCCGAGCGATCGTGTCACCACGGCGGCCCGCGGGACGCCGAGTTCCGCGACGGCGAAGGAGGTCAGGCGCCGGGCGACACTGCTGGGGCTCTCATCGGCCAGAAGCGTCGACGCGAAACGCTCCAGCGCCTCCGCGTCGTAGCGCCTGCGCCGCAGTTCGCGCTCGTTGATCGAGGCGGTGACCGACGTGGTCAGGACGGTCAGCCAGAGCAGGGCCATGTCGATGCCGATGGTCAGCTGACGGTCGCCGCCGAGGGGGGCCGCGGCCGGCAACAGACCGCTCTCCTCGGCACGCCAGTAGAACACCATCAGCACCGACTGCCAGACCGCGAGCTTGAGACCGGTGCGGAACGAGGCGAGCAGGCACACCGCGGCGAGCTGGGCCACGATCAGCGCGTCGATCGCCGGCCGGTGCCCGAGTTGCTCGTGCGCGTACTGCAGGAAGGTCCCGTCCACCAGCAGCGAGATCCCGAACCCCTTGACCGCCAGCGAGCGCGCCGGGGTGAGCACGGCCAGGCTGAGCAGCCCGGTGACCACGAGGTAGACCACGGTCAGCCGGATCGGGACACCCGGCAGATCCGGGTAGGCGATCCCGATGCCGGTCACCAAACAGGCCTGCACCAGGCGGAAGGCGGCCATCGCGCTCACACGGTGCGACAGCGGCGCGACCTCGACCCCGGAGCCGGCGCGCAGACTCGGTGCTCGGCTCATGCTCGGATCCCTCCGACGCCGAACCTGTCGGGGAAATCGACGTCGTTGTCTCGTACCCGATTGACGCCGCTCAGCTTCGGATCACGCCGGTCGATCATGTCCTGGACCAGGAGGAAGCCGAGGGCGAGCATGATGGCGGCGATCGGGTACTGCGGCGAGGTGATCACCGCCATGACGGCGACCCGGGCCCGGCCGAGGGCCGCCGCGATCCGGCCCAGGTCCGCCCGCAGGCTCAGGTCCGGCGGCCGCTCGACCGCCGCGGGTGCTCCGGCCGGCGCTTCACCCGCGCCGACGCCGCCACCGACGCTCGAACCGGGCACCCCGGCCGAGCCGGACGGTGTCGCAGCTGCAGGTGCCCCAGCACGGGTCTGCGTCGGTGGCCCGCCCGACGGCACCGGCGCCGGCGACGTCCCAGCTGTCGGCGTGCCGCGGCTGGACGTGTCGCGGCTGGACGTGCCGCCCGGGACCGGTGCGCGGTCGGACTGCATCGTCCACACGAATCGACCGGATGCAGCCAGGCCCTGGTGGCTGAACGACGGATCGAGCCACGCGGTGATCCGGAAGGACAGCCGTCTGGCGGTGGCCGGCGACCAGCCGGTGTCGATGCCGTGGCCGGCACCGGTCAGGGCCAGCTGGTCGAGGGTTCCGCGGTAGACCTCGGTCCCGACGAAGCCGGAGCAGTCGCCGTAGTGCCCGCCTCGCCCCGCCTCGAGGCGCAGGTGGAGATGGGCCGCCAGGGCCCCGGTGGCGTCCGCGACTCCCAGCAGGACCCGGTCGGCCGGCTCGGCGCCGGTCGTGCCGACCAGGATGCACTCCTGGTACTCGCGGCCCGGTGCCATGTCCAGATGGGGGAACATCGCCTTCTCGCCGTCGTCGTCGAAGATCGACATGGTGGCCTGGGACGTCTGCCCCGCGGCCGGATCGGCGAGGACCGCCATGAAGCCGAGCACCATGACGAGCGATGCCACGAGTAACGGGGCACGCCGGGCGGCGCCTGGGCGCCCGACCATGAACACCGCCTCTCGCCGTGACCGTTGCCAGCGCTATCGGCAGTTCCGCGGGGAGCCTTGAGATCTGCCGGACGGCCCGTCAGGCGAGGAGTGCGGGGTGGTCCAGGCGCGGCCGGTGAGCCGTTCGTACGCCTCGATATAGCGCAGCCTGGTGCGATCGACGACGTCCGGTGGCAGCGGCGGGGGCGGGAGATCGCCGTGGCGGTCCCAGCCGGCCGCGGGCGAGGTGAGCCAGTCGCGCACGAACTGCTTGTCGAAGCTCGGCTGCGGGCCGCCCGGCGCCCACCCGTCGACCGGCCAGAAGCGCGAGGAGTCCGGCGTGAAGACCTCGTCGGCCAGCACCAGCCCTCCGTCCGGTGCGCGGCCGAACTCGAACTTGGTGTCGGCCAGGATCACGCCCCGCTCCCGCGCGATCCGCTCGGCCCGGCGGTACAGGGCCAGGGTGAGGTCGCGCAGCTCGGTCGCGGTCCGCTCCCCGACCCGCTCACCGACCTCGCGCAGATCGATGTTCGCGTCGTGCTCACCGAAGGGGGCCTTGGCCGCGGGGGTGAAGATCGGCTCGGGCAACCGCGAGCCCTCCACGAGCCCCTCCGGCAGCGCCACGCCGCAGACGGCGCCGTCGCGCAGATAGTCGGCGGTGCCCGAACCGGCGAGATAGCCGCGGGCGACGCATTCGATCGGGACCATCTCGAGGCGCCTGCACAGGATCGCCCGGCCGGCGACCTCGCCCGGTACCGCGCTCTGGTCCGGCAGCAGGTGGTTGTCGATGATGTCGGCCACCTGGTCGAACCACCAGAGGCTGAGCGCCGTGAGCACCGCCCCCTTGTCCGGCACCGGGGTCGACAGCACGTGGTCGAAGGCCGACATCCGGTCGCTGGCCACGACGAGGACGACGTCGGGATGGGGCGCGTCGGCGGGCTGAGCCGCCGCTTGATGCGCGTCGGCGGGCTGGGCCGCCACCTCGGGCAGGTAGAGGTCACGCACCTTGCCGGAGTAGTGGTGGCGCCAGCCGGACAGTGCGAGCGTGGGTGCGCGCGTGGTCGCGGTCATCGTCCGGCCGTGACCAGGCCCGCAGCAGCCGCCCTCGCGATGTCACGGCGATGGTGGGAGCCGTCCAGGCCGATCAGGTCCACGGCGCGATAGGCGCGGCGGCGGGCGTCGTCC
The DNA here is from genome assembly GCA_963750395.1 of uncultured Actinomycetota bacterium. Classification (GTDB taxonomy): domain Bacteria; phylum Actinomycetota; class Actinomycetes; order Actinomycetales; family Kineosporiaceae; genus JADJPO01. The sequence goes on along the minus strand of CAVVQM010000008.1, from coordinate 337,557 downwards.
AGATCGTCGCCGAGCGCGACCACGGACAGCACCCGCCCGCCCGCGCTGACCAGTCGGCCGGCCTCGTCCAGATCGGTGCCCGCGTGCAGGACGGTGACCTGTTCGTCGGCCGCCGCCGCGTCCAGACCGGTGATCTCGTCGCCCGTGCGGGGGGCCGCCGGGTAGTGGTGGGCGGCCACGACGACGGTGACGGCCGCCCGGTCGCGCCAGCGCAACGGGGCCAGCCCGGCGAGTTCGCCCCGGGCCGCCGCCGCCAGCACGGTGCCGAGCGGCGTGGCCAGGCGGGCCAGTACCGACTGGGTCTCGGGGTCACCGAAACGCACGTTGAACTCGATCACCCGGATCCCGCGCGAGGTCAGGGCCAGACCGCAGTACAGGACCCCGGTGAAGGGAGTGCCCCGGCGGGCCATCTCGGTCACGACGGGGCGGGCCACCCGATCGACGACCTCGGCGACCAGGTTCGCCGGCGCCCAGGGCAGGGGCGAGTAGGCGCCCATGCCGCCGGTGTTCGGCCCGGCGTCGTCGTCCCTGACCCGCTTGAAGTCCTGCGCCGGCGCCAACGCGACGACGTCGTGGCCGTCGCACAGCACGAACAGCGAGACCTCGGGTCCGTCGAGGAACTCCTCGACGACGACCTGGCCGCCGCCGTCGCGGCGAAGGCACGACTCGGCGTGCGTCAGGGCGGCCTCTCGATCGTCGGTGACCACCACGCCCTTGCCGGCGGCCAGCCCGTCGTCCTTGACCACGTATGGCGGCCCGAAGGCATCCAGTGCGGTGGCGACCTCGTCGAGGGTGGTGCAGAGCCTGCTCATCGCGGTGGGTACGCCGGCGGCGGCCATGACCTGCTTGGCGAAGGCCTTGCTGCCCTCGAGGCGTGCCGCCTCGCGGGAGGGCCCGAAACAGGCGATCCCGGCGTCCCGCACGGCGTCCGCCACCCCGTTGACCAGGGGCAGCTCGGGTCCCACCACCACGAGGTCGATGCCCTCGCGCCGGGCCAGGGCGGCGACCTCCGCCGGATCCTCCGGTCGCACCGCCTCCCGACGCACCTGCATCCCCGGGTTGCCGGGGGCCGCCACCACCTCGGTCACCGTGGGATCGGCGACCAGGGAACGGACCAGAGCGTGTTCACGGGCTCCCGAGCCCACCACAAGGACCTTCACGCGCTCACCCTACTCAGGCGCCGGAGGAGTCCACGTGGTCGCCGAGGCGGGTCAGGTCGACCTGGGCCAGGTCGTTCGAGCTGCCGAACATCTCGCGCAGGCCCGAGCCGAACCCGACCGGGTCGGTGGTGAAGACCAGGCGGACCCTGGTGTGGTTCTCGTCCACCGCCGAGAGCCGGAGCTCGCCCTCGTAGCGGGGGCCCTCCAGGGCCTTCCAGGTGAAGCGATGATCACGCGCGTCGAAATGGACGGCACTGTTGACCTCGCGGGTGGTGCGACCGCTGCGGACCACCATGCGGTATCGCTCGTGCCCGGTCTTGGTGGCCAGGATCAGACCGATGAGGAAGAGCGGCCAGGACTCGACGTCGCGCAGTCGTTCCTCGACAACGGCCAGCGATTGGGGGATGACGGTAGTGGCTTCCTGATGCGACATGTCGAGCACCTCCACGCCAAACCTAGCCGCGGCCCGGGGGGCGGGGAAGGAGCCCAAAGGCTTGACCCTCACGCCGCGTGAGCCAGCACAGTGGCCCCATGGACCACTCCGATCAGGCCGCGCAGTACTCGGTCGGGCAGGTTCACCACCTGCTCGGCGTGAGTGTGCGCACGTTGCACCACTACGACGAGATCGGCCTGCTGCAGCCGAGCGGACGGTCCGCGGCGGGCTACCGCCTCTACGACGATTCGGATCTGTCCCGCTTGCAGCAGATCGTCCTCTATCGACGGCTGCAGTTCCCGTTGGAGCAGATCCGTGCGCTGCTCGACGCCGAACCCGACGACGTCGAGTCCCACCTGCGCCGTCAGCGCAGCGCGCTCAGCGACCGGCTGGACGAACTGCACATGCTGATCGGCGCGGTCGACCGAGCCTTGGAGAACGCGATGAACGACCGTCCGATGACGACCGCGGAGATGAAGGAGCTGTTCGGCGACTCCTTCGACGAGGAGTACCAGGCCGAGGCAGAACAGCGTTGGGGGGACACAGATGCCTGGGAGCAGTCGGTCTCACGCTCCCGTGGATACACCAAGGCGGACTGGGAGGCGATCAAGGCCGACCAGGACGCGGTCGACGCGGCCCTGGTGGCGGCACTGGACGCCGGGGCGCCCACCGACGGCGAGCAGGCGATGGACGCCGCGGAGCGGCACCGGCTGCACATCCACGAGCGCTTCTACGAGGTCTCCTACGACATGCACCGGGGTCTGGCCGACCTGTATCTGGCCGATCCCCGCTTCACCGCCCACTACGACGATCGGCGCGAGGGTCTGGCGCAGTACGTGCACGATGCGATCCATGCCAACGCCGACCGGCACGCTCAGGGCTGACGAGCGGGTGCTGTTCTCCCCCTTTGCAGGGGGGAGAACAGCACCCACTCCCGGCGATCAGTCCAGCCCGGAGGCGACCTCGTCCAGAGCCTCGGCGAGCAGCGCGACACCGTAGCGCGCCTCCTCCTCGGTGATGGTCAGCGGCGGGACGACGTGGGTGCGGCTGCCGTTGACGAACGGCAGCAGCCCCCGTCGCCGGCACGCACCGGCCAGGGCCGCCATCGGCGCGTTCGCCGCACCAGATGCGTTGTAGGGGACCAGCGGCTCGCGGGTCGCCTTGTCCCGCACCAGTTCCAGGGCCCAGAAGGCGCCGACCCCGCGCGCCTCCCCCACCAGCGGATGCCGCTCGGCGAGTTCGCCCAGCATCGGCCCGAACACCTCGCGGCCCAGGGCGTCCGAACGCTCGACCAGGCCCTCCTCGGTCATGGCGTTGATCGTGGCGACCGCGGCGGCACAGGCCAGGGGGTGCCCGGAGTAGGTCAGGCCACCGGGGAAGACCCGGTCGGCGAAGGTGGCGTAGATCGGCGAGGAGATGACGACCCCGCCCAGTGGCACGTATCCGGAGTTGACCCCCTTGGCGAAGGTGATGAGGTCGGGGCGGACGCCGTCCCCGGCCAGTTCGCAGGCGAACCAGCGCCCGGCACGTCCGAACCCGCTCATCACCTCGTCGGCGATCCAGACGATCCCGAATCGGTCGCAGAGCGACCGGACGCCGGCCAGGTAGCCGGGTGGGGGAACCATGATTCCCGCAGTACCCGGGATCGACTCCAACACGATCGCCGCGATCGTCTCCGGCCCCTCGAGCTGAATCGTCTGCTCCAGGTGACGCAGCGCGCGCTCGCACTCCTGGTCCTCGTCGAGCGCGTCGAAGCAGGAGCGATAGAGGAACGGGCCGAGGAAGTGCACGACCCCCTCGGCGCCGTAGTCGTTCGGCCACCGGCGGGGGTCGCCGGTGAGGTTGATCGCGGTGGTCGTGTTGCCGTGATAGCTGCGGTAGCGGGCCAGCACCTTGCGCCGACCGGTGTGCAACCGAGCCATCCGGACGGCGTTCTCGACGGCGTCCGCCCCACCGCCGGTGAAGAAGACGTGACTGAAGTGATCGGTCGAGAACCCCTCGCCGCCGATGTCCCCGGCGCGACCGACGATCAGGCGCGCCGCCTCCGAGCGGGACGCGTTGGCGTGCTGCGGGGCGACGGTGGCCAGCAGCGCGGCCTGCTTCTGAATGGCCTCGACGACCCGAGGATGACCCAGACCGATGTTGGTGAACACCAGTTGGCTCGACACGTCCAGGTAGGTGGTGCCGTCGCCGTCCCAGACCCAGGCCCCCGAACCCCCGGTGATCACCAACGGGTCGAGCGCGGCCTGCGCCGACCACGAGTGGAAGACGTGCGCGCGATCCAGCTCGTAGGTGCGCCGGGCGCCGTCCGGGTCGGCGGGCGCATCGGGCCGCGTCGACGGAACGGCGGGGCGGGTTGCGGGAGCGTCGCGACTCGACATGAGTGCAGCGTAAGCGCGACGGCGCGCCCCGCGATCTGTCGGTGGTCGTGAGGGCCATGGTGATCACTGAGCGGTGACCACCGTGGCCAGGGCCCGAGCCATCTCCAGTTCGGCGGGGACGGTCACGTGGATGTTGGCCGGCTCCCCCGGCACCGAGACCACCCGAGCCGGACGACCGTCGAGAACCAGACCGGCCACCATGGCCGAATCCTCCACTGCCACAGCTGCTTGCGTGTGACCGGTATGCACAGCACGCAGCGCGCCGGCGCGGAAGGCCTGCGGCATCTGAACCAGCACGAGTCCCTGACGCGAGACGTCGCCGACACGGTCGCCGTCCGGGCCCAACCGCGCCACGACCTCGGTGAGAGGCAGCCCCGGAAAGGCTCCGTCGGCCCCCTCCCGGAGGGCGGCGACCACCGCGGCGTACAACGCGGGCGAGGCCAACGGATGGGCCGCATCGGCGATGACGATCACCTCCGCGTGCGGCGGCACGGCGGCCAGACCGGCGCGCACCGAGCCCGCCCGGTCCGCTCCGCCCTCGACGACGAGGTCCGAGAGCGCGGCCGTCTCCGGCGGCACGTCGTCCGGGTTCGGGACGACGAGCACCAGCCCGGTGCAGACCGTCCGGGCGGCGGCGGCGCTGTGGTCGAGCAGGCTGCGGCCGGCGATCTCGAGGAACTGCTTGGGGGCGCCGAACCGTTGGCCCGAGCCACCTCCGAGCACGATGCCCCATACCCCAGCACCGGCCTCCGCGACTGCGTCTCGGGTCACGGGCAGAGCCTAGTGACCTCACGGTTGTACCCACCGGGGTGGTGCCGGTCACCTGCGGCGGGCGCAGGAATGCTGCGGGCGGGCATGGCCCGCTAGTCTCAGCGAGTGAAGCCGTTCCTGCTGATCGCCACGCGCGCCGAGGAGGCGGCGGCCGACAACGAGTACGCAGCCTTCCTGAGCTACATGGGACTCGACGAGGCGGCGCTGATCCGGCACCGACTCGAACGCCACCCGTTGGGCGAGATCGACCTGAGGTCCTACAGCGGGATCCTGCTGGGCGGAAGCCCGTTCAACTCCACCGACCCGCAGGAGTCCAAGTCGCCCGCACAGGTGCGCGCCGAGGCCGACCTGCGCAGCTTGATGGACCGGGTGGTCCGGGCCGATTTCCCCCTGCTGGGGGCCTGCTACGGGATCAGTGCGATCGGTGGGCACCAGGGGGCCGTCCTCGACCGCGAGAACGCGGAGCCGGTGGGGGCCGTGACGGTCACCCTCACCGATCGGGGTCTTCAGGACCCCCTCCTGGCGGGCCTGCCCGCCGGCTTCGACGCGTTCGTGGGGCACAAGGAGGCGATCAGCTCGCTACCCGCGCACTGCGTGCTGCTGGCGAGTTCGCCGACCTGCCGGGTGCAGATGTTCCGGGTGGGCCAGAACGTGTACGCCACCCAGTTCCACCCCGAGCTGGACGTCGAGGGGCTCTGCACCCGGGTCGAGGTGTACAAGCACGCCGGATACTTCCCACCGGAGCAGGCCGAGGTGATCAAGACGATGGCCCGGGCCAGCGACGTGGTCCATCCACCGGCGATCCTGCGGGCCTTCGTGGACCGTTACGGACGCACCGATCGCCCCTCGGGCGGTCATCGTTCGGGCAGCCGTGGCGCGTCCGGGCCACCGGCCGTCGCGGCCAGCTCCGCGAGCGGGTCGCCGTCCTCGCCGAATCGCCGCGCGACCTCGGTGTGATCGAGCTGTCGCAACGCGGGGCCGGCGGTGGCTGCCTCCAGCTCCGACCAGTCCCGCGGGGCGGCCACCGTCGGGAACCGCCTGCCTCGCAAGGAGTACGGTCCGATCGTGGTCTTGGCCGGATTGTTCTGACTCCAGTCGATGAAGACCTTCCCCACCCCGGATCGACTTGGTCATCCGGGCGACCACCAGGGTGGGCATCGCCGCGGCCAGGGTCTCGGCGAGCGTCTTGGCGTAGCCGACGACGGACTCCGCGCCGGCGTCGCCGCGCAGCGGTGCGTACAGCTGCATGCCCTTGCCCCCGCTCGTCACCGGGTGACAGTGCAGGCCGTCGGCGGCCAGGTGCTCGCGGACGGCGAGGGCCACCTCGGTGCACTCGGCCAACCCGGCTGGCGGGCCCGGGTCGAGGTCGACCACCAGCCGGTCGGGCTCGCTCGCCGTCCCGCGCTGCCCGTCGCCCTCCGGGCTCGGACGCGCGGTCCACTGCGGGACGTGGATCTCCAGCGCGGCCAGGTTCGCCGCCCAGACCAGCGTCGCCAGGTCGTCGATCAACGGATACAGGATCGTCTCGCGATCCCTGGACGATCCCGGCACCGGCAGCCTGACCCGGCGCACCCAGGCCGGGGTGCCGTTCGGCAGGTTCTTCTCGAAGAACGGCTGCGACGCGACGCCGTCGGGCCACCGTTTGCGGGTCGCCGGCCGATGGCGCACGTGGGCCAGCATCGCGTCGGCCACCTGCGTGTAGTAGGCGAGCACCTCCCCCTTCGTGGTGCCCGACTCGGGATAGAGGACCTTGTCGAGGTTGCGCAACGCCAACCTGCGCTCGCCGATCTGCACGACCTGTCCCGCAGGCTCGGCCATCACGCCTCCCACCGCACGTCGTCCGGGTCCAGGTCGGTCCGGATTCCGCGAAACACGGGTTGCCGCAGGCGGCCCTCGGGGCCGCGGGTCAGGTAGCGCACGTCGACCACGGTGACCGGCGACGTCCAGTGGGTGCCCTTGGCGTCGACCGCGGGCACGTCGGTCGTGAACGGACAGTCCGCGGACGGCGTGAGCCGGCGCTGCAGCTCGGCCGCGGCGACGTCGGTGATCCCGCTGCCCACCCGGCCCGCGAAGGTGAGGCCACCGGCGCCGTCCGGCACCCCGACCAGCAGCGCCCCGAGCCGGTTGCGGGCGCCGGTCTCCCACCGCCAGCCGCCGACCAGCACGGACTGAACCCTCTTGTGGGCGAGCTTCACCCAGTCGCTGCTGCGCACTCCCGGGTGGTAGCGCGAGGCGCGTCGCTTGGCGATCACCCCTTCCAGCCCCTGGGCCCGGGTGGCCTCGACCAGCGCGTCACGGTCGTCGTAGACCGGCGAGACCTGCCACGCGCGGCTGCCCGTGTCGCCGGCGGCCAGCGCCTCGAGCAGCGACCGCCGGTCGCTCCAGGGCAGACCCGTGACATCGCGTCCGTCGAGGGCCAGCACGTCGAACGCCAGGAAGGTCGCCGGGGATCGGGCCGCCAGCTCGGCGGCCCGGCGTGCGTCTCGAACATGCATGCGCTCGGCGAGGGCCGCAAAACTGGGCACACCGTCCCGCAACACCACCACCTCGCCGTCCAGCACCGCGTCCGGTCGCACGGCGGCCAGCGCACCGGCGGCGGTCAGCTCGGGGTAGGCGGTGGACACCTCGTTGCCGGCCCGGCTCATCAGCCGTACCCGGCGCCCGTCGGACCTCTCACCCAGATGGGCGATCACGCGCACGCCGTCCCACTTGACCTCGAAGGCCCACGTCTGCCCGTCGGAGGGCAGCTCATCGACAGCCGCCGCGGTGGCGGTGAGCATCGGGCTGATCTCGGGCACTCCCCCATGCTGACGCATCGGGGGTGCCCCAACGGCGGTGGATGGTTCATGCTGAACCAATGCGCGCGATCTGGAAGGGTGCCGTCTCGTTCGGGCTGGTCAACGTGCCGGTACGGGTGTTCGCCGCCACTCAGGAGCACGACATCAGATTCCACCAGGTGCACCGCACGGACGGCGGCCGGATCAAGATGCGCCGGGTCTGCCAGGTCTGCGGCGAGGAGGTGCCCTGGGACCAGCTCGCCAAGGGCTACGAGGCGGCCGACGGGCGTCAGGTGATGCTGGAGGATGAGGACTTCGCGAGTCTGCCCCTGACCAGCAGCCGCGAGATCGACGTGCTGGAGTTCGTTCCGGCCGACCAGGTCGAGCCGATGCTGTTCGACAGGTCGTACTACCTGGAGCCCGAGGCCAGCACGCTCAAGCCCTACGTGCTGCTCCGTGAGGCCCTGGCCGCCACCGACCGGATGGCCGTGGTCAAACTGGCCATGCGCCAACGGGAGACGCTCGCCGTCCTGCGGGTGCGCGATGACGTGATCGTGCTGCAGACGATGCTCTGGCCGGACGAGATCCGCGCCGCCGACTTCGACGTGCTGACCCAGGACGTCGAGGTGAAGGACGCCGAGCTGACGATGGCGACGTCGCTGATCGACTCCCTTGCCGCCGACTTCGACCCGGACTCCTACGAGGACGCCTACGCCCAGGCGGTCCACGACCTGGTCGACTCCAAGCTCGAGGGCACCCCGATGCCCGAGGCCGCCGCCGAGGAGAGCTCGAGCGCCGAGGTCGTCGATCTGCTCACCGCGCTGCAGCGCAGCGTCGAGCGCGCCAAGGCGGCTCGCGGGGAGAGCGACGACGGCGCCGACGCCGAGGCCCCGGCGAAGAAGACCTCCGGTGCCACGGGCGCCGCCAAGGGATCCCCGGCCAAGAAGACACCTGCCAAGAAGGCACCGGCGAAGAAGCAGGCGGCCAAGAAGGCGAGCGCCAAGCGGGCCAGCAAGTCCGCCTGATCACCTCATCGCCTGACTACCTCATCCGCCTGACTACCCCATCAGACGCCGGGCCGGTCGCGATCTGGGGTCGTCTGGACCCGAAGGTCCAGTTGGCCGGTGTCGCCGGCCAGATGCTCGATCTCGGCGCCGAGCGTGTCCAGCGCGGCGCTGAGCCGGGCCTGGGTCTCGCTGGCGAAGGTGCGCATGTAGGCGACCTGCTGCTTGAGCGAGCGGACCTGCTCCTGCGACGCGGACGCCGGGTCGAGCCGGCCCGCCTCGGCCGAGGCCCGCTCGGCCTGCTCGTGTGCCGCGACCAGCATCTCCTCGTACCGCTGTCTGGCGGTGGCCAGCATCCCCCGGGCCAGATCCTCGGCCTCGGCGATCTGTCGGTCGGCCTCCTGCTGGGCGCGCGACATCAACGCGACCGCCTCATCGGTCGCGACCCCGGCAGCGATGAGGAACCCGTCGGAGGGAACCGGTAGGTCAGAGTTCTGCCGTCGATAGGAGTCCTGGAGATGCTCTGCGCGCACCCGCTCCCGCTGATACTGAGCCCGCAGTTCGTCCCGTTCGGCCGCGCTGACCTGCAGTTCGCGCAGGACGAGGACCTGCAGGCGCCTCACCTCGGCCTCGTCGAGGCCCCGGCGACCGATCGCCGCCGGATGCAGGGGATAGCGCCGCACGTAGTCCGGCGTCAGCCGCCAGTTCGCGTTGGGCCGCGCATACGGAGTCTCCGGTTGCTCCTCCACGACCTCGGCCCGCCGTCGTCGCCACGACCACCAGGTGCCCTCGGGTGTCATCGGATGTCTCCCACGGGGTCGAGCAGGTCGGAGGGGCCGGCGTAGACATGCCGGTCGTAGTCGTAGGTCTCGCGTTTGATCTGTGTCTCCCGGACGCCGGCGGCCAGCAGGATCTGCACCGAGGAGCGCACCATCTCGGGCGACCCGCAGACACAGACCTCCGCATGGGTCCAGTAACGCTGCCCGGTGGCGACACCGGCCGGCTCCCCCCGGAAGCCCCCCGGGGGTTCGTCGTCGCGCGACACCGGGATCACCCGGAGCCACGGCAGTTGGCGCTCGTAGCGTTGCAGCAGGTCCATGTCGTACAACTCCAGGGTCCGGCGGGCCCCCACGTAGAGATGGACGCGGCGGTTGGTACGCCGCCCGGCGAGGTCCTCCACGAGAGCGCGCAGGGGCGCCAGTCCAGTACCCCCCGCGATCATGAGGACGTCGCCCGGTCCCCGCGGGTCCAGCTGTAGCCCGTCGCCGACCGGTAGTCCCAGCCTCAGCACGTCACCCTTGCCGGTGGCACCCACCAGTGCGGTGCTGACCATCCCCCCGTCGACGGCACGCACGTGGAACTCGATCGTGCCGTCCTCGCGGGGTGCGTTGGCGGGCGAGAAGTAGCGCCACCTCCGCTGGGCGCCGGGAGCGAGGACGGACAACGACTGCCCCGCCACGTAGGGCACCGCCTGATCGGGCCGGACCGTGATCACCGCGACCGTGGGCGTGCGCACCGTGTGGTCGACGACCTCGGCGTCGAACCACGGCGGAACGGCCGACGACTCGCGGGCGGCCTCGCTCATCACCTGGGCCACCACGCCGTAGGCCTCGACCCAGTCGGCCTCGAGCAGCGGCGTCCACGCGACGTCCAGGAAGTGCCGCAGGGTCGCCAGCAGCGACTCACCGATGTACGGGTAGTGCTCGTCGATCACGCCGTACTTGCGGTGGTCGCGACCGAGCTGTTGCAGGTAGGGGACGACCGCATCGAGCTCGTGGGTGTGCGAGACGACGCGAAGCAGGGCCCCGACCAGCCGGTCACGCTGCGCGGACATGCTGACCGGGAACATCTTCCGGACCTCGGGATGGGCCAGAAAGAGGTGCGAGTAGAAGTACAGGGGCACGTCGTCGCCGTGGGCGGCGACGCGCGCAAAACTCGCCTGGAGTCTCGAGGGGTCCATGACCTATCGGCCGGCGCGGACACCGTCGTCGACGATCAGACCTCGGGCGCCGGCGACCACATCACCGAGTGAGGCGATGATGTCGTCCGGTACGGAGAAGTCCTGCAACGCCGAGACGAGGTGGGCGCTCACCTGGTCGTAGGCCTCGTCGGTGATGCGAAGCCCCTGATGAGCCTCGTCGAGCTGGCGGCCGTCGTACTCGGCGGGGCCGCCCAGGAGCTGGGCCACCAGCAGCGCGAGATGCCGTCGCTGCCGCGCCATGTCCACACCGGCGAAGTAGGGGATCAGGAGCGAGTCGGCGAGCACCTTCTCGTAGAAGCGCTGGACGACCGCGTTCACCGCACCGCCGCCGCCGACCCGCTCGTAGTTGCTCAGCGTATCCGACATCTGACCCTCCGTGGCTCGATCGTCCGGACCGATCCGAACTATCGGAACCTACACCAGACAGAACACCGCAAACCACCTCAACCACCGTCGCCGACGGCGTGAGATGCCCCCTATTGCGGAGGTATCTGGGCGACGATCCGAGGCCTGGGCAGGCCTGGCCAGGGGTGACGTGGCGGCGCCAGGCGTCGTCGCGGCGGACCCCTGATGCAGCTAGCCGAGGAGTGCCTGCCCGACGTACTCGCCCTCGGCCGCCCCCGGCGGGACGGCGAACAGGGCCGAGCCGGTGTGCTGGATGTACTCCATCATCACGTCGCTCTTCGCCATCGCGTTCTGCATGGGGATGTACTGGGTGGCGGGGTTGCGCACGAAGGCCAGGAAGAACAGGCCGGCGTCCAGGCGGCCCAGGGCGGTGGCGCCGTCCGTGTAGTTGTAGCCGCGCCGCAGCATGCGCGCCCCGCCGTTGGAGTCCGGGTGGGCAAGACGCACGTGAGCGACCTCGCCGATCAACGGCTCACCCGCACCCCCGACCGCCGCGAAGTCCGGTTCGGTGAACTCCGAGCCGCCCGACAGCGGAGCCCCCTCGCCGCGGTCCCGCCCGATGATGGCCTCCTGCTCGCTGAGCGAGGTCCGGTCCCAGGGCTCGATGTGCATCGCGATCCTGCGGGCGACCAGATAGGTGCCACCCGCCAGCCACGAGGCGGCCGGGTCGTCCTGGACGCCGACCCAGACATGCTCGGCGAGGGCCTCGGGCTCCTCGGCGGTGATGTTGGCGGTGCCGTCCTTGAACCCGAAGAGGTTGCGCGGCGTGATCTGGCTCGTGGACGTCGAGGAGGTGCGCCCGTAGCCGAGCTGAGCCCATCGCAGCGCGGCGGTCCCGAACGCCGCCCGGGACAGGTTGCGGATCGCATGGACGGCCACCTGGGGGTCGTCGGCGCAGGCCTGCACGCACAGGTCGCCGTCACTGCGCCGCGGGTCCAGCGCGTCGGCGGGGAAGTGGGGCAGCCGCTCCAGCAGGGCGGGGCGGCGCGAGGCCAGGGCGAACCGGTCGCCCTGGGGGCCGTCGAAGAGACCGGGCCCGAACCCGAAGGTGATGGTCAACCCGGCCGGAGGCAGGTCCAGGGCCTCGCCGGTGTCCAGCGGCGGCGCGGCATAGGGCGCCGACGCGCCACCTCCGACCGGTCGACCGGCGGTCATCTGGGCGGCCATCGCCGTCCACCGCTGGAGCAGACGGATCAGGTCTCGCCGGTCGGTGGTGGTCACGTCGAACGCCGCGAAGTGCAGCCGGTCCTGCGCGGCCGTGGTGATCCCGCCCTGGTGGGCACCGTGGAAGGGATGGGTCCTCGCGATGCCGGTACCGGGGCCGACACCGTTCGACACCCTCAGATCGTCGGCGGACGCCGACGCACGCAGGGCCACGGCCCCGCCCACGGAACCGGCCGAACCGGCCAGGGCCGCCAGCATGCCCCGCCGGCTGAGACCGCCGACACCACCGTGCCCGGCCACTCAGATCACCGCTGCCGTGAGCCTCGACAGGGGCTCGCTCAGGGAGTTCACCGCATCGGAGAGCTGCTTGACCTGATCGGTGGTGAGGTCGGTGTAGAGCACGAAGCCGTCACCCTGGCGATGAGCGTCCAGCAACGCCTGCAACGCCGCGAACCGTTCCTCGAGCGTGGCATCGAGCGCGGCGTCACGCGTGGCCAGCAGCGGCCGCAGGCCCTCCCAGGCCACGCGGGCGCCGTCCACGTTGGCCTGGAAGTCCCACAGGTCGGTGTGACTCCAGATCTCCTCCTCGCCGGTCACCTTGCCCGTGGCGACCTCGTCCAACAGGCCCTTTGCACCGTTGCCGATCTGGTCCGCGGTGAAGGTCATGTCGCGGGTGCGGTCGTACAGGGTCGTGGTGTCGGCGACCAGCCGGTCCGCCGTCTCCGTGCGCTGCGCCGTGGTCAGCGCGGTGTAGCCGGACCCCGGGGGCCACAGGTCCTTCTCCATCACGTGCCAACCGGTCCAACCCTCGCCCGGCTCGAGATCGGCCTCGCGGGCGTCCATGGCGGGGTCGAGGTCGCCGAAGGACTCGGCGACGGTCTCGATGCGCTCCCAGTGCGTGCGGGCGACCGGGTAGAGGGTGCGGGCCTCGTCGTCCCGGCCCGCGGTGTAGGCGGCGGCGAAATCCTCTGTCCGCGTGAGGAGTTGCTCGGTCTGGTCCCGCACGTAGGCCGCATAGGAGGCGTTGGCCTGTTCGACCAGCCCGGCGTCGTCGCCGGCCGGCGTCAGATCGACACCCGAATCGGTGACGGTGAATGCGGCCCGGATGCCCTCCCCGGTCATACCCGGCTTGCAGGCGGTGAAATAGGTTCCGGGTGCGGCCTGCAGCACGAGGTCGCGGGTGAGGCCCGGACCGATGTTCTCGACCTCGCCGAGGATGCGCAACTGGTCCTCGGCGAGAAGGTAGAACTCGGTCACCCTGCTGCCGTCGTTGCGTACGGAGAAGGTCAACGTGCCGGACGGCGCCTGCGTCGCCGAGACGACGCAGGCCTCGTCGGTGGCCACGACGTCCAGGGCCCCGTCGGCCGGGGCGGCCGAGTTGTCGGTGCAGGCGGCCAGGGCGGCCAGCAGGGGAACGGCGCTCAGGGTAGCCAGCGTTCTGGTCACGGGCACGACGAAACTCACTCTCCGGCGGGTGATCAGGGGAACGGGCGGGTCGAGGGCGAGTCAGACCGCTGAGGCCGGTCGGGAGGGTTTCGTGTCATCGGCCGACTGCGACGGGGCAGAGCCGGACGGCGGTGCGGGCGGCACGGGCGCCCTCAGCCGCCGGACGAACAGCGGCATCACCACGGCCACGTAGGCGGCCCAGGCGAACACCTCGAGGTAGGTCATCGCCGGCGCCAGGTTGAAGACGCCCTTGACGACGGTGGCGCCGATCGAGCTGGGTGACACGATGTCGCTGATGTCGAAGGCCCACGATTCCCCGCCCGGCAGAACCCCGGCCTCCTGCAGGTCGTGCACGCCGTAGGCGAGGACGCCGGCGGCGACGAGGACCAGGAAGGCGCCCGTCCAGGCGAAGAAGGCGCCGAGGTTCAGGCGCAGGGCACCGCGATAGACGCCGAACCCCAGAAGCACGGCGGTCGCGATGCCGAGCAGAGCTCCGAGCAGCGGGGCTGTGGCCGATCCGTCCGGGCCGGCCGCCGATCGGGTCGCCGCCCAGAGGAACAGGGCCGTCTCCAAACCCTCGCGTCCGACGGCCAGCGCCGCGACCGCCACCAGGGCCCGGCGCCCGATCCGTGCCGCGGCGTCGACACGGCCCTTGAGCTCACCGGACATGCTGCGGGCCGCGGTCGCCATCCACAACACCATCACGGTCACCAGGCCCACCGCGAGGATCGACAGGGTGCCCCCGATGACCTCCTGGGCCTGCGAGGTCAGCCCCCGCGGACCGAAGCTGAGCAGCGCACCGAAGCCCAGGCTGAGCCCGATCGCGAGCCCCACCCCGGTCCAGATGGCGGGCAACATGCCCCGTCGACCGGTGCGGACCAGGTGCGCCACCAGAATGACGACGACCAGGGAGGCCTCCAGGCCCTCACGGAGCCCGACGAGATAGTTGGCGAACATGCGACGACCGATCGTGTGGACGGCAGGACACGCCCAGCATAGTTAGGTGAGGCTTACCTAAGTCAAGCCCGCCCGTACGGGCCTTAGCCCGTGTTCCGCAGACCGGTCGCGATCCCGTTGACCGTGACCAACAGGGCCCGGCGCAGCGTCTCGTCGGGCTCCTGTCCCTGCTCACGGGCCGCTCGTACCCGGCGCAACAGCTGCACCTGAAGCAGCTGCAGCGGCAGCAGGTAGACGTCCCGCGTGCCCAGGGTCTGGGCCAGTGCAGGTTGACGCTCCAGCACCGCGGACTCCCCGGTCACGGCGAGCAACTCGCGCACGGTCAGCTCGTACTCGGCCTCGATCATGTCGAAGACGCGGTGCAGTTCGGCCGGCACGAGCTGCTGCACGTATTGCCGCGACACCTTCATGTCCGTCTTGGCCAACGTCATCTCGACGTTGGAGAGGAAGTTGGCGAAGAACCGCCACTCGCCGTGCATCTGCACCAGCACGTCACCGAGCCCCGCCGCCCGCGCCGCCGCCAGCCCGGAGCCGACCCCGAACCAACCCGGCACCACCTGGCGCGACTGGGTCCAGCCGAACACCCACGGGATGGCGCGCAGCGCATCAAGACCGGCGCCCGTGGTGGTGCGCTTCGCGGGACGTGAGCCGAGGTGCATGTCGGCCAGCTCCTCGACGGGGGTCGATGTGGCGAAGTAGCGCGGTAGGTCCGGGTCGGTGACCAGTCCGCGATAGGCCCGCTGCGCCGCGCCGGAGATCAGGGCCATCGCCGAGTCCCACTGGTCCAGCTGCTCCTTGGTGTTCAGGGGTTCGGTGTGCAACACGGAGGAGACGAGGGTCGCCGACAGCACCAGCTTGAGGTTGTGTCGGGCGAGTTGGGGCAGCAGGTACTTGTCCGAGATCACCTCGCCCTGCTCGGTGAACTTGATCTCGCCGTCCAGCACACCCCAGGGCTGGGACAGGATGGCGTCGTACGTCGGTCCACCGCCGCGACCGACCGTGCCGCCCCGGCCGTGGAACAGCCGCAGCCGCACCCCATGGCGACGGGCGACGTCCCGCAGTCGCCGCTGCGCCAGGTGGATCTCCCACTGCGAGGTGGTGATCCCGCCGTCCTTGTTCGAGTCCGAGTAGCCGAGCATGACCTCTTGGACGTCTCCGCGCAGCGCCACCAGCCGCCGGTAACTCGGCTCGAACAGCAACTCGTCCAACAGATCCCCGGCTTTGCGGAGTTCGTCGACGGTCTCCAGCAGCGGTACGAACGACAGCCGCGCCATCTCCCCCGGGATGTCGACCAGCCCGGCCTCGCGGGCCAGGACGACGGCGGCCAACACGTCGTCCACACCCTTGGTCATCGAGATGATGTACGACTCGATGGCGTCGGGCCCGAGACGGTCAAGCGTCTCGCGGATCGCCACGAACGTGTCGTACGCCGTCCGCGCCGCGCCCTCCAGCGGCGGCGGCGTCGAAGCCAACGGACGGCGCGAGGCCAGTTCTGAGGCAAGGAGTCTGGTCCGATGGGCCACCGGCAGATCGAGATAGCGCCAGCCCTGATCCCCGAGCCGGTCGAACAGGACGGCGAGCGCCGCATGGTGCGCCTTGGCGTGCTCGCGCACATCGAGGGTCGCCAGGGACAGACCGGTCGCGGCGGTGGCACGGATCGCCCGGTCCAGCACTTGGGTCGCGGCCAGGTCGCTGCCGGCGGCGTGGAAGGATCTGCGCACCAGGAGGAGATCGTCGAGCAACTCCCGCGAGCTGGCGTAGTCCACCCCCGGCCGGTGCGGCCCGTCGGCGTCCAGCCGGTCACGCGTGGCCAACAACTTCGCTCTGATGCAGGTCAGTTTCAACCGATACGGCTCCTCGGCGTTGATCCGACGGTAGCGCGCCTCGAGGTGCGGCAACGCCTCCAGATCGGCATGCAGCGAGGTCATCAGTTCCTCGGTGGCCGGTACGTAGCGCTCACTGCACGACAGGTCGGCCAGCAGTGCCTCGATCAGGGTCTGCAGATCGCGGACCGCGCGTTCGCGCAGCAGCCCGGTCACCTGCCTGGTGACCTGTGGGGTGACGAATGGGTTACCGTCCCGGTCGCCCCCGATCCAGGACCCGAAACTGAGCGGGCGCGAGTCCAGGGGGAGGCTGACGCCGATCCCGTCCAGTGCCGCGGCGAGGTCCTCGAGCACCACCGGCGCCGACACCCCGACCAGAGCGTCGAGGTAGTACATCGCGTTGCGGGCCTCGTCCATGACCTCGGGGCGCTGCAGGCGCAGCTCGTCGGTCTGCCAGAGCAGTTCGACCAGTTCGGCCACCCTGCGGCGCACCTGCGGGCGCTCCAGCGCCTCCCCGGCCGGTGCGGCGAACAGCTGATCGGCGATGCCCCGCAGCTTGAGCAGGACCGAGCGCCGGGCGGCCTCGGTCGGGTGAGCCGTGAACACCGGTCGGGCGGCGAGCGTCGCCACCATGTCGGACACCTGCCCGCGGTCGAGCCGGCGCGCCCCGAGCGCCTCACCGATCTCCTCGATCGCCTGGGCGATCGGGTCGCCGTCCTGGTCCTGGACTCGAGCGATCTCCCGGGCCCGGTAGACCTGCTCGGCCACGTTGGCGAGGTGGAAGTAGGTCGCGAAGGCCCTGGCCAGCTGGGTGGCCAGGGGCAGGTCGACGTCGGCGAGGATCTCGGCGGTCTCCTCCGGATCCGTCCGGGCGCTCTGCCGCACCCGTTCGACCAGCGCAAGCAGCTCCGGCCCGTCCCGGCGGACCAGGGTGTCGCCGAGCAACTGGCCGAGCTGGCCGATCTCGGTGCGCAGCGGTGTCGTGTCCTGCACGAGGCTGTGGTCGAAATCGCTGTCCACGCTCATCGAGACTCCTGGTGTCGAGGGGGGCGCCTGGTGTCGATGGGTGCGCCTGGTGCCGGGAGGGGCGGACAGGCACCGACAGCGACGGCGGACCCGGCTGCCCAGCCTAACCACCCTGATGTCGGCGGTGGGCGATCGAGGGCATCCTCTCGCCGGGCTCAGCCGAGCAGGTCGTGCCGCACCACGGTGTGGTCGCGGGCCGGGCCCACGCCGATGGCGCTGATCCGGACGCCGGCCATCTCCTCGAGGGCGAGCACGTACTGCTGGGCGGCCTTCGGCAGGTCCTCGAACGAGCGCACCCCGGACAGGTCCTGAGACCAGCCGTCCAGATACTCGTAGATGGGCCTGGCGTGGTGGAACTCGCTCTGCGTCAACGGGATCTCGTCGTGGCGCACCCCGTCGACGTCGTAGGCGACGCACACCGGCAGCCGCTCCAACCCGGTCAGCACGTCCAGCTTGGTCAGCACCAGGTCGGTCAGGCCGTTGATCCGCGTGGCGTAGCGAACGACCGGGGCGTCGTACCAGCCACAGCGACGGGGCCGCCCGGTCGTCGTCCCGTACTCCCCACCCGTCGAGCGCAACCGGTCGCCGTCGCTGTCGTGCAGCTCGGTGGGGAACGGACCCTCACCCACCCGGGTGCAGTAGGCCTTGGCGACGGCGACCACCCTGTCGATGCGGGTGGGTGGGACCCCGCTGCCGGTGCAGGCACCGCCGGCGGTGGCGTTGGACGAGGTGACGAACGGGTAGTTCCCGTGGTCCACGTCCAGCTGGGTGGCCTGACCCGCCTCGAACAGCACCGTGCCGCCGCCGTCCAGGGCCGTCACCAGCTCGAGGGCGGTGTCGGTGACCATCGGGCGCAGCCGGTCGGCGTAGGAGAGCAGTTCGGTGACGATCTCCTCGGTGGTGATCGCCCGCCGGTTGTAGACCTTGACCAGCAGATGGTTCTTCTGGTCCAAGGCGCTGGCGACCTTCTGGGTCAAGATGTTCTCGTCGAACAGGTCCTGCACCCGGATGCCGATGCGGTTCATCTTGTCCGCATACGTCGGCCCGATCCCACGCCCCGTGGTGCCGATCCGCCGCGCGCCCAGGAACCGCTCGATGACCTTGTCCAGCGTGCGGTTGTACGCCGGGATGATGTGGGCGTTGGCCGAGATCCGCAGCGCCGAGCAGTCGATGCCGCGGACGGTCAGCGCGTCGATCTCGGCGAACAGCACGGACAGGTCGATCACCACCCCGTTGCCGATCACGGGAACCACTCCGGGGGTGAGGATCCCCGACGGCAGCAGGTGCAGCGCATACTTCTGCGGGCCATCAGGGCCCGTGATCACCACCGTGTGCCCGGCGTTGTTCCCGCCGTTGAACTTCACGACGTAGTCGACGCCGTGGCCCAGGGCGTCGGTCGCCTTGCCCTTTCCCTCGTCACCCCATTGGGCGCCGACGATCACCACTGCGGGCACGGGGTCAGTCCTCCGCGTCGAGCAGGGCGGCGATCTGGTCCCCGGCGGCCGGATCGCAGTCGGCGAGGAACATGGCGCAACGCCGCTTCTCGGCGTCCTCACCGATGGCGGCGGCAGCGGCGCCGAGCGCGGCGAGCGCCCGCAGGAAGCCCTGGTTGGGCACGTGCGACCACGGCACCGGACCGCTGCCCCGCCACCCGGCGCCACGCAGCGCGTCGAGCCCACGGTGGTACCCGACCCGCGCGTAGGCGTAGGACTGGACCGGTTCACCGGCCGCGAGGGCCCGTTCGGCGAGGACCGCCCAGGGCAGGCTGCGGGCCGGGTGTGCGGCAGCGACCTCGGACGGCGTGGCACCACCGGCCAGAGCCCGGCGCACGTCGGTGTCGTCGGGCAGCTCGGTGCCGTGGCCGGGCATGGTGGGGTTCAGCAGGTTGCCGGACACGGATCTACCGCCTGTCGTGAACGTGGGGTCGGAAGGACCACCCGAGTCTACGAGCCCCGGAACCGACTCGAGCCCCGCTGGTCGAGTTGGGCGAGATGAGGCGGGAGGCAGTCAAGGGTGGACGCCGACGGCGTCCACCCTTGACTGCTGTTCGGCCCCTGCGTGCAGGCGGCCGGGGGACTACGTGATCCTGGTGCCGGCCGAGCGCAGGTTCTGGCAGGCCTCGATCACTCGAGCCGCCATGCCGGCCTCGGCGGCCTTGCCCCAGGCGCGCGGGTCGTAGGTCTTCTTGTTGCCGACCTCGCCGTCGATCTTCAGGACGCCGTCGTAGTGCTTGAGCATGTGGGCGGCGACCGGGCGGGTGAAGGCGTACTGGGTGTCGGTGTCGACGTTCATCTTGATCACGCCGAAGTCCACCGCGTCCGAGATCTCCTGGGGCAGCGAACCGGATCCCCCATGGAAGACCAGGTCGAAGGGCTTCTCCTTGCCGTACTTGGCGCCGACGGCGTCCTGGATCTCCTTGAGGATCTCCGGGCGCAGCTTGACGTTGCCCGGCTTGTACACGCCGTGCACGTTGCCGAAGGTCAGCGCCGCCATGTAGCGGCCGTTCTCACCGAGCCCGAGGGCGGCGGCGGTGGCCATCCCGTCCTCGACGGTCGTGTAGAGCTGATCGTTGATCTCGTTGGCGACACCGTCCTCCTCGCCACCGACGACGCCGATCTCGACCTCGAGGACGATGTTCGCGGCCTTGGCGAGCGCGAGGAGTTCCACCGCGATGTCGAGGTTCTCCTTCAGCGGGACCGCCGAGCCGTCCCACATGTGGGACTGGAACAGGGGAGCCTGGCCGTTCTTGACCCGCTCCGCGCTGATGGCCAGCAACGGACGGACGAACCCGTCGAGCTTGTTCTTCGGGCAGTGGTCGGTGTGCAGGGCGATGTTGACGGGGTACTTCTTGGCCACCTCGCCGGCGAAGGCGGCCAGAGCCGTCGAGCCGGTGACCATGTCCTTGACGGTGGAGCCGGACAGGTACTCCGCACCGCCGGTGGAGACCTGGACGATGCCGTCGCTCTCAGCCTCGGCGAAGCCCTGGATGGCGGCGTTCAGAGTCTGGGAGGAGCTGACGTTGATCGCCGGGTAGGCGAAGCGACCCGCCTTGGCCCGGTCGAGCATCTCGGCGTACACCTCGGGGGTTGCGATAGGCATGACGTGCGCTCCTGGGATCGAGTGTCGATGTGGGTCCAGCCTCGATCCTTCCACGGTTCGGCCCAGGGCTGGATACCGTAGGTCCCGGTGATTTCGCGAGCAGCGGCGCGCGTCGCCCGGCAGCGGGCCGGCCATGATGGGCATCATCCCCCCGTGCTTGGACGTGCCCGCCCGGATGCGGACCCGGCTGACCTGCGACGTCTGCGGGTTCCCGGCTGATGTGGCGGTGGTAACGGGCGCGGGTCCGGCCCGGCGCGACGCGGTCTGGGCCAAGGTCGGCCGGTGAGGCGCCTGAGAGGGCTCAGGTGCGGGTCGGCCGCAGCACGGCCCGCAGCACGGGCCTGGTCTCGATGTCGGTGATCCCCGGCAACAACCGCAGACGATTCACCGCGTCGTAGATCTCGGCCTGGGACCGGGCCCTCAGACGCACCTCGTAATCGATGCTCCCGGCCAGGTCGAGCAGTTCGCTCACTCCGGGAACGGCCCAGATCGCCTTCTCCAGGGGAGCCAGGTCGACGTCGATGGCCGTGTGCAGATGGACGACGGCCTGCAGCGTCGCGCCGTCCAGCCCGGGGTCGAGCCGGGCCGTGTAGCCGCGGATCACCCCGGCCTGCTCCATCCGGCGCATCCGCTGGGTGACCGCGTTGGCCGACAGGCCGACCGCCTCGCCCAGATCGCGATAGGAGGCGCGCGCGTTGTGGGCGAGCAGTCGCAGGATCCGGCGATCGGTGGCGTCGACGGGGGCGGGGGCCACGGCGTCCTGCTGACTCACGGCGTCATTGTCGCCGATCGGCGACCGCGGGGTCATCGTCGCCGATCGGCGACCGCGCGCCGTCCCCGGCCCGGCCGCGGCGATTCCCGCCGTCCGGCGGGTGATTCCGAAGCCGCGACCCGGGGATCCGGGCGTTGCTCATCGTCCCTGGTCGCAGGGGTATCGGCGGCCGGCCCCCGCACCGTTGTCTGGCGTCATGAGCACCACGACGATTCTCCGCCCGAGCGGACCGCGCTCGCGCATCGCGACCGGTCTGCCCATCCTCGCCCTGCTGGTGGTCACCGCCGCCTGGGGGTCGACGTTCGTGCTGTTGCACGACGCGACCAACAGGATCCCCGCCGCCGACCACATGGCGGTGCGGTTCGCGCTGGCCACCGTGGCCCTGGCCGCCCTGCTGCCGCGCGACGCCGACCCCATGCCGTGGTGGCTGCGGCGGCGCGCCGTGCTGCTCGGCCTGCTGTTCGGCGGCGGCAACCTGCTGCTCACCATGGGGCTGGCCTCGACCCCGCCCTCGGTGAGCGGCTTCCTGACCGGCATGTACGTCGTGTTCACCCCGCTGCTGGGCGCGCTCCTGTGGCGTCAGCGTCTCGGACGCACGGTCTGGACGGCGACAGGGCTGGCGGCGCTCGGGCTGGCGACCATCACCCTGGGCGGCGGTGCCGCCGCCCTCGGTGTCGGCGAGGCGATCACCCTGGGCGGGGCGGTGCTGTTCGCGCTGCACATCCTCGGCCTCGGCCGCTGGGCGGACGCCCGCTACGCCGTCGAACTGGCCGTGGTGCAGTCCGGGACCACCGCGGTGCTCTCCGGGCTGTTCGCCCTTCCCGGTGGGATCACCGTGCCGTCCGGGCGCTTCGACTGGATCGGAATGATCTACGCGGCCGTCGTCGTGGGCGCGCTGACGATGCTGCTGCAGACCTGGGCACAGGCCCGGTTGCACCCGGCCCGGGCCGCCGTGATCATGACCCTGGAGCCGATCTGGGCGGCGGTCTTCGCGATCGGGCTGGGCGTCGAGGCGTTCACCTGGCGGCTTGCGGCCGGAGGGGCCATGGTCCTGGCCGCGATGTACCTCTGCGAGCGCGATTGACCGGTACGAAAGGGTGCTGTCCTCCCCCTCACCAGGGGGGAGGACAGCACCCTTTCGTCGGCTCAGCCGGGACTCGCGTGCGCCCTCACCCAGGCGTGCATGGCGATCGCCGCGGCGGCCCCGGCGTTGATCGACCGGGTCGAGCCGAACTGTGCGATGGACAGGACCGCGGTGCAGGCCGCCCGGGCGGGCTCGCTCAGACCGGGTCCCTCCTGGCCGAACAGCAACATGCAGCGTCGTGGCAGCTCGTGGGTCTCGAGCGGGACGGCGCCGGGCAGGTTGTCGATCCCGAGCAGCGGCAGGTCCTCGTCCCTCACCCAGGCGGCGAGCGCCGCGGCATCCGCGTGATGGTGCACATGGAGGTAGGCGTCGGTGACCATCGCGCCCCGGCGATTCCACCGGCGTCGGCCCACGATGTGCACCCCGGCCACGTTGAACGCGTTCGCGGTGCGCACCACGGAGCCGATGTTGAGGTCGTGGGCCCAGTTCTCGATGGCCACGTGGAAGGGGTGTCGGCGGGTGTCCAGATCCTCGCGGATCGCCTCGACGCTCCAGTACCGGTAGCGGTCCACCACGTTGCGCCGGTCGCCGTCGCGCAGCAGGGCCGGGTCGTACCGCGCGTCCCGCGGCCAGGGCGGCGGCCACGGGCCGGCCCCCA
The DNA here is from genome assembly GCA_963750395.1 of uncultured Actinomycetota bacterium. GTDB lineage: Bacteria > Actinomycetota > Actinomycetes > Actinomycetales > Kineosporiaceae > JADJPO01. Next base: position 314,616 of record CAVVQM010000008.1, on the reverse strand, counting down.
CCTGTGGATCTGCTGTCCCAGTGGCGTGAATCGCCTCCCGCGGGGCCGTACGGTCAACCGCACCAGGTTCGGCCCCGTACTCTGACTGCGTGCTCATGGACGCCATCATGACCGTGCCCGCCCTCGGACCGGACTGGCTCAACCCGGACACTCTGCTCAACAGCCTGGGGACCTGGGCGTTGTGGGGAGCCGTCGCGATCATCTTCGCCGAGTGCGGACTGCTGATCGGGTTCTTCCTGCCCGGAGACTCGCTGCTGTTCACGGTGGGCCTGCTGGTCACCGCGGGGGTGATCCAGGAGCCCCTGTGGCTGGCCTGCATCGTGCTGACCGTCTCCGCCTTCGCGGGCAACGTGGTCGGGTACCAGATCGGGCGGCTGTCCGGTCCGGCCATCTTCCGCAAGCCCGATTCCAAGCTGTTCCGGCGTGAGTACGTCGAGAAGACCCGTGAGTTCTTCGACAAGTACGGCAACCGGGCGATCGTCCTGGCCCGGTTCGTGCCGATCGTGCGCACCTTCATCACGGTGATGGCGGGCGTGGGCGAGATGGATCGACGTCGCTACTTCATGTACAGCGGCATCGGCGGCGTCCTCTGGGCGACCGGGGTCACCCTGCTCGGCGCGGCCCTGGGGAAGGTGGACGTCGTGCGGAACAACGTCGAGGTGATCCTGCTGGCCATCGTGGCCGTCTCGGTCATCCCGATCGCCTTCGAGGTGCTGCGCGAGCGGCTGAAGTCCCGCACCACGGGTGCCGCCTGAGGCTCGCGGCCTTGAGCGGTCACAACCCCAGATCGGCCGACGAGTACGCGGCGAGGTAGGGCAGTCCCTGAGCCTCGACGACCTCGCGGGCGCCGGTCCCCCGGTCCACGATCACCGCGACCGCGACCACGTCGGCGCCCGCCTCACGCAGCGCCTCGACGGCGGTGAGCACCGACCCTCCGGTCGTCGAGGTGTCCTCGACCGCCAGCACCGGCCGACCGGCGACGTCCGGACCCTCGACGCGCCGCTGCAGCCCGTGGGCCTTGCCCTGCTTGCGGACGACGAACGCGTCCAACCGGCCGCCCCGACGCGACTGCGCGTGCAGCATCGCGGTGGCCACCGGGTCGGCGCCCAGCGTCAGACCGCCGACCGCCTCGAACGGCCTCACGACCGACACGCCGACGCGAGATCGAGCATCACCTCGCCGACCAGCGGGGCGGCACGCCCGTGCAGCGTGATCCGTCGCAGGTCCACGTAGTAGTCGGCCTCCCGGCCGCTGCTCAGCCTCACCCGGCCGTGCACCACGGCGAGGTCGGCGATCAGCTGCTGCAGTTCGGAACGGGCATCCATCCTCGACTCGTCCACCCGGGGAGCCTACTCGCGACCGCGGGTGGCCGACGCCGGGCCGACGGCCGGTCGACGGCCGGTCGACAACTCAGACGGCGGTGCCCAGCCGGTTGCCTCCGACGACGAACCCGTCCAGTTCGCTGGGGTCGAAGGGGTGGGCGAACAGGAAGCCCTGCCCGAGCGGGCAGCCGACCTCGGTCAGGATGTCGCGCACCCCCTGATCGCTGACGCCCTCCGCGACCACCTCGAGGTTCAGATGACGGCCGAGGTCCACCAGCGACCGGACGATGGACAGGTCCCGCTCGCTGCCGCCCACCCTGGCGACGAAGACCTCATCGATCTTGAGCTGATCGACGGGCAGCTGGCTCAGATAGCTCAGCGAGGAGTACCCCGTGCCGAAGTCGTCGACGGACAGGTGCACCCCGAGGTCGTGCAACCGGTGCAACGTCTCGGTCACGCGACGGGGATCGGCGATCACTCCGCGCTCGGTCAGCTCGAGGGTGAGCAGGTCGGCCGGGACGCCGTGCGTGGCCAGCGCCGCCCCCACGATCTCCGGCAGGCTGGTGTCCGCCAGCCAACGCGGCGCCACGTTGACCGCCACCCGGACCCGCCGCCCCTGATCCAGCCACCCGCGGCACAACCGCAGCGCCCGGTGCAGGATCTGCACCGACAACGCGGGGGTGAGGCCCGCCTGTTCGGCGGCGGCGAAGAAGGTCCGCGGCAGGATGTCGCCGATCACCGGATGGTGCCAGCGGGCCAGCACCTCGACCGAGTGCAGCTCGTCGGTGGCCATCCGGATCACCGGCTGCACGGCGACCTCGACCTCGTCGCGGGCGATCGCGTCACGCAGGTCTCCGCCCAGCGTCAGCGCCAGCGCGTTGTCGGCCAGCAGATCCTCGGTGAACATCCGGGCACCGCCCGCTCCGGCCTTGGCCGCGTACATCGCCAGATCGGCGTTGCGCATCAGGTCCGAGGTGTTGTCGCCGTGCTCCGGGAACAGGGAGATGCCCAGCGAGCCACCCAGCCGCAGCCGAGCCTGGTCGATCTCGACCGGTTCGTCGAAGACGGCGAGCAACCGCCGAGCCAGCGCCATGGCGTCACGCTGGTCACGACAGCCGGGAGCGATCACCGCGAACTCGTCGCCGCCGAGTCTGGCCACCGTGGCCAACTGATCGACCGCGGCCGCCAGTCGGCGCGCGATCACCTTGAGCAGCACGTCCCCCGTCGCGTGCCCGAGGGTGTCGTTGATCGCCTTGAACCCGTCGAAGTCGAGCAGCATCACCGCGAACGGCTCGAGCCACCCGCCCGGACCGCGGGAGGCGCCGGCCGGGTCGCAGCTGTCCTCGATGAGTTCGCGGAAGTGAGCCCGGTTGGGCAGCCCCGTGAGCTCGTCGGCACGCGCCTCGCGGTGGAGCCGGCGGATCAGTCCGGCGTTGGCCAGCCCCACGGCGGCCTGGTTGGCCACCGTGACCAGCAGACGCAGATCGTCCTGCGAGAAGCCCGATCCGACCACCTGGCCGTCGGCCAGCAGCAGGTGACCGCGCCGCTGGACCGAACCGGCCGACAGCGGCGCCACCATGGCCTCCCGCAGGCTGCCCCGTGCGGCCAGGGCGTCGAGGTCGTCCGGATTGCCGGGACGCAGGAGGCGGGGGCGGTCGACGACGCTGCCGAGCGAGGTCGTGTACGGCTCGGGCGGCGCCGGGCCGAGCATCTGAGCAGAACCCGCCCGGAGGACCCAGGCGATCTGGGCGCCCTCCTCGTCGAGCCAGACCAGTTCGGCGTAGCGCGCGTTGAGCAGGCCCATGGACTGTTCGAGGACCGAGCGCACCAGGTCGTCCATGTCCGTGTGCGAGGGGTCTGCGCCGACCGGTCCCGCGGTCTGCACCAGGGCACCCGAGACCTGATACAGGCGCTCCAGCGCGCCCTGCCGTCGGGACAGGCTCGTCTGCGCGCGGTAGCCGATCAGGGCACACGCCAGGACCATCAGCAGCGCGGTCGACACGACACCCCCGAACCGAAGGGTGACCGCCACCACCGGCACGGCGACCAGACCCGACAGCGCGGCGTCGAACCAGCCCTCTGCCCGGTCCCGCACGCCGTTCAGGGGCCACAGACCGTCCAGGCCGAGGACCGCCTCGCCCACCCGGGCCCGTACCCATTCCGCGGTCACGACGGCCGCCAGGACGCACAGGACGGTCGCCGTCCAGCCGGACGGACCATGATCGGTGACTCCGCCGGGGACCAGGCGAACGGCCGCGCTCACCAGGCCGACGGCGCTGATCGCCGTGGCCGCCATGAAGGCGGTGAGCGTGACCTCGTCCACGACGCACCGGACGCCACCGGGGCGACGCACGGCTCGGGACACCAGGGCGCCGGCCAGCATCCCGCCGACGAGTTCTCGGGGGCCGCACAGCAGCAGCCCCGCGGCCAGGGGCAACGGGGTGAGCGTGAGCCGGCGCCGATGCCGGACGAACCGGGCTGAGACCGGCCCCCACTCCGCGATCGCGAACAGCACGGCGAGCAGCCACCAGGTCATCGGAAGCAGGACCGACCACCCCGGCGGGGGCGAGCCCAGGACGGCGGCCAGGGCGGCCAGGGCCAGCGCCACGACCAGCAACAGCGCACGCTGCAGGTCGGGACGACGCAGGCCTGGGCCCGCGCTCCATCTGCTCGCCCTCACCGAATCCTTGTCGGCACGCCACGACGTGACCTGAGGCCGGGATCAGCCGTGGCGGCGCGATTGCGCCCGTCTGCCCAGGGCCGGCAACGCCCGCAACGGCAGGGCCCGCGCCAGCATCACCGCCGTCCGGTAGCGCCGACCGGGGATGCTCACAGATCGGCCCCGGGCCGCGTCCGTCAGACAGTCCGCGACGAGACGGTCCCCGTCCAGCCAGGCCCATCCCGGGGCGACACGGCCCGGGTCCAGGCCCATCCGCTCGTGGAACTCGGTGCGGACATACCCGGGGCACAGGGTGATCGCCCGCACCCCGCTCCCCCCGAGTTCGACGTCCAGACTCGTGGTGAACGTGGTGGCCCAGGCCTTGGCGGCCGAGTAGGACCCTCCGGGCAGGAAGGACGCCACGGACGACACGGTGACGATCGTGCCACGGCCCCGGGCCACCATCGCGGTGGCGGCCGCGTGCGAGAGCACCATGACCGCACGGACCAGGACGTCGAGCATCGAGACCTGCGCCGCGAGATCGCCGCCCACGAAGCGGCTGCGGACGGCGAACCCGGCGTTGTTCACCAACAGGTCGACGGGCCCCACGCCGTCCCGGACCCTGTCCGCCACGCGCGCGAGGTCATCGGCGTCGGCCAGATCGGCGACGATCACCTCGACGCGGACCCCGCACCGGCGCAACTGCCCGCCCACCTGGCGCAGCCGGTTCTCGTCACGGGCGACGAGAACCAGATCGTGCCCGGCACCGGCCAGGGCCCGCGCGAAGGCGTTGCCGATGCCGGCCGTGGCGCCGGTGATCAGAGCGAACCCGCCGTCCGAGACCAGCGGCGACCGTCGGCCGGCGGACCATCGCGGTGTCGGCTTCGGCATGCCCCATATGTAGTCTTCCCCGGTGCGTCTGGCGACCTGGAACGTCAACTCCATCCGTAGCCGGGTCGACCGGGTCACGGACTGGCTGGTCCGCCGCGAGGTGGACGTGCTGGCGATCCAGGAGACCAAGTGCCCGGACACGCGGTTCCCGATGCTGCCGTTCGAGGCGGCCGGCTACCAGGTCGCCCACCACGGCCTGAACCAGTGGAACGGCGTGGCGATCGCCTCCAAGGTCGGCCTGTCGGACGTCGAGACCTCCTTCGCGCAGATGCCGGGCTGGGGCGAGGACGAGCGCCAGGAGGCCCGAGCGATCGCGGCCACCTGCGCGGGCGTGCGGATCTGGAGCCTGTACGTCCCCAACGGCCGGTCGCTCGGCGACCCCCACCTGGACTACAAGCTCGCCTGGCTGCATCGGCTCGCGGAGGCCGGACGCGGATGGCTCGAGCGGGATCACCAGGCGCAGATCGTCCTGGCGGGCGACTGGAACGTGGCCCCCAGGGACGAGGACGTCTGGGACATGTCCAGGTTCGCCGGCAGCACACACGTCAGCCCGGCCGAGCGCGCCGCCTTCGAGGCCGTGGTCGAGTCCGGGTACGCCGACGTCGTCCGGCCGTTCGCCCCGGGCCCGGGCGTCTACACCTACTGGGACTACACCCAGTTGCGCTTCCCCCGGCGGGAGGGGATGCGCATCGACTTCATGCTCGCCTCCCCGGCCCTGGCGGCGAGGGTGAGCGGAGCGATGATCGATCGGGACGAGCGCAAGGGCAAGGGCGCGAGCGACCACGCGCCCGTGCTGATCGAGCTGACCCAAGCGATGTCGATCACCCCCTATCCCAACCCTCACGTCGCGTGATAGGCAGACCAGGACCTTCGACTCAAGGAGTACAAATGGCCGTCATCATGGTCGGTGTGGACGGCAGCGACGCGTCCACCCGCGCTCTGGACATGGGCGTCAAGTGGGCCCGAAACCACGGCGACGAGCTCCTCGTCGTTCACGTCATCCCGTGGTCCCCGTTCTCGTTCAACACCCCAGCCGAGAATGAGGAGCGGCACGTGCGTCGCGAAGCGGAACTCGCCGCCGCCGCCGAGCAGGTGGTCGACCCGATGGTCGAGCGGGCCAAGGCCGCGGGCGTCAACGTCACCTCGGTCCTCCAGCACGGCAACCCGGCCGAGACGATGGTCGACCTCGCGGAGGAACGCCAGGTCCTGCACATCATCGTGGGTCGCAGCGGGGACTCGGCGATCAAGCAGGCGATCCTCGGCAGCATCGCCAACCGCCTGACGCACTCGGCGCCCGTCCCCGTCACGGTGGTGCCGTGATGAGCGCACTCACCACCGTTCCCGTGCTCCTGCCGTCCCAGACGCTCGACGAGACGATCGCGGACGTCGTCCAGCCGATCTCTGACGCCATCAGCGGCGTCGTGTTCTACACCGTCACGATCGGCGGGGCCGACCTCCCCCTGATCGTGGTCTGGCTGGTCGTCGCGGCGGTCTTCTTCACGGTGTTCCTCGGCTTTCAGAACGTTCGCGGATTCAAGCATGCGATCAACCTGGTGCGCGGCCGGTACTCCAGGCCGGAGGACGCCGGTGAGGTGTCGCACTTCCAGGCACTGGCCACCGCGGTCTCGGGCACCGTGGGCCTGGGCAACATCGCCGGGGTCGCGGTGGCGATCTCCCTCGGCGGACCGGGTGCGACCTTCTGGATGATCACGGCCGGTCTGCTCGGGATGAGCGCCAAGATGGCCGAGTGCACCCTCGGCGTGAAGTTCCGCCGTGAGCACGCCGACGGAACCGTCTCCGGCGGGCCGATGTACTACCTCCGCGACGGCCTGGCCAAACAGGGACAGGCGGGCCTGGGCAAGTTCCTCGCCGCGGCCTTCGCCGTGTTCGCCATCGGCGGTTCGCTCGGCGGCGGCAACATGTTCCAGGCCAACCAGGCGACCTCCCAGATCATCGAGGTCACCGGCGGCCTCGAGGACAGCCCGGTGGCCGGCCTGAAGTTCGTCGTCGGCCTGCTCTTCGCGGTCCTGGTCGGTGCGGTGATCATCGGCGGCATCAAGTCGATCGCCCGGGTCACCGAGAAGATCGTGCCGTTCATGGCCGTCGTCTATCTGACGGCCTGCCTGGTCGTCATCCTCGGCAGCCTGGGCCAGGTGCCCTCGGCCTTCGGCGAGATCTTCTCCGGAGCGTTCAGCCCCGAGGGGATCACCGGTGGCGTCGTCGGTGTGCTGATCGTCGGCTTCCAGCGGGCGGCGTTCTCCAACGAGGCCGGCATCGGCTCGGCCTCGATCGCCCACTCGGCGGTCAAGACGAAGGAACCCGCGACCGAGGGTTTCGTCTCCCTGCTCGAACCGTTCATCGACACCGTCGTGATCTGCACCATGACCGCGCTGACCATCGTCATCACCGGGGCCTGGAACGACCCCGACGCTCCCGACCTCGGCGGCGTCAAACTCACCTCGCGGGCCTTCGAATCGGTGATCCCCTGGTTCCCGTCGGTGCTCGCCTTCGCCGTGATCATGTTCGCCTTCTCGACGATGATCTCGTGGTCCTACTACGGGATGAAGGCCACCGGATACCTGTTCGGTGACAACAAGACCGCAGAGAACACGTTCAAGATCGTCTTCTGCATCTTCACCGTCATCGGGGCAGCGATGGCCCTCGACCCGGTCATCGCCTTCTCGGACTCGATGATCTTCCTGATGTCGGTCCCGAACCTGATCGGCGTCTACATCCTGGCCCGAGTGCTCAAGGCCGAGATCCTGCAGTATGAGAAGAAGATCAAGACCGGCGTGATCACCATGGTCGACAAGCACTGATCGGACCACCGAAGGGGCGACCGCCCGGCTCCGGGCGGTCGCCCTCGGTCGTGGCCCCGGGCCACGGGCCAGACAGCACGTCGGGCAACGGGTCAGGTGGTGGCAGGCACCTCCGCGCGCCGTACCGTCAGCCCGTTCACCTCGTCCGTCCCCAGGCCGGGCTCCGGGACGTCGACGAGCACCGTGTCCCCGTCGGTGACCTCGCCGGAGAGCAGGGCCCTGGCCAGCCGGTCACCGATCTCGCGCTGCAACAGGCGCCGCAACGGGCGGGCCCCGTAGGCCGGGTCGTACCCGGTCAACGCCAGCCAGTCGCGGGCGGCCGGCGTGACGTCCAGGGTCAGCCGCCGATCACTCAGCCGCTCGGCGAGCATGTCGACCTGCAGGTCGACGATCTGGGCCAGTTCCTCGGTGGACAGCGCATCGAAGACGACGACGTCGTCCAATCGGTTGAGGAACTCCGGCTTGAACGCGGCTCGGACCGAGGTCATCACGGCGTCCCGTTTCGCCTCGACGCTGAGCGACGGGTCGACCAGGAACTGCGAACCGAGGTTCGAGGTGAGCACCAGGATGACCGAGCGGAAGTCGACCGTGCGACCCTGACCGTCGGTCAGGCGCCCGTCGTCCAGCACCTGCAGCAGGACGTCGAACACCTCTGGGTGGGCCTTCTCGACCTCGTCGAGCAGGACGACGCTGTAGGGGCGGCGTCGCACCGCCTCGGTGAGCTGACCGCCCTCCTCGTACCCGATGTAGCCCGGGGGAGCACCGACCAGCCGGGCGACGGAGTGCTTCTCGCCGTACTCGCTCATGTCGATGCGCACCATGGCGCGCTCGTCGTCGAACAGGAAGTCCGCAAGTGCCTTGGCGAGTTCGGTCTTCCCGACCCCGGTCGGACCGAGGAACAGGAACGAACCCGTGGGACGATCCGGGTCGGCCACGCCGGCCCGCGCCCGGCGCACGGCATCGCTCACCGCGTCCACCGCCTGGCGCTGACCGATCAGACGACCACCGAGGACCTCCTCCATCCGAAGGAGTTTCGCCGTCTCGCCCTCGAGCAGGCGCCCGGCGGGGATGCCGGTCCAGGCGGACACGACGTCGGCCACGTCGTCCGGGCCGACCTCCTCCTTGACCATGGGTATCGGGCCGCCCTCGACACCGGACACCTCGGACTCGGCCGCCTGGGCCTGCTCCAGCTCCTTCTCGATGGCGGGGATCTCGCCGTACAGGATCCGCGATGCAGCGCCCAGATCGCCTTCGCGCTCGAGGCGTTCGGCCTGGCTACGGGCGGCGTCCAGACGCTCCTTGAGCTCGCCCACCCGGTTCAGCCCGGTCTTCTCCGCCTCCCAGCGCGCGGTCAGCGCGGTGAGCTGCTCGGTCCGGTCGGCCAGATCGGCGCGCAGCTTGTCGAGACGGGCCTGCGAGGCGGGGTCGCTCTCGCGTTCCAGCGCAAGCTCCTCCATCTTCATCCGGTCGACCTGGCGGCGCAGCGCGTCGACCTCCTCCGGCGAGGAGTCGATCTCCATCCGCAGCCTCGAAGCGGCCTCGTCGATCAGATCGATCGCCTTGTCGGGCAACTGGCGGCCGGTGATGTACCGGTGCGACAGCACGGCAGCGGCGACCAGTGCGGCGTCGGCGATCTCGACCTTGTGGTGGGCCTCGTAGCGTCCCTTGAGCCCGCGCAGGATCGCGATGGTGTCCTCGACACTCGGCTCGCCGACGTAGACCTGCTGGAAACGGCGCTCCAGCGCGGCGTCCTTCTCGATCCGCTCGCGGTACTCGTCCAGCGTGGTCGCGCCGACCAGGCGCAGCTCGCCGCGGGCCAGCATCGGCTTGAGCATGTTTCCGGCGTCCATCGCACTGTCGCCGCCGGCCCCGGCACCGACCACGGTGTGCAGCTCGTCGATGAAGGTGACGATCTGCCCCTCGCTGGACTTGATCTCCTCCAGCACGGCCTTGAGCCGCTCCTCGAACTCGCCCCGGTACTTGGCCCCGGCGACCATGGCGGCCAGGTCGAGAGCGAGCAACCGCTTGCCGCGCAACGACTCCGGCACGTCGCCGTCCACGATCCGCTGGGCCAGGCCCTCGACGACCGCGGTCTTGCCGACGCCCGGTTCGCCGATCAGCACCGGGTTGTTCTTCGTGCGCCGCGACAGCACCTGCACCACGCGGCGGATCTCGCTGTCCCGTCCGATCACCGGGTCGAGCCGACCCTCGCGCGCGGCGGCGGTCAGGTCGACGCTGTACTTCTCCAGCGCCTGGTAGGCGTTCTCCGGGTCCGGCCCGGTCACCCTGGCAGAGCCCCGGACGGTGGGCAGCGCCGCCAGCAGGGTCTGCGGGTCGGCGCCGGCGGCCTTCAGCGACGAGGCCACCTCGCCGGACGCCGCCGCGCCGCTCCGGCCGGTGGGAGTGGCCAGGCCGATGAGCAGGTGCTCGGTGGACACGTACTCGTCGCCGAGTTCGCGGGCGACGTCCCCAGCGGCGGTCAGCGCCTGCTGGGACGAGCGCGCCAGCTGCGGCGAACTGGCCACACCGGTCGTCGAGGGCAACGACTGCAGGGCCCGATCGACACTCCTGCGCACCTCGACCGGATCCACCCCTGCGGCGGACAGCAGGGCGGAGGCGACACCATCGCGCTGGGCGAGCAGCGCATCCAGCAGGTGCGCAGGCTCGACCTGGGGGTGTCCCTCGCTTGAGGCCCGCCGCACTGCGGCGGTCAACGCCTCCTGGCTGCGGGTGGTGAGCTTGAGATCCATGGACTACCTGTCCTCCCCGAGGCTATTGACGTCCGAGCGGACCATCCGTCGGAGACATCTGTGCCAACATCGCCGAAGTTGAGTCTGTTCCACTCAACTCTAGCCGGTCAGGATCCCGTGCGGTGATTCGGGTCGCGGGTGCCGGGCTCAGCCCTGGTCGGCGAGGGCCTTGTGCACCGCGCGGGCGATCCGCTCGACGGTGTCGATCCCGGCCTGCTCGCTCGGGGCGTCCTCGGTGAGCACCGCGAGCGAGTAGTCCGCCGCGCCCCCGGTCACGGCACCGATGGAGTGCATCCGCCAGCCCTCGCTCGCCGGGTACCACCCGTTCTTCAGCGCCACCTCGGCGCCGGCGGGCGCCCCCGCGGTGATGCCCCAGTCCTGCGCGGGGTCGATCGAGCGCATGGAGCCGAGCAGCAGGTCGGTGCCGGCGTCGGTGAGCATGCCGCCGTGTACCAGCCGGTACATCAGCCTCATCTCGTCGAGCGCGGTCGTCAGGGTCAGTCCCCACTCGGCCGACGGGACCGTATCGGCCATCCCGGCCACCCGCAGGAAGGCGCTGATGCCGCGCCGGCCGCCGACCTGTGTCCACAACGCGGACTGCGCATCGTTGTCGGAGACCTCAACGGCCCTGCGGATCAGGCTGGTCTGGGAGGAGGTCGGGGCCTCGCCCCCCCGCTCGACCTGCCATATCAGCGCCGCCGAGGTCGCCACCTTGACGATGCTGGCGGCCTCGTAGGCGGTCTCTCCGCGATAGTCGCAGCGGATCCCACTGGTGCGATCCAGGAAGGCCACCGAGACGTCGTCCTTACGGGCACCGACCGCCGCCCCCACCAGTTGCTGGGCCCGCCGGGCGAGCGCACGGCCGTCCGGCCGGTCCGGACCGGTGCATCGGACACCGTTCACCGTCGTGGTGAACACGGCCGGGGTGGCGGGTACCTCGGTGGCCTCGTCGGCGACCGTGCTGGGCGGGACCGTCGCGGACGCCGTGGGGACCGGCCGAGAGGGGACGGGCTCGGCCGCGATCACGGTCGAGACGCCATCCGCTGGCCGTTCCAACTGCGCGACGAAGCCGCGGGCCCCCACGAGGAGCAGTCCCAGGATCACCGCGGCCGGCAGGGCGCGTCGGGTCGCCCGCGAACGAGCGGGTCCTGGTTGGCGGTGCCGGGGCATCGCCGCGCTCCCTTCCACCTGGCGCCGCGGGCCCCCCCGACGCGTCCGCCCAGGATAAGGACCGATCGACCGTCAGCGGGACGGCTCCACCTGATCGGTCCCCCGTCGGGGCGGACTTGGGCTCGTCTTAAGCCCGGCGACCACGTTGGGGTCGCCACACGACCAGGGCCCCGCCCTCGCCGAGGCCGGACGGCCGACGGCCCGGCGGCATCGCCACCACGGCGCCGGCCGCATCCGCGGCGAAGACCCTTCGCCGCAGTGAGACCTGCCGGCGAAGGTCCTCGACCTGGGCCAGTGCCTCGTCCAGACGCGCCCGAAGCCGCTCGTTCAGGTCCTCCAGTTCCAGGATCCGCTTGATCCCGGCGAGGTTGACGCCCTCGTCCTGGGACAGGCGCTGCACCTCACGAAGCATGGCGACGTCCCGCGGGGAGTACCGCCGACCACGGCCGGCCGTCCGCCCGGGGGTCACCAGGCCGAGCCGGTCGTACTGACGCAGGGTCTGCGGGTGCATCCCGGCCAGTTCGGCGGCCACCGAGATGACGAACACCGGGGTGGTCTCGTCGACCGCGATCTCGAAGTCCATCACGTGGCCTCGCGCTGGGCCCGCCGGATCAGATCCGCCCGCGGGTCCTCTCCCTTCGTCGCGGTGGCGAACTCCTCGAGCGCCTCCCTGGCCGCGCCGTCGACCCGCTGCGGCACCGCGACCTCGATGGTGACCAGCAGGTCCCCGGCCCGCTTGGAGGTCTTGATCCCGCGCCCCTTGACCCGCAGCGTCCGCCCGCTCGGCGTGCCAGGCGGCACTTTGACCTTGACCGTGGCCGCGTCGGGGGTAGGCACCTCGATCTGGGCGCCGAAGACCGCCTCGGCGAAGGTGACCGGAACGGTGATCCGCACGTTCTGGCCGTCCAGGGTGAAGATCGGGTGCGGTGCCACGTGGACCGTCACGAGCAGGTCGCCGTCGGCGGCCCCCGCATCGCCCGGGCGGCCCTTGCCCCGCAGCCGGACCTTCTGCCCGTCGCGGACGCCGGCCGGGATCCGGGCGGTGATGGTGCGGGTGCCGGAGCTGGGATCGCCCACCCGCAGATTCAGCTGGGCGCCGTCCACGGCCTGCCGGAAGCTGATGTCCACGTCGGCGCTCAGATCGGCGCCGCGCTGCGGACCTCGCGGCGCCCGGAAACCGCCACCGCCCTGGCCGGCGCCACCGGCCTGGGGCCCGAAGATGCCCCCGAACAGATCATCGAGGTTGACCTGCTGGCCGCTCGGGCCCCCGGAGGTGGTGAAGCGGACGTTCTGCCCTTCCCGGCCGCCGGCGAACAGACCACCGAACAGATCCTCGAAGCCCCCGGCACCACCTTGGCCGCCGCCGGCGGTGAAGCGCGCGCCTCCGCCCGACATGGCCCGGATCGCGTCGTACTGCTTGCGCTGCTCGGGGTCGGAGAGCACGCCGTAGGCCTCGCCGATCTCCTTGAACCGCTTCTCCGCCGCGGCGTCACCCTGGTTCGCATCGGGGTGATACGTGCGGGCCAGCTTGCGGTACGCCTTCTTGATCGCGTCGGCATCAGCGTCGGCAGACACGCCGAGCGTCGCGTAGAAGTCCTTCTCGAACCAGTCCTGTCCAGCCATTCGGCGTCCCTCCTCCCACTGCCCTTCTCATTCCGGCCTTCTCATTCCGGCCTTCTCATTCCGGCCTTCTCATTCCGGCCTTCTCATTCCGTCGAGCGCTCTCACCCCACGCCCACCGATCAGCCCACCGATCATCAGGTGGGGTCGGCCACGGCCACCCGTGCTGCGCGCAGCACCCGGTCCTTGACCCGGTACCCGGGTTGCAGCACCTGGACGACGGTGGTGGTGGTCGTGCCCTCGGCCAACTCGGCCGTGGTGTGCATCAGGGCCTCGTGGACGGTCGGGTCGAACTCCTCGCCGACCTCGCCGTAGCGCTCGAGGCCGAAGCGTTGCAGGGTTCCCTCCAGCTTCTCGGCGATCGCCGAGAACGGCCCGGACTCGAGGTCGCCGTGCTGGCGGGCGAGATGGACGTCGTCCAGCACGGGCAGCAGAGCCTCGAGCACCGTTGACACGGCGACCTCACGAACGGCCTCCCGGTCCCGGTCGACGCGCTTGCGGTAGTTGACGTACTCCGCGTTCAACCGCTGGAGGTCCTCCAGCCGTTCCTGCGCGAGCTGTTGTGCCGCAGCGACGTTCGCCGAGTCGGCGGTTCCGGAGACGGCATCCGACACCGGTGTCTCCTCGGTCGTCGGGGGCTGCGGACCGGAGGTCTCGGCGTAGGCCTGCCTGACCCTGCCGGTCTGCGGGTCGAGCCGGCGCCGATCGCGGACGACGGGGCCCTGGCCCTCGCCCTCCGCCTCGTCGCCGGGGTGCCGCGGCTGGTCGGCCGCAGCACCCTCGTCGAGATCCGCGCCGTCCAGCGGGGAGCTGGTCGGATCGGCCATCATTTGTCCTCGTCGACGATCTCAGCGTCCACGATGTCGTCGTCGGCGCCGGACTCGGACGAGTCCGACCCGGCCTGAGCCCCGGCGTCCGACGAGCCGGCGCCGGCCTCGGCCTCGGCCTCGGAGCTCGCGGCGTACATCGCGCTGCCGAGGGCCTGACTGACCTGGGACAGCTTCTCGTGCTTGGCCTTGACCGCCTCGATGTCCTCGCCCTTGAGGGCCTCGTTCACCTCGTCGATCGCGGCCTGGACCTCGGTCTTGTTGCTCTCCGGGATCTTCTCGGCGTTGTCGGCCAGGAACTTCTCGGTCGAGTAGACGAGTTGCTCGGCGGAGTTGCGGATCTCCGCCGACTCGCGCAGCCTGCGGTCCTCCTCGGCGTGCGCCTCGGCATCACGGACCATGCGATCGATCTCGTCCTTGGGCAGCGCGTTGCCACCCGAGATCGGCACCGACTGCTCGTTCCCGGTCCCGCGGTCCTTGGCGGAGACGTTGACGATGCCGTTGGCGTCGATGTCGAAGGTGACCTCGATCTGCGGCACGCCACGCGGCGCCGGCGCGATCCCGGACAGGGTGAACCGGCCGAGCAGCTTGTTGTGCTGCACCAGTTCCCGCTCACCCTGGTAGATCTGGATATCCACGCTGGGTTGGTTGTCGTCCGCCGTGGTGAACACCTCGGACGCCTTGGTCGGGATCGCGGTGTTGCGCTGGATCAGCTTGGTCATGATCCCACCCTTGGTCTCGATGCCCAGAGACAGCGGGGTGACGTCGATGAGCAGGACGTCCTTGCGCTCACCCTTGAGGACACCGGCCTGCAGTGCGGCACCGACGGCGACGACCTCGTCCGGGTTGACGCCCTTGTTCGGCTCGCGGCCACCGGTCAGCTCGCGGACCACCTCGGCGACCGAGGGCATCCGGGTGGAGCCGCCGACCAGGATGACGTGGTCGATCTTGGCCAGGTCCACGCCGGCGTCCTTGATCACCGCACGGAAGGGTGACTTGGTGCGCTCGAGCAGGTCGGCCGTCATCTTCTCGAACTGCGCCCGGGTCAGCTTCTCGTCCAAGTGGATCGGGCCGGACTCGGTCATCGACAGGTACTGCAGGGAGATGGTGGTCGAGGTGGAGCTGGAGAGCTCCTTCTTCGCCTGCTCGGCCGCCTCGCGCAGCCGCTGCATGGCGATCTTGTCCTTGGACAGGTCGGGCCCGCCCTGCATCTTCACGGTCTGCACCAGGTGATCCACGATCCGCTGGTCCCAGTCGTCACCGCCGAGGTGGTTGTCGCCGGAGGTGGCCCGCACCTGGATGGTGGAGAAGTCGTCCTCGTCCTTGCCGACCTCGAGCAGGGACACGTCGAAGGTGCCGCCGCCCAGGTCGAAGACGAGGATGAGCTCGTCCTCCTTGCCCTTGTCCAGGCCGTAGGCCAGGGCCGCCGCGGTGGGCTCGTTGATGATCCGCAGAACGTTCAGACCCGCGATCTCGCCGGCCTCCTTGGTGGCCTGGCGCTGTGCGTCGTTGAAGTAGGCGGGGACGGTGACGACCGCATCGGTGACCTTCTCGCCCAGGTACTCCTCGGCGTCCCGCTTGAGCTTCTGCAGGACGCGGGCGCTGATCTCCTGCGCCGTGTACTTCTTGCCGTCGATCTCGACGTTCCAGTCGGTGCCCATGTGGCGCTTGACCGAACGGATGGTCCGATCGACGTTGGTGACGGCCTGGCGCTTGGCGACCTCGCCGACCAGGGGCTCACCGGACTTGGCGAAGGCGACGACCGACGGCGTCGTCCGCCCGCCCTCGGCGTTCGCGATGACTGTGGGCTCTCCACCCTCGAGTACGGCGACGACGGAGTTGGTCGTCCCGAGGTCGATACCGACCGCTCGTGCCATGTTCGTCATAACCCTTCGTGTCGACTGATGCTGCCTGTTCAAGCCGTGCTCGTTGTCGCCGACTTGAGTTTCCTGCACTCACCTTCGGCAGATGGCCCAGTCCTGTCAAGCCGAGACTGCACGAAATTGAGTCTCATTGGCTCAACTATGGTGCCGGAGGCTTTGTTCCCACGGGTGCCCGCCGGAAGGTTGCCGGGTTTGCCCCCTCAGACACGGGCAAACCCGGCCACCTCCACGCTGGTCGGCCGGGCTACCCTCGCGATGTGCGACGGAGGGAGAAGGCAAGCAGGATCGGCGAGATCCTGGACGAGCTCTACCCCGTCACCCCGATCCCCCTGGACCACATCGACCCGTACACGTTGCTGGTCGCGGTCGCCCTGTCCGCGCAGACCACGGACAAGAAGGTCAACCAGGTCACCCCCGCCCTGTTCGCCGTCGCAGACACCCCGGCCAAGATGGCCGCACTCGGCGAGGAGCGGATCCTCGAGATCATCCGGGAGATCGGTCTCGCCCCGACCAAGGCGAAGAACCTCGCCCGCGCCGCGGCCCAGATCCTGGACGCCGGGGGTGAGGTGAAACCGGACTGGACCTTCCTGGAGTCCCTCGCCGGAGTGGGCCACAAGACCGCGAGCGTGGTGATGTCCCAGGCGTTCGGCGTGCCGGCGTTCCCGGTCGACACCCACATCCACCGTCTGGCCGCTCGCTGGGGGCTGTCCGACGGGAGCACTGTCGAACGCACCGAACGCGACCTCAAGGCGGTCTTCCCCACCGGCGAATGGAACCGGCGTCACCTGCAGATCATCTACTTCGGCCGGGAGCACTGCCCGGCCCTGCGGCACGACCTGACCGCGTGCCCGATCTGTTCCTGGGCGGCGACCAGGAAGCGTCTACGCGCGGGTGCCTGATCGCGCGGCGGGGCCGGTGTCGACCCGGACCGACGTCTACACCCCGGTGATGGGCACCGTCCTGGAACTCACCGTCGGTCCGGCCGACCTGGCCGAGCCGGTCGGCCAGGCGGTACTGGCCGAGGTCGCCCGGCTGAGTGCCGTCCTGTCGGGGCACGACGAGACCAGCGCGCTGAGCCGCTGGCGGCGCGGCGAGACAGATGTGGTGCCCGCCGAGCTCGCCGAGGTGCTGCACGCCGCCGCCCACCTGCATCGGGTCACCGCGGGTGCGTTCCACGCGGGCCTGGGCCCCGTGATCGCGGCCTGGCGACGGGCTGAGGCCTCCGGCGTCATGCCCACACCGGAGCGGATGCGACGCCTCGCGGTCGGTCTCGGCGTCCCGGGGACGGACCGGGAGGCCATCGAGGCGGACGGTCTCGCCAAGGGTTACGTCGTGGACGCCGCGCTCAGGATGGGTCTGGCCACCGCCCGATCACTCCGGGACGATCCGGAGGCCGTCACGGTGACGGTCAACGCCGGCGGCGACCTGCGCCACGGTGGCGCGGGCGAACGACGGGTCCGGATCGAGAACCCGTTGCGCCCGTTCGACAACGCCGCGCCACTGGACGCGGTGACGATTCGGGACGCCGCGCTCGCCACCAGCGGCACCGCCCGTCGCGGCGTCCGGGTCGGCAAGACCTGGCTCGGCCACGTCATCGATCCCCGGACCGGGTGGCCCGTCAACCGGACCCTGTCCGCCAGCGTCATCGCTCCGTCGGCGATGACCGCGGACGCGGTGGCCACGGCGGCGCTCGTGCTCCACCCTGCGGCGGCGTTGGACCTGGCCTCCGGGTTGGGCCTGGCCGCCCTCCTGGTCACCCCGGACGGCGCGACGCATCGCACGGCGAACTGGCCCACCGGGCCGCATTGACCGGACCGCACCGACCGAGCCACTGACCGGGCCGCAGTGAGCGCGTGCGGACCCCTCAGATGCTGACCCAGATCAGCACGACGCTGAGGATCGCCCCGACGACCGCCAGGGTGAAGGCGACCCGGCGGCGGCGCTTGATGGTGATCTGCAGGACGAGCCCGGTCAGCGACATGATCACGAGCACCCCGGCGGTGATGTCGATGACCCACTTCCACAGGGTCGAGGTGTTCCGGCCCTTGTGCAGGTCGTTCATGATCGCGACGAACCCGCTGCGCTCCTCGGTGATGGTGAACGAGCGGTCCGCGATGCGGATCAGGACGTCCGCGGAGTATCCGGGGCCCCGGTAGCTGATCGAGGCGGCCTGGCTCGTGGAGCTGTGGTCGGTGACCGTGCCGCGCACACCCTGCTCGCTGCGCAGGTACTCGCTGGCCGCCAGCAGGTCGACATCGTCACCGGTGACGGCGGTCGCCGGAAGGGCCCCCTCGACGCTGCGGGCGATGGGCGGCTGGCCGAACGTCCAGTCGGGGTGGTTCAACGTGATCCCGGTGACCGAGAAGAAGAAGACGATGATCAGACTCGTCATCGACGTCCACATGTGCAGGCGCCGGGTCCACTTCTGGGTCAGGTGGCGGTGCGCGCCCCGCTGGGGTGGCCGCCTCGGGGGCGTCCGCGACACCTGCTGATCGGCCGCCATGGGGCTCAGACGCTGTACGTCACGGACGCCGCCGTCAGCTCGTTCGCGGGGGGCAACTCCTGCTCCACCGGGGTGTCGCCCAGCGTGATCGGCTCGCGGATCAGCTCGTAGGGACCGTGTTCGCGAGCGCCCTCGACGCACACGAAGTACTCGCCCGCCGTGACCTTGGTGCCGCTGGCGTCGGCACAGTCCCACTCGACCGTGTAGTCACCGGGCACCCGCGTGGCACTGGAGACCGACTCGCCGTCGCCGCCGGCCATCGCATACCACCGCTTGAGCTCACCGAGCCACCGCTCGTTCTGCTGCAGGTGCCACAGCGCGATGGTGGTGACCAGTTCCTCGGCGGGGGTCTCGATCCATACCGCGATATAGGGATTGCGGGCCGGACCCCGCCCGCCCTCGGACCCGGAGGTGAAGGTGAAGGAGATCACCATCGCGGCGCTGCTCGGCAGCTGGGTGCCCGTGGATCCCCCATCGGTTCCGGCGGCCGAGGGTGCCGCGGCCACCGAGGACGGGTCGACCGTCACCGTGGTACCGAAGGCGTCCTGATCGCCGTCCGAGCACGCCGCCAGGGCACCACCTGCGGCGAGTCCCGTCAGCCCGGTCAGCATCGAGCGCCGGGAGACGGCCAGATAACGCGACGTCCCTCTGTCGGTCGATCGCGGCTGCTCGTTGTCCATCCATTCCCCCTGACCCGTTCGGCGGCCACCGACGGGCCGGACGCCCGGGGCACGTTAACAGTCTGATCCGTGCCCACCCATGACGTGGTCCTTACCGGTGCCGCGCGGTGACCGATCGCCGCAGCGATGGACCGTCCGGACGTCGTGACGGCACATCGCCCCCGACGGCGGACCGACGAGGACGTACCGTTGGGCGGATGAGCGCGCACGTCAGGACCGCCGCCCTGGCGTCCGGCAGGGTCGAGTACCGCTATGACCGCCGCGGCCCCGCCACCGTCCTCGTCTGTCACGGCGGACATCTGAGTGCCGGCATCCCGGTCGGCGAGGAGGTCTTCGCCGAGGCGGGCATGTCGGTGCTCGCGCCGTCCCGACCTGGATACGGGGCCACCGCCATGTCCTGCGGTCCTGAGCCCGAGCGGTTCGCTCACGTCGTCCGCGACCTGTGGCGCAGCCTGGGGATCGAGCGGATCGACGCCGTCGTCGGCTTCTCCGCGGGTGGACCCCTCGCGGTGGCGATCGCCGCACAGCTACCCCACCGACGTGGGTTCGCTGATCCTGCAGTCGGCCCGCTCCTCGTTGCCGTGGCCCGATCCGCTCATCACCTCCCTGGCCGGCGCCGTTCTCGAGCCGTGGCTGGGAGCAGGCCGTGTGGGCCACCGCCCGCAGCTGGATGACCCTGGCGCCCGATCTCTGGCTGCTCACCATGCTCAGGCCACGATGTCCCTCCGTCCGGCGGGCGAGGTCCTGGCCGACCTGTCCGCCGCCGAACGGCACGCTGATGCGCCGGCTGTTCTCCCGGATGCGCTCCGGCCACGGATTCACGCTGGACCTGCGCCTGGTGCCCGATGCCGCGCTGGAACGCGGTGTCACCCAGCCGACCCTGGTGATGGCCTCGCCGAACGACTCGGTGCTCCCCTTCGCGCACACCGAGCACCTCGGCCGGGCGATCCCCGGTGCCGAGGTGTTCTCCAGCCCGTCCCTCAGCCACCTGATCTGGTTCGGCTCCGGAGCCGAGCCGACCCGGGCCAGGATCGCCGACTTCCTGGGCCACACATGTGAGCGGAGCGTGTCCGGCCCGGGACTAGGGGGGCAGAGTTGACCACGTCGAGCGCTGTGGTGGCGTCGTCCAGTCGTGTTACGGTCGTCCCGGTTGCACAGCAGTTCCCCGTACGTTCACGAACGCCCGCGGAGCACGACTCCGCGGGCATTTACCGCAGTTGGGCCCGGTAGACCCGTGGTCCGCGAGGGTGGGACGGCGAGACAGGCAAGCAGCCCGGTCCCGGCGACCGCCGGGGCTGCCTGACCCTCCAAGAGGAGAAATTTCCGTGGCACAGGGCACCGTGAAGTGGTTCAGCGGCGAGAAGGGCTTCGGGTTCATCACGCCCGACGGCGAGACCGCCGACGTCTTCGTCCACTTCTCTGCCATTCAGTCAGACGGCTACCGGACGCTGGAAGAGAACCAGCGTGTGGAGTTCGACGTCCAGCAGGGCCAGAAGGGCCCGCAGGCGGCGAACGTCCGGGCTGTCTGACAGCTCTCCGGTAGTCGATCAACATCGGCGCCAGGGCCTCCACCCTCTGGGTGGGGGCCCTCGTGCGTTCGGAGTTGCTCGGGGGTGTCGGCAGGCGTCAATCGACGGGATCGGTCAGGCCCGTCCAGCCGGTAGGTCAGCACCCGGGAGGGCCGGACCGTCCGACAGGTCAGCGGGAACGGGGCACTCCACCGCGAGACGAGCCGGGCCTCGTGGCTGCTCGCCCCCGGGCCGCTCCCGCGACGCAGCCGCACGTCCCAGTCGTGTTCACCGCGTCGGTGGACGGCGGTGACGGCGACACCGTCCCTGCGGTCCACCCCCCAGGCCCTCGCGGCGAGCAGGACGGCGGCCTGCTCGGTGGCCGGGCGGCCGAACCACCCCCGGTGATGGAGCAGGTCGAGCCTGCCCCCCTGGTGCAGGTCGAGCAGCGCGAGGGCACCGGCCGGATCGAGCCCGCCATACAGGTCCCCGCCGGGCAGGAAGAGCAGATTGGGCGCGAAGCGGTCGCCACCCAGGTGGGAGCACTCCCACACATCCCACCCCGCCCGACCTGCGAGCGCGGTCGCCACGGGACGCCCGCGCACGGCACAGCACAGGTCGTGCCGACCGTGGGTACAGACCAGGACAACCTGCTGGGGACCTCGCGGCACCACGGGAGCGTGCAGGTCGAGTTCGAGCACCTGACTCGACGTGAGCTCCGGATGCCACTGCACCCCCCGATGTCCGCTCCGGACGTCGGCCAGCGCCACTGTGTGCCCGATCGGTTCCTCAGCGCCGGGCGCGGCGTGCCTGCCCGGACGGCGGATCAGGAGCAGCCTGACCCCGGCGGCGTCCGCAGCCTCCTCGAGACGACCGGCCCGGTAGCGGTCGAACCGGCTGTCCTGCAGTCCCCCTCGACCCCAGGGACCGTTCACCTCCACCAACAGGAACCGTGCCGCCGGCCCTGCCGTGGCCAACAGGTCATCACCACGTGCGCGCGCCAGGTCCGAGCAGGGCTGGTTCGAACCACCGGCCGGCACGTCAGTCGGCGGCGACGACGAGGGCCGCACGGACCAGGGTGCGCGCGGTGTCCCGGCCGAGCTGGCCCACGGTGAGCTGCTCCCCGTGGATCAGCCGTGTCAGAGCGTCCCGGGCTGCCGACGGCAGTCGGAGGCACCCCTCGGCGGTCTCCACGAGCAGTCCCGCTCCGTCCTGCGGATCGTCGACCCCTAGCCGGACCGCGAGGTGTCGGCGCAGGCGCAGGCGGGTGTCGTCGGCGAGCGAGCCCGCCAGCTCGCTCTGCCTCAGCGGCGCCACCGGCTCGGACCGTGACGACTGACTGGCGTGTCGTCCCAGAGCGGCCACGACGGCGTCGGCATCCACCCGCGGCAGCGCATCACGGGCCATGGCGAGGGCGCGGTCGAGTTCGGAGCGCATCGCCACCGGATCGGTCACCTCGATCCCCATCGGCAACGGCTCGCGCAGCTGCTCGACGTCGCCCAGCAGGGTGAACGCCTGCTGCAGAAGGTGCATCCGGTTCCAGGTGTGGACGCCGACCGTCATATGGGCGCTGACCGTGCCCAGTGCCTGCGCGGCGTGCAGGAAGCCGGCCGGCAGATACATCGCGTCACCGGGTTCCAGGACGACGTCGAGCATCGGCTCATGGCTCGCGGCCGCCGCCACGGCCTCGCGGCGCTGGCTCCAGGGCTGGTCACGCAGAGGGTGGCGATGTACGGGCTCGTGGATCCGCCACCGCTTCTCGGCCCGCCACCTGCAGCACGAACACATCGTGAACGTCGTAGTGGTCGGAGAAACCCTGCGAGGAGGCGGGTGTGACGTAGGCGTTCACCTGGACCGGATGCCCGAGGTCGGCGGCGAGTTGCTGGGCGAAATCGATCACTGGGGCGTGAACGCGATGCAGGCCCTGCAGCACCAGGGTGTGGCCATCGGCGAACAACCTGGCCAGCGCCACGTCGTCGACCTGGTCGGCGACGGCGGCCCCCACGCCACCACCGCGGGTGAACCGCGAGCTCGCCAGGGTGACACCCGCCTTGGCCACGCGCAGGAAAGGGGTGCGCAGCCCGCGGGTGGAGACGAGTTCGTCGACCGCGTCAAGGGTCAGCAGGTCCGCGTAGGCGTCTGCGCCGTGATGCGACAGAACGGCTCGCCGACCCCAGACCTGCGACGCGAAGACCTCCGGCGACAGGTCCGTGCAGCGGCGCAGGGCGGGGCGGAGCCCCTCCTCGGACTGGGCCGCCCCCCCGCCCCGAGCCTCGACCATGATCGAGCCGTCGCCCGCCGTGGCGGTCAGGCGTGACCTGCCGGGAAGTCGTCCACCGACGGGACCTCCACGCCCTTCAGGTCCTCGGCGGCGCCGTCTGCACCACCATCGGCACCGCCATCGGCACCGCCGTCCGCGCCACCATCGGCACCACCATCGGCACCGCCGTCCGCGCCACCATCGGCACCGCCGTCCGCGCCACCATCGGCACCGCCGTCCGCGCCACCATCGGCACCGCCGTCCGCGCCACCATCGGCACCGCCGTCCGCGCCACCATCGGCACCACCGTCCGCGCCGCCATCGGCACCGCCGTCCGCGCCGCCATCGGCACCCAGCTCATCAAGCGGGGTCAGGTCGTCGTCCATCGCTCCTCCAGTCGGGTGGGTCAGCACAGTGATATCGGACTCGCTCCCACCCCTGAGGGGTGCGATCTGAGTCACGTCCGTCACGATAGGGCCCGATGACCGCCCTCGCCCGCTGAGCCGACCCGCCGATTCACTCGTGCGGCCTCTCCTGTCGCAGCTGCCCGAGACCGATACCACCTACACAGGTGCCGCTCCCCGGAGTGGCCGCTCCCGACACGGAGGTCGGGTGATCGCCGGAACGGAGGACGGCAGATGAACGTTGCAGGAATCCCCGCGACTCCCCCCCAGGTGCCCGTTCCCGCGGTGGCGCCGGTGACATCGGCGACGCCGGCGTCAGCGGACCCCAAGGAGCACGAGCGGCACACCGAGGACCAGCATCGGGAGCACCAGCGCCGCGCCGTCATGGACGTGCCGAAGATGAAGCCACTGAGCACCACCGAGGTTCAGGTGATGCTCGGGATGGCGCCGGTGGAGGCGCTCCGGGCAGAGCTGAACACCCAGCGCCGACCGGGTTTCGACGAGTACGCCTGAGCAGGACGCGCGCCGGTATCGGTGGTGCGGGCGACATCGCGGAGCTGACGGCGCATACTTGAGGGCCGAGTTTCAGCGACCCACCAGCAGGGCGGGGCCGCTCGTCCTGCCGGTTGGAGGGCCCCCTGAGCACCCCGGAGACCGAGCGCGCGCTGGCGTCGGAGCAGGCCTACGTGGATACCCTGTACCTGCACCTCGACCGGTTGCGCGACCGTACGGCCGACGCCTTGAACGAGTTGCGTCGCTCCCCGGTCGTGCCCACCCCGGCGGGACGTGCCGAGCGCGACGCCTTCGACGCACTGCACACGGAACGACTGCGCCAACTGGCCTCCGTGGAGGACCGCCTCGCCTTCGGACGTCTGGACCTGATCGAGGAACGGTCCCGCTACATCGGCAGGATCGGGTTGTCCGACGAGGAACGTCACCAGTTGCTGGTCGACTGGCGGGCCCCCGCCGCCGCGTCCTTCTACCAGGCGACCGCCCGCGAACCGGACGGCGTCATCCGCAGGCGCCACCTGGGCCTGCGTGGACGTCGGGTGGTCACCCTCGACGACGAGGTGCTGGATGTCGCCGCTCTTGAGCGGCACCCAGGCGGTGAATCGCAGTTCGACACCGTGGCCGGCGAGGGAGCCCTGATGGCGGCGCTGAGCGCCCACCGCTCCGGGCAGATGCGCGACATCGTCGAGACCCTTCAGGCGGAGCAGGACAAGGTGGTCCGATCGGAGCTCCCCGGCGTCCTGGTGGTCCAGGGGGGACCGGGCACCGGCAAGACGGCGGTGGCCCTGCACCGTGCGGCGTACCTGCTGTACACCCACCGGGACCGGATCGCTCGCAGCGGGGTGCTGGTGGTCGGGCCGAGCCCGGTGTTCCTTCGCTACATCGAGCAGGTCCTGCCCTCCCTCGGGGAGACCGGGGTCGTCCTGGTCACCGCCGGGCAGCTGTTCCCGGGGGTCGACACCACCGTTCACGACCGGCCCGAGGTGGCTGCGCTCAAGGGCGAGCCACGCATGGCCAACCTGGTCAAGGCCGCGGTGCGTCGCCGGCAGCGACTGATCACCGAACCGGTCCGGATCGTCGTCGATGGAGACGAACTCCTCCTGCGGCCCGAGGTGGTCTCAGCGGCCCGTGCGCGATCGCGTCAGTCCGGCCGCCCACACAACGACGCGCGGGTGGCCTTCGTGCGGATCGTCCTGGACGATCTCGCCGACCAACTCGCCGAACGGCGCCGGATGACCCGTCAGGACGACGAGCGTGGCGCCCTGCTCACCGAACTGCGGGACAGCAGGGATGTGCGGCGCGAGGTCAATCTGCTCTGGCTGCCGCTCACCGCAACGGGTCTGGTGGGCGACCTGCTGACCAAGCCGCACAAGCTCGCCGAGGCCGCGGGCGGCGTCCTCGGTCCCAGGCAGCAGGCGCTGCTGCTGCGCGAACCCGGTTCGCCATGGACCATCAGCGACATCCCCCTGCTCGACGAGGCGGCCGAGCTGATCGGCCAGGACGTCGAGGCCCTGAACGCGGAGAACGCCGCGGCGGCACGAGCCGCCGCGGACCGCTCGGAGGCCCTGGAGGTGGCACGCAAGGTGCTGCGGGAGTCGGGCGAGGCGGCCGCCATGATCACGGCGGAGGTGCTGGTCGACCGTTTCGCCGAGTCCGGTCCGAGACGCTCGGTCGCCGAGCACGCTGCCGAGGACCGATCGTGGACCTTCGGCCACGCCGTGGTGGACGAGGCCCAGGAACTGTCCCCGATGCAGTGGCGACTGCTGGCCCGCCGGGTGCCGAACCTGTCCATGACGGTGGTCGGCGATGTGGCGCAGACCGGGTCGGTGGCCGGAACCACCTCGTGGGCAAGGGTTCTCGACCCCCTGGCCGGCACCCGCTGGAGATTGGCGGAACTGACCGTCAACTACCGCACCCCGAAGGTGGTGATGGAGGTCGCCACCGCCCTCCTGCGGGCGAACGGCATCGACGTCGGGACGACCCAGACGGCGCGTGAGGGCGAGTACCCGCCGGTCGCCGTCCGGACCGATCGCGACCCGGTCGCGGTCGCCTCCGCCGTCGTGACGGCGGTGATCGCGGACGACGCG
This sequence comes from uncultured Actinomycetota bacterium, assembly GCA_963750395.1. Lineage (GTDB taxonomy): Bacteria > Actinomycetota > Actinomycetes > Actinomycetales > Kineosporiaceae > JADJPO01. The sequence continues at coordinate 288,723 of CAVVQM010000008.1, read as the reverse complement.
GCGTTGGACGGCGGGCGCTTCGGGGTCGTCGCCCCCCGCAGCCAGGCCGGGGATCTGGCCAAGAACCTGCTGGACGCGGTGCCTGAGTCCCTGCGGGATCGCGTCGACGTGTTCACCGCGGACGACGTGAAGGGCCTGGAGTTCGACGGAGTGGTCGTGGTCGACCCGATGACGATGCTGGCGGAGTCACCGCGCGGGGTGAACGACCTCTACGTCGCGCTGACCCGACCGACCCAGCGGTTGACGGTGCTGCATCACGGCCGGCTGCCGCAGGGCACCGAGCGCCACCTGGCAGCGCCGCCGCCTACGGTGTGAACGCCGCCCGGAACCGCTCCAGCGCCACCTCGGAGTCCCCGCTGGCGAACGCCTCCATGGCCACCGTTCCGGTATAGCCGATCTCGGTCAGCGTCCGGGCGACGGCCGCGTAGTTGATCTCCCCGGTGCCCGGCTCACACCGTCCCGGGACATCGGCCACCTGCAGTTCGCCGATCAGATCACCCGCACGGCGGACCAACTCGATCAGGTTCCCCTCGCCGATCTGGGCGTGGTAGAGGTCCAGGTTCATCCGCAGGCGCGCGCTGCCGACCGCCTCGACCAGGGCGAGGGTGTCCTCCGCCCGCGCGAACGGGACCCCCGGGTGATCGACGGCCCGGTTGAGGTTCTCCAGCACGAACGTGACCCCCTCGCGCTCACCCAGCTCGGCGATCCGGCAGAGGGTCTTGTAGGCCTGAAGCCACATCGCCCCGGTCACCTCATGGCTCGCCGTGACCGGGATGCCCCCCTCGCCGAGCCCCGTGCCGTGCAGGTTCAGCACCGGCTCACCCAGCACCCTGGCGAACGGAATCGCCTGGTCGGCGGTGCGCAGCAGGTCGTCGCCGCCCTCGGCGTCGGCCAGCCGCCCGGTGAGGTAGCCCGTCATCGATGTGAACCGGGCTCCGGTGGCCGCCAGGGCGCGGGCATCCCGGCCGGCGAAGTCCCAGATCTCGACGGCGAACCCGAGTTCGTGGATCCTGCTGACCCGTTCCAGGTGGGGCAGGTCCTGGAAGACCATCTCGGAGCAGACGGCGAGGGTATAGGGATTCGACATGGCAGTATGTTAGGACAATGGGACAGCCCGCGTCACGATCTTCCCGACCCCCGCACCCTGCCCGGACGAGGCTGGGCGCGCCTAGGGTTGGACCATGCGGTGGCTGGCGGCCGGAGAGCACGAGATCGACCCCGGTCTCGGCTGGTTGACCGCCACCGAGATGGCGCGGTTGGACGGTCTGCGCTTCACCAAACGCCGCACCGAGTACCTGCTGCGGCGGTGGACGGCCAAGCGGGCCGTCGCCACCGACCGGGCCATCGGCGACCCGCACGATGCGCGGACCCTCGCCCGAGTCGAGGTCGGCAACCATCCCAGCGGTGCCCCGTTCGTGCTGCTGGACGGCGAGCCGCTGGACGCGGACATCTCTGTCACCGACCGGGCCGGGTGGGCGGTCTGCCTGGTCGGCGACACGAGGGGAACGGGCCAAGGCCGTCGGTGTCGACCTCGAGGTCGCCGAGCCGCGCAGCGACACCTTCGTGACCGACTACCTGACCGCCGCCGAGGCCGACGATGTGCGCTCACGCGGTCCTCGGACCGAGCAGGACGCGGCGGCGAACCTGTACTGGTCGGCCAAGGAGGCGGCGCTCAAGGTCCGGCGCACCGGGCTGCGCGCGGACACTCGCACCGTCGTCGTCACGTTCGACCGGGCCGTGGACGAGGCCGGCTGGGGCCGGCTGGCGGTGCGCCACACGCCGTCCGGGGGGTTGTTCCCGGGCTGGTGGCGCCGGGACGGCGTCTTCCTGCTCACCATGGCCGTCGGCGGTTCCCTTCCGGCACCCGCGGCAGTGCTTCCCGGCAGTGCCGATCTGGCCCGCGCCGTTCCGTTGCACAGCTGGGTCAACTCTCCGACCGCCTGGTGAACCACACGGCCGCAGCGCCTCTCACCACCAGCCGCGGCGCTTGGCCCAGGTCAGCAGGACTCCCGACCCGATCGCCATGACGACCAGGATCAGCGCCAGGAGCACCCAGTGCGTCGAGGCGTTGACGATGACGTTCATGCCGAGGACCGATGACAGCGCCGTGATCGGCAGCGTGACCACGGCGATGACGGCGAGACGCTCGGCGGCGATGGCCATCTGGGTGTCGGTCCGGGTCCGGTAGAACTCGATGACGCCCTGCAGGTACTCGCGCTGGCCGACGGCCAGGCGTTGGATGCGTTCGAACTGGTCGACGATGTCCTCGTCCAGCCGCGCGGCGTCCGAGGTGGTGCCGGAGCGGCCGAGCGCCACGATGCGCCCGTAGATCTCGGCCCCGAGTCCGGCCATGGTCGCCACCACGACCAGACCGTGGCGGGTCTGGAACAGCTCCTCGAGGAAGTCCTCGGCGTCGTCGCGCTCGCGCCAGGTGACCTCCTGTTCCAGCCGCCACACCTGCTCGGTGAGGCTCTCGATGAACGCCTCCTGCAGGCGGGCGACCGTCGCGGTCAGCGCATAGGACAGCTCGTGCGGGGTCCTCGGGCGCAGCCGGCCCCGGTCGAGCCGGTCGAGGATCATGCGCACCTCACGCTGCGACACCTCCGCTGGGACGACGGGATTGGTCGGCCCGTGCACGGTGACCAGATAGCGGCGTCCGATGAACTGGTCGAGCTCGATGTAGTGGACGTGGCCGGCCTTGCCGAGCTCGGGGGTGTGCAGGATGACGAAGACGTGGTCGGGGTAGACGTGCACCCGGGGCACCCGGTTGCGGGTGCACGCGTCGCCGATGGCCAGCTCGTGGGCGCCGAACACCTCGCGCAGCAGGGAGGCGGCGCTCTCGTCAGGCACCGGGACGTCGACCCAGACGAAGGTGTCGGGATCGGCGTCGTCCGCGTCGACCTGCGCCAGCAGGGCCGTCAGCTCGGACGGCGGCCGCTCCTGCGCGCCGTGCGGACTCACCAGCCTGACCCGGAGGCCATCGGACACCATCCGCCACCACGTCCCTCCGCACCGACGACCACCCGCCGCTCACACCGTACGGCCTGGACGAGCAGGCGTTGCCGTGCCTACCCGCGAGAGGGCACCCTGGCGGTGTGCAGACCAGTTGGAAGGACCTCAGCCCGACCACCCGTCGGTGGATCGTTGTCGTCGGCGGCATCGACGCCGCGCTCAGGGCGGCGGCCCTGGTCGATCTCGTGCGGCGGCCCTCCGACGACGTGAACGGCTCGAAACCGCGGTGGGCGATCGCCCTCGCCGTGGTCAACTCGGCGGGCATCGTCCCGATCGCCTACTTCCTGCGCGGACGGCGTCGGGCGCCGGAGCAGGGCGCCGGAGACGACTGACCTCCGGCGCGGACGAGGAGATCGACGGCGCCCCGCGGGCCTGTTGCCCTCTCTGGTAGGCGTCAGTTCGTGGCCGTGTCGCGTGCCATGTCGCGTGCCATGCCGCGCTCCAGTGCGTCGATCACCCAGGGCCGCACGTCCTTCGCCGCGATGATGTGATCGACCGAGCCGACCCTGAGCGCCCGTTCGATGGTGTGGATGCCGTCGAACTCGTCCGCGACCTCACCCAGTTTGGCCGAGCGGACCTGCTCGGTGATCTCGGCCAGATGGGCTCGAGCGGCGCCGGTCTCGGCCCGCGCAGCCTCGGCCAGCGCCTGGCGGGCGGCGACCACCCGGGGGTCCTTCTGGGTCCTGGTCTTCACCTCACGGGCGAACACCGTCGCCGCCGCCGGGGCCCCGCCGATCACCGAGGCGTAGGAGCCCTCCACCGCGGCGATCTCCATCGCGGGGTTGAGCGCCTTGGAGAACACCACGAACGCACCACCGTGGTAGCGCGAGACGACGACGAACACGATCGGACCGTCGAAGTTGGTCACCGCGCGACCGATCTCGGCGCCGTACTCCAACTGCCAGTGGCGCATCGACTCCGGCGAACCGTCGAAGCCGGACAGATTCGCCAGGACGACGAGAGGACGGTTGCCACTGGTGGCGTTGATCGCCCGGGCCGCCTTGCGCGAGGCCTGCGGGAACAGGGTGCCCGACGTCCAGCCGAGGGGGCCGTCGGCCGGAACGTAGCCGCGGCGCGGCGTCGTGCGGGACTCCAGCCCCAGCATGGCGACCGGGATGCCACCGACGAAGGTGTCCCAGACGATGATGTTCTCCGCACCACGCCAGCGCTGCCACCGCTCGAGCGGGTCGGCCTCGGCGTCGGCGACCGCGCGCATCACCGAGCGCATGTCGAACGGCTTCTTGCGCTCGGGGTTCTTCTCGAACAGATCACCGACCAGGGTGAAGTCGCTGCCCGGGACGATGCTGTGCGGACTGGTGCGGATGTCCCGGTCGAGGGCGTCCTCGGTCGACCTGCGGCGCGGGAACCGTTCCCCCGGAACGACGTAGGTGTGATCGTAATGTTGGAGCAGGAGCGCACAGGCATCGTCGAAGGTCGGTGCCCAGTACTGGCCCTGGCCGTTCGGACCCATCACCCGGTCGAAGCCGCCGATGCCGAAGTTGTCCTCGGCCGACACCCCGCCGGAGAAGTCCAGCGCCTGCTTGCCGGTGAGCACCATGGTGCTCACCGGGGTCATGATCAGGATGCCGCGGGTGTGCATCAGCATCGTCGCCTCGGCGTTCCAGTACGGTTGGCCGCCGACGTTGATGCCGGTGACGATGATGTTGATCTCACCGCCGCCCTGGGTGAACTCGATGATCCTGCGCAGGGTGAGCGAGATCCAGTCCATGTTCTCGGTGCCGGACTCCATCGAGATCAGGGCCCCCGACGAGACCGCGAACCACTCGACCGGCAGCCCGCGCTCGGCGGCCAGCGTGAGCGCCGCATTGATCCTGCGGCACTCCGGCTCGGCCAGGTTGCCCAGCCCCTTGGTCGGATCCGACAGCAGCGCCACACGGGTGAGGCCCTCGGGCACGAGGTCGGTGTAGGACGTCAGCAGCCCGACCACGACATGGGCCGAGTTGGCCCCGGGTTCACGATCGACCGGCACCAGCCGCTCGCCGTCCTCGCTCAGATCCAGTTCGACGAAGTCGCCCCGTGGGAAGGCGCCCTCGGTGCCCTCGCGCGGGGTGAACCTGCGAACGATCTCGTAGGGGTAGGGAGCCCCGAAACGCGCTGCCAGCAGGACCTTCTGGTTGTAGGGGGACAACGGGGCTATCGGGCTGCGACCCGAGCGGCCGCTCGGTCACGGTCAGGCCGCCCCCGGACAGGTTCTCGACGTGCAGCGTGCTCTCCCGCGACACCTCCCACCCCTCGGCGGTGTGCTCCCCTGTGGGTATCCGCACCCTCAGGACGACCTTCTCCAGGCCGACCCCGACCGCCAACGGTGCGAAGGCCGAGGCCAGGGCGCGCCAACCGCGCTGGGGAACCGTCCACGGCTGCCGGACGTACAGCACCAGCCGGTTGGCCACCGGCCTGTCGCGGCCGGTCATGCCGGCGAGCGCGTCGCGCATCGCGGCCAAGGCCCGCAGCCCGACCCGCTCCAGCATCGGGTAGGTGTCCCGGCCACTGACGGGATCGGGCACGGAGGTCAGGTCACGTACCTCGGCCAGCGCGAAGAGCCTGCGGTCCTTCGGGTTCTCGCGGGCGACACCCAGGAACAGGTAGACGTCCTCGGCCGACGGAAGTCGCTGCAGGTCGAAGTTCTGCAACCGCCACAGGCTGAGCCGCTTGGCCAGCATCGGGTGCAGGTTGCGGTACTGGACATCCTCGACATAGCCGCCGTCCGCCGCCGCACGCAGGGTCAGGTGCTGGGTGCGGAAGTGCTCGGGGCCGGCGCCATCGGTACTGGTCACGGTGACGTCGAGGCGATGCAGACGCCGCCCGAAGTCACAGCTGTTCGCGAGCTCCGACACCTGGGCCGCCGTCTCGTCGATCTGTGGCCTCTCGCCCGTGCGCCAGGTGACCACGTCCACCACCACGCGGTGCTCGTCCGGCACCGTCGACAGATGCTCCGCGACGGCACGGGCGAAGAGCGGGAGGTCCCCCATCGGCAGATACCCGACGACGAGATGGACGGTCTCGTCGTCGAGGGGATACGTCGTCCAGGCCATTCGCTGACCGGCGACCGGGGCGACCTCGATCTCACCGAGGGAACGCAACCGGTAGAAGCGGCGGACATACACCTCGAGCACGGCGTCCGCGATCGTCGGCTCCCCGGCGTTCGTCGAGCCAGGAGTGCAGCAGAAGGCCACGCAGGGGTTGCGGACACTTCACCAGAGCGGCCACGTGGTCGGCGCGCTCCGCCCCGGTGGCGCCGTCACGCACCGCCGCGAGGTGCGCCTCCATCCGCTCGGAGATGCCACCGACCACCCTCTCCAGCACCGGCTCGTCGACGTGGCGGAAGCGCACGTCACGGGCCAGGTCGGCGACGACCTGGTATCGGCCCTGCGTGGCCGAGGCCAGCCGGTCGAGGAGGGCGCGCTGACGCGAGGCCACCTCGACATCCGTCGCGGCGACGGGCGGTGTGCCCAGGCGTCGCTGCAGGATGGCGACCACCATCGGGGTGATCACCGGCATCCGCGCGATCGAACGGGACAGCCGGACCATGGCGGCCTCGAGTTCGGGGCTGCGGGTCAGTGACGTCACTCCGAAGCGACTCAGGGCCCGGGCCAGCCGCCTCCGGTAGGCCTCCGGCAGGCCGGCGCGGTCGGGGTCCAGCCACTGCAGGTAGGCCTCGAGGTACTCGCGGGCGCCGGCGCCGGTGAGCGCGGCGGCCTCCTCCACCGAGGGGTCGGCGATCTCGGTGCGGGGGCGCGACAGCGATCCCAGGTCGGCGTAGAGGTCGAGCAGACCGTCCTCGCACAGCTCGAGGTGGTCATCGCCCGCCGGGGTCGAGGCCACGAGGGCCTTCTGCTCGGCGGCCACGGCGGACAGCGCGGCCGGCGCCAGGTCGTAGCCGAGCAGATAGCTGGTGATGCGCCCGTACAGGGCCTCGCAGGGCGGGCCACCGTGACCGTGCGACTCGTCCGTGGCCCGCGCCTGGCCGGCGACCGCGTGCAGATCGAGAGCCGTGGTCGGCGGCGGTGCACCCTCCTCCGAGGTGGCTCGCCGACGCACCCGCAGCAGGGGCGCACCCGGGCCGACCTGGGCGTTCGGTGTGACCTCGAGCGCGAGCACGGTGCCGCCCACAGGTGCGTGCACCGGCGTCTCCATCTTCATCGTCTCGAGCACCGCGACCAGCTGGCCCTCCTCGACCTCGTCGCCGGCCTCGACGGCCACGGAGACCACGATCGCGGGCCCGTGGGCGCTGATCACCACGCCGTCGGCCCGTTCCAGGGCGTGTGCGGCGCCGTCCAGCTCCAGGAAGATCTGCTCTCCCGTGGACACCGCCTCGAGCACGTGGCGGCGCCCGCCGACGCTCAGTCGGTAGCCGTAGTCGTCCGTCTGCTCGGCGCGGACCGAGACCTGTTCGCCGGCAGGCGATATCGGAGTGATCGAGTAGGTGTCGGCTGCAGTGCGGTCGACCCGGACGCGGTAGGTGCCGCCGCGGTAGGTCAGCGAGATCCGGTTGCCGAGCTCCAGCGGTGGTTCCGGGCGTCCCCGGGCGGCACGGGCGAGGAAGGCGGCCTGGGCGTCGGTCGCGTCCTGGGTGTAGGCGATGATCGCCGCAGCCACCACGGCCATCGGGTCTGCGGCGGCGGCGGCCTCGCCGCGCGCGGCGAAGGCGTCCAGCCACGCGTCGTCCACCCCGCCCTCGCTCAGGTCGTTGTCGGCGAGCATGGCGATCAGGAAGCTGCGATCGGTGCGACCGCCCTCGACCACCACGCTGGTGCGTTCCAGGGCCCGCCGCAGCCGGCTGATGGCCTCGCGACGGTCCCTGCCCCAGGCCGTCACCGTGGCCAGCAGCGGGTCGTACCCCTCCGCCACGACATCGCCGACCCGCACCCCGGCGTCGATCCGCACGCCGGTCCCGGTGGGCATCTCGACCTGTGCCACCCGGCCGGGCGTCGGCGCGAACGCATGCAGGGGGTCGACCGCCCTCAGGTGGGCCGCGACGGCGCTGCCGCTGGCCTGCGGCTCGGGGCCGGACAGTGCGCCGCCCGCGGCCAGTCGCAGGCGCTCGGCGATGAGGTCTATGCCGCAGAGCTCGTCGGTCAGACCCGGGTGCAGGTCCAGCCGGGCGTCGAGGCCCGTGACGTAGTAGGAGCCGTCGGCCAGGACCACGAAGCGTACGGCCCCGGCATTGCGATAACCGACCGCGGCACAGACCGCCACGGCCGTCTTGCGGATGTCCGCCTCAAGGTCAGCACCCAGGGCTGTGCACGGGGCGGAGAACATCACGCGTTGACGGTCACGGCGCAGGCTCGTGTCACGCACGTCGAGCGTCCAGACGGTTCCGGCGTCGTCGGCGAGCACGACGACCTCGACCCGGCGCGCGGGACCGGGGTCGTGCTCGACGATGACGGTCGGGTCACCCTCGGCGTCCACCGCGCGCCGGCGAGCCTCCTCGAACGCACCGGGAAGATCCTCGGCCCGGGTCGCCCGGGTGATCCCGCGCCGTCCGCTGGCCTCGACCGCCAGCAGGCGCACCGGGTAGCCCAGCCGACCTGCCGTGGACGCCGCCTCCTCGACGCTGCGAACCGGGGTCTGGCTCCACGGCAGGAGGGGTAGGCCGGCCGCCGCGACCGCCTCACGGAAGTCGAGGCGGTCGTCGATGAGCCGGACGGCGGCCGACGGCGGGCCCACCAGGGTGATCCCGGCGGCCTCGCACGCCGCCGCGAGGCGCCGGTGGTCACCGACCACGCCGTGGCCCTGCCAGACGGCGTCCACGCCCGACTCGACAAGCCGCTCGACCACCGCGTCGACGTCGAGGCGATGCGAACGCCGCCGTCCATCGGGCGGGCCGGTGTAGAGGTCCTCGCCGAGAATCAGTTCGCCGTCGGCCTCGCGGGCGAACCAGGCGCTGCCCGTCGGGTCGGCATGCACGCTCACCGTGGTGATCGGCGTCTCCCGGTGGCGGTTCACCTCCCCCACCGCGGCGAGAACCCGCACGGCATCCTCACCACGACCGATCACGGCGAGGCGGCGAAGACCGCTGGACTCCTCCACGACTCCCGCCGAGGCGGCTGGGCTGTCGGACGTGGCTGAGCTGTCGGACATGGTGGTTCCCCTCATGTGGACGCTTCGTCGGGCCCTCTACCGAAATCTATGTACTTTCCACCGGATGCGGTGTCCATCCCCTCAGGCTCCCCGGGGAGAGGTCCGGCAGCCGGCCCCAGTCACCCGTCGAGCACCTCATGCAGCGTTCCCCGCACGTCGTCGGGCACCGGCGAGGGCAGCGCGATCGTCCGGTAGCCCGTCAGGCGCAGCACCACCTGACCGTCGCCGTCCGCCACGTGGCCGTCGAACACCGGTCCCCCGTTCTCGCCGACGGTGATCACCGCATGCAGCCCGTCGGCCGACACGTGGTTCGGGTCGCGCACCAGCTCGAGGCGGCCCACCGCGCTGGGCAGGGCCAGCTCACCGGTCCTGCCGGCCTGGACCAGGCCGGCGACCTGGAAGCACAGCTCGCTCAGCCGCGGCCCGGTGACGGTCTGCTGTTCGGGCGGCAGATGCCCCTCGGGCAACGGGGTCGTCAATCGGGCGACCGCCCCCGCTCCGGACCGGGCCGCGACGTCCACGACCTGGTAGGCCGGGCCGTGGAAGTACAACCGGTACACCAGGTCATGGTCCACGCCGGAAGACGGGCCGCCGTCCGAGAGCACCTCGGGGACCTCCTCGTGCTCGCTCGACCACGGAGTCCTGGTCAGCCGCACCGTCCCGGTGAAATGAACGTCGACGCGCGGCGTGTCGCTGCCGGCCAGGATTCGTTCGGCGGTCAGCCGGCACCTGGCGATCAGGTCGGCGTCGTCGGTCGGGGCCGACGGTTCGATCATGGCGCTGACCCTGATGGTTCGAGGTTCGTCGCGATAGAACTTGCAGGGCGCCAGGAAGGAGACGTCGGTGACGGCCGCGACCCGGTAGCCCTCGTCACCGCCGACCCGCAGACCCGCGAGCCTCGCACCGGCCAGAGCGGCCTCCGCGAAGGCCTCCATGCCCATCACACCCGGCAGCACCGCGGTTCCGTCGATCCGGTGGTCGTTCAGGAAGGGTTGTTCGGCCGGGTCGAGCGTGGTCGTGACCACGACACCCTCGTTGACGTCGGCGCGGACTTGACCGGTCAGTGGCGAGTTGAACGGGATCCCCTGGGCAGCAACGGCTTCAGCGTCCAGACCCGAGGTGTCCGCGGACTGCTCACCGGAGCGGTCAGGCGGTGCGGCCATCATGCCCAGCCGCCCTGCGACGACGACCTCACCGGCGAAACCGGACGACGCGAGCTCACGCCGGATCCAGGCGATGCCGGCCTCGGGCGGCAGCATCTGCACCCCGGCCAGCTCCATGATCTTCGGGATGGACCCACGGGTGGCCATCCCGATCCCGCCCCAGGCCGTCCAGTCCAGCGCGATGGCCCGCATTCCGGGACGGTTCCGCCGCAGGCTGGAGGTGACGGCGCACAGCAGGTTGTTCGCCGCCGCGTAGTCGGGCTGACCGGAGTTGCCGAATCGGCCGGCCACGGAGGAGAACACGACGGCGGCCGCGATCGGCAGGTCCGGCACGGCGTGCACCAACGAGTGCCAACCGTCGGCCTTGACATCGAAGACGAGGTCGAACTCGCCGGGCTCCTTGTCGGGCATGGTGCGGCTGATCTCCAGACCGGCGGCGTGCAGCAGCAGGTCCACCGATCCGTGGGCGTCCTGGACGGCGTGCATCACGGCGGCGGTGGCCTCGCCATCGGTCAGGTTCACGCTGTGGTAATGCGCTGTGCCACCGGCGGTCTCGACCGCGCGGATGGCCGCCAGGGCGGCAGCCCGCCGCTCGATCCCGGCGAGCTCCCGTTCGATCAAAACCGGGGTCGCCCGCTCGCCCGCCTCCGCGAGCCGCGTGGCGAGCATCGGCTTGAGGGAGTCCTTGTCGTTGGCGAACGCGACCAGGTCGGGATCGGCCGGGTCGGGCTCGGGGGTGAGGTCGAGCAGGTGGAAGGTGGCGCCACTGGCGGCGGCAAGGTCGGCGGTGATCGCCGAGACGATGCTTCCGGCGGCGCCGGTCACCACGACCACGCTGTCCGGGCCGAGCTTGGTTCCACCATCACCGGTCGGGTCGCCGTCCGGACCCAACGGGGTGAACGGCACTGTCTGCAGGGCGATCCCGATCCGGCCGGGGCCGCGGTGCTCGACGTCCGGCCGACCGACCTCGACGACACCGCCGTCGCGGAGGGTCTCCTCGACGATGACGTCGGCGATGGCGGCCGTCTTCCGGCTGGCCGGCAGGTCGATCGCCTTGACGACGGCCGTCGCAACCTCACGCTGGTAGGCCTTGGCGAAACCGTTGACCGCGCCGCCCATAGGAGCTGTGGCGCCGCCCTCCTCGTAGCCGTGGAAACCTCCGAGACGGGTGGCGGTGATCAGGAACGGCGTGCTCTCGTAGAGGCGACGAATCGTGGCGTAGAGGTTCTTCACCCTGCGCCGCAACGCCTCCCGCCACACGGACAGGTCCATCCCGTCGAGCGGGCCCTCGTCGTCCAGGGCGGCCAGCCAGAAGACGCCGTCGAACGCGGAGGTGGCCGCGGCCTCGTCGAGGCGGGCCAACAGGTCCTCCGTCGCGATCCCGGGCTCCAGGGCCAGCACCTCGACACCGAGTTTGCCCAAGCGCTTCACCAGGGAGTCCCCCACGCCGCCGGCGTCGCACATGACGACGACGCGCTTGCCCTCACCGAGTTCGACACCGGTGGGCGCGCACATCGACAGCGCGGGTCGGAGGACGGCGACCGGCAGCCGCCGAGGGATCTGGTCCGTGGCCGCGAGATCGCCCTCGACCCGGGCCGCCGGCTGCGGCCGGTCGGACGTGGAGGGCGAACGCACATCGGTGGACGGCTGCAGCGTGCCGCTGCGTTCGCGGATCCATCCGAGCACATGGTTGATCGTCGGGAAGTCACGCAACTGCAGGTCCGGGTCACGCTCCACCCCATAGTGCTCACGAACCGCCGCGAACACCTCGGCCTGCTTGACCGTATCCACCCCCAGATCCGCCTCCAGATCCAGATCCGGATCCAACAGCTCCGGCGGATACCCCGTCAGCTCCGCCACGATGCCCACCACGACCTGGGCCATCTCGTCCAGCGCCCCGTCGGGCACCGCGCTGGACGGTGCGCTCGTCGCCGGTGAGTCGACCTGGGGTGACTCGGCGGGTGCGGGTGCGGGTGCCGCAGCGGGTGCAGCCGCCTGAACCAGCTCCGGCTTCTTACTCAGCACCCACCCCATCACCGCGTTCAACGTCGGGAAATCACGCAACTGCAGATCCGGGTCACGCTCCACCCCATAGTGCTCACGAACCGCCGCGAACACCTCAGCCTGCTTGACCGTATCCACCCCCAGATCCGCCTCCAGATCCAGATCCGGATCCAACAACTCCGGCGGATACCCCGTCATCCCCGCCACGATCTCCGTGACCGCAGCCAACACCGCATCCGTACCCGACCCCGACCCCGCCGCCCCCACAGACCCACCAACAGCACCAGCCTGCGCAGGAACCACCGCGGGCGCAGCCGCAGGTGCGGGCTGCGGGTGCGGGTGCGGGTCACAGCGGGCGCAGCAGCCTGAACCAGCTCCGGCTTCTTACTCAGCACCCACCCCATCACCGCGTTCAACGTCGGGAAATCACGCAACTGCAGATCCGGGTCACGCTCCACCCCATAGTGCTCACGAACCGCCGCGAACACCTCAGCCTGCTTGACCGTATCCACCCCCAGATCCGCCTCCAGATCCAGATCCGGATCCAACAACTCCGGCGGATACCCCGTCATCCCCGCCACGATCTCCGTGACCGCAGCCAACACCGCATCCGTACCCGACCCCGACCCCGCCGCCCCCACAGACCCACCAACAGCACCAGCCTGCGCAGGAACCACCGCAGGCCGCGGGTGCGGGTGCGGGTGCGGGTGCCACAGCGGGAGCAGCAGCCTGAACCAGCTCCGGCTTCTTACTCAGCACCCACCCCATCACCGCGTTCAACGTCGGGAAATCACGCAACTGCAGATCCGGGTCACGCTCCACCCCATAGTGCTCACGAACCGCCGCGAACACCTCAGCCTGCTTGACCGTATCCACCCCCAGATCCGCCTCCAGATCCAGATCCGGATCCAACAACTCCGGCGGATACCCCGTCATCCCCGCCACGATCTCCGTGACCGCAGCCAACACCGCATCCGTACCCGACCCCGACCCCGCCGCCCCCACAGACCCACCAACAGCACCAGCCTGCGCAGGAACCGCCGCAGCCGCAGGTGCGGGTGCGGGTGCGGGTGCCACAGCGGGAGCAGCAGCCTGAACCAGCTCCGGCTTCTTACTCAGCACCCACCCCATCACCGCGTTCAACGTCGGGAAATCACGCAACTGCAGATCCGGGTCACGCTCCACCCCATAGTGCTCACGAACCGCCGCGAACACCTCAGCCTGCTTGACCGTATCCACCCCCAGATCCGCCTCCAGATCCAGATCCGGATCCAACAACTCCGGCGGATACCCCGTCATCCCCGCCACGATCTCCGTGACCGCAGCCAACACCGCATCCGTACCCGACCCCGACGCCGCCGCCCCCACAGACCCACCAACAGGAGCAGCCTGCGCAGGAACCGCAGCGGGAGCAGCAGGAACGGGAGCCGCAGGAGCAGGAGGCGCCACCGGAGCAGGCGCGACCGATGCCGCGGGCGGCGCGGCAAGGGCGCTCTGGGCCGCGGCGGCCGGTGCCGCGGTGCCGGCGGCTCCTGAACCGGATCCGATGTCGACCACCCGCAGCCGACGATGGTCGACCTCGAGCTCTGCCCCCGCGTGCCCGGCGGCCTCGTCCAGCCAACGCTGCAGGGCGGCAGAGTCGGCGACCCGGTGCACGTAGCCCAGGTCGTTGGGCAGCGGACGTCGCCCCGTGGGAGGCGGCGTCCACCGCAACAGCGACATCGCGATCTGGGAGCCGAAGCCGGCCGCCAGCCGCAGCGCGTACCTGACGTCGTAGCTGCCCCCGATCGACAGGCTCAGCGGGCCCAGATCCGGATCGGTCTCGCGGTGGTTCGGGACGGGCGGCACGACGCCCGTCTCGAGGGCCTTGACCGCCACCACGTCCTCGATCCCGGCGCCCATCGCATGCCCGGTGAAGCCCTTGGTGTTGGTGATCACGATGTCGTCGGCCAACGCGCCGAACGTGTGCCGCAGAGCGTTCACCTCGGCGGCGGCGCTCCCGCCGCGGGCCGGGGTGTAGGTCTCATGAGAGACGAACATCAGGGAGGGGGCGATCTCGGCGCGGTCGATTCCCCGAGCCTCGACCTTGGCCATGAGCGACTCCATGACGCCGATGATGTGTTCGACGTCCAGCCGGGTGCCGTGGAAGGCGCTGTTCAGCGTGACCGTCCCGAGCACATCGCAGATCGGTGCGATGCCGCGTTCGGCGGCGGCGTCCGCCCGCTCCACCACGAGAGCGGCGGCGCCCATCCCGACGATCATTCCGTGCCGGCGCCGGTCGAACGGGGTGGCCGCGTCGGCGACCACGTCGTCCGTGGCCGCGGCGCCGGTGGCCAGGAAGCCGCCGGTCAGCCATGGCAGCAGGTGGTCGGCCGTGGCGTCGTCGGCGGAGACCACGATCACGCGCCGGGCACGACCCGTGCGGATCCAGTCCTCGGCCAGGGAGACGGCTTGGGTGGTGCTCGCGCACGCGGCATTGATCTGGGTGTTCGGGCCGCGCGCCCCGATCAGCTCGGCGAACTGCGAGTGACCCATGGCGAGGATCCTGAAGAGGAACCGGCGATCGAAGTGGAAGGAGCTGTCCGCCAACTCGTGACGCAACTCCCCGATCCGGCGGTCGACCTCCACGACGGCCGCTTCGTCGCCCGTCATCCGGGCGCGGACCGCTTCGAGTGCGAGCAGCTGCTCACGGTGCCCGCGGCTGGTGTAGTACTCCTCGAGATCCTTCGCGAAGGACTCGTAGCCGGGGAAGGCGGAGGCGAAGATCACGCCGGTGTCGTCGCGCATCGAATCGGGCAGACCCCAGCGGTCGGGCAGACGGGTGCCCAGAGTGGTCGTCTTGTAGCGCATCACGAGCGGGATGCCCGCGTCCCGCAGCGCGTCCAGCCCGGCGCCCATGGCCAGTCGCGTCGTGGTGTCCAGGGCCTCGTCCCGCGCGGCGTCCACACCGAACTCGGCGACCACGTCGAAGGGAGCGTGTTGCCCCGCGAGCTTGATGACCTCGACCTCGTCGGTGATCGTCTCGAAGGACGCGCCGCCGTTCTCGCTCTTGACCAGCCGGGTGATCTGCATGTCGACCATCTGCTGCCGGTAGCGATGCGGCACCGCCTCGATGAACTGGTGGCCGGACAGGATCTTCGAGACGTTCTCGTCGTCGAAGACCCGGGGCACGCCCGGCAGGCCCAGGGCCGCACCCGTGATCACCACGGGCTCTGAGGTCGGCATCGAGTCACTCTCGGTGAGCTGCGGCATCGTCGTGAGTGAGGCTGCGCTCATCCCCGACGAGTGCTGCGTGACGTCACGCTCAATAGACGAGCGCAACGTCACGTCGTGCCCAGCGGGGGTGACGGCCGTCGGGGCCGGCGCACCGTAGCCGAGCCCGCTCGCCCACAGGCCGCAGAGCGCCTGGTTCACCGAGGCGGCGTCACCCAGCTTCGGGTGGTTGGTGAACAGGGCGAGGACGTCGTCGTGGCGGGCGGACAGCACGTCCTCGACGAAGCCGTGCAGCGCCTTCTTGGGGCCGACCTCGACGAACACCCGTGCCCCGGCGTCGTAGAGCGTCCGCAGGCCCTTGACGAACTGCACCGGCGAGGCGACCTGCTTGCCGAGCATGTCGAGCATGTCGTCGGTGGTGGCGCCGGACGGGTAGAACTCGCCGGTCACGTTGGCGATGATCGGTCGTTGGGGTCCGACCACGTTGAGCCGGCGCAGGGAATCGACGAGTGGAACGCTGGCCGGGGCCACGATCGAGGTGTGGAAGGCGTGGCTGACCGGGATCAGCACAGCGTTGAGCCCCAGTTCGCCGAACTTGGCGACCGCCTGCTCCACCGCGACGCTGGCGCCGCCGATCACGGCCTGGCTCAGGCTGTTGATGTTCGCGACGACGACGTTGCCGCCGCCCGCGGCCACGTCGGCGACGACCTGCTCGATCTGCTCGAGGGGCCCGAACACCGCCGCCATCTTGCCGTTGTCCTCGACGGACAGGGTGGCCATCTCGCGGCCGCGGGCGCTGACCGCTTCCAGAGCGGCTTCGAAGGTGAGGCAGCCGGCGGCGACGAGCGCGCCGTACTCACCGAGGCTGTGCCCCATGACCATGTCGGGCTGCACCCCGTACTGCTCCAGCACGGCTTGCATGGACAGGTCCGTGGCCAGCACCGCCGGCTGGGTGATCTCGGTCTGACGCAGCTGCTTCTCGAGCTTCTTCACGGCGGTCGGGTCGTCGCCGTCGATGAAGATGTAGTCCGTCAGCGGCTTGCCCAGCAGCGGGGTCATCACGGCATCGGCGCGGGCGAACGTCTGCGCCACAACCGGTTCGATGTCGCGGAGCTCGGCCAGCATGTTGGCGTACTGCGACCCCTGACCGGTGTAGAGGAAGGCGACCTTGGGCGCGGGACCGTGCCCGATGAACACGCCCTGGGAGCGCAGCATCCGCCACATCGCGGTGGCGGCCTCCGCGCCCTTGGCGGCGGCGGTCTCCAGGGCCATGATCGTCTTCTTGATCTTGCCGGCCAGGTCCTTGGCGTCGGCGAAGTCGATCGCCACCCGGACGGCGGCGCCCGCCAGTGCCGGGGCCGGAGCGACAGGTGGGGCGGCGGCCACACCGGTGCCCGCCTCGGCCTGGGCCAGATGCTCCCGCAGTTGGGCGAGTACATCTGCATCGTCGGCGCCACCGACCACCAAAGCCCCCCGCAGGGGCGCTCTCGCCGCGCCCCCGGTCCCGGACGACGCCGGAGCGGGACTCGCGGAAGGGACGTCAGGCGAAGCCGATCCCGAAGCGGATCCCGCTCCGGCGTAGCCCGTGGCGAACTGCCGTGGCTGCGATCGGAACCGCCCCGGCACATACTCCTCCACCACGGCGTGGAAGTTGGTCCCTCCGAACCCGAATGCACTCACTCCGCCGCGTCGGACGTCGCCGTCCGGGGCGGGCCACTCGCGCAGCTCGGTGTTGACCCTGAAGGGGACCGCGTCCCAGTCCACGCCCGGGTTGGGGTCGTTGAAGTTCAGGGACGGCGTGATGACCTTCTCGTGCAGGCTGCGCGCCATCTTGAACAGACCGGCGGTCCCGGCGGCGGCCTTGAGGTGACCGATGTTGGACTTCACCGAGCCCAGCGCGATCGACCCGGGAGCGGCGCCCGAGCCGAGCACCTTGGTCAGGCTGGTCAGTTCGGCGGCGTCACCGACCCGGGTGGAGGTGCCGTGGGCCTCGAAGGCTCCTGCCGACGTGGGGCTGTTGCCGGCCATCTGCCAGGCCCGTCGCACGGCGAGCTGCTGGCCGATCGGGTTCGGAGCGGTGATGCCCTTCCCACGCCCGTCGCTCGACCCCGCCAGCCCGGTCAGGACCGCGTAGATCCGCCGGCCCGCCTTCTCGGCGTCCTCGAGGCGCTGCAGCACGAACAGAGCCGCGCCCTCACCCATGACGAAGCCGTTGGCCCCGGCGTCGAAGGGCCTGGTGCCGTCCGCCGACAGTGCCCCGATCTTGCAGAACTTCACGAAACCCGAGATGCCCATGTTCCGGTCGACGCCACCGGTGATCACCGCGTCGTAGTGGCCCTCCACCAGACCGTCGACCGCAGCCGACATCGCGGCCAGGCCGGAGGCACAGGCTGCGTCGGTGGTGAAGTTGGGGCCACGGAAATTGAACAGGTTGGCGATCCGCCCGGCCATCACGTTGGACAGCTCGCCAGGCATGGTGTCCTCGTTGATATCGAGGAAGTTGGCCAGGAACTTCTCGCTGGCCTCGGCGATCACCCGGTCCTTGAGCACGCCGTCGAGGGCGGCGAAGCCCGGCGACTCGCTCAGCGCCTCCAGGAACTCGGGCAGCGCGATACGCAGGCTGGACCGGTAGTGCTTGTCGCCACCGATGGCGTTGCCCAACACGACCGCGACGTTCTCGGGATCGACGTCCCAGTCCGGCCAGCCGGCGTCGGCGAGGGCCGACCGAGCCGAGCTGACCGCCCAGCGCTGGCCCTCGTCCATCTGCGCGGCCACGGTCGGTGGCACGGGCAATCGCCAGGCGATCGGGTCCCAACCGAACTCCTGCACCCAGCCGCCGATCTTGGAGTAGGTCTTGTCCGGCGCCGCATGGTCCGGGTCGTAGTACAGCTCGGGGTCCCACCGGCCCTCGGGAACCTCGCTGATCGCGTAGTGGCCGCCGGTGATGTTGGCCCAGAACGCCTCACCGTCGGGGGCGTCCGGCATGATCGCCGCCATCCCGACGATGGCGACCGGGGGCATGCCCCCTCCCCGGGGACCGACAGCCTTCGGAGTCGTCATGACTCAGTCCTCTCCGTAGATCGCAGCGGCGATCTGATTCATGTCGGCGATCAGCCCGGACTGTGCGGCGCGGACGGCGGCGGTCGGCAGCCGTTCGGCCAGCGCGGACGCCTGTTCGGAGGTGCCCTCCGCGGCCCCGACCACCCAGCGCAGACCTTCCTCGGCCGCCTTGAGTGCGGCCTCGCGGGCGAAGACCCGGCTGACGGCAGCCAGGATCGGCGCGTCGAAGCGTCGCTGGCTCTTGGGATGGGCCGAACCGGACGCCGCGGCGGCGGCTCGCCGGGCGGCGGCGGCCGCGGTCTCGGTCCAGGCGATCAGCTCGCCGAGCCGGAACAGCACATGCTGGTTCCGGGTGAGCCGGCCGGCCTGACAGGCGGACAGCACCGCGGCCAGGCACTCGTGGGCCAGGGCCGCCGTGTCGTAGCCGACCTCGGGCTGCAGGACGTGCTGCTCACGCAGCGTCCGAGCGGCGTCCAGGTAGTGCTCGCCGCGGCTCTTGAGGTGGGCCTGCCAGCGGTCGCGGGCGATGGTCATCTCCAGGATCTCCGAGGTGCCCTCGTAGATCGTCGTGATCCGCACGTCCCGCTTGATCTTCTCCACCAGGTATGGACGGGTGTAGCCGTACCCGCCGTGCGCCTGGATGGCCGCCTCGGCAGCGGCGTTGCCCGACTCGGTGGCCAGATACTTGGCGATCGCGCCCTCGGTGTTCAGCGCACCGTCCGAGCCCTCCCCGGAGTCCAGGCGCGCGGCTGTCTCCTCCAGGAAGGCTCGCGTCGCCTCGAGCCGCACCAGGTGAGGCACGATCAGCTTGTGCGTGTAGCCCTGCTTCTCGGCAAGCACCGAGCCGCCCTGTTCCCGGTTGCGCGAGTAGTCGATCGCCCGGTCCAGGGCCGCCCAGCCGCCACCGAGTCCGAAGGCGGCCACCATGACGCGGGTGTAGCCGAAGACCTGCTGGGCCTGGACGAGGCCCTTGCCCTCGACGCCACCGACCAGATTCTCGACCGGGACCAGGACGTCGTCCAGGAACAGCGCGGCCGTGTTCGACAACCTGATCCCGTGCTTGTCCTCCGGGGGTGAGGTCGTGAAGCCGGGAGTGCCCTTCTCCACGACGAACCAGGTCGGCCCGGCCGGGGCCAGGGCCAGGATCGTCGTCGCGTCCGCGATGGTGCCGTTGCTGATCCACTGCTTGCGGCCGTTGATCCGGTAGTGCGTCAGCCGTCCCTCGTCGTCCTGCACCGGAACGGCGGTCGTGCTCATCGCGCCGAGGTCGCTGCCCGCATCGGGTTCCGTTGCGCCGTAGGCGAAGACGCTGCCCTTCTCCGCGATCTGGCCCAGCCAGTGCACCCGCTGCTCCTCCGTGGCACCGACCAGGATCGGATCGCTGCCCAGGAAGGTCGCGAACACGGCCGTGGCCAGACCGATGTCGAATCCGGCCATCCGCTCGCACACCCGGTAGGAGTCGAAGGCGCCGCCTCCCATACCTCCGTAGGCCTCGGGCACGAAGACGAGCTGGACGCCGAGGTCGTCGCCGCACATGGCGCGCACGGTGTCCTCGGGGCAGACGTCGTCGTGGTCCAACTGGAGCATTCGTTCGTCGGGAAGCGCCGCGGAGACGAAGTCCCCCAACGCTTCGAGCATGAGGGTGAGGGTCTCGGTGTCGAGTCCCTCGCCGGACATCGCACTCATGTGTAGTCCCTTCGGCAGTACGAGCGTTCAGCGTGTGAGCGTCATGGTGTGGTTGGACGGGCCGGTCGGGCCGGGATCACCCAGGTTGCTGCTCCTTGGCGACGGGCTTCGCGTCGGACGTCGCGCAGGAGCGCAGGAGCAACTCGGCGATGTCGCTGACCTCCACCGCCGGGTCCTGCCCGGCATCGCCGTTCTCCCCGGACACGGCCCGGACGCCGTCGGTCAGCATCACGGTGCAGAACGGGCAGGCAGTGGCGACCAGATCGGGCTTCAGGCTGACGGCCTCCCGGGCCCGTTCGGTATTGATCCGGACGCCGATGGTCTCGTCCATCCACATCCGTGCACCGCCGGCACCGCAGCAGAAGGACAGCTCACCGGAGCGTGGCATCTCCACCATCCGAGCCCCTGGCAGCGCGCCGAGCACCTCCCGGGGCGGGCTGAAGATCTGGTTGTGCCGGCCGAGATAGCAGGCGTCGTGGTAGGTCACCGTGGCGTCCAGCGGGACGCGCGGCGTGAGGCGGCCCTCGGCGACCAGTCGCGCGAGCAGCGTGGTGTGGTGCACCACCTCGTAGTGCCCGCCCAACTGGGGATATTCGTTCGCGATCGTGTTGAAGCAGTGGGCACAGGTGACGACGATCCGCCGGGCGCCGATCGTGTTGAGCGTCTCGACGTTGGTGGCCGCGAGCATCTGGAAGAGGAACTCGTGGCCGATCCGTCTGGCGGCGTCACCGGTGCAGGTCTCGCCGTCCCCGAGAACCATGTACCGCACGCCGGCCTGGTGCAGCAGGGTCGCGACCGCCCGCGTGGTGTCCTGCGCCTTGTCGTCGAGGGCGCCGGCGCAGCCGACCCAATAGAGGTACTCGACGTCGTCCGGGAGGACCTCCTCGCCGCCGGCGCCGAGCACCGGGACCTCGAAGTCGAGCGGGGCCGCCCATTCCATCCGGGCCGAGGCGCCACGCCCCCACGGGTCGCCCGCGTGTTCGAGGTTGCGCAGCATCGCCTCGGCCTCGGTGGGGAACACACCCTCGATGAGCACCTGGTTGCGCCGCATGTCCACGATGTGGTCGATGTGCTCGATGTCCACCGGGCACTGATTGACACACGCGCCGCAGGTGGTGCACGACCAGAGCACGTCCGGGTCGATGACTCCGCCGGGCGCGCCGTCCGCGCCCTCAGCGGGACCGACGAGGGGTCGATCCATCTCCTTGCCCTCGGCCTTGGCCATGGCGTGGTCACGCAGACTCATCACCAGCAGCTTGGGAGACAGGGGCTTGTCGGTGTTCCAGGCCGGGCACTGGGACTGGCAGCGCCCGCACTCGGTGCAGGACAGCAGGTCCAGCATGCCCTTCCAGGTGAAGTCCTCGATGCTCGAGCGACCCATCAGGTCGTCCTCGCCCGGATCCTCGAAGTCGACCGGCTTGCCCTGGGAGTACACCGGCTGCAGCGCACCGAGGGCCGGCGGTCTGCGGGCGAAGGCCACGTTGATCGGCGCGGTGAAGATGTGCAGGTGTTTGCTGTGGAGCACCAGGAGCAGGAAGGCGTAGATCACGCCCAGTGCGAGCAGGATCCCGACGTGCTCGATCACCGAGTTGGCGCCCTCGCCCAGCGGGGCCAGCACTCGGGCCACCGTCTCGGAGGCGAAGGCCCCGCTGGCGAAGGGGAAGTTGCCGGTGTTGATCTGGGCGCCCCGATACAGCAACAGGGTCCACACCACGTTGAAGATCATGAACAGGACCCACCAGGCGGCACCGGTGTGACTGCCGAAGAATCGGCTGGATCGGCCCTGCCGTTGCGGGGTCTGCTGCCAGCGGATCACCGCGAAGACGATCACCGAGACCAGGGTGACCAGGATCATGAGGTCCTCGAGGAAGCCGACCACCGGCCACCGGCCGATGACCGGGATCGCGAAGTCCCTCACGAACAGGGCACCGAATCCCTCGATCAGGGTCAGCACCAGGATCATGAAGCCCCAGAAGGCGGCGAAGTGCGCCAGACCCGGGACCGTCCACTTGAGCAGGCGCCGCTGGCCCAGGACCTCGACCACCTCGGAGCGCACGGTCGCTGACCAGCCGCGCATCCGACCGGGTTCGGCCGGCTGGTGCCCGCGGGTCGTGATCCGGTACAGCCACAGTGCACGACGCCCCGCCAGGATCACCGCGACCGTCGTCATCGCCAGGCCGAGGATCAACCGAACCAGCACATGAACCCCTCTCCTCTCAGCCTGCTCAGCCCGCCCTCGACCCGGTTCCGGTCATTCCTTGCGTCGGGTGATCTCTTCGGCCAGGGCCGGCAGCACGGTGTGCAGGTCTCCCACCACGCCCAGGTCGGCGATCGAGAAGATGGGTGCCTTGGGATCCTTGTTCACGGCGACGATCGTCTTCGCGCTCTGCATCCCGGCCCGGTGCTGAATCGCGCCCGATATACCCGCGGCCAGATACAGCTGCGGCGCAACGGTCTTTCCGGTCTGACCGATCTGGCTCTCGTGGGGGTACCAATCCAGATCGGTGGCCGCCCGGGAGGCACCGACCGCCCCACCGAGGGAGTCGGCCAGCCGCTCGAGGAGCGCGAAGCCGTCGGCCGAACCCAGCCCCCGTCCGCCGGCCACGACCACCGCCGCGTCGAGCAGCTCCGGACGGCCGCTGGACTGCTTGGCCGTGAGGGAGTCCGTGCGCACGGCCGAGGCGAGGTCGCTGAAGGCCACCGTCACGTCCTCGACCGGCGGCGCGTCTCCGCCCACCGGCTCGGGGTTCACGGCGTTCGGGCGCACCGTGATCACCGGAGTGCCCCGTCCCACCTCGCTCGTGGCCACCCAGTGCCCGGCCACGACCGACTGTTTGGCCTGCGGCCCACTCGGTCCGGCGACCACGTCCACTGCGTCGGTGATCACTCCGCTGTCCAGGGCGACCGCCAATCGTCCCGCGACGTCCTTGCCCTGGGGATCGGAGGTGATCAGGACGGCGGCCACGTCAGCGGAACCCACCAACTGGGCCAGCGCCTCGGCCTTGGCGACGGCCAGGTAGGCATCGGCCCCTGCCGGCGGCTCGACGCGGAGGACGGCGGCGGCGCCGAACCGGCCGAGCTCGGCCACGACGGAGGGATCAGCGGATCCGAACAGCACCGCCTTGGGGGTCCCCAACCGGCCGGCCAGCGTCAGCAGCTCGGTGGTGGCCTTGCGCAGTCCGGGGGTGGAGGTGTCGGCCTGCTCGGCCAGGACGAGAACGTCGGACACGGAATGCTCCTGTTTGCTGGTTGGAGGCGTTCAGCGCTCTGACGGCGAGCCCGTCGGAGCGTCGGCAGTGATCAGATGAACCCACGGGTGCTGAGGAAGCCGGCGATCTCGCCGGCCCCGTCGCACCCATCGGAGCCGTCCACGACGACGGTTCCCGCCTGGCGAGCGGGGGCGGGTACGAGCTCGCTGACGCGACAGGCGGCCGCCGCCAGGCCCACCGTGGTCGGTTCGACGCCGAGGTCGGCGAGCGTGAGCGTGGTGACCGGCTTCTTCTTGGCGGCCATGATCGCCCGGAATGCCGGGTAGCGGGCCTCGCCCGTCTGATCTGTCACCGACACCATCACGGGCAGTGGCGCGCTGAGTTCGGCGACCGAGGTGTCGGAGTCCCGACGAATGTTCACCCGGCCTCCGTCGACGGCGAGAGAGGCGGCGAACGTGAGCTGGGGCAGTCCCAGCCACTGGGCCGTCATGGCCGGGACGACAGACATCTCTGCGTCGGTCGAGGCCATGCCGGTCAGCACCATGTCGAAGCCGATGTGCGTGAGAGCGGCGGCCAGGACCCGCGAGGTGGCCAGGGCGTCAGACCCGGCCATGGCCGGGTCCTGTACGTGGACGGCGGTGGCCGCGCCCATGGCCAGGGCCTTGCGAATGGCACCGTTGGCCTCCGCCGGTCCCACCGTGAGCGCGACCACCTCGGCATCCAGGCCGGACTCGACCAGGCGCACCGCCTGCTCGACCGCGTACTCGTCCAATTCGGAGAGGCGCCCTTCGACCGCGGACCGATCCAGGGTCAGCTCGGGAGTGAACCTCCAGGTGGCGGTCGGTTCGGGCACCCACTTGACCGGTACGACGATCTTCATTCACATCTCCCCAAGGAGCCGATGGACTCACCCGACAGGCGTGTTGCGCGGGTTCATGTCGACCATATGGGGCCTGCAGGGATATCGACCTAGGACCAATGTCCAATCATATGGGCCGGAACGGGGGCCGGGAGGAACCCATATCGCCGGCTCCCGATCGCCGCTCCCGGCGGATGCCGGTGCGCCTCTCCCGCTCAGTGGGCGACATCGATGACCAGTCGGCTGGGATCGTCCAACCGGTAGGCGCGGATCCCGGTCTCGGCCGAGACCCCGATACCCAGGCTCAGCACCGCCTCGAAGTCACCGGCGTCGGCCAGCTCGCGCACGCTGGTCAGCTCCGGGGTGATCCGGCGAGGGCCCTCGTAGACCACGTGCGGCACCCCACCCTCGGCCTGGACGATGTTGTCGAAGGTCGCATTGTCGATCACGACGGACAAGAACGCGTTGCCCTGTAACGGCACCGGCTCGTCGGTGGGGTCCTCGGTGATCGCATCGGCATAGCGGACCTGCCAGCGCCCGAACGTCCCGGCGAACTCCACCACGACCCGGTCGAAGCCCGGGTGCGCGCCGACCCTGATGTCCTTGACCACGGCGGCCTGCAACACCCCGGACGGCGCCGGGGTCGCCGTGGAGGTCAGTGGCCCGGTGCCGCTCGGGACCGGTTCGGAGGCATTCGCACCGGGCGAGGCGTCCCCGGTCAGCGCCGCCGCACCGACCGCGCCGGACGGCGAGGGGGACCCGGACGGCGCCGCCGTGGCACCGCCGGGCGGCGACGGGCTCGCCGTGGCGGAGGTCGTCGGGCCTTCGTCGCTCGCGCAGGCGGAGGCCACCAGCATCGTCACCAAGGCCGCCAGGGCCAGTCCAGCACGCATGCTCGGGTTCGGGTTCACCGGGCCATCCTGACCCCCGGACGGCTCGCAGCCGGTCAGGACAGGCCGATGATGGTTCCGTCGTCGTCCACATCGATGCCGAACGCGGCCGGGTTCTTGGACAGGCCCGGCATCGTCCGCATCTCGCCGCAGATCGGGTACACGAATCCTGCGCCGACCGAGGCGCGGACCTCACGCACCGGCATCCGCCACCCGGTCGGGGCGCCCCGCAGCGAGGGGTCGGAGGAGATCGACAGGTGGGTCTTGGCGATGCAGACCGGGAGCGAGCCGAACCCGTTGCGCTCGTAGTTGTCGAGTTGGTGGGCGGCGACGTAGTCGTAGTCGACGCCGTCGGCGCCGTAGACGCGGGTCGCGATGGTCTCGATCTTCTCGCGCAGGCTGGCGCCGTCCGGATAGAGCAGCGCGAACCGTGACGGCTCCGCGGCCGCCTCCGCCACGGCCTCGGCGAGCTCGGCCGCCCCCCGGCCGCCGTCGGTGAAATGGTGCGAGACCGCCGCTCGGGCCCCGCACTCGAGGGCCACCTGCTCGATCGCCTTCCACTCCGAGGGGTGATCGGTCGGGAAGGCGTTGATCGCCACCACGGCCGGGATCCCGTGCATGTGGATGTTCTCGATCTGCTTGCGCAGGTTGGCGGCGCCGGCCATCACGTCGTCCGGGCTCTCGGTCAGCAGCTCCGGCGGCAGGGCACGGCCCGCGACGATCCGATAGCGCCCCGAGTGGGCCTTGAGGGCCCGGACCGTGGCCACCACGACCGCGGCGTCCGGGGACAGGCCCGAGGCCCGGCACTTGATGTTGAAGAACCGCTCCGCACCCATGTCGGCACCGAAACCCGCCTCGGTCAGCAGGTAGTCCCCGCTGCGGATGCCGATCAGGTCGGCCAGGATCGAGGAGTTGCCGGTGGCGATGTTCCCGAAGGGTCCTGTGTGCACCAGGACCGGCGTGTGCTCGAGGGTCTGCAGCAGGTTCGGCTTGACCGCCTCGCTGAGGATCGCCGCCATGGAGCCGGCCACCCGAAGGTCCTCGGCGGTGACCGGCTCACCCGAGTACGTGTAGCCGACCACCACCGCGGCCAGCCGGCGCCTGAGGTCGGTCAGGGACGACGACAGCGACAGGAGCGCCATCACCTCCGAGGCCGCGGTGATGTCGAAGCCCGACTGACGGGTGACGCCGTCCTGCCGGCCGCCGAGGCCGATCACCACGTTGCGCAGCGCCCGGTCGTTGACGTCGAGCACCCGGCGCCAGGTGATGTTGTGCAGATCGATCCCCAGGGTGTTCCCCTGGTGCAGGTGGTTGTCCAGGACGGCGGCGAGCAGGTTGTGTGCCGCGGTCACGGCGTGGAAGTCGCCCGTCAGGTGCAGATTCAGCAGCTCCATCGGAATCACCTGGCTGTATCCGCCGCCCGCGGCACCGCCCTTGATCCCGAAGGTGGGGCCCATGGACGGCTGACGCAGCGCGATCGTCGCCGAGGCCCCGATGTGCCGAAAGGCCTGCCCGAGGCCGACCGTCGTCGTCGTCTTGCCCTCCCCGAGGGGGGTCGGGGTCACGGCGGACACCACGACGTACTTGGCCCTCGGGCGGTCCGCCAGCTCGTCGAGCGCCGCCAGCTTGATCTTCGCGACGGATTCCCCGTGCGGCTCCAGCAGGTGCTCCCCGATGCCCATCGTGCGGGCGATGTCGGTCAGGGGCGCCAAAGACGCGCCTTGGGCGATCTGCAGGTCCGAGGGGAACGTCATCATCGAGCCTTCCTGGCGCCGTCTACAGGGTGCGCAGCCACCACTGGTTTCGGCACCGTAACGGGCCAGTTGCGCATCGTCTAGCGTCATGCGCATCACGGTGCGTCATGCGCAACAGTTCCGCCCTCGGTCCCGCTGGGAATCGGACGGCGCGCGCCGGTTCTCACCCCAGGCCTAGCGCACCGACGGCCACTTGCCGAAGTATGGAGACCGTCGAGCCGGGTCCCATTGCAATCGGTGCAGTGAACACCTGACCCTTCGTGGGAAGCCAAGGAGGCCATCCATGCCAGACCAGTCCACCGCCACCGACCGTCAGGTCGTGTTCCTGTCCGCAGTGCGAACGGGGATCGGCAAGTACGGGGGCGGGCTCAAGGACGTACCGCCAGCCGATCTCGCGGCCACGATGGTGCGCGAGTCCGTGGCCCGAGCCGGGGTGTCCCCCGAGCAGGTCGGTCACGTCGTCTTCGGCAACGTCATCCACACCGAGCAGCGCGACATGTACCTGGGTCGGGTGGCGGCAGTCAATGGCGGGCTACCCACCGACACCCCCGCGTTCACCCTGAACCGGCTGTGCGGCAGCGGTTTGCAGGCCATCGTCTCGGCCGCCCAGGCCGTGATCATGGGGGACTGCGATGTCGCCGTGGCCGGCGGCGCCGAGTCGATGAGCCGGTCCCAGTACTGGCTGCCCGGCGCGCGCTGGGGCCAGCGGATGGGCGACGGCCAGCTCATCGACGCGATGGTGGGCGCGCTGACCGACCCGTTCGACAAGGTGCACATGGGCATCACGGCGGAGAACGTGGCCGAGAAGTGGAAGATCTCCCGCGAGGACCAGGACGCCCTGGCGGTCCAGAGCCACAAGCGGGCCGCCGCCGCCACCGCGGAGGGCCGGTTCAAGGAGCAGATCGTCCCGATCGAGGTCAAGGGCCGCAAGGGGCCGGTGATCTTCGACACCGATGAGCACACCCGACCCGATATCGATCTTGCCGGCATGGCCAAGATGCGCCCGGCGTTCAAGAAGGACGGCTCGGTCACGGCCGGCAACGCCTCCGGTGTCAACGACGCCGCGGCCGCTGTGGTGCTCATGGAACGCGGTGCGGCCGAGGCTGCGGGCCTGACCCCGATGGGCCGTCTCGTCGCCTACAGCCACGTCGGCGTCGAGCCCGAATACATGGGGATCGGACCGGTTCCGGCTGTCCGCAAGGCGCTCGACCGGGCCGGCCTCACCGTCGACGACATCGACGTCTTCGAGGTCAACGAGGCCTTCGCGGCCCAGGCCCTGGCGGTCTCGCGCGACCTGGGCCTGCCGGACGACAAGACCAACGTCAACGGCAGCGGCGTCGGCCTCGGCCACCCGATCGGGGCCACCGGTGCGATCCTGACCGTGAAGGCCCTGTACGAACTGGCCCGCAGCGGTGGTCGGTACGCGATGGTCACGATGTGCATCGGTGGCGGCCAGGGCATCGCCGCGATCGTCGAGCGCGGGTGATCGATGTGACCCAGCCGACCGATCCCCTGGCCGGGGCCTACGCCGCCTACGAGCAGTTCGAGTCCCGGCTCTCGACGGCCATGGACCAGCTCGTGGCGACCAACGGCTTCGCCGAACTGTTCACCACCTCCGCCTCGGTCGTGTTGTCGATGACCCGGATGGCCAACGGCGCCCTCGACGAGGCGGTGCGGGCCACCCGGCTGGCGGCCCGGCAGGACGTGACCGCGCTCGCCCGCCAGCTGGGCCGAACCGAGGACAAGCTCGAGCGGTTGCTGCAGCTCGTCGAGGACGTCTCCGACCGCTTGGAGGTCCTCGAGGCCGGGCAGCAGGGTGCGCCAGGCGGTGGACAGAACGGCGCGGGGCGGGCCCGGGCCACCAAGCCCAGTGGCTCGCGGTCGACGGCCAAGCGGACCGCGGGAGGCTCGTCATGACGACGGGGACGGGGGCGCCCGCCTCGGGTGCCCCCGACCTGTCGTACCTGAGCCTGTCCGAGGGGGCGGGCGTCGTCCCGGGGATGGGGATGCTCAACACCCTGGCGGGCATCCCGCTGGCACTGCTCCGGACGACGGAGGTGATGCTCACCGTCGACGACGCCAACATCGCGGCGACCCCGAAGGAAGTGATCTGGACCCACCGCAAGACGACGCTCTACCGCTACCACAGCGCCGATCGCAAGCACCCGATCCCGATCCTGCTGGTGTTCGCCCTGATCAACCGGCCGCACGTGTTCGACCTGCGGCCCGGCAACTCCTTCGTCGAGTTCCTTCTGAGCGAGGGATACGACGTCTTCCTCGTCGACTGGGGGGTCCCGGGCGACGAGGACGACCACATGGGCGTCGCCGACTACGTGTGCGACGAGTTGCACTGGGCGGTGCGCGAGACGCTGCGCGCCAGCGGGCAGGAGCAGCTGAGCCTGGTCGGTTGGTGCATCGGCGCCGCGTTGACGGCGATGTACACGGCGATCACCGCCGGCGACGAACAGGTGCGGAACCTGGTCACGCTCACCATGCCGGTGGACACCAAGGGCAGCGTGTACGAGAACTGGGTCAACCGGGACTCGTTCGACCTCGATGTGATCACGAGCAACGGTGGCCTGCCCGGCCCTGCCATCGACTTCGCGAACCGCATGCTGAAACCGGTGACCAACTTCGTCACCACCCGCCGCAAGGTGTTCGACCAGGTGCGCGACGGGTCGATCGACCGGGCCGGCTATCAGGCGATGTCCAAGTGGGTGCAGGACAACCCTCCGTTCCCGGCGCAGGCCTACCACGACTGGATCACCTGGATGTACAAGGAGAACCGGCTCGTGGCCGGGACCATGCGGCTACGCGACCACCGGGTCGACTACGGCGACATCGTCGAACCGTCGGTGCTGGTCGTCACGGCGAGCGCAGATCACATCTCCCCCCGCTGCGGAACCCTGCCGTTCCTGTCCATGTGCGGCTCGAAGGACCTGACGCACTTCGACCGCCGGGGTGGCCACATCGGTCTGATGGCCGGCTCCAAAGCGAAACACCAGACCTGGCCGGACATCACGGCCTGGTTGTCCCACCGCTCCGGCGCACCGGAACTCGCAACCCGCGAGTCGCCATCGTCCTGACCCCGTCCTGCGACAACTGCCCATCGCCGAGGCTCGTGGCCACGGTCTGACCCCGTCCCACCGCCGGTACGCACGTCCGGCACCGACGTCACTCGATGAAGAGGAGCATGCTGATGAGCACCGACACCCCCGCGCAGCCCGAGGCCAAGGTCCTGCACGTCGACCGGGGCAAGTTGAAGGACCGAGTCGCGTTCGTGACCGGCGGTACCCGCGGCATCGGTTCGGCGATCTGCAAGAGCCTGGCCGGTCAGGGAGCCACCATCGCCGCCGGTTACAGCAGCAACGACGAGGCCGCGAACGCCTTCGCCTCCCAGTTCAAGGCAGATCACCTCGACGACGATCAGAAGATCTCCCTGCACAAGGGCAACATCGGAAAGGGCGACGACTGCCGCCGGACGGTGCAGGAGGTTCTCGAGGAGCACGGGCGCCTCGACATCCTGATCAACAACGCCGGCATCACGATCGACCGCACCGTGGCCAAGATGACCGACGACGACTGGAACAAGGTCATCGCGGTCAACCTGTCCGGCGCGTTCTACCTGTCCCAGGCGGTGCTACCGCACTTCGTCGACCGTGGCACCGGCCGCATCATCATGGTGAGCTCCGTCATCGGTGAGATGGGCAACATCGGCCAGGCGAACTATGCGGCGTCCAAATCGGGTCTGTTCGGCCTGACCAAGACGCTCGCCCGGGAGGTGGAGTTCCAGCTCAAGAAGGCCGGTCGTCACGAGAGCAACGAGATGGGGATCACCGTCAACTGTGTGACCCCGGGCTACGTCGCGACCGAGATGGTCCAGCACATCCCCGAAAAGGTGATGGACCGTCTCAAGGCCCAGATCCCGGTCGGCCGGCTGGCTCACCCCGACGAGATCGCCCGCGTGGTGCACTTCCTGGCCTCCGACGCCTCCGGCTACATCACAGGCCAGACCTGGGGGGTCAACGGCGGTCTCGACATGAACTGAGCCGACCGCTCGCTCCAGCACCTCACACCTCACCCGCGCCCCTGCTTCACGACCCTGGCGGGCGCCGCCTCCGACCAGGAGGCGGCGCCTGTCACCGTGTCGCCGTCTGACACCGTTGGACCACTCGCCGGACCGGAACCCACGCGACGTGGCCTATGCCACATCTGCGATGGTTAGCATGGTTAGCAAAACGGCTAACCTGACGTGGGAGCGTGCACCCGAGCGCATCCCGGCCAATGACGTCAGGAGATTGCGATGACCCCCCACGATTCCGCCGTGACCTGGTTCGACCCCGTGGGCGCGGTGTCGGCAGCACACCCGGCCAGTCTCCAGCGGGCCGTCGAGCTGAACGAGCGCATCCTGGCCGGCACCCGGGTGACCGCGCTGACCGCGCTGGACGCCTGGGACACCGTTCTCGAGACCCTCATCGACTTCCAGAAGCGCCACAGCGGCCGGGTGGCACCGCAGTGGCTGGCCGACCAGATCGATGCCCAGGCCGCCCTGGTGCGCAACGTGAACGGTGCCTGGACGAGGGCCGTGCGCGCCGGGCTGGCCTGATCCGCCCCCACCACGAGGGCACGCCGCCGCATCACCCGCCGGCCGGACGGTCGCGCGACCCCCTACGACAGGAGCGGGCAATCCGATGAACGCACCCTCGGAGCCGACCGGCACGGGACGACGCGCGGCGATCGTGACCGGCGCCGGCAGCGGGATCGGCGCGGCCATCGCCGCGAGACTGGCCAAGGGGGGTCTCGACGTCCTCTCGGTCGATCTGGACCCGGGCCCCCAGACGCCGGGTGTCGCCCTGGCGGCCGATCTGACCACCCGCGGGGGGAATCGGCTGGCCGTCGACACCGCGATCGAGCGTTTCGGTCGCCTCGACGTCATCGTGCCGAACGCCGGCTTCCAGCACGTCTCGCCCATCAGGGACTTCGACGAGGACCGGTGGGACGCGCTGCTGTCCATCCTGCTCACCAGCCCGTTCCTGCTGGCCAAGTACGGCTGGGACCACCTGGTCGCCTCGGGTGATGGCCGGATCTGCGTGATCGCCTCCGCGCATGCACTCACCGCCTCCCCGTTCAAGGCCGGCTACGTCTCCGCCAAGCACGGCGTGCTGGGGCTGGTGAAGACACTCGCCCTCGAAGGCGCGGACGTCGGTGTGCGCGCCAGCGCCCTGTGCCCGGCCTACGTCCGTACTCCACTGGTCGAGAAGCAGATCGCCGATCAGGCCGCCGCACACGGACTCGCCGAGAGCGAGGTGATCGAGAAGGTCATCCTCGCCTCCCAACCGGTCAAGCGGCTGATCGAACCCGAGGAGGTGGCCGAGATGGCCGCCTTCCTCACCGGGCCGTTCGGCTCCTCGGTCACCGGGGTCGCCATATCGATGGACATGGGGTGGACGGCGCGATGAGCCAGAGCACAAACGCGGGCGGAAACGGCGGCGAGGCTGCCCTCCAGCACACACCACTACCCAGTCACCGGGCTACCGCGACACGCCTGAAGACCCTGGCCAGCAGGCAGGCGGGCAACCTCGAGCCGACCGGCAGCGCGACGGTGCGCAAGCGCGGACCGTTGGTGCAGTGCCCGCCCGGCATCGTCGACGCCGGTGCGGAGTCGCTGTACGAGATCGCCGGCTCGATCATCCGCAACGGGGTGGACTACTGGAGCCAGTTGGTCCAGCGCGATGCCCGTCCCTGGGACGCCGCCCGCGACATGGTGCAGTGGTCCAAGGAACTCGCCCGCCAGGAGCGCCCGACGTGGGCCAGCCCGCACACGATCACCGCCGAGTGGCCGTTGGCCCGGCTGCGCGACTTCAGCGGCCCCGACGAACCACACGACGTCGTCCCCACCCTCGTCCTGCCGCCGCAGGCGGGCCATGACTCGTGCATCGTCGACTACGCCCCTGGCCAGTCCCAGGTGCTCACCGCGCTGGAGGCAGGCTGCGTCCGCGTCTACTCGATGGACTGGATCGGGGCCACCGCCCAGACCAAGGACGCCACCGTCGACGACTACGTGGCGGTCGTCAAGGAGGCCGTGGACCTGCTCGGTGGGCACGTGAACCTGGTGGGCGACTGCCAGGGCGGCTGGCTCGCCACCATCTACTCGGCGGTCCATCCGGACACCGTGCACACCCTGGTCATCGCCGGTGCCCCGATCGACTTCCACGCGGGGGAACCGCTTATCCACGACTGGATGCAGTTGATGACCCCGATGGGCCAACTGGACTTCTATCAGGCGGCGGTGGAGGCCAACGGCGGCCTCCTACCCGGCGAGTTCCTGGTGTCGGGCTTCAAGCTCATGCAGCCCGAGGCCGAGTTCCAGCGCCAGATGGCCCTGTTGGCCAACATCAACGATCCCCGCCATGTGGAGCGCTACCGCCGCTTCGAGGACTGGTTCCAGTGGACCCAGCCGATCCCCGGAGCCTTCTACCTGTGGATCATCGAGCACCTGTTCCTCAACAACGAGCTGCTCAAGGGCACTCTGGAGATCGGCGGGAAGGTGGTGGATCTGGCCGAGATCCACTGCCCGTTGTACCTCTTGGCGGGCGCCAAGGATCACATCACCCCACCGGACCAGGTGTGGGCGCTCGCGGACTTCGTCTCGACCACCGAGGAGAACATCACCCGGCTGACCACCGCGGGCGGCCACCTGGGGATCTTCATGGGTCACGAATCGCTGCAGCAGTGCTGGAAGCCGGTCTTCGCGGACATCGCCTCCCGATCCCTGATCGAGGACGCGGCCCCCTGACGGGGTCGAGATACTTCTGACGCGACGCCGGAGGTCCTCCGGCGGGGTCGCGACCGTTGCGGCAGATCCGTCACGGCAGATCCGGGGCCGCCCGTCAGGCGGGCGACGGGCCGTGCTGGTTCGGCTTCGGGTCGCTGCCCTGCGCGAGGAACACGATCAGGACGATCCAGCCGACGATCGGGACCAGCCAGAAGGCCAGCCACCCACCCGAGCGCCCGGTGTCGTGCAGACGTCGCGCACCGACCGCGAGACCGGGGATCAGCAACGCCGCGCTGGCCACGGTGGCGAGCAGCCCCGTGCCGCCCACCAGGTTCGCGACGGTGGCCAGCGGCCCAGGGACGCCCACCAGGGTGGAACCGCCCAGCTCGGGCAGGCCCAGCGCGGAGTCGATGAGGCCGGCGACGACGCGCACGATCGCCGTGAACAGGGCGAAGAACCAGAACTCGGCCCGGCGGGCTCGACCGTCGGGGTCGGCGTACTTGCGCTGCAGGCAGATTCGAACGGCGCCCTGGAAGGTCACGGCCCCTCTTCCCCGAGGTGGTCGGTGCGGAGTCGGGCCAGATCCGCGAGCCCGACCTGGACGACGTCAAGGACCGGGCCGGCGCCGGGCCGCATTGGCGTCCACGAACGCCCGGTAGACCTCCGTGAGCGCGCGCTGCTGGGCCGCGGTCAACTCGCCCGCGCCGGTGATGGCGTCGAGCAGGCACGGCTGGTCGTCGCCCGGACCGCGGAATCCGTTCGACCGGTATCCCGCCTGCGCGTAGAGGTCGTCGGCCGTGGTCTGCAGGCACTGGGCGATCGCGGTCAGGACGGCGTCCGAGGGCGCCCGCAGATCCCTCTCGATCTGTGACAGATAGGGGTTGGAGATCCCGGCCGCTGCAGCGAGCTGGCGCATCGGCAGCGCCGCCAGTTCACGTTGGCGCCGGATGATGGACCCCAGCGTCGGCGGCACCATTGAGCCCGGATCGACGTCGACCATGAGCCGATCCTAGACGCCGGGACCTCCGGCGTTCCGATTACTGCTGGCCGTAGCCGGGGGGCGGAGGCTCCTGGCCGTAGCCGGGGGGCGGGGGCTGCTGGCCGTAGCCGGGGGGCGGGGGCTGCTGGCCGTAGCCGGGGGGCGGGGGCTGCTGGCCGTAGCCGGGGGGCGGGAACTGCTGCCCGTAGCCCGGTCCCTGTCCGAAGGACCCGGGGGCGCCGCCCTTCGGCGACGGACCGTGCTGGTTCGGCTGCGGGTGGGAGTCCTGGACGAAGAAGACGATCAGCACGATCGCGCCGATGAGCGGGATCAGCCCGATCAACAGCCACCAACCGGAGCGACCTGTGTCATGCAGACGTCGCGCACCGACCGCCAGGCCCGGCACCAGCAGGGCCAGGCCCGCCAGAGTGGACACCAGGCCGGAGGTGCCCACGTCGGGCAGGCCCAGCACGGAGTCGATCACGTTGGCGACGATGCTGACGATCACGTTGAACAGAGCGAAGAACCAGAACTCGGAGCGGCGTGCTCGACCGCTGAAGTCGGCGTACTTCTGCTGCAGGCAGGTCCGGACGGCGTCCTGGAAGGTCATGGCCCCTCTTCCCGCGGTGGTCGGTAAGGATGCGAGGAACCCTAGGGCCTCGGTGCCCCTCGGGGCACGTTCCTCGCCTGTCCCGGTGGCATCTGCCAGGCTGTCGTGCTGGGCCGTGATCGAGCCCACACCACGTGAGGATCGCCACGCCTGACGACGTGCGTCGACGCGACGCACGAGAGAGAGTCGAGGCCATGAGTGCACTGCAGATCGCCGTCGTGTCGCCGATCGCGGCGTTCACGATCATCGGGGTCGCCCTGTTCGCCCGGGCCGTGACCCAGATCGTCCGTGTGCTCAGGCTGGGCCAGCCCGACCCGACCCGTTCCGGCCGGACCGGCGAGCGGATCTACTCGCTCCTCGCCGAGTCGCTCGGCCATGCCCGGTTGGGCCGGTGGCCCCTGGTCGGCCTCATGCACTGGTTCGTCTTCGTCGGGTTCATCGGGCTGTTGCTCACGCTGCTCAACGCCTACGGCCAGTTGTTCGACCCGCACTTCGCGCTCCCGGTGATCGGGCACTTCATCCCCTACGAGTGGTTCACCGAGGTGCTGGCCTGGCTCACCCTGATCGGCATCACGGTGCTCATCGTGATCCGCCAGCGCCAGCATCCGCGCAGCGCACCCGGTCAGCAGGGGCGTCGCTCCCGTTTCTACGGGTCGACCTTCTGGCAGGCCTACTTCGTCGAGGGCGTCATCCTCGTGGTGGCGCTGTGCATCCTGACCCTGCGTGGGTTGGAGTATGCCCTGTTCCAGGCCTCCGGCGGTGAGGAGGCCGCCCAGGCCAGCCTCGCCCACTTCCCGCTGACCGCCTGGCTCGGCTCGATGTTCGCCGGTGCGTCGGTCGGTGCCCTGGAGAACGCGGTCGTCCTGGTCGCCGGGCTCAAGATCTTCGTGTCGATGGGCTGGTTCCTGGTCATCGCCTCGGTGCCGACCATGGGCGTGGCCTGGCACCGTTTCCTGGCCTTCGTCAACATCTGGTTCAAGCGCCACCCCGGCCGGACGCCGGGCCGGGACACCTCGGCCCTCGCGCCGTCCCTGGGAGCTCTCCAGCCGATCCGGATCAAGGGTCAGGTCCTCGACTTCGAGACCCTGGAGGAACTCGAGGACGAGGAGCCGGCGTTGGGCGTCGGCAAGGTCGAGGACTTCACCTGGAAGGGTCTGCTGGACTTCAGCACCTGCACCGAGTGCGGTCGCTGCCAGTCCCAGTGCCCGGCCTGGAACACCGACAAGCCCCTGTCCCCCAAGCTGCTGATGCTCAACCTGCGCGACCACGCGCACGCGAAGGCGCCCTACCTGCTGGCCACCGAGGGCGAGCGCGAGCACCTCCCGGCGGCGGCCCGGGCCCACGGCGAGCGACCCCTGGTCGGCCCGGTGGACGAGCAGAACCCGCTCGCCGGCGGCGTGGTCGACCCGGACGTGCTGTGGTCGTGCACCACGTGCGGGGCCTGCGTCGAGCAGTGCCCGGTCGACATCGAGCACGTCGATCACATCCTCGACATGCGGCGCTACCAGGTGCTCATCGAGTCGGCATTCCCGACCGAGCTGGGCGGACTGTTCAAGAACCTGGAGAAGAACGCGAACCCGTGGGGCATGAACGCCCGCCTGCGGATGGACTGGGCGAAGGGGCTGCCGTTCGAGGTCAAGCAGATCGGGGCCGACGTCGAGGACGCCTCCGAGGTCGACTACCTGTTCTGGGTCGGCTGCGCGGGCGCCTACGAGGATCGGGCGAAGAAGACCACGCGCGCGGTGGCCGAACTGCTGCACACCGCCGGGGTGAGCTTCGCCGTCCTGGGCGACGGGGAGTCCTGTACGGGTGATGCCGCCCGACGGTCGGGCAACGAGTTCCTGTTCCAGACCCTGGCGATGGGCAACGTCGAGGTGCTCGCCGAGGCGAAGGCCACCCGGATCGTGGTCACCTGCGCGCACTGTTTCAACACCCTGAAGAACGAGTATCCGCAGCTCGGCGGCACCTACGAGGTGGTGCACCACACCCAGTTGCTCAACCGCCTCGTGCGCGAGGGCCGGCTGACCCCCATGGCCCCGCTGTCGAAGGGGACGACGGTGATCGCCTCGGCCGACGGCTCGCTGCCGGCCGCGGACGGCGACGGGTCGACGGTGACGTACCACGACCCGTGCTACATCGGCCGGCACAACGGCGTCTACTCCCCGCCGCGCGAGTTGATCGGCGCGCTGCCCGGGGTACGGCTGGCCGAGATGGAGCGCAACTCGGAGCGCTCGTTCTGCTGCGGCGCCGGTGGTGCGCGGATGTGGATGGAGGAGAAGCTCGGAACGCGGATCAACGCGAATCGGACCGCCGAGGCGGTCGGCACCGGCGCGGACAAGATCGCCGTGGCCTGCCCGTTCTGCCGCGTGATGCTCTCCGACGGGCTGACCGCCGCCCAGGCCGACGGCGGAGCCGGCGACGACGTCGAGGTCGTGGACGTCGCGCAGATGCTGCTTGCGGCGGTGCGCCGGGGCGACGGCGCGACCTAGCTGTACTGTCCCACCCCTCGCGCCTACCCCTCGCGGTCCGCCTGCACCTCGACATGTTCCCCGGGGCCGCCGCCCTGCTGCGGGGGCCGGACCCGGCCACCCGGGTGGCCCGGACGCGGCTTGGCGATCTTCTGCAGCCGGTCGGCCAACGGCCCCAGGTCGGAGCCGGCGCTGGCGGCGGCGGCATTGGCCGCCTGCACCTCGGCATAGACCTCGGCACGGTGTACCTGAACACTGCGCGGAGCCTCGATACCGAGGCGCACCGTGTCCCCCCGAACGTCCAGGACGACGACGCGCACGTCGTCACCGATGACGATGCTCTCCCCAGCACGCCTGGTCAGCACCAGCACTGCGGGCTCCCTCCATGGATCCCGACGCTGCCGCCGGACCTCAGGGCCCGACTAGGCGACGGTTGCGCGGACCGGCCAATCGGTTCCGGACAGGATGATCTGTGCCGCCGACCGGTTCCGGGCGTTCACGACGACCGGTGCCAGAAGGTTAGCGGTCGTTGACTCTGTGTCAGCATCGGTCGACAGGACGACCAGCACGAGCGCGTCCTCGGCGTCCAGCAGACCCAGGTCCGCGCACGCGGTCTCGTCCAGATCGATCACGTAGTCCGGAAAGAACGCCGCCGGTGCGGCGACGAGAAACCGCACGTCAGGGGCCTGAAGACTGCGCAGCTCGAACAGCAGACCGGACGGGTCGGGCGATCCCGGGACGTCTCCGTCAGGCGAAACGCCGTCCAGCGCGCCATCCGGGAGATCGTCGACATCCGCGGCATCCGCGGCGTGGTCCATCCGAACCAGCGCGAACCGGGTCAACTGGGCGAAGCCCGGCAGGGGACGCACGAAGACCAGCTCGGGCAGTCCCGACGCCGCTCCGACGCCGTCCGCCCCGTCGTCCTGTCCGTCGTCCGGACCGGGTCGAGCCTCGGGCACGGAGCTCGCCGGGTCCACGGCCTGCTCCAGTGCGGTCAGGGCATCGCCCACGAAGGTCACCTCGTTCATCTCAGGAAGTCCAGCAACGACGTCTGCAGCACCTTCGCGGTGGCCCCGAGCGCCGCCTGGTAGCCCACCTGTTGGGCCTGCAGGTTCATGATCGTCTCGGGTAGGTCCACGTCCTCGTTCTCGCTGATCCGCGAGAGCAGGTCGAGCCTGTGGCTGTCCACCGTCGACTGGGTGTTCTCCAGACGCTGGGTCCGGGCTCCCACGCTGCTCAGTGCCGTCTGGATGGTGCTGAACGCGCTGTCCAGGGCGGCGAAGTCAGAGCTCGTCGCTCCGGTGCCCGAGGCCACGCTGGTCGCCACCGCGTCGAGGACACCCGGCAGGACGTTCGCCGCGGCCGAGCTGCCCGGCACGTCGATCCGCAACGTCGAGTCGGTCGAGATCCGCACCTCGACGGCGCTGTCGTTGCCCAGGTAGGTCCCCGTGGCCGGGTCCACCGCCTGGGTGCCCGGCACCGTCCCACCGAAGATCGGGCGGTCCAGGTAGGTCGTGTTGTAGAGACTGAGCACCTCGGTGCGCAGTGCCTTCACCTGATCGGCCAGAGCGGTACGCCCGTCCGCATTGAGCGCGCCGTTGTTCGAGGCGACCATCAGCTCGCGCACCGCGCGCACCCGATCGCTGAGCGAGGTCAATGCGGAGTCCGCCGTGGCCAGCCGGCCCTGCGCCTGGTCGCCGTTGCGCTGATACTGCTCGTCGGCCTGCTTGGCCGAGCGCATGCGCATCGAGGCGGCGGTGGCCACCGGGTCGTCGCTGGGCCTGAACAACCGCCTGCCGCTGGACAACTGCTCCTGTAGGTCCTGGGTCCGGGCCAGCCCGGCCTGCAGGCCCCGCAGCGAGGTGTTGGCCGTCATCCCGTAGGTGATCCTGGTGCTCATCGCTTACCTCCCCACCACTCCGGTGCGATTGATCAGGGTGTCCATCATCTCGTCGACGGTGGTGATCACCCGGGCGGAGGCCTGGTAGGCCCGCTGGAACATCAGCATCCCGGTCATCTCCTCGTCGAGGCTGACGCCCGAGTCGGCCGCGACCGCGTCGTCCGCGGTGGCCACGACAGAGTTCTGGACCGTCAGGGCTCCGTTCAGTCCCTCCACCCGGCTGCCCAGCCCGCTCACCAGCGAACGCCAGCGCGCCGACGGGCCCGGGCTGCCGCCCAGGACGGCGGAACTGATGGAGTCGGAGGCCAGATCACCGATCTTCATGGCCACCGACCCGTCGACCGTGCCGGGCACGGCGGCGATCGCCAGGTCGGTGGGATCGGTCGAGGTCAGGGCGATGTCGCGGGCGCCGGTGCCGCTGAAGAAGGTTCCGCCCGCCGTCCCCGAGTTCGTGAACCCGGTGGCGTGCACGGTGTTCACCGCGTTGATCAGCGAGGCGGCGACACCGTCGAGGTCGGTCAGCACCTGAGGCAGATCCGAGCGCAGGGCGGCCAGATGACCTGCCGCCGCGCCCGATTCGATCGGAACGGGGGTGGTGCCCCAGGTGATCGTCGGCGGGTCCGTCGTCGCCGCGTCGATGGTGGTGCCGCCGGACAGGGTCAGAGTCTGCGCGACATCCCCGTGGACCAGGTTGATCCCGTTGACCGACACCGAGACCTGCCCGTCCCGACCGGGGACCGCATACCCGCCCACCAGGTCCGCGAGATCGCGCACCAGGGCGTCCCGCTTGTCCAGCAACTCGTTGTAGGACTGTCCACCGGCCGCCGCGTCGAGCACCTTGCGGTTCAGCGCGGCGAGGTCGGACGGCCGTGGCGTTGGCACGGGTGACCACATCGTCGAGGCGCTGGTGCGCCTCCTGCCACTGGGCACTCAGACCGTTGCCCATGGTGTGCAGCTGATCGGTCAGGGCGATCCCACGCTGCACCACCGTGGCGGCCGAGGCTCCCTCGCCGGGATTGAGCGAGAGCTCCTGCCAGGAGGCGTAGAACGAGTCCAGTCCCGACTGCAGGCCGCGGTCCCCCGGCTCGCTGAGCAGGTTCTCGGCGCCGGTCAGCGCGGCGCCCTCGGCCGACAGTGCGGCCTGGCGGCCGCCGGCCGCGGCCCGCGTGGCCTCGATGAAGGCGTCGCGCACCCGGATCACCGCATCGATCTTGACCCCACCCACCGGCACCGAGGTACCGGTGTGGAAGGTGGCGTTCGTGGTGCTGCCCACCGAGGACTGCTGGACCTTCTGGCGCGAGTAGCCGGGAGTGTTGGCGTTCACCACGTTCTGGCTCGTGGCGTCGAGGGCCCGCTGCGCCGCCCGCAGTCCGGTGACCGCCGTGTTCAGGGTGCCGAAGCTGGTCATCGCCGGCTCACAGCTCCCGGTCGACGACGGTGAGCCCACCGCTGCGGTCGCGTCGTCCGTGGGCGTTGTACCCGCCCGTGTCCTCGGCGCGGCTCAGGCCGAGCCCGGCCAGCGCCTGTTCCACGGCCTGCAGCCCAGCCGACATCAGGTGCCGGTTGGTCTCGGCCAGCACGGTGAGCTCACTGGTCAGGGTGAGCAGGGTGTTGCGGTGTTCGATCAGGACCCCGGTCCACGGGGGCGGTGCCGCCGCAGCCAGCTGCTCCAGACCCGTGCCGGCCGGTTGGCCGACCTCGCGGGCCACCGCATCGGCGTTCGCGGCGCGTTGCAGCTCCAGCACCGAGAGCTCGGAGATGAGCATCTCGACCTCTGAGGTGGCCAGCGGCAGGAAGCGGGTGCGGCCGGCCGCCAGTAGCAGTTGCTCGCACTCCAGTCGGTAGACCAGGCGCTCGAGCAACTCTCGCTGCCGCCACAGCACTGCGGCCAGATCGGGAAGGCTCATCTCGGCGCTCCATTGTCGAACGGTCGGCTTGACGTACGGGTTCAGTGGTTCTGGTGTCCTGTCGGCATCCCGGGCAGCGACCTGAGCCCTTCGGGGCACGGGAACTGCGCCGCACGAGTGATTCCGTGGCTCGCTCGGGCATCGGCCGCCCGCCGCGGCGAAAGCCGGACTGCCCCAGCACCGATGCCAGTCTCTGTGCCTGGACCGACGGTAGACGTCGACGAGCTCGTCACGACCCATCTCGCGCTCGTGGGCCATCTGGCCCGCGAAGCTGCCTCACGCCTTCCTCGGCACCTGGACACCGATGATCTGATCGGAGCGGGCGCCCTGGCCCTGGTCCAGGCCGCCCACTCCTTCGACCCCGAGCAGGGGGTCCCGTTCCCGCGGTTCGCCAGCACCCGGGTACGGGGAGCGATGATCGACCAGATGCGCCAGCGCGACTGGGCGACCCGCTCGGTCCGCTCGCGGGCACGCGCCCTGAACGCGGTGTCCGAGGACCTGACCCGGGCGCTGCAGCGCACGCCGACCGAGGGCGAACTGGCCGCGGCCAGCGGTATGTCGACCGAGGAGATCCGCCAGGTGCTGCACAGCACCGACCGGGCGACGCTGCTCAGCCTGGACCCGATCGCCGCGGACGACGAGGGCCTCGGCGCCGGCCTCCCGGACCGGGCACCACGACCCGACGAGGCCCTGATCGCGGCCGAGCGGATGGGTTACCTGCGCGATGCGATCGCCGAGCTGCCCGAGCGCACCCGGGCACGTCGTGGAGGGCTACTACCTGCAGAACCGGCAGTTGACCGAACTCGCCGAGGAGCTGCGGGTCACCCAGTCCCGCGCCTCCCAGCTGCGCGCCGAGGGACTGGATCTGTTGCGAGAGGCGCTGTCCCGTCTCCTCAGTGATGACGCGCGCGCAGGTCAGGGGGCGACCACGGAGGGCGATGGTGTCCGTGCCCGGCGGCGCGAGGCCTATGTCAGCTCCGTGGCTGCGCGGTCCAACGTCCGCCAACGCGCCGACGTCCAGGCCTATCTGTCGGGTGGGCCGATGAGAACATCCGCCGCCGCCTCCCCATCGGCGACACCGGCCGCGACGCCGGCTGACCCTTCAGTCCTCATGACCTCGGCACTCCGACGTGCGTCGGGCGCCGGAGGACACACCGCGGGGAGTTCCTTCCACGCACCGGCCTGACGGCCTCACCCACCGTCAGACCCGGCCCGGTGCCGCGC
The DNA here is from genome assembly GCA_963750395.1 of uncultured Actinomycetota bacterium. Lineage (GTDB taxonomy): Bacteria > Actinomycetota > Actinomycetes > Actinomycetales > Kineosporiaceae > JADJPO01. Next base: position 245,908 of record CAVVQM010000008.1, on the reverse strand, counting down.
AGCGCGCGGCGGTGTGCGGGGCACCACGGCCGGCGCCCGATCGCCAACCGCGATCCGGGCGCCGGCCGTCGGCGTCCGCACGCTCGACGGACTCCGCACGCTCGACAGAGCCCTTCCGCACGGCACGTCGAAGCGGATCACCCGCTTGCCCAGGCCCTTTCGCTCAACACGGCCGGGCGGGCGCCGATAGGAATCACAGGCCGGTCCACGGATGGACCGGTGAAGGACCCTGACCAAGGAGGACACCGTGGGTCTTCGCATCAACAACAACATCGCCGCGTTCAACGCCTACCGGAACCTGTCGGTCACCGACGGGCAGATGAGCAAGTCGCTGGAGAAGCTGTCCAGCGGGTTCCGCATCAACCGGGCCGCCGACGACGCGTCGGGCCTGGCGATCTCCGAGGGTCTGCGGGCGCAGATCGGCGGGCTCAAGGTCGCCGTTCGCAACGCCCAGGACGGCATCAGTGTCGTCCAGACCGCTGAAGGCGCGCTCACCGAGACGCACTCGATCCTGCAGCGGATGCGTGACCTCGCCGTCCAGGCGTCCAACGACGGAGGGCAGAGCACTCAGTCGAAGGCCGCGGCCAACGCCGAGTTCACCCAGCTCGTCTCCGAGCTGGACGACATCGCCGGCAAGACCACGTTCAACGGCACCAAGCTGCTGGACGGCACCTTCACCGGCACCTTCCAGGTCGGCGCGCAGGCCGGGGAGACCCTGTCCGTGGCCGTGAGCACCGCGATGAGCTCCACCGGGCTCGCGCGTGAACTCGCTCAACCTGACCACGGCTCGGCCTCGGCGGCGATCACCGCGGTCGACGCGGCGATCAACACGGTCAGCACCACCCGCGCCGGGCTCGGCGCCTCGCAGAACCGGCTCGAGCACAAGATCAACAACCTCAACGTGGCGGTCGAGAACCTGACCGCCTCGGAGAGCCGGATCCGTGACACCGACATGGCGCAGGAGATGGTGTCGTTCACCCGCTCCCAGATCCTGTCCCAGGCCGGCACGGCCATGTTGGCCCAGGCCAACCAGGCTCCGCAGTCGGTGCTGCGGCTGCTGCAGTAGAGCGACCCGGCGGCGGTGGCGACCCAACCGGGCCGCCACCCCGCCGGCCGCCTGCGGCAGCACCGCAGCCCGCGCACCCGCCATCAGCTCCACCGCGCCGCACCGGCCGGCGCGGCGATCGCAGCATCAGCCACGAGGAGGGTCCCGATGTCCCAGATCAGCGTCTCCGGCGCCGTCTCCGGGATCGACACCGCCGGCCTCATCAACTCCCTGGTCTCGGTGCAGCAGAACCAGCAGACCCTGCTCACGCACGCAGCAGACCCGCAGCAGAAGGCCGCCGACACCTTCGGCAACCTGATCACCTCGCTGGGCACCCTGTGCAGCCTGGCCAAGAAGGTCGCCAAGACCTCGCGACTGGCCGGGCCGTCGGCGCACGTCGTCCTCGACCGGGGTCACCGCGACCGCCACCGGCACCCAGGCCGCCTCGCTCACCTTCGACGTCAACTCGACGGCCAAGGCCCACTCGCTGGTCTCGCAGAACGCGGTCGGCTCGCTCGGCACCCAGGTCGCCTCGGGCCCGCTCACCATCACCAAGCACGACGGTTCCACGGTCGAGGTGCAGATCGGTTCCGGCTCGCTGGCCGACGTGATCGCCGCGGTCAACGCCTCGTCGGCCGGCGTCACCGCCTCGGCCGTGCAGACCTCGCCCGGCCAGTACCGGCTCCAGCTCAGCGCCGCGGCACCGGTGCCGAGCTCGCGAGTTCTCGGTCACGCGGTCTGGACGGCTTCACCGGCGCTCGACGTCCTGACCGAGGCCAGCGACGCCCAGATCACCGTCGGGGAGAACCCGGCCACCGCGTTCACGGTCTCCTCCTCGACGCAACACCTTCGCCGGCGTCGTGCCCGGCCTGTCGTTCACCGTCAGCCGGGTCGAGAGCGGCGTCACCGTCGGCTCCTCAGGTCGACGGCAGCGCGGTGGCCGACGGACGTCCAGAAGCTCGTGGACGCCGCGAACACCGTCCTGTGCGAGCATCGAGATCGGCCACCGCCGTGGAACGCGACCACCAAGAGCGGCGGCGCGCTGGTCGGCGACAGCACCGCGCGCATCGCTGCAGCAGTCGCTGCTCAACCTGGTCGGCTCCGCCGGCGCGCCCGGTGTCTCCCTGACCCGCACGGGCCGGCTGAGCTTCGACGCAGGCACGTTCACCACCGCCTTCGCCGCCGACCCGCCGGGCGTGGCCGGCGAAGTTCGGAGCCACCGGCACGTTCGCGCCCGCATCCGGGGTGACCGGCACGGTCCGCTACTCCTCGGCGACCACCCAGACCCAGGCCGGCGTCTACGCCGTCCACGTCGACTCCCTCGCCGCCGACCGAGGCCTGGACAGGTCGACGGATCGGCCTCGCTGGCCGGCAAGACGATCGAGCTGACCCGCGGCACGGCCAGCCGCCGGCTACACGGTCGCAGTCCGGCGACACCCTGGCGGACATCGCCAGCGGGCTGAACGCAGGCCGTCCGCCAGCCGCCGGGCTGGGCATCTCGGTCATCGTCGACGGCACCGACCTGATCCTGACCGCGGGCTCGGCCGGCAGCGCGGCGGCCTTCACGACCGACCTGGACGGGCGTGAGCCCAGACCCAGCTGACCGTCCGGCGCCGACGTGCAGGGCACGATCGACGGCCTGGCCGCCACCGGCACGGGCCCAGCTCGCGCTGAACAGCGGCGACAGCCGGCGGTCGGGTCTCGTGCTGAGCGTCTCCCTGAGCCGCCGCCGACCTGAGCGCCAGCGGCGGCGACGTGGGCGCCATGACCGTGGCCCCGGGCCTGGCGCAGCGCCTGGTACCAGTTGGTCTCCGCAGCAGACCGACAGCGGAACCGGCGTCCTCACCTCCGCCAAGCAGGGGCGCGAGAGCGCCGCCAAGGGTCTGCAGAGCCAGATCGAGGACTGGGACCGCCGGCTGACGGCCTACCGGGCCTCGCTGCAGGCCCAGTTCACCGTCGATGGAGACCACCCTGGCGGCACTGCAGAGTCAGTCCTGCTTCCTCAGTCGGCCTGTCCACGGCGTCCAGCACCTGAGGAGCGGCGACCCGGCGACACCACCCGCCCGGAGTACTCCAGCGCGGCCCGGGGCGGGTCGACCTAACTGGTGAAACGACCCACCAACGCACCGTATCGAGCACAGTCATCGGAAGGAGGAGGCGCATGTCGTACGGCTTGGCCCAGGCCCGCTACGCCAGTGACGCCAGCGAGACCGCCTCCCCGGCGCGACTGCTGACCATGCTCTACGACCGGCTCATGGTGTCGACCTGTCCCTCGCCCACGACGCCATGCTGCGAGGCGAGATCGCCGTGGTGGGCGAGCGGCTCAGCCACGCCAGCGAGATCCTGCTCGAACTGCACTCCACCCTCGATCTGACGATCTGGCCTGAGGGCCGCCGCTGGCCGTCGCTGTACGTCTGGCTCGTCCAGGAACTGATGCAGGCCCGGCTCACGAACGACCCGCAGCGGGTCGCCGCGTGCCGCGACCTGATCCTTCCGCTCCGAGACGCCTGGCATCAGGCCAGTGGGAAGGCCGCATCCCGGCCGACCCGAGGAAGACCACGCGCAGGGAGGCGCTGTCCGAGGAGGCGCCGCATGACGCCGACCACCATCACGACCCGCCCGGCGACGGACGGGTCGACCAGTTGGACCGACTACCTGGACGCCTTCGAGGCGGCCGCGGTGAACATCCGGACCAGCCTCATCGAGGGGCAGACCGCCGAGATGCCGGTCTTCACCCTGCCTGAGGGAACCATGCCGGCCGGGGCCGCCCGTCGACGGAAGTCCGTCGAAGCCCTGCTCACCGAGATCACCGCCCTGGTCGGAGAGCCACCGCGATGCGATCGGCGAACGGCTGGCCTCGCTGCCCATGACCCGTGCCGGACGGGGCGGGTACCACACCGCCGCTCGGCCGGCTTCGAGTTCGACGTCACCGGCTGAGGATCGCCCGAACGGGCCGGACGGCCGGCGAGTGCTCCAGCCGCCGGTCCGTCGCACCGCGCGACCGCCTCTAGGGTGAGCCCTCCGCGCCGTCCCCGCCAGCCACTGCTCGCGGCCTCGATGATCGTCAAGAACGAGGCCGAGAACCTCCCGGTCGTCCTGGAGAGCATCACGGGGCTGGTCGACGAGATCGTCGTCTACGACACCGGTTCCACCGATGACACCGTCGAGATCGCCCGCGCACACGGCGCGCGGGTGGTGATGGCCACTGGGACGACGACTTCGCCCGCGCCCGCAACGCCGCCCTGGAGGCCGTGCAGGCCGAATGGTTCCTCTGGGTCGACGCCGACGACCAGGTCACTGTCCCGCGGCGCAGCCGCTGCGCGCCTACCTCGGCGGCGACGCCTCCAGCCTGCCCGGGGCCCCGCCGACCTCGCGCGTCGACTTCGTCCAGGTGCGGGTGGTCAACGAGGAGGGTGGTGCGGGCCACGACGGGCACAGCGTGGAGTCGGCACGGATCGCCCGGCGGTCGACGGTGCGCTGGACCGGCCGGATCCACGAGCAGCTCAAGCCGATCGAGGGATCGGCGCAGGGCCGGTCCATCCGGCTGGCCCCGGAGCTCCTGCACGTGCGGCATCGCGGCTACGTCGACCAGCAGGTCCTCAGGGCCAAGGGCGAACGGAACGTCGCGATCGCACAGGCCCAGATCGACGACCTCGTGGCCGGCCGGAGCGACGACCCCGTCGGCGCCGGGCAGGCCGGGTACGACCTGGCCCGGTCCCTGCTGGCGGCCGGCCGTACCCAGGAGGCGATCGAGGCGGCCGAGGTGGTGCGGGAGATCGCCACCGACACGGTGTTCTGGTCCCTCGCGACCCTGCTCCTGGCGCAGATCCTGCTCGACAACGAGGGCTTCGAGGACGCGGGGCTCTTCCTCGCCGACCAACTCGCATCCGACGGGCGAACGTCGGCCACCATTCTGCAACTGGCTGCGCGCACAGGCGTTGGCCAGGACCGGCCGGCGGCGTGAGGCCCTCGAGCTGATCCGCACGGTGGACGAGCTGGTCGATCCGGTGATGCAACCGATACCCGATGGACCGCGTCCTGTCCGCCAGCATGCTCTACGCCGGCGCAGAGGGTTTCATCGAGGAGTCAGCCGACGCGGCCCTTCACCTGGTCCTCGACTACGGACCCCAGCCGGCGCGGTGCAGGCTGCTGCTGCGTCTGTGGAGCGGGCGGCTGCCGGAGCTGGCCGCAGGACTGGCCCTCAGCACGGCACCCTTCCGGGACGACACGGTCCAGGCCTTGGCGGAACTGGATGACGCCGGGCGCCAGGTGGCCGATCTCGTTCGCTCCGGCGCTCACCCCGACCCCCGGGTTCGACCCAGCGCCCCCTGGACGGAATCCGACCAAACGGACGCCTCGCCGTCCTCGTCACAGCGCCGGTGACACTCCCGGCCTAGCCGCCCTCCTCATCAGGAGCAGTGCGAACACTCCTCGTGCACAACCGCTCTGGCCTCTTGGGCCGGACGGCGGAACCGCGGTCGGGCGGCGACCCCGACCCTCAAGCGCCAGGGACCCCACGACGACGTCACTGTCAGAGCATGGATAGCTCAGCTGCGCCAAGGACCGGCGCAAGACAGTGACCGGCGACGACGCCGGCGACAGGACAGGCTGACGCTTCCGAGGGGTTTCGATGCTCGACGATCGTATCGATCGATACGCTCCACTCTGCGCTGAACGGCCTGTCGGCTCGCCAACGGGCGATCAGCGACGACATCGCCAACGTCAACACGCCCTACTACCGTTCACGGACGGTGGCTTTCGAGTCGCGAGCTGCGCAATGCCATCGAGGGTGGCCGCAACCCGCTGGCGGTGCGACCGCAGGTCCTCTACCCGAACGCGGCGCCCGGGCTGACCGAGAACAACGTCAATCTCGCCGACGCCACCGTCGCCTCGGTGAACAACGAACTCGCCTACGAACTGGTGATGCGCGCCACGGGAGACCGCTTCTCGCTGCTGCGCGCCGCAGCCAGGATGGCGTGACCTCATGTTCGAAGCCCTGGACATATCGCGCACCTCGATGACCACCCACCAGACCTGGCTCGATGCGATCTCCGACAACATCGCGAACATCAACACCATCCGGTCGATGGACCAGGAGGCCTTCCAGGCCCGCTACGTGATCGCCCAGGCGATCGAGAACGGTTCCACCGGAGCGGGTGTCGCGGTCGCCGGGATCGATCTGAGCGCGCTGAGGGCCGGATCGTCTACTCGCCCGACCACCCCCTGGCCAACGAGCAGGGCCTGGTCCGCCTGCCCGACGTCGACCTGGGCGAACAGATGACTCATCTCGTGATGGCCCAGAGGGGTTTTCAGGCCAGCGTGTCCAATCTCTACCGGGTCAAGGCGTGCTACGACGCCGCGATCCAGATGGGTCGTGCCTGATGGCTGCCGAGGCGATCACCGGCATCGGCGCCGTGTCGGGGACGAACCTGGTCGATGCCCTCTACCGGCAGGGCGCCGAGGCGATGACCGGGTCGGGTGGCGCAACGGACGGCATGCACGGTGCGGACTTCGCGGCCGCACTCAACGGTGGGCTCAGCCAGCTCGCGTCCATGGAGCAGACGACGACCACCCTTGCGGCCCAGGCTGCCACGGGTGACCTGAGCAACATCCACGACTACGTCGTCGCCGCGTCGTCCATGCAGACCGCCACCGAGTTGACGACGACGATCCGGAACAAGGCCCTCGATGCCTTCAATGAGATCATGAGGATGCAGCTGTGAGCGACCGCATGACAGGTGCGATGGGCCGGGCCAAGACGATGACGGCCGGCTTCACCCCGGGCCAGCGCGGGGTGGTCCTGGTGGCCGCGATCGCCCTGGTGATGGGAGCGATCGCGCTGTCGAACTGGGTGGCCCAGCCCTCCTGGACGCCCCTGTACAGCCAGCTGTCCGGAACCGATGCCAGCGCCATCGTCGACGAGCTGAGCAGCGAGAACGTCCAGTACCAGCTGTCCGACGGCGGCAATACCATCCTGGTGCCGCAGTCGCAGGTCTACGACCTCCGGGTCTCGCTGGCCGGCAAGAACCTGCCGGCGAACTCGGACGGAGCCGGCTGGGACCTGTTGGACAAGCAGGGCTTGACCGACCACCGACTTCCAGCAGAACGTCGCCTACGAGCGCGCCCTCGAGGGCGAGCTGGCCAAGACCGTCGGCGCGATCTCCGGCGTCCGCACGGCGGTCGTCAATCTGGCGATCCCGAAGAAGGACGTCTTCGCCCAGGAGCAGGACGCCCCCACCGCGGCGGTGCTGGTGCAGCTGAACCCGGGGACCTCGATGAGCAAGTCCCAGATCCGCTCGATCACCAATCTCGTGGCCGGCAGCGTGCCCAGCCTGGAACCGGACAGTGTGACGGTCAGCGACGGTGAGGGGACCCTGCTCACCAGCCCCGGCGGTTCCGGCCGACGCGGCCGCCGCCGCCGGCGACACCGACCAGCAGGTGGCGCAGTACGAGGACCGGATGAGCAGCTCGGTGCAGCAGATGCTCGACCAGGTGCTCGGGAAGGGCAAGGCCGTGGTCCGCGTCAGCGCGCAGCTGGACTACGACACCCGCGAGACCACCCGCGAGGCCTACCTGACCACCTCGCCCTCGGTCGCCCCGCTGTCCGAGGCCACCTCTCGCGAGGTCTACGGCGATGGCGCCGGCGCGGCCGGTGGCCAGCTCGGGGTGCTGTCTCCCACGCTCTCCCCCTACACGCCGGGCGCCAGCGCGGGCGGGCTATCTCAAGGAGGACCGGACCGTCAACAACGCCGTCGGCAAGGAACTGACGACGGAGAAGACCGCGCCGGGCGGGGTGGATCGGCTCAGCGTCGCGGTGATCCTGGACGCCAACACCCTCGGTAGCACCGACACCACCACGGTCCAGCAGCTCGTGGCCAGCGCGGCGGGGGTCGACGCCGCCCGCGGCGACATCGTGCAGGTGGACAAGCTGCCGTTCGACACCACCGCCACCCAGGAGGCCAAGCAGCAGCTGGAGCAGGCCGAGGCCGCCGCCAAGACCGCCGGCTACATCGACATGGGCCAGAAGGCCGGTCTCGTGCTGCTCGTGGTCATCGTCGCCGTCGTGATGATGATCCGACGCAAGAAGTCCGCACCCGCATCGGTCGACGTCTCCGCCAGCGACCTGCCCGAGGGCGTCCTGATGCCCGCACGGATGGAGGCACTGGCCGCCGAGCGGATGCGCGAGCTGAACGCCGCCCGCACCGGTGACTCCACCGGCGCGTCCAGCCCGGCGCTCGAGCGGGACAGGCTCCGCAACGAGGTGTCGGCCTTCGTGGACTCCGAGCCCGATGAGATCGCCGCCCTGGTCCAGGGCTGGCTCACGCAGCGGAGCGACTGAGTCCCATGACCGTTGCCACCGTCGAGTTGACCGGGCTGCGCAAGGCCGCCATCCTGCTCGTCCAACTGGGGCGGGACCGTGCGTCCAGGGTCCTGTCTGCTCTGCCCGAACAGGTCGTCGAGGACCTGACGGCCGAGATCGTCAAGCTGCGGGACGTGAGCTCCGAGCACGCGGCGCTGGTGCTCACCGAGGCCCACGAACGGCTGAACAGCACCGATACCGCCGGCCGCGGTGGCCTCGACCTGGCCAAGTCCCTGCTCGCGGACTCCCTGGGCAGCGACCGGGCTGACGAGATCATGGAACGGCTCGGAGCGACCCTGGCCGAGATGCCGTTCGAGAACATGCGCAAGGCCGACGCCCGACAGCTGATCACCTTCCTGGCCGACGAGCACCCGCAGACCATCGCCCTGGTCCTGGCTCACCTCTCGCCGCAGCAGTCGGCCCTGGTCCTGTCCGGGTTCGAGCAGTCCATGCAGGCCGACGTCGCCCACCGGATCGCGCTGATGGAGAGGGCCTCCCCGGAGGTGATCCGGCTGATCGAACGCGAACTCGATCGGCGGATGTCCACCGTCATCGGGCCCCAGGAGCTCTCCTCGGTCGGCGGCGTGCCGCCGCTGGTCGCCATCATCAACCGAGCCGACCGCGGCACCGAACGAATGATCCTGGAGGGTCTCGAATCACTCAGTCCCGAGCTGGCAGAGGAGGTCCGGGCACAGATGTTCATCTTCGAGGATGTCATCACCCTGGACGACAAGGCGATCCAGCTCGTGCTGCGCAGTATCGAGACCAGCACCCTGTCGCTGGCCCTGAAGGGCACCAGCGCCCCGGTCCGCGAGAAGATCATGCGCAATCTGTCCACCCGGGCCGCGGAGAACCTCGCCGAGGAGATCGAATTGCTCGGGCCGAAGCGCCTCTCCGAGGTCGAGGAGGCCCAGGCGAAGGTCGTCACCGAGATCCGCGCCCTGGAGCAGTCCGGCCAGATCGTGATCATGCGAGGCAGCGATGAAGCGCTCGTCGAGTAGTGACCTGCCGCAACCGGAGTCGATCCGGCTGGCCCGGTTCGACCGGCCGTTGCGGCACGGGGCCGGGCACTCCTTCGGCGACGCCGAGGTCGATCGGCAGGTGCGTGAGGCGATCGTCGCCGGACGCGAGCAGGGCCGGGCGGCCGGATACGCAGCGGGCTGGGCGCAGGGCCGCCAGGCCGCTGCCGAGGAGGCCGTCCGAGGCGAACGCGCCCGTGAACAGGACCATCTCGCCCGGACCGAGCAGGAGGGCACCCGGCTCCGCGCCCTGCTGACCGATCTCACCCGGCAGGCCGCCGAGCTCGACCGCACGCTCGCCCCGTCCTGGATCGAGGTGGCCGATGCGCTGACCGAGGGAGCGATCCGGATCGCGCGGGCGGCCATCGGCCGCGAGCTGGCGAACCTGCAGGAATCCCGGCTCGCCGACCTGCGGGCCGCAGTCCGCGCCCTGGGCGATCCCGCCACCGTGACCGTTCGGGTTCACCCGGACGATCAGAGTCTGCTGGAGGACGCCGCCGGCCCGCTGCCGGCCGGCCTCACCCTGCTCGGCGATCCCGCGGTCTCACCGGGGGAGGTGCAGGCGCTCACGCCCACCCAGCGATTGCGGATGCACCTGCCCACCGCGCTGGCAGCGGCGGAGGAGGTGCTGCGCGGATGATCGCCGAGTCCGACCGTCTCGTGTCCACCGCCGCCGCCCTCTCCGAGCTCGCCGGCCTGATCGAGCATCGCACGCGTGCCGCCGCGTTCGCCGCGAGCCCCCAGGTGCACGGCGTGGTGGCCGACGTGGTCGGTCTCGGCATCCGGGTCGAGGGCGTGCGGACCGGGGTAGGGCGTTTGGTCCAGGTGCTCACGGCGGCGGGCCCGCTTCCCGCCCAGGTGGTCACCGTGCAACGCGGTGGTGCGACCTGTCTGCCGTTCGGATCGACCGCGGGGGTCAGCGCCGGCGACGAGGTGATCACCACGGCGGAGGTGCCCACGGTGGCGGCCGGTTTCGGCCTGCTCGGTCGAGTCGTCGACGCGCTCGGGCACGTCATGGACGGCGGTCCCGCGCTCACCGACTGCGAATCGGTTCCCCTGGAGGGCAACGCACCGAATCCTCTGCGGCGCAGACGGGTCGACCGACCCCTGGCGACCGGTGTCCGCGCGATGGACACGCTGATCCCGGTCGGCGCCGGTCAGCGGGTGGGCATCATGGCCGGCTCGGGGGTCGGGAAGTCGACCCTGCTCGGGATGGCGGTGCGGGGCACGTCGGCGCCGGTCCGGGTCGTCGCACTGGTCGGAGAGCGGGGTCGGGAGGTGCGCGAGTTCCTCGAGGACACCCTCGATCCGCGCAGCCGCGAGGAGACGGTGGTCGTCCTGGCCACCGGTGACGACCCGCCGATGCTGCGGCTGACCGCGGCGTTCACCGCGACCCGGATCGCGGAGTGGTTCCGCGACCAGGGACTGGACGTGCTCCTCGTCGTGGACTCGATCACCCGGACCGCTCTGGCGCAGCGCGAGGTGGCCCTGGCTGCGGGCGAACCACCGGCCACCAGGGGATACCCGGCCAGTGTCTTCGCCATGTTGCCGAGGTTGCTGGAGCGGACCGGCCCGGGTGCGACGGGCAGCATCACCGCTCTGTACACCGTGCTGGTCGAGGGCGACGACCTGCAGGACCCGATCGCCGACACCGTCCGGGGGATCCTGGACGGCCACGTCGGTGCTCTCCCGACGGCTGGCCACCGCCGGGCACTTCCCGAGCATCGACGTCCTGGAGTCGATCTCCCGGGTGGAACGCGCCGTGTGCACGCCGGAGCAGTTGACTCTGGCGGCCACAGCCCGACGTCTGCTGGCCGCGCACCGGGAGGCCCGCGACCTGATCGAGGTCGGTGCGTACGCGGCCGGCAGCGACCCGGTGGTCGATGCGGCGATCTCGCTTCGGCCTGCACTCGAGGAATTCCTGCGCCAGGCACCGGACGGCACAGTTCCCGCCGCCGAGTCGTGGGACGCGCTCGCCCAGATCCTGCAGGTGACCGGATGAACCGCCGATTCCGTCTGGCGACGCTGCAGCGTCTGCGGGAGAACGCCGTCCAGGAGGCGACCGCGAACCTGGGCAAGCGCCGCGTGGCCCTCGGCGAGGCCGAGATGCAGCTCCACATGCTGCGAAAGGCCCTCCTCTGTTCCGTCGTCGGGCCACAGTCCACCCCGCAGGAGGTCTCGGCGCAGGGCCTGCACCGGGAGGTGCTGCGGGAGAAGGCCGAGCACGCGCAGACGCAGGTGTCGCAGTGCCGTGCGGAGGTGGTCGCAGCGATGGAGCACTGGCATCGGCGGCGCGCCGAGATGCGCGCCGTCGAGAAACTGCACGAACGCCACCGGGAGTCCCTGGCCGACCTCGATGCGCGACGCGAGCAGCGCCAGAGCGATGAGCTGGCCGCGACGGCCCTGCTCCTGGCCAGGGCGGGCCACCACGACCCGGACGGGAGCGCAGCATGACCGAGACCGCCCTGGAGGCGACCGGCGGGGTGCGCCCCGCGTCGATGATGGCCGTCCAGCAACGGATCACCCACCTGCAGAACCTGCTGGGGATCGCCCGCACCCCGGCGCTTCCACTCGGCGTCAATCCCACCGCAACCACGGACGGCGCAGAGACGTTCGCGGCCTCGCTCGGTATGGCTCTGGGTGGGACCACCACGACCTCATCCACGGTCGATCTGGGCGCCGCGGCGGTGAGCCAGGCCCGCAACTACTTCGGGGTGGACTACGTCTGGGGCGGCGAGGACCCGGCCACCGGCGTCGACTGCTCGGGTCTGGTCCAGTACGTCTACGGCTCGCTGGGCATCGACCTACCACGGGTTGCCGCCGACCAGTCCAAGGCCGGAACGAAGGTCGCGTCCCTGGACCAGGCCCGCCCCGGCGACCTCGTCTTCTTCGGGTCGCCCGCCCACCACGTGGGCATCTACGCCGGGGGCGGCAAGATGATCGACGCTCCACGCACCGGCAAGACCGTCGGCCTGCACGACCTGTGGGGCACGCCGTCGGCCATCCGCCGGGTGGTTCCGGAGGTCACCTCGACCGGAGGCACACTGGCTGCGCAGGCGCTCACCGGGACGAGTGGGCCGGGCGGTCTGACCGGGCCGTACGCATCCCTGTTCGCCTCCGCCGGGAGCCGGCACGGCGTCGATCCCGCGCTGCTCAGCGCGGTGGCCAAGGCGGAGAGCTCCTACAACCCGCGCGCGGTCAGCCCGGCCGGTGCCCAGGGTCTGATGCAACTGATGCCGGGCACAGCTCGCTCGCTCGGGGTCAACCCCCTCGACCCGGGCCAGGCCGTGGACGGCGCGGCCCGATTGCTGTCCGACCTGCTGTCCGATTTCGGTGGCGACGTCGACCTGGCCCTGGCCGGATACAACGCCGGGCCCGGCGCGGTGCGCAAGTACGGCGGGATTCCTCCCTACACCGAGACCCAGAACTACGTCCGACGTGTGAACGCCTACTGGAAGGAGCTGGCGTGACACCCACCTCGCACGGAGTCGAGCGGTTCCGGGCTGCTCAGATCGCCTCCACCGCAGAAGGTTCGGCGGGTGCCGACAGGTCGTCCACCGGTACCGTCGAGGCCTTCGGCCGAGTTCTGGCCGAGCTCGTCGGAGCCGCACCGGTCGGGGACCGCCGAGCGGCGTCGCGCACCGATCGACCCGGGACGGCGGTGGATCGGCACACCGCCGGGTCCGAACATCGCCGGGCGCGACCGGAACGCAGCGCCCACGACGTCGACCGTGGACAGCGCGGCACCCACCGGTCCGAGCGGTCGCGGCCTAACCGAGTCGACCGAGCCGACCGAGCCGACCGAGCCGACCGGGCCGACCGGGCCGGCCGGGCCGGCCGAGCGGCGTGCCCGAGCGGAGTCCGCCGAACCGGACCTGCGCACGGAGACGGCGGACCGGACCCCGTCGACGCTCCTCGACGACACTTCGACCGCCGACGACGACGCGACGGCGGGGACCGAGATCGTTGTGGCCCTGACGGCAGGTGCAGCCGGACCGGTTCCGACACCGTCCGCGACCTCGGCCGCGACCTCGGCCTCGGCCTCGGCCTCGGACCAGATCGCATCCCAGGCGTCGGTCCCGGTGGTGGCGGCGCTCAGCACCACCGCCGCCGACGCTCCCTCGCCACTCGTCGTCACCGGGCCGAGCACCGCGCTCGACACCGCACAGCAGGACGCCGAACCCGGCCCCGCGCAACCGGTTACCACACAGCAGGGAACCACATCGTCGGCGAACAACCTCGGCAGCGCACCGTCGGGGGCCTCGCCCGGCAGCGAAGCGCCGGGCATCCGGCAGCCAGCCACGGCGCCGCCGGCCAGCGCGAAGCCAGGCATGGTTCAGCCGGGCATCCCGCAGGCAGGCACTCCCCAGCCGGGCACGGTGCAGCCGAACATGGTGCAGGCGGGCACAGTGCAACCGGGCACAGTGCAGCCAGGCACAGTGCAACCAGGACACTGCAGCCAGGCACACTGCAGCCAGGCACAGTGCAACCGGGCACGGTGCAGCCGGATCCGACCCAGGCCCCGGCGACGGCCCCGACGCCTGGCCAGGCGGACGGAACTCGGCCAGGAGGGTCGGCCGCGGGCGCCGGTTCCCAGGGACAGCCCGGTGCCGCTGACCAGCAGCCCGCGGCCCCCACCGGCACCACCGAGAAGCTGTCCCCCGCACAGGCTTCGGCCGGCCGCATCGTTCCCGAGGGACCGTCCGGACCACGGCCGGACCGGGTCGAGACGACCGCCCAGCCGCTCAACGGCGAGACTGGGCCCGACCGGCCCAGTCCGGCCCGGGCTGCTGCCGCTGATCCGTCGGTGGCCACGACCGCCACGGCGTTCGCCGCGGGGGGGCCCTCGAGCGCCTGGATGGCCGGCGCGACGACCCGAGGTGTCCGAGCCGCGGCAGGTCTCGACGGCGCCACGGCGGCCTCGACACCCGCCGGCGAGGCGACCGCGCCGATGGGCAACCCCGCGGCCGGTGGGCTGTCCTCGACGACCCAGGCCGCGGGCACCGCGACGGCCCCGCCCGCCGCCGCCCCACCCGTACCGCCGCAGGACATCGCCGCACAGGTGGCCAAGCACCTGACCGGGCTGCGCACGCTGCATGACGGAACCCACCGGACCGTGCTGCACCTGGCACCGGACGATCTGGGCCGGCTCACCCTGACCGTCGACGTGCGCGCCGGATCGGTCGCCCTGGCCGTCAGCGGCCACGAGACCGCACTGCACGCACTGCGCGACGGCCTGGGCCACCTGCGTGAGGCCCTGGCGCAGGCCGGCCTCGACCTCGGCTCGGTGTCCATGGACTCCGGGGGCAAGGACGGCGCCCCCGGCCGGTCGCGGGAGGACCCTGCCGCCGCGGCCGGTGACGGAGGGCAACGGGACGGGCAGGGCCGGGGCAGGAGCGGCGCCGGGGCGGGTCGACCCTCGACCGGGCAGAGCCACGCGGCTCCGGCAGAGGCGGCGGCGGCCACCTCCATGACGACGACCGAGGCCGGGCTGGACGTCCGGGTCTGAGACCGACCCGGGCCAGAGAACCAGCCGCCAGAGAACCAAAGCAGCCGCCAGAGAACCCAGCAGAGAGGCACCCAGATGACCGGCATCACCGGGATCAGCGCCACCAGCAGCACCCAGACCACGAGCGGGAACGACGGCACCGAGTTCTCCGTCGGGGCCGACCGGACCGCCATGGACACCAACACGTTCCTCAAGCTTCTGGTGGCCCAGCTGCAGTACCAGGACCCCACCAACCCCACCGACTCCAGCGCGTTCATGGCGCAGACGGCGCAGTTCACGGCCGTGGAGAAGATGCAGGAGCTGACCACCCTGCAGCAGCAGACGCTGGACGCCTCCCGGAGCATGACCGCGACCAGCCTCGTCGGTCGCACCGTGACCTACACCGACGTCTCCGGCGCCACGCAGACCGGGCTGGCCAGCGCCTGCACTCTCGGCTCCGGTACGCCGCGACTGACCGTCGACGGTGTGGAGGTGGAACTGACCTCCGTCACCAAGGTCTCCTCGACCTGACATCACGCCAGCCGTTCCAGATCCATCAGCTACTCAGACCCGCCAGACCAGACCAGGCCCATCAGAAACCGGCCCACGGGCCGACGACAGGAGGACCCGTGCTTCGCTCCCTCTTCTCCGGGATCACCGGACTGCGCGCACACCAGACCAAGATGGACGTGGTGTCGAACAACATCGCCAACGTCAACACCACCGGCTTCAAGAGCAGCGACACCACGTTCCAGGACACTCTCAGCCAGACGCTGCGCTCGGCCGGGCTGCCCACCCAGAACCTGGGTGGCCTCAACCCGGCCCAAGTCGGGCTCGGGGTGCAGTTGGGCGCCATCACCACGAACTTCG
The DNA here is from genome assembly GCA_963750395.1 of uncultured Actinomycetota bacterium. Lineage (GTDB taxonomy): Bacteria > Actinomycetota > Actinomycetes > Actinomycetales > Kineosporiaceae > JADJPO01. The sequence continues at coordinate 230,126 of CAVVQM010000008.1, read as the reverse complement.
GCCAGGGATCCGCACAGAGCACCGGACGGACCACCGACCTGATGATCCAGGGTGACGGATTCTTCGTCCTGAACAACGGGTCCCAGCCGCTGTACACCCGTGCCGGCGCCTTCAACTTCGACACCAACGGACGGCTCGTCAACGCCGACGGGATGCGGCTGCAGGGCTGGGCCGCGGTCAACGGCGCCGTGAACACCGACGGCCCGCTCAGCGACATCATCGTGCCCGCCGGGACCCAGATCCCGCCGACCCCCTCCACCCAGGTCACGGCGGCCGGGAACATCACGGCCGGTACGACCGGGACGCTGACGCTGGGCGCCACGGCCTACGACACCGCGGGTGTCGGACACGCTCTCACCATCCAGGTGACCAACACCGGGCCCAGGGCCTTCAGCATCGCCGTCACGGACGCCACCGCCGGCTCCACGGCCACGGCCGGAACCCTGAACTTCCAGGCCGACGGAAGCTACGACCCCGCGTCCACGGCGGCGACGATCACCACCGCTGACGGCACCACCGTCACCATCTCCCTCAGCGGCGCCACCATGTACGGCGGTCCAGAAGTCGCTGTCGGTCACCGATACGGACGGCGCCGCCTCGGGCAGCCTGCAGCAGTTCCAGATCGACGCCGACGGCACGATCATCGGTGTGTTCAGCAACCAGCAGAAGCAGTCTCTCGGCAAGCTGGCGCTGGCCAACTTCACCAACCCGGCGGGGCTGGAGAAGTTCGGCTCGACGTCCTTCGTCACCTCGAGCAACTCCGGGCTGGCGCAGATCGGGGAGGCCGGCAGCGGCGGGCGCGGCACGCTGCTCGGCGGAACGCTGGAGATGAGCAACGTCGACCTGGCGGCGGAGTTCACGAACATGATCGTCTCCCAGCGCGGTTTCCAGGCGAACTCGCGCGTGATCACCACCAGTGACCAGATGCTCCAGGAACTGGTCGACCTCAAGCGCTGACCCGGGGTGGGGCCGGCCCGCCGTCCGGCGGGCCGACCTCGCCCTCGTGGCCCTGTCAAAGGCTCAGGGCACGGGGGAACCTGCCGATGCACACAGTGGGACCGTCAACGCCGCCGGTTCATGGGAGACGAGGAATCGACACATGATCATCCTGACCAGGCTGGGCGGCCACGAATTGGCCGTCAACCCAGATCTGATCGAGCGGGCGGAGCCGACCCCGGACACCGTGCTCACGATGATCGACGGGCACAAGATCGTTGTGGCCGAGTCGGTCGAGGAGGTCGTGGCGTCCATCCGCGCCTGGCGCGCGACCATCGTCGCGAAGGCCTACGGGCTCAGCTGCAGCCCCGACCGCAACCCCCTCGCCCATCCGGACGAGGACCACCAGCGAGACGCCGTAGGCGACCATGCCGCGCTCGACGCATCGATGGCCAGAGTGCTGCGGCTTCCGCAGCGAAGAGAGTGAACGATGGACCCGGCATCGCTGATCGGGCTGGTCGTCGCGTTCGTCGCGATCATGGTGACCAACATTCTCGAGGGCGGCAACCCCATCCACCTGTTGGCCCCAGGCGGCCCTGATCCTGATCTTCGTCGGCACCTTCGCGGTGTCCATGGCCTCCAGCACCCTGCCGGGCACCATCGGCGCGATCAAGTGGATGCTGTACGCATTCACCGCCAAGAAGATCGACCTGCAGGCCTCGGTCGAGCCCCTCGTGAAGATGGCCGAGAGGGCCCGTCGCGAGGGCCTTCTCGCCCTCGAATCCGAGATCGAGTCGGTCGACGACGAGTTCATGAAGAAGGCGCTGCAACTGGCCGTGGACGGCACCGACCCGGACGACCTCTTCGACATCCTGTCCGCGGAGGTGCGCGCCAAGAAGGCGGCCGCGAAGAAGGGCGCCAGCTTCTGGAGCGACGCCGGTGCCTACGCCCCGACGATCGGCATCGTCGGCACCTGCATGGGCCTGATCCACGCCCTGGGCAACCTCGACCAGCCGGAGAACTCGGCCACATGATCGCCGCCGCCTTCCTCGCCACCTTCTGGGGCATCCTGTCCGCGAACGTCATGTTCCTGCCCTGGAGCAAGAGGATCAACGCCTGCGTCGCGATCGAGGCGAACCAGATGGAGATCATCATCGAAGGTGTTCTGGCGATCCAGGCCGGAGCCAACCCGCGCGTGGTCGCCACCAAGCTCAAGTCGAAGATCATCGCTGACGCTCCCGGAGCCGCGGCGGAGAAGGAAGCGGCATGAGCGGCGGCGGGCACGGCGTCGCAAGGCCCGCCACACGAGGAGGAGCACGAGGAGCACGAGAACCACGAACGCTGGCTGGTCGCTATGCCGACATGATGACGCTGTTCATGGTGCTTTTCATCGTCATGTTCGCGATCAGCCAGGTTGACGAGCCGAAGTTCACCGCCATCAAGGCCGGTCTGGCAGACGGTTTCGGCGCGCCCGTGGCGATCCTGCACGGCGGCGACGCCCTGCTCGACCCCGGCGGCGCGATCGCTCCGGACGCGATCAACGTGTCCGGGTCCGACACGGGCGACGAGACCGTTCCGACCATGGAACTGCCCAGCGCCGAGCAGGTCGCCGCGGTCGTCCAGGCCACCGAACCGGGCCGCGGCGAGCAAGGAGGCGGCCAAGCTGACCGAGGCCCAGGAGAAACTGGAGCAGGCCCTGATCAAGGCCGGGCTGAAGGACGGCGCCACCTTCCGGATCGACGAACGCGGGCTCGTGGTGACCATCGCCACCGACGAGGTGCTCTTCCCCAGCGGCAGCGCCGTCCTGCAGACCCGGGGGAAGAAGATCCTCACCACCCTGATGCCGACGTTGAAGAACCTGCCGAACCGGATCAGCGTCGACGGTCACACCGACTCGGTCCCGATCAGCACCAACCGGTATCCCAGCAACTGGGAGCTGTCCACTGACCGGGCCACCGGTGTGCTGCGCTTCCTGACCCCCAAGATCCCGGTCGGCCGGATCTCCGCCACCGGATACGCCGACACCCGGCCCCTGCGCGCCGGCAACAGCAAAGCGGCCCGAGCGGCGAACAGACGGGTCGAGATCGTCGTGCTGGCCAGCGTGGACAACGCCGAGGGCCGCGCGATCGCGGCTCTGGCCAACCCGACCAGGGCCACCTCAAGCAGCAGCGCGGACACGTCAAGCAGCACCCCCGACGGGTCGAGTCATTAGGAGATTCGTCGCGACCCGAGGGAGAGAACTGTGGCCGACAAGGACGCCGAGGAAGCCGGCGGCGGCAAGAAGAAGCTCATCATGATCATTGTCATGGTGGCGGTGCTCGGTGCGGGCGCCTACTTCTTCCTGAAGCCGGGAGGCGACGCCGAGGCCGCTGCCGGGATGCCCAGCCCGTCACCGTCCTACGAGCCCGGCCCTGTGGTGGAGCTGGACCCGATCACCATCAATCTGGCCGGCGGTCACTACCTCAAGCTCGGTCTGGCCCTGCAGACCACCGTGGACGCCGCCGCGCACGGCGAGGTGTCCGGTGCCAAGGCGATGGACGCCGCGATCGAGCTGTTCAGCAACAAGAGCCTCGACGAACTCGCCGACGGCGCGGGCCGCGACCACGCCAAGGAGGAACTGGTGGCGGAGGTGACGCACCTCTATCACGAGGACGTCTACGACGTCTATTTCACGCAGTTCGTCATGCAGTGAGCCCGTTCGCCCCCACCCGCCGTCTCACCCGGCCGGGTGTACTCAAGACGGGTGGTCCAGTATCCGATGCCAACCGATGTGACGACCTCCGGCCCGGCCACCAGCGCAGGCCGTCGGCGTGGAGAGGCTCGTACCTACGACTTTCGCCGACCGGTCCGCCTGGCACGCGAGCACTCACACCTGCTCAGGGTCTCGATGCAGACCTTCGCGCGGCAGTCGACCACGCTGCTGACCACGAGCCTGCGCGCGGTGTGTCAGATCGGTGCCCCGGAGATCGAGGAACTCAGCTACGACCAGTACTTGGGCACCATGGGGGAACATCCGGTGTGCGCGGTGCTCAGCCTGGACCCGTGGCCGGGCCGGGCCCTGCTGACGTTCGATCAGGCCGCCCTGCTGACGATGGTCGACCATCAGCTGGGGGGTCCGGTTCCCCCAACCAGCCGAACCGCCCACTCACCGACATCGAGCAGGCGCTTCTGCGCCAACTGCTCACCCGCATGCTGCACGAGCTGACCTATGCGCTGGAACCGATCGCCAAGAACGTCCGACCGCACCTGGTGGCGATGGAGTCGGACGCCAGGTTCGTCCAGGCGGCCGCAGCCACGGACCCCGTGGTGGTGGCCAATATGGACCTGACGGTGGGCCACCACGAGAGCCGGCTGTCGCTGTGCGTGCCCTACGCGATGCTCGCCCCGCCCCTGGAACTGGCCACCCATCAGGACAACAGGGAACTGGCGCGGATCAGGAAGGTGGCCGCCGAGCAGACCCAGCGCCGGCTGACCGAGGTGGATGTCGAGGTCTCGGTCAAGTTCGAGTCACGCCGGATGCCCTCGGAGGCGATCGGACAGTTGAAGGTCGGCGACGTGGTCGCCTTCCCGCACCGCACGACGAGGCCGCTGACCGTCACCTCGGCGTCCACCGTCTTCGCCCAGGCCATACCCGGCGCCTCCGGACGCCGTCTGGCCGTTCTGATCGTGGCGGAGAGCTGATCCCCGTGGCCACGTCACGCACCCTCGAGGAGTCGACATGAGCTTCTCTGCATCCCCCCTTGTTCCCGGCCAGCAGTCGGGGAAGGACGACGCCTGGGCCCGCGCTGCCGCACTGGTGACGGCTGCCGTCACCCAGGCCATCGGGCAGATCCCGAGCCCGACACCGTTGACGCTCGCCGAACCGATCGCCGAGGCGAGCGACGCGACCCTGCCTGAACCTGCCGGTGCAGCCGTGACCGGGTACATCGGCGGCGGCGTCGAGGGGAAGATGCTGCTCGTCGTCGGTCAGGAACTGGTCGACGCGCTCGCCGGAACGCCCTTCGGCGCAGTCGAACCGGCGCAGGCCCTCAAGCCTGCCCTGGAGGTCGTCGCGGCCGGGCTCGGCGCCCAACTGGACGGCGACACCTCGGGGATCGATGTCGAGCAGTGTCTGGAGGTCCTGACCGGCGGGACCCTCGTCCTGGTGCCGTTGCAGACCGACGGGGTGATCTCGGCGCTGGTCGGCGTGAGCCTGGACGTGGTACCCGCCGCCGCGGACGGCGGTGGGGTCACCGCCGCCTCGGTACCGGGCGCTGCCGCCCCGGGCCGGGCCCGCGGCGCGAACTGGGGTATCGACGCCCTGCGGGACGTCGAGATGGAGGTCACCTGCGAGCTCGGCCGTACCCGGATGACAGTGCGTCAACTGCTCGCGCTGGCACCGGGCGAGATCGTCGAACTGGACCGGCTGGCCGGGGCCCCGGCCGACCTACTGGTCAACGGCACGCTGTTGGCCCGTGGCGAGGTCGTCGTCGTGGATGAGAGCTTCGGGCTGCGCATCACAGAGATCGTCTCCCAGGACACCACGTGATCCAGGCCGCGCCCGCCGGACCGGCGATGCAGGCCGGGGCCGCCACGGAACTGGCGCTCCTCGGCCGGGTCACCTTGTCGTTGTTCGTCGTCGTCGTGCTCGCCCTCATCATCGCTCGGCTGGCCCGGCGGGCCCGATTGGGCGGCACCGGGGACGCGCTGCGCGTGCGCTCACGGATGGCGTTGACCCGCGAGGCGTCCCTGGCCGTGGTCGAGATCGGCGATCAGGCACTCGTGCTCGGCGTGACGCCGGCCTCGGTGCAGCTGCTGACCACCGTGGACCCCGCGGTCCTGGGGAGGGTGCAGGCGCCCACGGACCCGACGGTCACCGAACCCCCGCGCCCCGCGGCCCCGCTGTTCGGCCGGCCAGTCTCGATGCGTCGTTTCCTCGACGCGCTGCGCGACCGGACGGTCCGGAGGTAGACGTGGCCCGACGTCGTCACCGCATCCTGGCCTCTGCCGGCCTGCTGACCATGGCGCTGCTCACCCTGGGAGCACTCGGATCACCGACCTCGTCCGCCTCGGCGAGCACGATCCATTCGAGCGCCGTCCACGCCACAGCGATCCACGTCAGCGCAATCCACGCCAGCTCCATCCACACCAGCGCGATCCACGTCAGCGCCGTCCCGGCGACCATCGGGCCGGTCGACCCCAGTCCCCCGGCGACACCGACCGACCCCACCGTGACCGTGGGCGTGCCCGGTGATCCCAGCCGCGTCGTCCAACTCATCGTGCTGCTCACGGTGGTCGGGGTGGCTCCGTCGCTGCTTCTGCTGTGCACGTCCTTCACCAAGATCGCGGTGGTGCTCGGGCTCACCCGCAGCGCCCTGGGCACCCAGGGGGTCCCGCCGAACCAGGTGCTGGTGGGGCTCGCCCTGTTCCTGTCGCTGTTCGTGATGGGTCCGGTCGTGGACGACGTCTATTCCCGCGGCATCTCGCCCTACATGAACGGCACACTGTCGGCGCAGGAGGCGTTCTCGACCGGCAGCGGGCCCCTGCGCGACTTCATGCTCGACCACACCCGGGACGAGGAACTCGCCCTGATGACCAAGGCCGCCGGTCAGTCCCTCCCGGAGAGCCGCGACGACGTGTCGCTGCGCACCCTGGTGCCGGCGTTCGTGATCAGTGAGCTGCGGGGGGCCTTCATCATCGGCTTCGTCGTGTTCATCCCCTTCCTCGTCATCGACATCGTGGTCGCGGCGATCCTGATGTCGCTCGGCATGGTCATGCTGCCCCCGGCGCTGGTGTCCCTGCCGTTCAAGCTCCTGCTGTTCGTGCTGGTGGACGGATGGACCCTTGTGGTGACCACCCTCCTGGGCACCTATACCGTAGCCGGGAGGGCAGATGTCCGACTCGATCATCCATATCGTCGCCATGGCGCTGATCACCGCAGCGAAGGTCTCCGGTCCGGTACTGATCACCGCGCTGACCGTCGGCCTGCTCCTGTCGATCGTCCAGTCCGCAACCCAGATCCAGGAGCAGACACTCACCTTCCTGCCGAAACTCGCTGCAGCGGCCCTGGTCCTGGTCCTCACGGGTGCCTGGGCGTTGCGGACCATGGAGTCCTTCACCCGTCAGCTCTTCGAACTGGTCCCCGCTCTGCTGGCCGGTTGAGCCGAACGGGCGCATCCCGGCCTCCGTCACCCCCCCGGCTCAACGCCGTCCGCCCGCGCGCCGACATCGGTTGGGTACCACGTCGTCGCACCGGGGAGAGCACGCATGCACATCAAGGCCTGTCGTCATACCGTCCGGATCGTCGTGGGCGTCGTGGTCGCCGCGTTGGCCTCAGGGCTTCTGCTGGCCACCCCCGCCAAGGCCTGGTACTCGCTGCCGGGCGGTCGGCCCTCCTTCGTGGTCAGCGCGATCGCCGGACCGTCGAACGCCGTCTCGGTGCGACTGGCCACCTACCAGTTCCGCACGAGCGGTTACGTCACCCAGGAGTACTGGACCTGGCGACAGAACTCGATCAAGGGCAAGAACCAGTACACCTGGACCAAGCCCGCCAGCGGGTACAAGACCTCGCGGCTGCCGCTACACCTGCGCGATCCGCACCCCGGTCGGGTTCCAGAGCGGCAAGTCCGGGATCAAGCGCACCGGGCGCTTCTACGTCTCGGGGTCGGTGCTGGTGATCAAGTGGAGTCGCACCTGGACCGAGAAATGGCGGATCGACACCAGCAAGGCCCGGGTGGCCGGGCTCAGTCTGATCAGCTCCAAGCGCACCACTCGCGGCTGGGGGCTCGGTTCCAAGGCCGGCCTCAACCGCGCGGTCGACATGAAGGCCATCCATGCCGCGGCCCGTTTCTACGGCCCCTATGTCACCAACCCCTACGGCAAGGCGACGAAGTTCAGCCATGTCGGCTTCAGCAGCACCGACAACGTCCTGTGCGGCAACGGTATCTGCATGCAGGGGAAATACGTCACCAGCTCGGACAAGCGCCGCTGGTACTCCGACTACTGGGCGACGAACCCGGCCAAGGACGGCCGCAAGGTCTTCCACAATCACCAGACCGGCGCGGTGCAGCAGATGGAGTCACGCGGGTCCAACTGCATCAGCAAGGGCGGTGGACACACCGATGCCATGCTGCAGGCCCTGGACGACCAGGGCCGGATCATCGGTCTGGTCGGCGTCGAGGCCAGTCTGAGCCAGCGCAAGACCGGCCAGGCCGTGGTCAGCGCCTTCGCGATGGTGCACCCGTCCGTCGGTTCGCTGGTGAAGTGACCTGCGCCGAGATGCCCGGTAGATGAACGGACTGCAGCTCGCGGTCGCCGAGAGCGCGCTGAGCACCTACCTGCTCGCTCTGGCCCGATGCGCCGCGTTCGTCAGCATCTCGCCGCCGTTCAACGCCCGCAACGTCTCCAGCAGGGCCAGGGTCGCCCTGGCGGTCGCCCTCGCACTGCCGATGTCGGCGGCGGTCCCGGAGGACGGGGCCACGGCGCTCGGCTCACCGACGATGTGGCTGGCCGCGGTGGCCGAGGTCCTGGTGGGGCTCACGCTCGGGTTCCTCGTCCTGATCGCCGTCTCCACGATCCACGCCGTCGGCGAACTGCTCGACCTCGTGGGCGGTTTCACCCTCACCGCCTCGCTCGATCCGATGCTGTTGGTGCAGACCTCGGTGATGGGCCGGCTGCACCAGTTGACCGCCGCGGTGATCCTGTTCGCCACCGACGGTCACCTGATGGTGCTGCACGGTCTGGCGCACAGCATGCAGATCGGGACGGGTCGGCTCCTCGATCCCCAGCAGGTGGCCGAGGCGGTGACGGGCGACGTGGCCCAGCTGTTCGCCAGCGCACTGCAGATCGCCGCCCCGGTGATCGCGGCGATGCTCATCGCCGACGCGGCCCTCGGCCTGCTCACCCGCGCAGCACCGGCGATCAACCCGTTCGCCCTGAGCTTCCCGCTGAAGATCCTGTTCACCCTGCTGCTGGCGGGGCTGGTGCTGACCCGGCTGCCCGAGGCCCTCGGCCAGACCGTCGAGCACGCCGTCATCACGATGCTGGACCTCACCGCCGGCATCGGGGGGTGAGACGTGTCCGACGATGCGGGCAAGACCGAGAAACCCACACCGAAACGGTTGCGGGACGCGCGCAAGGAGGGCAACTTCCCGCGGACGCCGGATGCCGCCACCTGGACGTCGATCGCGGCGGCCACCGCGATCCTGCCGCACACGGTGGGCGTGCTTTCGGACAAGTTCACCGAGCTCTTCGCCTTCCTTCCCGAGGTCGCCGTCGATCCGACGCCCGAGCGCGCCGCGGCGATCCTCGGCGAGGTCCCGATGGCCGTGCTGATCGTGATCGCACCCTTCTCGCTGGCGGCCGCAGCCGGTGCGATCGCCGGCGCCGCCTCTCAGGGCGTCTACCCCAGCACGAAGGCGATGAAACCGAAGTTCAAGAAGATGAATCCCGGGCCGGGCCTGAAGCGGATGTTCGGTCCGAAGGCCATGTGGGAGGCGCTCAAGGCGCTGCTCAAGGTGATCGTCATCTCTGGCGCGGTCTGGGTCGTCGTCAAGCAGATGATCCCGCAGCTCGTGGGGGCCGGGGCGATGCCACTGGGAACCACACTGGACCGCACCAAGGTCGCTCTGCTGCTTCTGATCTGGACGGCGGTCGGAGCCGGGCTCCTTCTGGCGCTCGCGGACTACGCCTTCCAGCGGCACACGGTGATGAAGAAACTGAAGATGACCCCGCGCGAGATCAAGGACGAATCGAAACAGGCCGAGGGCGACCCCCTGATCAAGGGCGCCATCCGTTCCAAGCAGATGCAGATGAGCCGCAACCGGATGCTGAGTGCCGTCGCCGAGGCCGACGTGGTGCTGGTCAACCCGACCCACATCGCCGTCGCGCTGAAGTACGAGCAGAGCAAGGGCGCTCCCCGGGTGGTGGCCAAGGGCAGTGGGGCGCTGGCGGCCAAGATCCGCGAACGTGCTCGAGAGTGCCGCGTCCCCGTGGTCGAGGACAAGCCGCTGGCCCGCCTGCTGCACCGGGTCTGCGACGTGGACGACGAGATCCCGGCCGAACTCTACGAGGCCGTCGCACACATCCTGGCCTTCGTGATGATGGCCGCGAAGCCGTCCCGGACGGCGACCGCGCGCCGTCCTACGTACGGCACCAAGGTTCCTGGGCTACCGGCGAAGTCGGTGATCCGGGCACGTAATCGGCGGGAGCGGAGACTGGCCCGCGCCGCGTCTCGCTGACCCTCGGCCGGGGGCCGGCGCGCAGACCCATCATCATCGCCATCCAGGTCACCACCAGGGTCGTGACGACCGGTGCCGGGCGCCGGTCCTGGATCCAGACCACCGGTAGACCGACCATGGGGACCACCAGGCGCAGTTGGCCCTTGACCCGTTCAGGTTCGACGGGGACCGTGTCGGCGACCCGGTTCGCATCGCCCCTGGTGATCACCCGACCCTGCGGGTCGTGGCGCACCACTCGATGCAGGTAGAAGCCACTGGCCATCGACGAATCCTCGACCAGCACCACGCGGCCACTGGGCAGACTCTGGGAAACGGCGTCGGTAGAGGCGATCACCGCCACATCACCGGGCCGGATCACCGGTTGCATCGAACCGGTCAGGACCACCCGGGGGGTCCAGCCGATCAGCCGCGGGGCGTGGGACCAGAACAGCAGGCTCGCCACGAGGGTCAGGTAGCCGATGGCCACGAACTGCATCGTCAGGGTGACAACTCTGGACAGGCGCCTCATCCGCTCCTCCTCTCGCCCCTGCCCGTCGGCGGCCGTGCGGGGTTCATGAGCCGAAGGCCGAGCCGGCGAGGGCTCAAGGTCGGCGGGCGATCGTCCGATCAGAACTGCAGGCCACGGATGGCTCCTGCCGATCGCGCCAACCGGAGGTCTGTATGGCATCGGGCCGCCTCACCCGACTCGCCGTCCCCATCGTGGTCGTGCTCATCGTCGTGATGATGGTGGTGCCGCTGCCGGCGATGGTGCTGGACATCCTGATCGCCGCGAACATCGCGATGTCACTGCTGGTGCTGCTGGTCGCGATGCAGGTGCACCACCCGCTCGACTTCGCGGTCTACCCCACCCTGGTGCTGGTGCTGACCATCTTCCGGTTGGCCCTGAACGTCTCCTCCACCCGGCTGGTGCTGCGGGACGGCTACGCCGGCAAGGTGATCGAGTCCTTCGGGCACATCGTCATCGGCGGCTCACTCGTCATCGGCCTCGTCGTCTTCGCCATCCTGGTGATCATCCAGTTGACCGTGGTGACCAACGGCGCCACCCGGGTGGCCGAGGTCGGCGCCCGATTCACCCTGGACGCCATGCCCGGCAAGCAGATGGCGATCGACGCCGACCTCAACTCCGGCCTGATCGACGAGGACGAGGCGCGGCGCCGCCGCAAGCAGGTCGGCGCCGAGGCGGACTTCTACGGGGCCATGGACGGTGGCACCAAGTTCGTCAAGGGCGACGCGATGGCCGCCATCATCATCACCCTGGTCAACCTGATCGGCGGGTTCGCGGTCGGCATGCTGCAACGGGACATGTCGCCCGGCGAGGCGATCACCACGTACAGCCTGCTCTCGGTCGGCGACGGCCTGGTCTCGCAGATCCCGGCCCTGCTGATGTCGGTGGCCACCGGCGTGATCGTCACCCGTTCCACGAGTGAGGGCGACGTCGGGAACGACCTGATGACGCAGCTCGGTCGCCACCCCGAGGCACTGCGCATCGGCGGCGGCGCCCTGATCGCGTTGTGCCTGGTCCCGGGAATGCCCAAGGTCCCGTTCCTGATCGCGGGCGGGGTCCTACTCCTCGCCTCCGTACGATCGGTCCAGGGCGGCGCCGCAGCCGTCGAATCGGCACCACCCGGCACCCCGGCCCTCCCGGCCGCACCCGGCATCCCGCCGCAGGGCTCCGAACCCGCGGGTGAGTCGATCAGCGACTCCCTGAAGGTGGACCCGATCGAGCTGCTGCTCGCCCCCGACCTCGTCGACCTGGTCGACCCGGCGCGCGGCGGGGACCTCCTGGACCGGGTTCGGGCCCTGCGCCGCAAGACCGCCCTGGACCTCGGACTCGTCCTGCCGCCGGTGCGCACCCGGGACGGCTCCCAACTGGCGCCGGGCAGCTACGAGATCCGGGTCGCCGGGGTCGCGGCCGCCTCCGGCGAGGCCCCCGCCGGTCATCTGTTGGCCATCGGGGACACCCAGGATCATCTGCCGGGACGGCGAACCACCGAGCCGGTGTTCGGGCTTCCGGCCGTCTGGGTCCCGATGGAACAGCGGGCCGTGGCCGAACTCGCCGGGGCCACCCTCGTGGAGCGGGCCGCCGTGGTCACCACCCACCTGGCCGAGATGGTCCGGCGACATGCCTCGCGTCTGCTCTCGTTGGACGACACGCGCGAGCTGCTCGAAGTGCTCAAGGCCGAGCGCCCGGCGGCCGTCGAAGAACTTGTGCCCAATCTGCTGCCGCTGGCCGCCGTCCAGCGGGTGCTGCAGACCCTGTTGGACGAGCAGGTGTCGATCAGGGACCTCGGCCGGGTCCTCGAGGGCGTCGGGCAACGCGCCCGGCAGACGACCGACCCGGACGTCCTGCTGGAGGCGGCCCGCGCCAGCCTGGGGCCGGCGCTGACCACTCCGTACGTCAATCGCGGTGTCTTGCATGCGATCACGCTCGACCCCGCGATGGAGCAGGAGCTGGCCGACGGCCTGCGCTCCAGCGAACAGGGCGTGATGATCGCCATCCACCCGACGACGGGCAACCGTCTGGTGAACGAACTCGCCTCTCTGGCGAACGCTGCTGAGAACGCCGGGATCTCCCCGGTGCTGCTGGTCGCGGGGCCGCTTCGGCTTCCGGTACGCCGGCTGATCAGGGGGAGTCTCCCCCAGCTCCCGGTCCTCGGATTCACCGAGACCGCCGGGGTGGAGTCGATCGAGACCGTAGGACAGGTGAGCCGTGACCACGAGTTTGCTGCTTGAGGGTGAAGACCTCGAAGAGCTGTTGATCCGAGCTCGGAACGAGGGTGGTCCGGCGGCGCGAATCGTGCGGGCCGAGAAGGTCCGGCACGGCGGTGTGATGGGCTTCTTCGCCCGGGAGAGCTACGAGGTCGCCGTCGAGGTGCCCGACGACGCCCCTGACGGCGACGACGACGGCCGACGCGAGGGCGAGGGCGACGGGGAGCGCACCGTTCAGGACCTGGCCTCGGCGCTCGCCGCGGCCCTGGCCGCCGGGTCGACGCCGACGGCCGCGGCGAGCCCGGAGCAGCCGGGCCCGGAGTCCAGGCCCGCCTCCCCCTCGAACCGACTGCTGCAGCGACGCCTCGAGGCGTTCCGGGACAGTGCGCCCGACGAGATCCCGCCCCCCGCCACCCACAGCACCGGCAGCCCCGGCAGCCCCGGCAGCACTGGCAGCCCCGGCAGCACTGACGTCCGGGACCAGGAGCCGGCGCCTGGCGCCGCCGTGTCCCAGGCCCACGCCGGCGCCTCCGAGGATGGTGCCGAGTCGGCCCCCCACAAGAGCTTCGCCCCATTCGGTCAGGTCTTCGAGGCCGCGCGCAACGCCTTCAGCGCCCAGGTCGCCGATGCGATGGAGAACTCCGAGGACGACGAGGACGAGATCACCTCCTCGGACGACGAGCCGCTGGCGACGGTTGCCGAGGCGCACGAGACCACCCCGGAGCCCGAGCCTGCGGCCGAGGCACCCCCAGGGCCCGTGGCCGAGACCGCGCCCGTGCCCGTGCCCGCGTCCGTGGCCGAAACCGAGGCCGAGGCCGACGCCGAGGCAACCCCCGAGCCCGAGCCCGTGCCGGTGGCAACCCCCGAGCCCGAGCCCGTGCCGGTGGCAACCCCCGAGCCCGAGCCCGTGCCGGTGGCAACCCCCGAGCCCGAGCCCGAATCACGTCCAAACGACTTCGATTCGGACAGCCTGTTCAGCGCAGTGCTGGCCGCCGAGCGCGGGGCCGCCTCCAGCGTCGCCGGGCAGCCCCTGGCGGAGGCCGGCGAGCGGCTGTTCCGCGTCCCGTTGGCCAGGCGGGGCCAGATCCCGGCCCGGCGGGTGGATCCGGGCCTCGAGGAACAGCTGTCCGCGGCCGCGCGGACGGCCGCCTACGCAGCGGTCCACGCCGCGATCCACGAGGACGGACCCGCCGCGGTCGCCGACCGCCGACCGATGCCCGCGGACGAGCGGTGGCGGTCACCTGTGCACGAGCCGTCGCGGTTGCCTGCGGCGGACGGCGCCGCGTGGCGCCGTCCGAGGCACCGATCGGCCGAATGGGGGACCTCGCCGCTGTCAGGTCAATGGCGGTACGTGCCGACACAGACCAACATGGCCAACGGATTCCCGTGGACGTCCTCCGACGAGCCCACACTCACCCCTTCCGGCGCCCGCCCGGAGTTCACCGCCCTGCTCGAGCAGCTGCGTACGGCATCGGGTGCGGACCTGCCCCACGCCGGCCGGCACGCCGGCTACGACGATGCGCCGGCTGCCGACGACCCAAGCCGGCTGATCCCCGAGCCGATCGCGGCGGCGACGGCCTGGTCGGTGGTCGAGAAGTTCACCGAACCGCACCTCGAGACCTTCGACGCCGAATCGCAGCTCGAACAGATCGAGCCCGCGGCGCCCACCGAGCCGCGGGTTCGACCCACCCTGGCGATCCCCATGCCGCGGCGTGGCGTCCCGTCCGACCCACTGCGGGTGGACTCCGCGCGGCTCGGGGCCGACCGCGCCATCCTGCGCCGACTCGGCGTGCCCCGCGGCCTGGACCCGCCGGATGCGTGGCGGCGATCGGTTCGCCGATCTCTGGCAGTCGCTGGCCGATCTTCCCCAGGTCGACCTCGACCCGGACGCCCCTGTCGTGGCGGTGGTCGGCCCCGCCGACGCGGTGCTGCTCGAGGCCCACCGGATCGCCGTCGATCTGGCACCGGGCCACACCCCGCGCCCCGTCGTCCACGTGCCCACGGCACCGGGACCGGAACGGGACTGCGCCCTGGAGGCGGCCGCCCGGTCTGCGCAGTGCGTGCTCGCCGTCGAGCACGAGGCCGGCGACGACTCGACGCTGGTCGCCGACGTGCTGACCGCCTCCGGCGCCTCCGTCACGATCGCCATCGTCCAGGCCACGTCCGACCTGGACCAGGCGCACGCCCTGCTGGACGCGTTCGGCAACGTCGACGCGATCGCGCTGGAAGGCGTGACCGAATCGCAGGCCCCGATGCAGCTGCTCCAGCTCGGCGTCCCGATCACCCGCCTGGACGGGATCCCGATCGACCGCACGACCTGGACGGCCCTGCTGTGCGCCCAGCTCGAGGCGATGGCTCCGGCGGACAACGTCTGAGGTGAGCCCGACGCGGATCGGCGTCGGCCTGGCCGCGATCGTGGCCGGGCCGCCGCTGTACGCGCTGGTGCAACACGGGCAGATCGACCTCACCACGGCCCTGCTACGGGCCGGCCTGGTGGCCCTCGGATGTGTCGTCGGCGCCTGGTGGCTGACGCAGCTGGTCAACGGCTATGCCCTGGCCCAACGTCGAGAGGTCGTCACCCGCCGCGCCGAGGCGGTCGCCGCCGCGTTGCAGGAGATGGACAAGGCCCGCGGCCAGGACGATTCCGGGGCCCGGGACGGCTCGTCGTCCCCCTGACCCGACTCCACGCCGTCCACGACTGCTCGAGCAACGCCGCGTCCCCGCTTCGGCGCCCGAGTACCCCTACTCGGCGGTCGCTCTTAGGGTGAGCCACGTCCGCACGAGCGGCAGTCGCAGACGTGGAGGTCTCGATGAGGCATTTGCAGCGGGTGGCGATCGTCAACCGCGGCGAGGCGGCCATGCGCCTCATCCACGCCGCCCGGGAACTGTCCGCACGCACGGGCCGCACGATCGAGACCGTCGCGCTGCACACCGACGGGGAACGCACGGCGATGTTCGCTCGCGAGGCCGACCACGCCTACGCCATCGGGCCCGCCTCGTCGCGTCCCTACATCGACCACGCCGTGCTGGAACGCGCCCTGATCGACTGCGGCGCCGACGCGGCCTGGGTGGGCTGGGGATTCGTGGCCGAGGACGCCACCTTCGCCGAAGCTGTGTGAGCGCATCGGAGTGACCTTCGTCGGGCCGAGTCCCGACGCGATGCGCTCCCTGGGCGACAAGATCGGGGCCAAGCTCCTCGCCGAGCAGGCCGGCGTACCCGTCGCGGCCTGGAGTGACGGCCCGGTGGACGACGTGGCCCACGCCCTGGTGCACGCCCACCGGATCGGCTACCCGCTGATGCTCAAGGCCGCCGCCGGTGGCGGAGGGCGGGGTATCCGGGTGGTCACCAGCGACGCGGAACTCGCCGCGGTCTTCGACCGGACGCGGGCGGAGGCCGAACGGGCCTTCGGATCCGGGGTCGTGTTCCTGGAACGATTGGTCACCGGTGCCCGCCACGTCGAGGTGCAGCTGATCGCCGACGGTCAGGGGCAGGCCTGGGCGCTCGGGCGTGCGGGACTGCTCCGTGCAGCGACGCAACCAGAAGGTCATCGAGGAGTCCTCCAGCCCCCGTGCTGGACGCCAGCAGGTCGATCTGCTCAAGGAGTCGGCCAGGCGGCTCGCCCTGGCGGTCGGCTACCGCGGCGCCGGAACCGTCGAGTTCCTCTATCAGCCGGCCGAGCGCACCTTCGCCTTCCTGGAGGTCAACACCCGGCTTCAGGTCGAGCACCCGGTCACCGAACTGACCACCGGTGTCGACCTCGTGGCGCTGCAGTTGCACGTGGCCGCCGGCGGGCGGCTGGACGGCGAGCCGCCGCAGGAGAACGGGCACGCCGTCGAGGCCCGGCTCAACGCCGAGGATCCGGACCGCGACTTCGCCCCGGCTCCCGGCCGGATCTCACTGCTGCGCCTGCCGACCGGCCCCGGGCTGCGCATCGACACCGGCGTCGCCGAGAACGACACGATCCCGTCGGACTTCGACTCGATGATCGCCAAGATCATCGCCTACGGCAGTGACCGGGACCAGGCACTGGCACGACTGCGCAGGGCGCTGGAGGACGTCATCGTCGTGATCGAGGGCGGGACGACGAACAAATCCTTCATCCTCGATCTGCTGGCCCGTTCGGAGGTCACGCAGGGCCGCCCGGAGTGGGCGGACACCGGGTGGATCGACCGTGAGCGGACCCGTGGCGGACTGGTGAACCACCGGAACGCCGGGATGGCGCTGGTCGCCGCCGGCATCGACGCCTACGACGAGGCCGAACAGCAGGAGCGCTGGCGGTTCCTGGCCACCGCGTACGGGGGCCGCCCCCTGGCCCAGCACGAGGTGGGCAGGAGTTCCGGCTGGGCCTGGGCGGCCAGACGCACGTCGTGGCCGTGGCCCAGGTCGGACCGAACCACTACCGGGTCGGGGTGGACGACGCACAGGTCGAGGTCGAGCTGGAGCGACTGGGGCAGTACGCCGGGCCGGTTGATCATCGAGGGACGGGCCCACCGGGTGGTGACCGCGACGCACGCGGCCACCCACCTGATCGAGGTGGACGCCGCCGTCCACCGGATCACCAAGGACGAGGGCGGGGCGGTGCGCTCGCCCGCGCCTGCGCTCGTGGTATCGCTGCCGGTGACGATCGGCGACGAGGTCAGGGCCGGCACCCCGGTCGCCGTGTTGGAGTCCATGAAGATGGAGACGGTGCTTGCGGCCCCCTACGCCGGGCGGGTGCGTGAGGTGCTGGTCGCCACCGGCGGTCAGGTCGGCGCCGGCGAGCCACTGCTCACCCTCGAACCCCTGGCCGACGCCGCGGACGTGGGGTCTGCCAAGACCGAGGTGCAGGTCGAACTCCCCGAGCCGAGCGGTCCGGTCGACGACGAGGCCCGGGCACTGAGCGCGCTGACCGATCTGCGCCACCTGTTGCTCGGATTCGACGTCGCCCCCGAGCACGCCCGACGCCTGGTCGGGGAGTATCGACGGCTGCGGGCGCGCAGCGGCGCCACCGATGAGCTACTGGACGCCGAACTCGGTGTGCTGGAGGTGTTCGCGGACCTGTCCGAGCTGGCGCGCAACCGCCCGCACGCCGGGGACGGTCTGCCCATCGGCGGCGAGGCGGTGCACAGCCCGCGCGAGTACCTGCACAGCTACCTGCACTCCCTGGACGTCGACCGGGCCCATCTGCCGGAGCACTTCCGGGCCAAGCTGTCCCGGGTGCTGGCGCACTACGGGATCGACGGCCTGGATCGGACCGTGGCGCTCGAGGACGCCATGTTCCGGGTCTTCCTGGCCCAGCAGAACCTCGGCGCCCTGGCCTCCACGCTCAACGGCCTGATGGAGCCGTGGCTGGATGAGCCCGCCCCCCGGGACGGCATGGCCCTGCGCTCCCGCGACGTCCTCGACCGCCTGGTGCACGCCACCCAGCTGCGATCGCCGGCCATCGGGGATCTGGCGCGCAGCGCCCGGCACCGCTGGTTCGAGGCCCCGCTGACCGCCGCGTCGCGCGAGCTTGTCTACAGCAGGGTGCGCGAGCAACTGAACCTGCTGAACGGCGGCCGCGGTGGCGACCGCTACGAGCAGACCATCGAGGAGCTCGTCGCCAGCCCCGAACCACTGGCCGGCTTCCTGGCCGAGCGCCTGGAACAGGGCCCCACAGCCGTCGAGCCGATGCTGGAGGTGTTGGCGCGCAGGCACTATCGGGAGTACCACCTGCACAGCACGACCTCCGGCTCGGGCGCGGACCGACCGGTGATCACCGCCGACTACGAGCTGGACGAGCGCCCCACCCACCTGATCTCCACCGTCGCCCGGATCGACGAACTGGCGAGGGTGGCCGACCTCCTGGACGCCGAGATCGCCGCCGCCCCCGCCGGTCACCAGAGCGTCCTCGATCTCTATCTGGACTGGCCCGAGGCCCCTCCGGACGACGCCTCGGCGGTCGCGACATTGGCTGAGGAGCTGTCCCGCCTGCCCTTCGCCACCAGACTGCGCCGGATCGCGGTCGGCGTGTGCGCCGGGCTGGATCCGGTGCGGTACGTCACCTTCCGGCCCGACGGCGACGGCGGCGTGACCGAGGACGGACTGATCCGGGGCCTGCACCCGATGGTGGGTCGCCGACTCAACCTGTGGCGACTGCGCGAGTTCGACATCACCCGCCTCGATTCGCCCCCCGACGTGCTGCTGTACCGGTGCGTCGCGCACGGCAACGCCTCCGACGTCCGGCTGGTGGCGATGGCCCAGGTCCGCGAGCTCGATCGTGCTTCGTGACAGCGACGGCCAGGTCAGCGGCCTGCCACAGACCGAACGATCGATCGCATCCTGCCTCGAGGCGATCCGGCGGGCCCGCAGCGCCGAGTCGAGCGGTCAGGACCGGGTGCAGCTGGACATGAACCACATCTGGCTGCACATCTGGCCGCTGATCACCACTGAGATCTCCCAGCTGACCGCGCTGAAGAGCACCATCGCTCCGATGACGGTGGGGGCCGGCGTGCAGGAGGTGATCGCCCAGGGCCGGGTGGCCACTGCGGACGGCGAGCCGGTGGCCGTCGCGGCCCGCTTCTTCTACCAGCCCGGTTCCGGGGTCGAGGTCGCGCTGAGCGGACCCCCGACCGACCGGTTGAAGCCCCTCGACGACTACGCGCAGAAGGTGACCCGGTCGCGGCGGCGCGGCACGGTCTATCCGTACGAGGTCATCCCACTGCTCATCGAGGACGGCGGAACCTGGCTCGAGTACGACCTCCTCGACCAGGTCGGGGCGCCACGCCTGGTGCCGGTCGAGCGCCCGCCGGGCCAGAACGACGCCGCAGTCGTGGTCGGGGTCGTGGACACGCCGACCGCGCGCTTCCCCGAGGGCATGCGGCGGGTGGTCCTGCTCGGCGATCCCACCAAGTCGCTCGGAGCGGTGGCCGAGGCGGAATGCGCCCGGGTCGTCGCCGCGCTCGACCTGGCGGCCGAACTCGATGTCCCGGTGGAGTGGTTCGCCCTGTCGGCCGGAGCAAGGATCTCGATGGATTCGGGCACCGAGAACATGGACTGGGTGGCCAAGGCGCTCCGCCGGATCATCGAGTTCACCCAGGGCGGTGGGGAGATCAACGTCGTGGTCACCGGGATCAACGTCGGCGCACAGCCCTACTGGAACGCCGAGGCCACGATGCTCATGCACACCAAGGGAATCCTGGTGATGACGCCGGACAGCGCCATGGTGCTCACCGGCAAGGCGTCGCTGGACTACTCCGGTGGAGTCTCGGCCGAGGACAACTTCGGCATCGGCGGCTACGACCGGGTGATGGGCCCGAACGGCCAGGCGCAGTACTGGGCCGTCGACCTGGCGAGCGCGGTGGACGTGCTGCGCTCCCACTACGAGCACGGCTACGTCGCGCCCGGAGAGACGGCGACACGAGCGGCCCTCACCCAGGACCCGGCCGACCGTGACGTCTGCACCTACCCCCTCGGCCGGCCCGAGGCTGAGGCGGGTGACTTCACCACGGTCGGGAGACATCTTCTCCCCCACCTCGAACCCGGAGCGCAAGAAGCCGTTCGACATCCGCATGCTGATGCGCGCCGTCGCCGACGTGGACCATCAGACACTGGAGCGCTGGGCGAGCATGTCGGACGCCGACACCGCCGTCGTCCTCGACGCCCACATCGGCGGATACCCGGTCTGCCTGCTCGGCATCGAGTCCCGGCCGGTGCCGCGCCGCGGTTTCCCACCCACGGACGGGCCGGACACCTGGACGGCGGGAACCCTGTTCCCACGCTCGTCGAAGAAGGTGGCCCGCGCGATCAACGCCTCCAGCGGCAGCCGACCGGTCGTGGTGCTGGCGAACCTGTCCGGGTTCGACGGATCCCCGGAATCGATGCGCCGGATGCAGTTGGAGTACGGCGCCGAGATCGGCCGCGCGGTGGTGAACTTCGACGGGCCCATCGTGTTCTGCGTGGTCTCCCGCTACCACGGCGGCGCGTTCGTGGTGTTCTCGAAGACCCTGAACGACCGGATGCAGATCCTGGCCGTCGAGGGCTCCTTCGCCTCGGTCATCGGCGGAGCGCCGGCGGCCGGGGTGGTCTTCGCCGCCGAGGTGGACACCAGGACGTCGGCCGACCCCAGAGTGCGTGCGCTGGAACGCTTCCTGCGGAACGCCGGCGAGGTGGAGCGGGCCCGTCAACGCGGCGAACTCGCCGATCTGCGCGCCGCCGTCCGCTCCGAGAAACTGCGTGAGGTCGCAGCGGAGTTCGATACCGTCCACTCGATCCAGCGCGCCGTGGACGTGGGTTCCGTCGACGCGATCATTCCGGCGAACCGGCTGCGTCCCGAGCTGATCGCCGCGATCGAACGGGGGCTGGCGGCCGGGTGAGCATCACCCCGCGGTCAGACCGTGGACGACGGTCAGAGCCTCGCTGAGCGACTCCAGATAGACCCGCGAGACCTCGAAGGGCACGAGCCCGCAGTCGATCACCCCGCGCAGGTCGTCGTTCTCGTGCGCGATCACCGCACCGAGAGCAGCCCCGGCGGGTCCGACACGGTCGACGAGCGCCTCGAGCGCCCGCCCGCCCAGGCCGGACGCTTCGGCCACCGAGTCGAGCTCGGTGCCCAGCAGGTCGGCGCAGCCGGAGAGCAGCCCGATGGTGTAGGCGACGTCGCGCTCGGCCGGGGCCAGCCTCTGGCAGGCGATCGCGCGGGCGAGCACCGCCGAGAGTCCGTCGTCGCTGTCGCGTGAGGCGCTGCCCTCGAGCAGGGTCAGCACCACCCACGTCCGCAGACGCTGCGGCCCGAGCAGCACGATCGCCTGCTGCAGCGAGGTGACCTCCTTGCTCAGGCTGTTCGATGCCGAGTTGGCCGTCCGCAGCAGACGCATGCTCAGGCCGGGATCGGTGCCGACCATCCGGGCGAGCTCGGCCATGGACACGTCCACGTCACTGAGCAGGTTCAACAGCCGGGCGCAGGCCAACTGGATCGGGGAGAGGGCCCGCCCCTCCATGACGACCGGCCGCTGCAGGAACGGTCCGAGGAACAGCTCGCAGCCCAGCTCCTGGCACTGCTCCAGGGTCCCGGCCTCCGTGATGCCCGTGGCCATCAGGGTGGCGCCGCGGGTCACCGCTCGTTCGAGGACGGGTGGCAGTGCCCGCATCGGCGCGGGGTCGGTATCGGCGTCGATGCTCACGAAGTCGGCGAGCTCCAGCAGCGTGGCCTCCCCGACGTCGCCGGTACAGCCCGTCACCGCGATCCGGTAGCCCCTGTCCGCCAACGTCCGGATGCCCACGACGAGCTCATGGTCGGGTACCAGGGACGCGTCGGCCCCGATCACGACATCGTCGGGATCCAGCGGGATCGGCATCACCCCGGTGAGGAACGCCCGGGTGAACGTGATGAAGACCGGACGACCCGAGCAGACCGAGAGGATGTCGAAGGCCCCGAAGGTGGCTGCGATCAGTTTCGAGGTCCCCTTGCCCATCCCTTCCGACTCGCCGTTGCGGAACGTCAGCGCGTAGGCGACCACCGAGCGATCCCGGTCATAGATGCCCTGGCGGGCCACGAGCGTCCGGCGCACCAGATCACCTTGGCCCCCTCGCGGCGCGGGCACCGCGTGCGAGACCTCGGTCCCCCCACCGGCCGAGGAATCTGTCATCGCGAACCAGACCCCTCAGCGACAGACGACCGAGAGCGAGCCCGAACCGTACCCGGCGACGTCGATCGCGACGTCCATCCGGTGACCGATCGCGGCACTCAGGGCTGCCACGTCCGCCGGCACGTTCCCATCGGGACCGAGCATCTCGTAGAGGCGCACATGCGGTGCGCCGGGCACGTTGAACAGTGAGGTCAGGACGTTGAACACCTCGTGGCAGTTCTCGCGCAACGCCGGGTGCAGGGTCTTCTCGGCCACGGCATCCTCGACACCCGTCCTGGGCAGCAGGCCCAGGGCCCCGCCGAGATGCGCCGCCGCCGCGATGTCCAGGACGACGATCGCCGAGACGGCGAGCTTGTCCGTCACATAGACGGCCACCACGTTGGACGCCTTCGCGCGAAGGGGCGGCGCGTCGTGAAGGTCGACCTCGCGCTCGACCAGATCCGTCAGGAGGGAGCGGACGGCGTGACGGGTGGGCAGGGGGGAACTGATCATCGTGCTCATGCTGAAACCACCGATCCCAGAATCTCGTTGAACCGTTCTGCCGTGAATGGTTTGGTGATCAGACCGATCGCGCCGGCGCCGATCGCGATGTCGCGCATCTGCTCGCTCGTCTCGGAGGTGACGAAGCAGAAGGGCACCGCCGAGCCGGATGCGCGTAGGGCCCGGAGGCACTCGAGACCCGACATGGTGGGCATGTTCCAGTCGGACAGGATCAGGTCGAGCGCCTGGGACTGCGCGGTCTTCAACGCCTCGGCACCGTCCTCGGCCTCCAGGATCTCGTTCCCGCCGTGTCCGGCCTGACGCAGGGTCCGGATGATGATCATCCGCATCGTCCTGCTGTCGTCGGCGACCAGAATCCTCATAGCTGTGTCTCCACCAGTTCGTCCTTCGTCGCGCCGGGCCAGCAGACGACCCGGTCGACCTGACTGCTCGAGACGGCGTGGACGGTCAGTTCCACCAGGTGGCCGAGTACCGACGCCTCGACCCGCACGGCGTCCTCCGGCTCGTCACCACGGGCGTCGAGCACCTTCGCAACGGGCAGGGAGAGGTGGCAGGAGTGGCGGATCAGAGCCTTCACGTTACCCGCGAGGATGTTGCCCAGTTCGGCGATCACATCCAGCATGTCCTCGCCCGTCGGGTACGGCTCGCCCAGCAGCTGCTCGGCCATCCATCGACAGACGTCGACACCGATGCGGACCTCGACGACGGTGTAGGAGTCGTCCTGCGCGTCGTGGATGACCAGCGTCGAGCAGAGGGCCGGCAGATCCGGCTCCGACCCGACCGGCGCATGCCCCACGGTGTCCGGGTCCAGCAACGAGCCGAGGATCTCGACCAGCAGCTCCTCGAACTGCGCCCTGGCAAGCTCGAATTCGTCGACGAGGCTCATGTGGTACCTCCCCTGTGACGGAAGGCGGCCGCCCGTCCCAGTTCAACGCGCTGGAACGCGCCGTCCAGGGTCAGGGTGGCTTCGGCACCGCCGAGGACGAGCATTCCCCCGGGGCGCAGTGCCTCTCGGACGTTCGACAGAACCTGGTGCTTGGTCGCGGAGTCGAAGTAGATCAGCACGTTGCGCAGGAACACCACGTCGTAGAGCCGCGGGTTGTGCGAGGGCTGGACGAGGTTGCCCCGCACGAATCGGCACATGTCGCGCAGCTGCGGGTGGACCACCCAGTCCCGGCCCACCTGCTCGAAGTACTTGACCAGCATCGGGGCGGGCAGGCCCCGATTCACCTCCATCTGGGAGTACCGGCCCTGTTGGGCTCGCCTGATCATCTGGGGGGAGATGTCCGTGCCGGTGATCCGGCAGGTCCAGCCCGGGTTGGCCTCGGCCCACTGCGTGAAGAGCATCGCCAGCGAGTAGGCCTCCTGGCCGCTCGAGCAGGCCGCCGACCAGACGGCGATCTGTCGCGCTCGTCCGGCCGCGGCGATCTCCGGGAGCATGTGCTCCGCGAAGGCGTCGAACGGCTTGACGTCTCGGAAGAAGGACGTCTCGTTGGTGGTGAGCGCATCGACCACGCTGTCCCGCAACGACTCGTTCCCCTGCCGGAGCCTGGTGATCAGGCCGTCCAGGTCCGTGTCCAGCCCCCTGGCCAGCGGTGCCAGTCTGCTCTCGACCAGGTACTCCTTGCCCGACTTGAGGTCGATCGCGCTGCGCTGCTTGACCATCTGGGCCACGAAGGCGAAGTCGCCGCTCTTGATCGACATCACCTCACCGCCGCAGGTGTCGCCCTGGTGACGACCGAGACCAGGTCGGCTGAGATCTGGTCGAGAGGCAGGATGCGGTGAGCCAGTCCAGCGTTGGCGATGGCACCGGGCATCCCCCAGACGACGCTGCTGGCCTCGTCCTGCGCGATGATCTCGCCACCCGCCGCGCGGATCGCCTGCGCACCCTTGGTCCCGTCCCGCCCCATCCCGGTCAGCACCACGGCCAGCAGCCGATCTGCGTAGACCTCGACCGCGGACCGGAAGAGAACGTCCACTGCCGGGCGGCAGAAGTTCTCCGGGGGGTGGTCGGTCAGCTTCACGACCACGCCGCCGGGCCTGGCCTGCACCACCATGTGCCGGCCTCCCGGTGCGACCAGGATCCTGCCGGGGACCACGGCCTCCCCGTTGATCGCCTCCCTGACCTCCAGCCGGCAGCTCTTGTTCAACCGTTCGGAGAGCAGGCGGGTGAACACCGGAGGCATGTGCTGCACCAGCAGGATCGGCAGCGGGAAGTCGGCCGGAAGTTCCGGCAGGACCCGGGCCAGCGCGTCCGGCCCACCGGTGGAGGAACCCAGCACCACGGCCGCGATCCTGTCCGCGCGCGGCGAGCGCGGCGAGCGCGCTCCCGCTGCCGGAGGCAGGTGGACCGGCTTGCTGGAGGCGGGCCGTTGCCCGGGGACCGGGGTCAGGGTGGACGGCGCCGACGAGAGCGGTAGGGCCGAGGTGAGCGCCTTCAGTTTGGGGATGAGCTGCTCGCGCACGTGAGCCAGGCTCTGCGCGAGCCCGGAGGTGTTCGACGGCTTCGTCACGTAGTCGTTCGCGCCCGCCGACAGCGCGTCCAGGGTGGCCGAAGCGCCCCGTTCGGTCAGCGTGGAGAACATGATGATCCGTAGCCGGCGATCAGTGCGCCGGATGGCTCGCACCGCCTCGATCCCGTTCATCACCGGCATGTCGATGTCCATGGTCACGGCGTCGGGGCGCAGGGCGGTGACGCGCTCGACCGCGAGCGCCCCATTCTGTGCGGTTCCGATCACCTCGATCCCGGGATCGGCCGCCAGCGCGTCGGTGATCAGCTTGCGGATGACGGCCGAGTCGTCCACGACCAGCACGCGGATGTGCTTGCCTGTGGTGTTCATGCGGGCACCAGCCCCAGCAGGGCGAGTTTGTCGGTGATCACTTCGTCGGTGAACGGCTTGATCACGTACTCGTGGGCCCCGGCCGCGAGGGCGCGGACGATGTTGCCCTGCTCGCTCTCGGTCGTCACCATCATCAGGGCGATGTCGCGGTACTCAGGGCGGGCGCGGACCTCCTTGACGAAGGTCAAGCCGTCCATCACCGGCATGTTCCAGTCCACCAGGACGACGTCCGGCCGGGGGCCGGCGGCCAGGGTCTCGAGCGCCTGACTGCCGTCGTCCGCCTGGATCACCTCGAAACCCAGCCCGCTCATCAGCCGGGTCAGGATCACGCGCATGACCCGCGAATCGTCCACCACAAGTGCCAGCATGATTCTCCTCGATGAAGGTGGTGTCCGCGGTCAGGCCCGGGCCGGCTGGACCACGTCGAGGACGCGCTCGGCGTTCAGCGACAGCAACAACCGTTCCGGCAGGGTGTAGACGCCGGACAGCAGGTCCCGCACCCGTTCGTCCACGGTGCTGGGGGTCGGCTCGAACGGCACCTGGGACACGTCGATGACTCCACCGATCCTGTCCACGAGCAGACTCACCGGCTCCTCGTCGACGCGCAGGACGACGTTGATCGGTTCCTGCCTTCCTTCAGCCGCAGGCAGTCCCAGCCGCAGACGGAGGTCGATCGCGGTCAGTACCTCGCCACGCAGATTGATCAGACCGGCGATCGAGGGGGCCGCCAGTGGGACCGGGGTGATCTGGTCGAGCCGGACCACCTCCTGGACCAGCGCGACGTCCACGCCGAACAGGTACGTGTCGATGACGAAGGTGGACAACTGGGTCATGACCGCATCTCCTGCAGAGGATCCACGCCGCACAGCCGGCTGTCGCTGTAGAAGTGCGGGTCCGCCGCGAGGACGGCCCCGGCCATGTCGACCAGCTCGACCACCTTGTCGGCCACCACGACGCTTCCGAGCAGTGCGTGATCGTCGACGTCGCTGCGGGTTCCGGACTGCTCGGTGGCGATGTCCAGGATCCGCTCGACGACGAAGCCGACGCTGCGTTCTCCGCGGCTGTACACGACCATCTGCACCCCCTGGTCCTCGACGGCCGACTCCCCAGAGATGCCGAGCAGGGTGGACAACCGGATGAGCGGCATGATGCGTCCCCGGTACTGGACCACCTCGCGGCCGCCGACCCTCTCGATCGAGGCCCCCGGCATCTCCTCCAGCCGGGTGACCATCTCCAGGGGTATGGCGGCCCGCCGGTCGCGACCGACCTCGACCACGAGCACCGGGTCGGTCGTCGCGGCCACCTGATCGAGTTCTGCGACAGGCGCGTTGAGTCGGCTGGCGAGAACGTTGGACTGCCGGGCCAGGGTGACGGCGTCCAGGATCAGCACCACCGAGCCGTCCCCGAGGATCGTCGCTCCTGCGTACACCGGGATGCCCTTGAGGTGGCGTCCGAGAGGCTTCACCACGATCTCCTGGGTGTCCAGGACGTCGTCGACGACCAAGCCGAACCGCTGCTGCTCGGCGTGCACGACGACGATGAAACCCCCCGGATCGGAGTCGGTCTCGGTCCGGTCGAACTCGTGGGCAGCCGCCTGCACCACGCCGAGCTGTTCGTCGAGGCGCACCAGCGGCAGCAACATGTCCCGCAGCCGGTACACGGGGGCGCCGGAGATCAGTTCGATCCCGCCCCGGGCGTGCTCGCCAGACAGTCGGACGAGCTCGAGCACGCTGACCTGTGGAACGGCGTAGCACCGTCCGGAGCAGGCGATGGTGAGCGCCGGGATGATCGCGAGGGTGAGTGGGATGGTCAACCGGAACGTCGAGCCGGAGCCGACCTTGCTGCTCACGTCGACAGCGCCGCCGATCGCCTCGATCCGGGTGCGCACGACGTCCATGCCGACCCCGCGGCCGGACACGTTGCTCAGCGTGGTGACGGTCGAGAAGCCCGGCAGGAAGATCAGGCGAAGGATCTCGCGCTGGGGCATCGTGGCGAGCTCCTGCTCGCTGATCAGTCCGCGTGTCAGTGCGTTTGCGGCGATTCTGTCGGGGTCGATCCCGGCACCGTCGTCGATGATCTCGATGTGCACCTGGCCCGCCTCGTGGTAGGCGCGCAGCGTGAGCACACCCTCCTCGGCCTTGCCGGCCGCGGCGCGGTCCGCGGGCGGCTCTATACCGTGGTCGACGGCGTTGCGGACCAGGTGGGTCAGCGGGTCCTTGATGGCCTCGAGTACGCTGCGGTCGAGTTCGGTGCCGCCGCCCTCCATCTCGAGACGGATGCTGCGTCCGCATTGCCGCGAGAGGTCCCGGACGACGCGGGGCAGCTTGCTCCAGACGGCGTCGACGGGCTGCATCCGGGTCTTCATGACCTGTTCCTGCAGCGCGCTGGTGACCAGGGAGAGTCGCTGGGCGGAACGGGACAGCGCCGAGTCCTGTTCCTCGTCGAGCCGGGAGAGCATCTGGTTGCGAGCCAGCACGAGCTCGCCGACCAGACGCATCAGCGAGTCGAGCAGATCCACGTCGACCCGGACCGAGTTCTCGACGACGCTGCGCTGGGGGCTCTGGGCCTCCAGCGCACCCGAGACGGCGGCCGGCGTCGCGGTCCCGTGCTCGACCATGATGGATCCGAGCCTGCGCTCGTCACCGAGAGACTGCTCCATCCGGGCCAGGTTGACGTCGTCCTGGCGGGCGGCTCCCGTCGAGACCAGGACCTCGCCGATCGGGGTCTGCGCGGGACCGGGCTCCTCGATCACCCCACTGGCGACCGGGGCCTTCTCGGCGTCGTCCGCCACGACAGGCGTCTCCGGGCTGGGATCGTCATCGATGAGAGAGGCGAGCAGATCGATCAGGGCGCGGTTGTCGGCCTCGCCCTCGACGCCGGTCGCCTCGATGGCGCCGAGGAGGGCGCGCACGGCGTCCACCATCTGGAGCAACGCCGTCGACCGGGCATCGGTCAACGCGATCCTGCCGTCGCGCAACCCGCTGAGCAGGTTCTCGCCGACGTGCGTCAGTTTCTCGAGGTGGTGGAACCCGAGGAAGCCGCTTGCGCCCTTGATGGTGTGAATCGTCCGAAAGACACCGCCGAGCAGGTCGCGTGACCCGGGGTCGCGCTCGAACGCCAGAAGGTCGCTGTCCAGTCGGTCGAGGTTCTCGTGGCTCTCGACCAGAAATTCGGTGACGATCTCGTCGATCGCTTCCACGCGTCCCTCCTCGTCACTCGGACGAGGTAAGCATCGGCTTCGGCGAACGCACCTTGAGCCAGGTGCCTCGAAGGGGCGGCCGAACGGTCAGAGGGCGTAACGATCGAGGCGGAACCCGTCCTCGTCGGTGAGGACGCCACCGCTGACCTCCACCACCGATCGAGCGACGGCCCGCAGCGCCGGACGCACGCGTTCTCGCGAGGCCACGTACTCGCGGGCCGGCGAACGCCGTTCGCGTTCCTCGGGCTGCGGGCAGGCCCAGCGCACCTCGTAGGTGACGAAGGGATGCGCGGCCCACTCCTGGTTCGCGACGGCGGGTTCACCCTGTTCGGTCACGTGGGCGAGGACCTCGATCGCGCCGTCCGCCCCGCGCCCCTCGTCGTCGCGCTCCCCGAGTTCGGCGACCACGGCGTAGGCGTCGATGGTGTCCGGGCCGGACAAGGCCGCCAGGTCGTGGTCGTCGGCCACCGCGTGCAGGGCGGACAGTTCGTCGGCGGTCAACGGATCGTCGCCGGTATCGGGGGCGATGCGGGCGCCGGAGTAGGACTGCTCGTCGGGGCCGTCCCAGTCCGCGCCGTCCACGGCCAGGACGGCATCGGGAAGAACCTGCAGGACGACCCCGTGGACCACGCGCGGATCCAGCCAGGTGGGCGAGTGAATCACCATGTCGACCGCGCGATCCGGGTCGGGATGGACCAGCCCGCCGGCCCGGATCCGAACGGCGCCGTGAACCCGCCTCGCGATCCCGACCAGGAGGCGCAGTGCGCGCTCCTCCTCGCGCCAGGGCATCCCGTCGGGGAAGGCGTGCGCGAACCCGTCGCGGTCGTCGAGGCCGGCCGGCGGCGGGTCCTCGCGTTCGACCGGGGCCTCCAGCGCGTAGACGAGGGTCCAGGGCATGGGCACCTCGGCGTCCACGGCCTGTTCCATGCTCAGCTCGTAGGGACCGGACAGGCGGGAACTGCGCCCGAAGCGCACCTCGCCGTCTCGAGCGAGCGAGCCGGACGGCACCCGGCAGTTGACCAGGTCGCTGATCTCCTCGACGGGGCAGGTGCTCGGCACCAGGAGCAGATGCTTGTCGTTCAGACCGGGCCGACCCGGACGGCCCCAACGGCCCATGTCGTCGCGCTCAGACCTGAGAGCGGTGGAAGGAGCGATGGGACAGCGACGCCGTGGGGCCGCGCTGGCCCTGGTAGCGCGAGCCGTAACCCGATGCCCCATATGGGTGTTCGGCGGCGCTCGACAGGCGGAAGAAGCACAACTGGCCGATCTTCATGCCGGGCCAGAGCTTGATCGGCAGGGTGGCGACGTTGCTGAGTTCGAGGGTGACGTGGCCGGAGAAGCCCGGGTCGATGAACCCGGCGGTGGAGTGGGTGAGCAGTCCGAGCCGGCCGAGACTGGACTTGCCCTCCAGGCGCGCCGCCACGTCGTCCGGCAGGGTCACCACCTCGTAGGTGGAGGCGAGCACGAACTCGCCCGGGTGCAGCACGAAGGGCTCGGCGGGGTCGACCTCGACCAGCCGGGTCAGGTCCGGCTGCTCCTCGGCGGGATCGATCACCGGGTACTTGTGGTTGTCGAACAGCCGGAAGTAGCGGTCGATCCGGACGTCGATGCTGGACGGCTGGACCATCTCGGCGTCGTAGGGGTCCAGGACGACGCGTTTGGCCTCGACCTCGGCGCGGATATCGCGGTCAGACAGCAGCACGGCCCCACGTTAGCCTCAGCCAGAGGTGGACGACGCACGAGCTCGGTCAGTTGCTACGATGGCGCCCTTCGCACGCCCTCGTGGCGGCGCGCGGGTGTAGTTCAATGGCAGAACATCAGCTTCCCAAGCTGACAGTGCGGGTTCGATTCCCGTCACCCGCTCCAGAGAACGCCTGGTCAGCGGCATGATCATGTTGAGCGGTCTGGTCGTTCGGGGCCGGACGTGCGATGGCGTGCGATTGCGGATCTGTAGTCAGCCCGGATGTGGATCTCTTCTTGGGGGCGGGTTGCCAGGCTGGGACGCTCCCCGAGCGTTCCTGGACACGTTGGCTCAGACGCTGCTCTTGGAAGCACTGTCAGCCTGGTCCTGGACTCAGCCCCGCAGAAGCACAGGCCCTGCTTGAGTGGATGCAGCAGCATGTTCCACAGTGACGCCGATGATCTCGCCGTCCAGACCCCGGGCTGCGTTGCTCGACGCGTTCGACGCCCTGGCCGGTCACCTCGCGTCGGTCACCGTTATCGGCGCCCAGGCGATCAACCTGCACGCCGGGCGCACCCCCACCGCCGGGCGCACCCCGCACCGCCGTCGCGGCCTACACCAAGGACAGCGACCTGGCACTCGACCCGCGCGCCCTCGCCCACGAACCATGCATCGAAACCGCGCATCGAAGAGGCCGTGCAGGGATCGTCTTCCTGGCGTCCTGCAGAGTGCCAAACCGATGATCCGCATACTGTCAGCCAAAACCGCCGCAGAGTGTCAACGAAAAGATCATGGGTGGGGGCGGGCTCGTCGCGATCATGGGTGGGCGCTCTCGCGGTAGCGACGACGAGTGGTGGCGAAGTGCTGTGGCCAGGCCGCGGGGCAACGGATGGCCACCACTCGCGGGGATCATGGGCGGGGGCGGCCTCGTGGGATCATGGGCCGAGGCACACGCGGAAGCGTCGTCAGGCGAAGCGCTACGGGACAGTCAGATGGGTGGGGCGCACGCGTCGGTGGGGCGCACGCGGAAGGGACGTCACGCGAAGCAGTCACCCGCTCTGCAAAAGCACCGGTCAGCGGCATGATCGATTTCTTGATACCGGTCGTTCGGGGCCGTACGTGCGATTGCGTGCGATAGCGAGACTGCTGCATTGGTCTCCTGGGCCGCCCCGGCCGGCCCGCCTCAGGGCCTGGACGGCGCGGCGGGCCCCGCGTCGGAATCGTGTTTGTAGCCGTCGTGGCCTTGTGGCCTGCTGGTCTGCTGGGCGCCATGACCGGGCGCCGTAGCGGGCGCGGCCACCGGGATCCGGGGGCACCGGGCGGGCACGGGGGGCACTGTCAGCTGGCTTGCCAGGTCGTCCCGTTGGGCCGCCGCCGTGAGTCCTTGGCCGCTGCACACGCACTCACGCGGGACATTCCGTTCGTACACAACGATTTCGGTCTCGAACGAAGGGTGGCGCGCGCCACGGCGGCCGGGCGGCGGGGCAACGCAGCGGGCCGACCCGGTTCGGGGCCACGGATCCGCGAAGTCGCCCAGGCCGGAGAGCCGGGCACTCATCCCCGTCGGGGGCATCGTCGGCGTCGGGCCGACGTCCGGGCGGGTGGGCCCGAGAGGCTAAGCCTCGTATCCTGGGGTCATGACCAGCAAGGACCGGTTGCGTGAGCTCGTGGAGGATCTGCCGGAGGAGCAGGCCGCCGAGCTCCTGCGGCTGGCCTCGGAACTGTATGCCCTCCCCGAGCAGCGGCACCCGCTACCGGCATTCGTGGGCATAGGAGACAGCGGGCAGAGCGACGTCTCCGAGCGGGTCGATGAGCATCTCGCGGACGGGTTCGGCCGGTGACGCGGCCGGTCATGTCCTGCTCGTGATCGTCGTCGACACCGGGGTGCTGTACGCGTTGGCGGACCGCGGCGACGCCCATCATGCGACCTGCGTGCGGTGGCTGATCACGGCGCGTGGACCGCTGGTGGTGCCGCCACTGGTGGTGGCGGAGACCTGCTACTTGATCGGTCGGCGCCTGGGCGCTGAGGCCGAAGCGGCGTTCCTGGATGCTCTTGAGCCGGGCCAGGCGTTCGTCCTAGGTGATCTGGTCGCGGCCGACCTGACGCGGATGTCCGACCTGGTGCGCCGGTACGCCGACCTCCCGCTCGGGGGGACGGACGCGGCCGTGGTCGCCGTGGCCGAGCGGCTCGGGGCGGTCGAGGTCGCCACCCTCGATCGACGGCACTTCAGCGTAGTTCGACCCGACCACGTCCCCACGCTCACCCTCGTGCCGCACCTGACCGGATGACCGCGAACCCTCACCGGTAGCGACGACCGACCGGCGACCGACCAGACGATCCGAACCGTCCGGATGTGGGACCCCGGTGACGTTCAGCCCCGACGGCGCCCTGCTCGCCACCGCCAGCCGCGGCAAGGCCCTGCGGCTGTGGGGCTTGACCTCCGGCTTCCGTCTTGCTCACCCACCGGGGCTCAAGAGCGAGGAGGGCGGCGAGCGGACCCGACGACGCTCTGGAGGTCCATGTCCGTGTGCCACCCTACGGCGAGGCCACACTTCCGATCGGCCCACAAAATGCCTGGTCAAAGGCCCTGCCGGTCCATCCGGCAGACCCTGGCCCGTCGAGGACCGCGGGCCACAGCCAGGTTGCCCGCCGTTGGGCTTGTTGTCTTCCCAAGCTCAGGAGCATGATCACGAGTTGGCTGACTCTGATCATCTTGGCGTCGTGCGCTAACGTGCGATTAGCGGTGCCGCGGGGCGGGACGTCGGGGACCGTCTCGGCGTATTGGCAGAGACCTTCCGGTTCGGGTCTGGTCGGGTTCCGGGCGTTCCATGGTGGAGCTGCCGAACGCGTGGCCTAAAGGTAGGCGAGGCGGCCAAGACGGTCACCGACGATGGCCTGTCCGAGGGATCGAGAGAGGGCGGGACTGTCAGCCTGGTCCGCTTGCCCGTCCGCGGGTTGGGGCAACCCTCGACCGACCGGCCTGCGCGCCGCTCACCCCACGATCTGGACACTGCGGCACCTGACAGCTCGCCCTTGCCCAGGAACATGGCCACCGGGCTGTCCCGGACCCGCCGGCGCAGGTCGGCGATGGGCCGACTCGAGGCCAGCACCACCGCGGGCGTTCCGGCAGTCCGGCCAGCTGCCGAGCGACGCTGAAGCCGTCCACATCGGGCAGGTGGACGTCGAGCAGAATGACGCCGGGGCACAGGGCAACGGCAGCGACCACCGCACTCCCCCCGTCGGCCGCCTCCCCGACCACGTCGAACCCCTCGCTCTCCAACAGCGTGCGCGCGACCGCGCGGAACCCGTCGTGATCGTCGACGATCAGGACGGGGGAACGCATGCTCGCGGTGTCGCGCCGCAACGCGCGCCCGTCATCAGGGCAGGTCCACCAATCACCCGACGCGATCCGTTGCGGCGTGTCAACCAGGACGATGACGTGGGAGACCCGATCCTCAGCAGGTACCCGGTCCTTTCCGTGCACGCTCAACAGCCCGCCCGCCCCGGCCACGGTTCCGTGTTCCGTGCCGCGCCTGGGCATGCCTGGAAGCGCCCGCTGCTTCCCCGAGGCGGCGGCGCTCGACCCGCCTCCCGTCAGAATCGGCCACTGACGCGTGCGCGGCCCCACCAACCCGCGTCCGCCAAGCGGGCTCTCCGGGCACTTACCATGTTGGGCATGGCCTTCGACCGGATCACCGCCGAGCCCGACACGCTCGAGGGGAAGCCCTGCATCCGCGGACTACGGATCTCGGTGGAGACCGTGGTTCGCCTTGTCGCCGCCGGGTGGTCGTTCGAGGAGATCGTCGATGAGTACCCCGACCTCGAACCCGAGGACATCAAGCAGGCCTTGGAATACGCGGCCTCCGCGACGAACGGGCATAGGTACCCGCTCCGCGAACCGGCATGAGGTTCTTGGTCGATGAGAACCTCTCGCCGCGCGCCCCGCTCGGAGCAAACGTCCTCGCGGAGACGTTTGTCAATTGCCCCGCAACCGTGGGGCGGAGATCCAACTCCTGCCGACCTGGGGCGTCCGGCGCGACGCGGACGAAGGCACCCGCCGGGACAAAGCGTCCCCGCGGGGACGTCTTTCAGCCGGTGGCCAGTATCCGAAAGCGCAGCAGATCTTCCGCTCTTGCCGCAGGCCGCGCGGCCGTCCGCTCTTGACCCCCTTGAGCAGGCTTTGACGCACGGAGCCAACCTGCGTACGGCGTCCCGGGTGGGATGTCATGGCAGTGCCAGGGCCACAACCGTCCAGGGCACGGGCTTGGGCGCCTCGGCCATGGGGCGCTCGAGCATCCAACGGAGGATCGATTGGGCTCCGGGAAGGCTGGGGATGAGCCCGCGCTCGTTGAGGACCACGCCCAGGTCGGTGCGCACGTCGGCCGCGTACGCGTGACAGTGCCATCAGTGGAAGTCGAGGCACGCCTCCACGCCGACGACTTCAAACCCGATGACCTGAGCGTCCGGCGCGAGGCGCAGACCGTCACACAGAAGGTCGAACCACGGGGTGCGCTCGCCCTCCCACTCGGCCATGAAGGCTGCGGCCATCTCCGGCAGCATCGCAACTGTCACCACGTTGGGCTCCGCCCGGAGGTCCTGCGCGCCGCGTCCTGCGCCTGGCCCGGCATGCGAGACCACCGGACGCGACATCCTCGACCGCATCCTCACCACCAGCTGCGCCGAGCTGTCAGCACTTCCCCTGCCGCACGCAGGAGCCAGAGAATGGAGGGGCAACATCGAGGAGGTCGGCCATGAACACATCGGGCCCTTGTGGACACCTCGTCATGCCGCGCCCGCTGATCTCGGCCGAGGAGCTGCTCGCCGCCAAGGCCACACCAGTGATCGTGACCGGAATCGACCTGACTGACCCACCCGTTCTGAACGCTCACATGCACGTGCGCAATCGTCCGCACAAGTAGCCGAATTGAGTGCCTTTCAAAAGGCCGATGTGATGCTCCGGCGGCGACTCGCACGTCGGGCAGGCGACCTGTGGACGTCTCAGACATCGTGCTAAGATATCCAAGATATCCGGAGGTGATCGAATGGGTGTACGGAAGACTCCCGTCGAGATCGACGACGAGGCGTTGGCTGCCGCTGCGAAGGTACTGGGCACCACAACCAAGAAGGACACGGTGAACGCGGCGCTGCACGAGGTCAGCCAGCGGTTCCTGCGGCTGCGGGCGCTGGAACAGTTGGGTGAGATGGCCGACCAGGGCGAGTTCGACGAGTTCCTCGGCAACAAGGATGCCTACCGCCGGTGAACGCAGCCCGATTCCTCATCGACCCCTCAGGCCTGTTCCGGATCCTGCAGAAGGAGCATCGCGCGGCCTGGTCGGATTTCTTGGCAGCCGGCGTGATTGCCGTCTGTCCGGTCGTGGAGCTTGAGTTCCTGTTCTCGGCGCGATCGCTGGCGGATCGCTTGCACAAGCAGCGATTACTGCGTGAGGTCTTCACCTGGGTGCCGATGAGCGACCGAGCCTACGAACGGGCAGAGGAGGTACAGCAGCGTCTGACCGAGCGGGGTGCGCACCGCTCGGCGGGGCCGGTGGACCTGCTCATCGCGGCGACGGCGGAACGCTCAGGGCTGATCATTCTCTGCGATGATCGGGATTACGAAACGGTGTCCGTGGCGACCGGTCAGCCTGTCCGCCGCGTCGCCTCCTTGTAGCGATGGCCACAGCCTTGAGAGGCGGCCCCGCACTTACTGCCGACCTACGCTCTTGCCGCCGACCAGGTGACGGACGGCGGTCGCACAGCGGCGCATACGGGGCCGCCGTCCGGCATGGTCAGGCAGACATCGGCGCGAAGGGCTGTCTCGCGGGCGTCCTTGAGCACTTCTGCTGGAACGGCGTCGAGCATCAGTTTGGCCCGGCGGAACCTGCCTGCGGCACCGGTCTGCCAGGACAGGTAGAGGAAGCGGGCTCCTGGACGGCCATGAACGTAGGGTCCCCGGAAGTCGCCGTCCCTGACCTCGATATCGATGACCCATCGCGGACGGCCACCATCGGCGGGCCGCTCGTCCAAGACCTCCGAGCGACGCTGAATGCCAACCGTCACGCCATGAAGCACAGGGCAGTCCCTTCCAACCACCTCGACTCGCATACCAGGATCGTGCCCGCCAGGACCGGGATTCGCCAGCACGGACATCCGAACGTGCCGCCGACTGCGCGGCCATATGCTTGTAGCCGCGAGTCGCGTGGCAACGGCGAGCGGCCCGGGTCACGTTGCCTGACAGGCGTGATGGGGCGTGGCGCCGTTGAGCACGGCAATCATGGCTGGGTGGCGCAGTCCTCATCGCCGAGCGCGGGCATGTCGTGGGCTCGTCGAGCTGGCGAGGCGATCTCCTCGGTGTCCGTTGACATGGGCGATGGCCGGGGTCCACGCTGCCTCTTCCAGAGGGAGGGCTTGCGCCTCAGGAGGGTCGGGTACTCCACCAAGCGGGTGAAGGGGGTTTCGGATGGGTCGACGGATGCTCACCATGGTTGCTGCCGCGGGCTTGACGTTAGCTGGATGCTCGACGTCCGACTCGGCGTCGGACGGTTCGAATGCTGTTGACGAAACGCTGGCCGAGGCACTGACCGTTTGTGAGGACGCGAAGACCGGAGACGAGTTGTGGTTCAGCTGCGCTGAGGCATTGGAGGCAGCTCAGGCAAGCGATCCCGACGTCCAGGAACTGCTCGATAAGACCGTTGTCTGGGCGAAGGAGGTTAGTCCCAACATCGAGGACAACCCGATCGCGGACAAGGCGGCTGCGGCGCTCGACGACCTCATGGCGGTCGTGTACCCGCAATAGGCCGCAGTGGTGGGCGAGAGCAGAGACACCGCCACATCGTGAGGTCGCGGCCGGCCGGCACGCGCGTAGGTCTCGGTGGTTGGCTCACGAGGCGCATCGCGCGCCTACCATCGTGCGTGACCCGATACGTCATTGACGCTCCCACCCTGCTCCACCTGGTGGACGACAATCTGGTAGTGGGCCCCAGCCATCACTCGTCGCGCCGAACTCGATCCGCTCCGAATCGATGCAGCTGCTCCTGGATGCCGTCCGCCAGGGCGAACGTACTGACAAGGATGCACTCCAGACCCATGAACGAATATCTGAGTTGAAGATGCGACTTCCCGGTGATCGAGCCTCCCGGGGCTTGGCATGGCGAATCGCGCGAGAGCACGACTGGGCCCACCCTCCACGAAGCCGAGTACTTCGCCATCGGCCGATTGCAGGCTGACGCTCTGGTCACGGTGGACCCTCGCATGAGAACCGAAGCCGACGGCATCCTCTGAATCGCTCTTCTCTCAGCCCTGTCAACGAATTGCTGAAACAACGTCCGCAGCCGCGATCCGCGGGGTCAGGCTGACGAGTGGATCTCTGGGGAGTTGCGGGTCCGGACGCGCTCAAGATGGCGTTTAGGAGGGGCTGACAACGACTTTGCCGAGAGCCCTTCCTTCACCGACGTGAGCAAGAGCGTCGGGAAGCTCCTCGAGGGTGAAGGTGCGGTCGATGTGGATCCTGACCTTCCCGGTGACGCACAGGTCGGCCACCGGTTCGAAGTGGGCCGGTCCCTCCTTCACTGCGAGCACCCCGATCGAGCGACCGGTCAGTCGCCCCACCACGGAGCCGACGGTGAGGACGCGCAGCAGCGCGCGCACCGTCCCTCCGACACATCGATACGTTCCGCCGGTGGCCAGCGCGCGCCGGTAGGCGAACACCGACCGGCCGGCGACCAGGTCAAGGATCAGGTCGTACGGCTGGGTCGTCCTGGTGAAGTCGTCCCGGCTGTAGTCGATCACGTCGTCCGCACCCACCGACCGCATGAAGTCCTGCTTGGCGGCGTTGTCGACACCCGTGACGTGGGCACCGAGCCGCTTGGCCAGTTGAATGGCGAAGGATCCTGACCCTCCGCCGGCACCGTTGATCAGGACCCGGCTACCCGCAACAGCCCTGTTGCGTGCCCTGCCAGGCAATCGCGCCGGCCTGCGGGATGGTGGACGCCTCAGCGAACGTGAGCTGGGTCGGTTTGTGGGTCAGCGCGGACTCCGGGGCGAGCGCGTACTCCGCGAACCCACCCTTCAGCGCCAGGTTGTCGCCGTACACCTCGTCTCCGGGTCGGAACCGGGTCACCCCTGGCCCGACATCGTCGACCACGCCGGCGATGTCCGACCCAAGCGTCCTGCGAGCAGGGACCCGCAGCCCGCCGATCCGTGCGTACGCGGGCGATCCGCGCAGGCTCTCCCAGTCGCTGAGGTTGACCGACGTCGCAGCGACTTCCACCCGCACCTGGCCGGCGGCGGGGGTAGGCATCGGAACATCCTCGACGCGCAGCACATCGGGAGCCCCGTACCGGTCGTACACGACGGCCTTCACGCCCACCCCGCGGCCCTGGTCACTCCAGCAACATAGCAACCCGCGACGATCGACACGATGGTGCCGAGGAGCGGGTCCATGATCTCTATGACGTCCTGCGACCCACGTCCGGTCATGGCGCGATCAGCGGGGCCACTACGCTCACTGCCGCGATCAGTGCGGCCATTACGCTTCTGCCGTGGACCGCGTGGCACTTCGTGACTCCCGAGACTGCCCTTGCGTCACGAGGATCGAACTGTCGAATTTCAGTCGAACTGGGCCGCGATGTCAGCCAGGCGGCGGTGGTAGGACTGCCACCATTCGGTGCCACCGGGAGGCATGTTCGTGTGCCCGGCGCGCAGCCCGACCCTGCCGTCGACGAGTTCACGGAGGATGTCGGCATGGCCGGCGTGACGGTTGGTCTCGGCGATCACGGTGACCAGCAGCGTGTGCAGCGTCGGGTCGCGCTTGTCCGGCGGCCACCAGGCCACATGCGCGACGGTGTCCAGCCCAAGCTGGTCGATCGTGCGGTCCGCGTGGGCGCACGCCCGTCGGTAGAGGTCCAGCACATACTCGCGGGACTCCTCAGGAGTGGCCCACATGTCTGCGTTGGGTTCGGCGTCCTCGTCCCACCACGGCACCGGTTCCGGCGGGGGCCGGTCGAAGGCCGTCCCGAAGTAGGCGTACTCGACGCAGGCCAGGTGCTTGATCAGCCCGAGCAGATTCGTGCCCGTGGGCACCATCGGCCGTCGAACGTCGCGCTCCCCAAGGCCGTCGAGCTTCCACAGCACCCCCTCCCGAGCTGTCTGTAGGTACCTGTGCAGGACCGTCTTCGGCGCGTCGTCAGCCACGACATGACACTGGCACAGACTGCGGCCTCGGATCGAGGACCACGCGATCATCTCGCGGTCACGCACCCGCTTCAGCCGCGATCCGGGCTGCGTGCGAAGCGGTGTGAGTCGGTGTGCGGCGTCTTGCTCGTGCTTCGATGTGGTGTGGCATTCGATCTCGTGAGCCCGCTCAAGGCGTTCCCCGGTGACAGGGTCGCGGTGCTGTCGCCGTCGTTCGCCGCGCCCGCTGTCGGGACAGCTGTGCACGAGCAGGCGATGCGCCGACTGACGGAGGCCACCGGCCTGGTCCCGGTGGAGTACCCGACGACGCGCCAACTCGATGCCTCCGCCGTTGACCGAGCGGCTGACCTGAATGCAGCGTTCGCGGACCCGCGGATCCGCGCCGTCCTCGCGACCATCGGTGGAGAGGACCAGATCACCGTCATCCCCCACCTGGACCCTGCGGCCGTCCGAGCCGACCCCAAGCCTTTCCTCGGCTACAGCGACAACACCAACATCCTGTCCTGGTTGTGGACCCATGGAGTCGCCGGATTCTACGGCGGCTCAACGCAGGTGCAGCTCGGGCCCGGGCCGGGTCTGGACCCCTGCCACGAGGCCGCGCTGCGCGCCGCGCTTCTGACCGGGGAGCGAGTCCAGGTCACCGAGCCCGGCGAGTCCGAGGACATCGGCAAGGAATGGCAGGACCCGGCCGCGTTGTGCGAGTACGGCGACCGCGAGCCGACCGAGCCATGGACCTGGGCGGGGCCGTCCCGGACGGTCACCGGGCGCACCTGGGGCGGCTGCATCGAGGTGGTCCAGTGGATCCTGACGGCGGGCCGCTTCCCCGCCGACCCCGGCGTCCTCGACGGCGGCGTGCTCCTGCTGGAGTCCAGTGAGGACCTCATCCCGGCACGGGAGTTCGGCTTGATCCTGCGATCCCTCGGCGAGCGGGGACTGATCGACGCAGTCGATGCCGTACTCATCGCCCGGCCGCCGGCGTCCAGCTTCGAGCACCACCCGGACGCCGCCGGGCGTGCCGCATACCGGGCCGCCCAGCGCGACACTGCCATCGACATCGTCCACCGGTACAACCCCGATGCCGTCGTCTGCGTCGGCGTCCCCTTCGGCCACACCCGACCCCAATGGATCCTCCCCTACGGAGGCCACCTCACCGTCGACGCACGAGCGCAAGAAGTATGGGCGGACTACGGCTGAACACGCTCAAGTGGGCAGAACACCGGGATGGCTAGTCCTGCCGATGGCAGTACCGGGTCAGCACGCGAGGTCCCTTCACCGGCTCGGACGGCGGGTCAGCCGGACAACTGGTTCCACCGTTGGACGGCCGCGACCCGGTTGGGTACGCCGAGCCGGGTGTAGGTCCGGTGCAGATGCCGGGAGACGGTGGCCG
The DNA here is from genome assembly GCA_963750395.1 of uncultured Actinomycetota bacterium. GTDB lineage: Bacteria > Actinomycetota > Actinomycetes > Actinomycetales > Kineosporiaceae > JADJPO01. The sequence goes on along the minus strand of CAVVQM010000008.1, from coordinate 188,859 downwards.
GGCTCAGGTGGAGTTGCCGGGCAACCTGGGCGTCGGTCATCCCGGTGGCGACCAGGGACAGCACTTCGTGTTCCCGGTCGGACAGGGTCAGGGCCGCGACCCGTGGAGGTGGCGAGATCGTCAGCCGGGCCGAGAGCGCGACCCCGGGAGAGGCGTCGGCGGCGATCCAGCACATGGACGGCGATATCTGCAGCGCGAGACGGTTGCGGCGGTTCGCCCGCTGCAGCGCCGAGGCGATGTGCCGGCCGCTGCCGGCGAGCAACTCACTCTGGCGTTGCGAGAAGGTGCCGCCCGCGCGGGCGAGCGTGACCGCATGAACGACGGAGCCGCTGGCGGCGAGCGGCAGGCACATCTGGTCGTCGATCCCCCGCAGCACCTCGCTGTACATCAGGCTCCCACGCCACTGACGGCGGGTCAGGAGATCGGAGATGCGGACCGGACGGTTCTCGAGCCGACCGCTGCGGACCTGAACCTCGATGGTCCGGCGCAGCGGATGCTGCCTGGCGATGGCGGCATAGCGTTCGACCATCACCGGGTTGGGCCGTGAGGGGGGCCAGAAGACGGCCACCTCCTGACCCGACCGCAGGTCAATGTGGGTCAGGGTCACGGCCTCACATCCGATCAGGCGCGCCAACGGGCCCAGGAGCTGCGGCTGCATCTGTGCGAAGTCGTCGACGGCCAGCGTGGCCGAGGTGTATTCGAGCACAGCGCGCAGGTCAGGTGCGCGCAGCGTGGACGTCATCCGGGATCCCCTCCATCGTGGCTCGCCGTGGCCAGAGCCGGACTGCCGCCTCCAATCGAGGGAGTCTCGAGCCGGGCGATTGATACACCTGATCGTGCCGACCTCGTTCCCAGCCTCGTTCCCCAGTTCTGTGTAATCGGGTCCGCCCGGCCGGTCCACGGCCCTCTTCAGGGGGAGCCGGATGCACTCAGGCCTCTGGCACGACTCACGGGAGAATCAAGATGTTCGCACTGACGAAAACAGCCACGGCCGTCGTGTCCGGGGTCTTGGCCCTGACCGGCGCATCCTTGAGCGGTGGGGCGTTGCCGACGCACGACAAGCCCGCCGCGCCGCCGACGACGAAGACGCTGACGCTCACACCCTCGACGCCCGCGCTGGCCAAGTGCTTCCCGCACGCCAAGGCCAAGGTCACGGTCGCACTCACCACTGACGACGTCGGCAAGGACACATTCACGATCAAGGCATGGGGCCTTCAGCCGAAGACAGACTTCACCCTCTTCCTGATCGAGAAGGCCGGCCCGCCGTTCGGCGCGGTCGAGTACTTCGGAGACTTCACCACCGACAAGCACGGCCGGGCCACGAACACCTTCGAGCTCATCGTCGAGGAGGCGTTCGCCTTCAACAACGAGACCGGCGTCCGCGAGGACAACCTCAACTCGGTGGGCTTCTGGTTCGCCGACCCCAAGGCCGACGATGCGTGCCTGGGCAAGGACAGCCCGGTCACCGGGTTCGACGGCGACGCCTCGGCGGGGGTGCAGATGATGAACTCGGGCAAGTCCACTCTTCCCTGACCGGACGACGCGGCGGGGGGCGGGCCGCCGTCCGCCACCCCGGCGCGTCTGACGCCAGTGCGGGCAGCCGCGCGCCCGTGCGTCCCGTCCTGCAAGACCATTCCGCGGGGCGGTGAACCGGCCGCCGTAGTCCTCGTCGACCGGGTTCATCGCCATGGCCCGTCGAGACCAACCCGGCTCGCGCCCACCAGATCGAACCCGGACTCGACCCGGTTCTTCAGCGACACCCGTCGGACCAGATACCCCGGCCTTCGCAGTGTGCCCTCAGAGTGGGACAAGCAGTTCGGCTGTGAGCCGCAACTTGTCCGTGTCCTCAGGTGTGGCGGCGTGCCCGAAGGGAGCCATCGTCAAGGCCAGTTCGGCACCGAAGCCGTCCACCAGCATTCCCCGGAACTGTTGGGCTTCACCGGGCGATACGCGGTTGAGCAGTTCCGCCACCGCGTACAGGCCGGTAGCGATGCTGCGTGGGTCCTTCGCATAGTCTGACAAGAGGGCGTCGATGTCAGCGTTGATGCTGGCCAACACTTCTCGGCCCAGCCGGCCGCGCTGCGTTCGGGCCGCAACGTCAAGGCAGCGGGCCAGACTGTCCAGCTCCATCGAGTTGAAATCACGCGTGTGACCCACCAGCGAGCTGAAGACCCAGAGCGGTGCGAACTGGAGGGACCGCCGCTCGACGAAAGTGAAATTCACCAGGCCGACTTGGTCGACATCGCGCATGGCGTTCACCTCCGACAGAGGAAGAGCGGCCCCTCGCCCTAAGAATGAGCACGCACCTGGTTGCCGTCAACTACGGAACGTCGTCCGGTGTAGGTGCGTTGCCCGGGCTCCGGCTCGGATCCCCGGTCATCGCTGCCTGTCGCCCTGCGTCGTGGGATCGGCGTGCGATAAGCACCGGCCAGAGGGGTCCTCGAGGTAGCTCCCCGACACTGCAGCGAGCATGAGACCGAGCCAGACGGTCGAGCTGATATCGACAAACGCTGTAGTGCGCTTGTGCAGTTCGAAATCGGGGAGGCGGTCAAGGCCACGCCCGCCGAGGTCCTGGCGTGCGAACCGAGCATCCCGTGGACCCAGACCGTACACCGCCTGCGCCACCTCGAAGCCGCCCAATGCGCTACTTCGACCATCTCACCCGCCGCGAACACTGTTCTGGATCATGGCCAGCCGTGAGTTCGTCGGAAACGTGTCACCGCGGTCCGAAGACGGTCCGTGAGTCGGAACGTACTTCGACGGGTGACAGCGGCGATGGCAGGGTGACAGGACCCACAAGTGCACGGCCCCAACCGGATCCGTCACCCGGACCGACGGAAGGGGCACCCGTCTACGAGACGCTGACGTGCACGTGGTCGTAATGGTTCGCGGTGCTGCTGCCACGATCCTGCATGGCCTTCCACTGGCTGGTCGGGTTGCCGGCCATCCAGATCTTCTGCTGGTAGATCACGTAGCTGACACCGAGGTCGCGGGCGTGAGCCTGGACGTACCTGGCGACGACCCAACCCGGCTCCCCCGACACCATGATGTCGACGGCCCTGCCGCTGCCGTGGTCGCCGCCGTCCCCTGCACGGTAGCCGCCGAAGGACGAGACCGACTCTCCGAAGGCGGCACACACCGCGCGATACACCGAACGGGCGTTCGACGTCAGGTGCGACTCGATGCTGGAACTGATGGAGCACGACGCGTCCGACACGCCTGCCGACGCGCTCTTCGGCCTGGGCTTCGGCGTCGGGTTCGGTTTCGACGTGGACAGGTAGGTCGACCTGACCCATGCGGAGCGCTCGTCGGTCACCACCTGGGTCCAGCCGCTCTCGGTGACACCGGTGACGCCGATTTGAGTGATGGCCTTGAGGACGCCGATGCGGTCTTGACCGGCCGACGGGCCGGAGCGGATGGTGACGTCGGTCTTCGCCCACATCTGCCCCACAACCGGGGGGACGGGCTCGGGCTCGGGCGTCGTGGCGACGGGCGTCGCCGGCGCTGCGGAGGTGGTCCTGTCCCGGCTTGCCCTCTCCTCTGTCCGGAGGGCCGCGGCGGCACCGAGGGCGTCGACAGCCGGCGCGGCGTCGAGCCGCTGGTCGGCGGCATTGATGACCGCCGCGCTGCCGGGAGCCGGGCCGGTGTTCTGCCAGAGGGTGACGGCCAGGGCCGAGGTCAGCAGCGCCGCACCGACGCCGACACCGGAGGTCGGGCGGGCAACCTGACGCGGGAGACCTGGGAGCGACCGCTTGACGGGCTCCGCGCGGTGACGGCCTCGGGACACGAGCTCTCTCTTCTCAGTCGGGTACAGCGAACCCGGGGAGCCTAGGTCGCCCTATGCCACCGTGCGATAAGGCAGCGTGAAGGCTAGACCCAGCCATCCTCACGCGCTGCACAATTCCCGCTACGGAGCGATGCCGACGCGCGCGCTCGTTGCCGCCTGAAAGCGCGGCGCACGATGTCACGCCAACGGTGTCGGCCTGCTTCTCGTCGAGAGTTCGGCCCATCAGACAAGGCGACTGCGCCGGCATCCCGACCGCGTAAAGTCGATGCTGAGCAGCGCTCAAACGACTTGGCCGGCGCCTTCGACTGCCTCGGGCGAACGTCTGGCGACTGAAAGGAGCCTCCACCGTGGAAGATCCGGTCGAGATCGACCACGAGCGCATCCGGGAGGACCAGCGGTCCGCCTACGACGCATTGCGAGCCCGGTGTCCGGTTTCACACGACGGCGAGTCCTGGATGATCTTGGGCCACGCCGAGGTGGTGGCCGCGGCCACAGACCCGGACACGTTCTCCAGTGCCGTCAGCGCACGCCGCGCCATCCCCAACAGCCTCGATGGTGTGGAGCATGCGGTGTACCGGGCCATCGTCGACCGCTATCTCACGCCTGAGCGAGTGGCCCGCGAAGAGCCCGGGTGCCGGTCGGTCGCGACGGCCATCGTCGATGAGCTTCCTCGCGGCGCGACGGTCAAGGCCGTCGCCGGCATCGGAGTCCCGTTCGCCGTGCGATCACAGTCCTCTTGGCTCGGCTGGCCGGCGGGCTTGGAGGAGGACCTGGTCGAGTGGATGGGCGACAACCACGCCGCCACCAGATCGGGGGACCGCCGCCTGACGGCGGTGGTGGCCGAGCGATTCGACCGCATGATCCGGGCCGTTCTCCAGGCGCGACGAGAGACTCCCGCGACCGATATCACCGGCGAGCTGATGCACGACAGCGTCCACGGACGGTTGCTGACCGAGGACGAGATCGTGTCCATCCTGCGGAACTGGACAGCTGGGGACCTCGGCTCGCTCGCGACGTCCGTCGGCGTTGTCGTCCAGTTCCTCGCGGCCACGCCCGCTGTACAGCACGAGGTTCGGGCACTGGTGGAGGCCGGCGATGCCGCGGCGCTGGAGGCCGCCGTCGAGGAGATCCTGCGTATCGACGACCCTTTCGTGTCCAGCCGCCGGGTGACGACTCGTGAGGTGGACCTTGGCGGGCAACAAATCACGAAAGGCGGGCGGGTCCTCCTGAACTGGACAGCAGCCAACCGAGACCCGCTGGTGTTCGGCGACCCGGACCGTTACGACGCCGAGGGCCATGCCCCGGCCAACCTGGTCTTCGGCATCGGGCCGCACGTGTGCCCAGGTCGGTCTCTGACCCTGATGGAGCTGCGGGTGATCACCGAGGAGCTCCTGCGCCAAACCACGTGGATCGAGCCTGCCCCGGACCGACCGGCCGTGCGCGAGACGCCGCCCGTGGGCGGATGGGCTCGTGTCCCGGTGGTGCTGCGATGACGATGCACTACAGATGAACGAGGCCAGGCGTGCCGCATGGCGTCCTGGGCTGCCGTTGCCCGATCGGAAACGGACCCGTCGTGAGTCTGGTCAGCTCGGTCCTGAGCCCGGGCGGAGGCGCTCGACGACGTCGAGGAGTGCCTGTGGGCCGCCCACGTTGCCGGCGAAGACCACGTAGGGCATCCCGACGGCGTGCGGAGCGGCGTCCACTGGTCGCAGGACGCTCACCAGGCCGGGGAAGAGCTGTCCCAGCACCACCGCGCGGCGGATCCCCAGGCCGCGCACGGCGATGTCGTGCGAGGTGAGGCCGCCCTTGGCCACGATCCAGCCCGGGCGGGCCGACAGGCATGCGCGGACGACGTCGGCCACAGCCTGTGACACCGTCCGCGATATCGCCAGGGCGCCGTCCGGTCCGCTGCGCAGGACATCCCGCCCGGTGACCAGCAGGACGTCGGAGGTGGCCAGCCCCTTACGTACCTCGGCGGCGGCCTCGGCGACATGTCCGGCGCTGGACGCCGGGTCGACAACCGCTGCGGCATCCAGCGTGACCTCAACCAGCTCTCTCCGCGTCCGCAGCGCCGCGAGCTGCCGATTGGTCAGCCCGACGTGGGACCCGACGGCCACCAGACCGTGTCGACCGGGCGGTGCCGCGATCTCGTCGCCGGTCAGCGGGCCGCGCGGCTCCAGCCCGGCCAGGGCACGGACGAACGAGGGACCACTGCGGTACAGGAACGTCCGCCCCGTCCGCTGTGCCTCAAGCAACCCGAGGACGACCACCTCGAGGTCGGCGTAGCCGGTCGCGTTGACGACGACGAACCGGCCATCCCGCACCCCGGCGAGCATCTGGGCGACTCGGTCGGGGCCGCCGCGCCGAATGACGTCCAGTGACAGGCTCAGGACGTCGTCACGCGCGATCCGCCCGCCGCTGCGCTCGACGAGGTGGTCCCGCAGATCGGAGGATCGGTACCCGAAGGTCGGGTCGCGGGCGAACTCGGTCTGCCCGACCGGTACTGCTCGCCCGTCCACGACGGCGTGGTGCCGGTCGCCGGCGGTGAACCGGCCCGCCTCGATGAACGCCGGTACGAACAGCACGCCGTCGACGCCGCGGCCGACGGTCTCACGTCGCGCCGCGTCCAAAGCACTGATCTCCGCGACGAGGTGGCCCCGCAGGGTCGAGTCGCTGCGACTGACGACCTCGAGCGGGGCGCCGAGTCGCTCCGCGACCCGGTACAGGTCGCGTGCCACCCGACGGGTCAGGGTCGCGGCGTCCGGCTCGACCAGGCTGCGGGTGTTCGTCAGCACGAAACACGTCGCCCCCGGGTCGGCGAGCCCGGCGAGGTACTCCCGCGACTCGTGGGTCAGGACCGCGGTGACGCCGTGCACGGCCTGCGAACCGGTCGGGTCGTCGTCCAGCACGGCGATCCGCCGTCCGGTTGCCCGGTGTGCCGCTCGGATCCGTGATCGGGCGTCCGGGATCACCAGCTCGGGCGGCTGCCGAGAGGCCGTCACGAGATCTGCAGCCCACCGTTGATGTCGTACGTGGCCGCGGTGATCCAGCCGGCGTCCTGCCCGCACAGGAAGACCATCAGCGCGGCGACCTCCTCGGGGGTGCCCACGCGGCCGATCGGCATGCCCACCGTCATCGCCTGCTTGCGTTCCTCGGTCAGTGGCCCACCCATGATGTCGGTGTCGACCGGGCCGGGGGCGACGCAGTTCACCGTGATGCCGTGCGGCCCGAGCTCACGCGCCAACGCCCGCGTCAGGCCGATGATCCCGGCCTTCGCCGCGCTGTAGGGCACCTTCGAATACGTTCCGCCGCCGCGCTGGGCCGAAACCGACGAGACGCTCACGACCCGACCGAGCCCGCGCTCCACCATGCCCGGCACGACGCGCCGCGTGACCAGGTAGGTCCCGCGCAGGTTGACGTCGACGACGCGGTCCCATTCAGCCGTGGTGAGCTCCAGGAACGGGACCGGCGATGAGACCCCTGCCACGTTCAGAAGCGCCACCACCGGAGGCATCCGAGCCTCCACCGCGGAGATCCCGGCGTCGACGGACGACTCGTCCGCGACGTCCACCGACAGCCCCAGCGCGCGGACCTGGTGCCGCCGCGCCACCCCGTCGGCAACGGCCGCCGCACCCTCACCGTCCCGGTCGAGGACGGCGACCGCCCACCCCTGGCGACCGAGCCGATCGGCGGTGGCACTGCCGATACCTCGTGGGGACGCGGCACCGGTGACAACCGCGGTCCGCTCGGCCGGGAAGGGCGGCACGCTCGCGCTCTGGGACACAGGCCCATTCTCCGCCCCGCCCCGGGTCAGAGGCCCCTCTGGAGCGACGGCAATCCCACACTCCAGGTGTTCGGAGGTTCTTGGCGCAGCAGGTGGCGGTTGGGCGGTAGCGGGGTCACGGTCCCAATCTGCGCCACCGGAACGCGACGCCGATCGCGATCGCCATGACGATCCAGCCGGTCCAGCCCAGCAATCCAACCTGGGCGTTGTCCACGGGCGGGTCGGCGGCGGCGACCAGCACGGGGAGCCCGGCGAAGGCGTTGACGAAGCCGTGCCCGATGGCCGCGGGCCACACGCTGCCGGAGACCTGGCGCACCCAGAAGAGCAGCGCACCGAGCAGGACACAGAACACGACCATGAGGGCGAGCCCGGCGGCCGGCGACTGGTCGGGGTAGTTGTAGCCGAGCAGGATCACCGGCGCGTGCCACAGCCCCCAGATCACCCCGGAGACGATGATCGCGGGCCAGACCCCGAGCGGACGCAGCGCCGGGACCAGCCAACCCCGCCAGCCCCACTCCTCACCCAAGGCGGGGATGACGTTCAGCCAACCGACCACGAACGCCTGCCCCACCTGCAGTGCGACCAGGAGGCCGAGCGGGATCGGCAGCTCGGGGGCGCCGAGTTCGTCGAGCACCGCCCTGAACCCGGAGAAGTCGGTCAGATCGAGGCGGAGGACGCCGACCGCGGCACCTAGAAGGATCGACAAAACAACGAGCGTCGACGGCACCAGCCAGGCCAGGACACCCCAGCGCCGCCAGGACCGGATGCCCCCGGGCGCACGGATCCCGGTCCGCAGGGCGATGTCGCGGCGTCCGGCAAACCGTCTGCGGCGCAAGCCGAACACGACGGCGGCGGTGGCCAGGCTGGGCGTGAACATCATCGCGACGAGGTACAGGGCGGCGCCGGGGGTCTCCAGCCCGCGTCCACTCAGCCACAGCGGCAGGGCGACGAGCCAGGCGCCGCCGAACGCGACGCCCAGGTACACCAGCAGTGCGGGGACGTCGAGATGGGACGGCGCGCGGCCGGCGCCGTCCGGACCCGCGACTGGGGGCTCGAGCGGACCGGGGCCGGACGGCTGCGGCGTGATGGTCGCAGGCGGCGTGTTCGGCGGAGTGTGGGCAGGCTCGTTCACGGCGCACCGGCCTCGAAGGCCGGCGGGACATCAGCCACCGCGTGGTCGCCGAGGCCCGTCGTGCTCAGGGCGTCGGCCATGGTCTGGTCGAAGCTGCGATGGACGCCGTCCCAGTCGCCGCTCGCGAGCTGCGCGAAGATCTCGACCGCCCGCCCGGTGGCGCCCGGTGTCACCGTCTTGTCCATCGCCTCCCCCGTTCTCGGGTCGATCGGTCGTCCGAAGCGTTGGGACGCCGCCTGCCGGGTGGTGCCCAGCACGTCGCCGATGTCCTGCCAGTGCACCCGGACGCTGAGGATCAGTCAACGGTGGAGCCGCGGTTCGTCGTTCGTGGCCTGCGGAGGAGGTAGGCGACGGCGATCAGCCCCACCATGGTGAAGACCCTGTTCAGATCGATCGCCGGTCGCCAGTTCACCTGGCCGTCCTTGATGACGTAGACCCCGACCGGTCGTGCCCTCGCACCGAAGCCGGCGCCCTCGCCCTGCTGCCCCTTCGGGTCGGTCCCGGATCCTCCGCCGGCGCCACCTATCACGGTCGCCGCCGCGATGATGGTCAGGCCGTCCTTCTCATAGGGCTCGGCGAACACCCGTTCGACGGTGATCGCGTCCCTCGCCATACCCAGCGCCTCGGTCACGTTCATGGTGCCTCCCGGTGAGATGGATCCGGTCCTGTGACATCTATCCGCTGGAGTCGAACGCGTCACCGAACGCTTGGTCCGATTCGGCGGTCCTCGACGACCTCGCTTGAACACGATGTCTCAGTTCGGTCCTGGTGGAGATGGCGGGTCGGGTGGCGTGCCGGGCCCGGAGCAGCCCGGTCGCCCGCAGTGCGGCTGCAGCCGCCAGCAGTAGGGCCAGGGTCGCGAAGACGACTGCGAGGTCGGGCGCCCACGTCCACAGGCCATCCCAGCCGTAGCTCAGCGTCGGAACGAGGACCAGCAGGCCCGCACCCACGGTCCGGACCAGAACGCCCGCCCAGCCACGGACTGCGTGCCGGGGTGGCGCCGGTGCCCGGGCGTTCCGGGCGGCCCTCAGGAGCCCCCACGCGGCGGCCCCGAGCAGCATCAGGGCGATCAGGTCGAAGGCGACGTAGAAGCGCCACATCGACGGCGGTTCCAGGACGGGCTGACCGAGCGCGGCATGCACAACGTTGCGCGTGATCCGGTCGGCGATGAACGGGTTGCCCGGGACGGGCAGTTCGTTGCCGGTGTTGACCACGGTCGCGACGGCCACACCCCGGTCCGGGAAGAGGGCGAGCATGGTGGTGGTGTCGGGCGTGTTGCCAGGGTGGAAGACGGCGTCCTCGCCCCACGGACCGCCGACGAACCAGCCCATCGCGTAACGGGAGTCCTGTCCCTGCGCCCACGAACCCAGGATTGCGCCCGGCCCCCCACCGAGAATGGTCTGCACGCCATCGGCCGAGAGGATCCGGGTGCCGTCCGGGCCGATGCCCTCTGCCAGGTACATCGACAGATAGCGACCCAGGTCGCGTGCGGTCGAGATCAGGTATCCGGCGGCGAGCGTGGCGTGCTTCCGGGTTGGCTCGGTCGCGACGGAGATCCCGAACCAGTACCGGTGTCCGTCCGCCAGTACGTCGTTGCCGACGGGGTCGGTGGTGGCGGAGCTGTGGGTCATGCCGAGCGGCACGAAGATCTCACGCTGCACGTAGTCGCCGTAGCTCATGCCCGAAGCCCGTTCCACCACCAGGCCCGCCAGCACGTAGTTGACGTTGGCGTACCGCCAGGTGCTCCCGGGCGTGGAGGCGAGTCCGGCGTCTGTGAGTTCGGCGATCGCCGCCAAGGGCGTGCCGTCGGCGGCCGAGGCCAGCAAGGGGCCGCCGGCGAGGTCGTCCAGTCCGCTGGTCTGCTGAAGCAGATGTCGCACGGTGATGTCGTCGACTCGCTGGGCGTCAGCGAGCTCGAGCTCCGGGACATAGTCGCGAACGGGGGCGTCGAGGTCCACCCGACCGGCGTCCACCAGCTGCATGACCGCCAGTGCCGTGAACGACTTCGTGGCGGAGCCGATCACGAAGGGGGTGTCCGGCGCGACACGGCGGTCGCCACCGGCGCTGCCGACACCGCGGGCGTCGACCCGTCCCCCGGAGACCAACGCAACGGCGGCCCCGGAAACGCCGGAATCCTCGAGCTGCGTCTCGACGACGCGCTCGACCTCCACGATCGAGACACCTGCCTGCGGGACGCCGCCAGCTGGCGAGACCGGGCTTGCCGAGGCCCCGGCGCCGCCCACGGCGAGCACCACCAGAGCCGCGAGCAGTGCGGTGCCCCAGGCCCGCCACGTGCCTGCGCACACCATCCGCCGGAACGCCCCACACTGTCCTGTGCCCTGGCTGTGGGTGTCGTGCACGGCACTCCCGGGAGACTGGTCCAGGTGCGGGACTGACTGGGGACACACGTGAACCCTCATCTTGACGCTCCTGATCCAGGCCTTCGGCCGGGCGCAACTCGGCCGCGCTTGAGGGACGTGCGCAACCACGCACACCGAGGAAGTGTGGCCTCTCCATCCTTACCAATCGGTCAATCCAGGATCCGGGCCAAACGACCCGCGAACCGGACGCGGCAGGGCCTCGGACAGCATCGGTGGCCCAGGGAGTTCTCGACAGGAAGACAGGGCGGTTCCACTGTCAGATTGACGCGCACGGCCTGGGGGCCACCTCAGATGACCACGGTCGCGGTGTGTGCCGATGCTCCCGGACCCGTCATCGTCCGCGGCGCTCAGCCGTCCGCCTGCTCGTGCCTCACGACATCGACCGAGATCTCCACCGCCGGAACCGTTCCCCTGTTCTCGAGCCAGTGGATGGTGTCCCGGTCCTCGGGCCAGCCCACACCGGGCCCGTAGTAGGTGGTGCCCTTCCAAACCCTGGATCTCGGGGCCGAGATCGATCGAGGTCAAGAGTTCCATCGAGACGCCCCTCGTCTCGGGCCATGCCTGTTCGTCCTCCATCGGGCGGTCCTCTCCGTGAGGCCGGCTCGCCGCCGATAGCGCTCTTCCCAGGTCCGCTTCTGTAGCTCGCCAGCCTGGCGGCTACCATGAACGCATTGTCCACCCGAGGGAAACCCCCCGTGGACGAGGTCCTCATCGGCACCGACTTCGACCGCCTGGCCGAGAGCGAGTTCCACGGGAAGCGCCACGCCGTCATCGATCTGTTCCGCATCGAGCAGAACAAGATCGTCGAGCACTGGGACGTCATCGAGGAGATCGCCCGGAACACACGTGGGTCAACTCCGGGAAGTTCTGACCGACCACCGGGGAGTCAGTCCCCGCCGGTCCGTACCGCGAGGACGAAGGTCTCCAGCTGGCGGCCGTCGCTCGCCAGACACTGAGGCTATGCCAGAGTCGGGCGGCCACGTCAACGGGACGCCGGCGGCGGCGCGGAAGGACGGCCACGCTGGGCCCGCTCGGATGCCCGCGGGGCCGCGGCTGACCGCCGACCAGGTGTGGCGGGTGCTCGACAAGACATCGGACGCCGTCCTCGGTCACGTCACCCCGAGAGGGGCCCCACGCACCAGCGGCGTCGTCTACGCCGTCGTGGATCGCCACCTGTATGTCGCGGTGGCCCCCGACAGCTGGAAGGCACGCCACATCGCCAGCGGTGACGAGGTGTCGGTCACGGCGTTGGTACGCCGCGGCGGCATCCTGTCGGTGCTCTTCTCCATCCCGCCGGCGACGATCACCTTTCACGGCCGGGCGACGCTCTATCCCGCCGGCTCGCTCGAGGTCGGTCCGCCGCTGGCCAAGCTCGCCAGGCTTCTGCCCGCTGATCGTCACGACTCCGCCTGCTTGATCAAGGTGGCTCCCGAAGGCCACTTCCTCACCTACGGCATCGGCGTCTCACTCGCGACCATGCGCCATCCGCAAGCCGCCCGCGCCCGGGTACCCGTCGCCTGATCGAGGACCACCGACCTCTCGGGTACCTGGGCCGGCCGACGGGAAGGAGCGATCACCATGGAGACGAGACAGAGGACTCCCCGGCTGCCTCCTCGGTGGTTCATCCGGCTCGCCTGGAAGGTTCATCGCGCTCTCTTCCGGGTCTCGGGTGGTCGCCGAGGCCTGTGGCTCGCTCGGGCCCAGCGCTGGGGGACCCTGCGGGTGACGACGATCGGACGCCGCAGCGGCCGCGAGCGACCGGTGATTCTGGGCTACCTCGAAGACGGTCCGAACCTCGTGACTCTGGCGATGAACGGTTGGGGCGAGGGGGAACCCGCGTGGTGGCTCAACCTCCAGGCGCACCCGAACGCGCGGGTCCAACTCGCCGACGGTGTCCGCGAGGTCACCGCTCGCGCTGCCACCGGTCCGGAGCGGGCCAGGCTCTGGGACCGGTGGGGGTCGGTCGACAAGAACCTCGACGACTACGCCCGACGCCGATCGACCGAGACCGCCGTCGTCGTCCTCGAACCTCGACCCGATTCAACCTGAGCAGTGCTGCTGCGGGGTCAACCCGTTCCTTCTGGCCCATGACGAGTGAACACCCCAACCGTATGCTCGCCCGTGAAGCCGAGACGAGGCAGAGGGCTCCGATGAGCGAACGATGGTCGGGTGAGATCGATCCGGGTCTGTGTGCCCGGTGTCGCTTCGCGCGAGTGAACCGGACCCGGCGGGCGACGACCTATGTTCGATGCACCAGAGCCGCGTGGGACGAGCGTCTCGTGAAGTACCCGCACCTGCCTGTCCTGTCCTGCCCCGGGTACGAGGAACGAGCTAACGGAATAGCTGCCAGGGGCTCAGCGCTCGGGTGTCGGAGCAGGCCCGTCGAGGAACGGGCCGTCGGGATCCTGGGGGGTCGGGCGGGGCTTCTCGACGATGTCTCGGGCCAGCCGGGTCACCTGGTCGGCGAGCTCGAGGCCGGCACCGGCATACACGTTGAAGGCGGTGTCGGCGCCGTAGTCATGCGCCTGGCTGACCTCGTCCTCGAAGCGGGCCACCGCCGCGATGGCGCCCTGGAAGCCGCCGCTGCGCAGCGTATGGACGGCGGAGATGTTGGCTCCGTGCCGGGGCATCGCGATGATGGCGATCCGGATGTTGTCCTTGCCGCGCAGCCGCGTCCAGAGCTCGGCGTCACTCGCGTCTCCCTCGACGACCGACAGGCCCTGGTCGGCCAACTTGTTCACGCGTGTCCCGTCGCTGTCGACACCGACGACGTCGAGGCTGTACCCGCTGTGCAGCCGCTCGTAGGCGGCGAGCCCCACCCGTCCCATCCCGAAGACGATGGCCTGTGCCCCCTTGGCGTCGCCAGGGCGGTCCTCGGGGTGGAGGGTGTCGGGGTCCTGCTTGGGCCCCCGCCGCGCCATCTGCTCGATGATCCGCTGGCCCGGGCCGTTGACCACGGAAGCCACGACGAAGCTGATCGCCACCGCCAACGACAGCAGCACCAGCCAGTCCGTGTCGATGAGACCGTTGTCGGCACCCACGGCGAGGACGATCAGGCCGAACTCCGAGTAGTTCATCAGGGCGGCCGACGCGAAGAACGAGGTGCGCCGGCGCAGCCGCTGCGCGGCGAAGATCGCGGCGTACCCGACGGCCTTCAGGGGCAACAGCAGGGCGAGGACGACGGCAAGCAGGAGCGCCTCTCCATCCGGGACTCCGGTCAGACCGATGGAGACGAAGAACCCGACGAGCAACAGCTCCTTGAGGTGGAACAGGGACCGTGACAGCTCGGAGGCGGCCCTGTGCGACGACAGCAGCATGCCCACGACGAGAGCACCCAGATCGCCCTTGAGTCCGACCGCGTCGAAGAGCAGATAGCCCGGGACGAGAGCCATCACGATTCCGAAGAGCGACTGCATCTCTCCGTGCCCGATCCGGCTCCAGGCCGATCGGAAGACGGTCGAGGCCGGCCAGAGCAGCACCAGCGTCAGCGCCCATGGGCTGGGCAGCTTCCCACTGGTGCCGGTGAGGTAGACGACGGCGATGATGTCCTGGATGATCAGGATCCCGATCGCGACCCGGCCGTAGAAGGCGTGCGCCTGCCCGCGCTGCTCGAGCACCTTGAGGACGAACACGGTGCTGGAGAACGCGAGCGCGAAGGCGATGAGGGCGAGGGTGCCGAGACTCGCCCCGGAGAGCACCCCGAAGCCGATGGCGCCGAGCGCGGCCAGGACGGCGACGCCGAGCACCACACTGGCGACGACATGGACGGACGCGGTGAGCCACACCTCACGTTTGAGCAGGCTGCGGACGTCCAGCTTCAGGCCGATGCCGAACAGCAGCAGCGTCACGCCGAGGTCGGCCAACGTGTCGATCTGGGACAGGTGCTCGACACCCAGCCCACTGAGCACGAATCCGGCAGCGAGGAAGCCCACCAACGGCGGCAGCCGCACCATGATCGCCAGCATGCCGAGCACGAAGGTGACCACCAGGTACGCGGCGACCGTCTCCAGCATCTATCTCGCCCCCAAGTCGTACAGGTGTCTTCCGGGATCGGCAGGACTCACGCCTGCGCCTTGCCTCCTCATCGACGGTCGGAGCGCTGCTCCCCCACGCGGCGGCGACCTGCGAGGTGTCGGCGTCCAGCATGGCGTACCGGGCCCGGGTCGCGTCCAGGTCGAGCGCTCTCGCGTGCCACCACCGGCTCATGACTCGTCTCTGTCGGCGCTGCTCCGACGTGCCGCGAATCCCTCCAGCACGAGGTCGAGCCCACGGCGCAACTCCTCGTAGGCTCGGCGATGGATCACGTAGGCCGAGACTGCCGACTCCTCGGGGGTGAACTCCTGGCCGGGGCGCACCATGGCGGCCACGGCGTCCGGCCAACCCGCATAGAGGCCGTGCCCCACGGCGGCGCTGACGGCGGCTCCGAGGCCTGCTCCATCCGGGTTCTCCGTGCGCCGCACGGGACGGGCGAGGACGTCGGCGAGGATCTGCATCATCAGGTCGGAGCGGGAGCCGCCACCGGCGACCGTGACGCCGGCGAACCGGCGCGCAAGGCGACGTTCCATCGCCTCGAGGTGACCGGCCATCGTCATCGCGATGCCCTCGAGGACCGCGCGATGCACGTGGCCACGGCCCTGGGTGCCGTCGAACCCGAGCAGGACGCCGCGGCGGTGCGGGGCCTGCACAGGTGCCAGCCAGTCGAGCACGGCGACCAGCCCGTTGCAGCCGGGGGCGAGCCCCGATGCCTCAGCGTCCAGCAACGCCTCGGGGGCGGCCTCGCCGTCGGGGGCATCTGCGTGCGCGCCCCCGAGCACGAGCTCACGCACCCAGCTCACCGTCCACATGCCTCGCCGGATGCCGTTGCTCTCGTAGAGGTACTGTCCCGGGACTCCCCCGAAGTTGACCCAGTGGTCCGGGCTGTCCGCCATGGGGTCGGTGCCAACCGTCGTCGCGGCGATGTACGTCCCCAGCGAGAGGACGACCTCGTCCTCGCTGAGCAGCCCGCACCCGAGCGCCTCGACGGCCTTGTCGTTGGATGTGGCGTACACCGGTATCCCGACCGGTAGCCCGGTCTCGCTTGCCGCCGAGGGTGTCACAGCTCCCAGTACCTCGCCGGGCGATACCAGGTCGACGAGGAGGTCGCGGTCCATCCCGGTCCGCAGATAGCTCTCGGGGTCGGTCGACCACTCGCCCGTGACCTGGTCGATCGGCCACACCCCCTGGTAGTTGCCCCTGGTGTCGATCCGCTCACCGGTGAGGCGTCCGCTGATGTAGCCGGACGACGTCGTCACCGTGGCCACGCGCGGGTCGCCGCGGGTGTGGGGTCGCGACACCCGATCGTCCATCCAGCTCAGGAGTGGTTCGACGAGCCGGCCCTGCGCGTCGACCAGAGCGCGGCAGAACCTGATGGTGCACAGGCCCGCGGCCACGACGTCCGCCGGATCGCCCGGGAACCGGGCCATCGCTTCACGGCAGGCGATGGCGATCGAGTCCCAGACGTCGTCGTCCGGATGCACGACCACGCCCGGTTCCGGCAGGTCGTAGCCGCGCAGGAGGTCGACGGGCCCGCGCCACCACGACCCCGGCCTCGTCGATGATGCTCACCTTGGTGGACTGCGAGCCGTTGTCGATGGCGACGACGTACCGCGTCACCAGCGGCCACCCGCGGCGCCGGTCGCTGACTCCTCGATGGGCAGCAGCGTCGCGGCGTTCATGACGCCGTGGGGATCGAAGGCATCCTTGAGCGTCGTGAGCAGCCAGTAGGAGCTGCCGTGCTCCTGCTCGATCCACGGCGTCCGGTACTTGCCGACACCGTGGTGATGGACCATCGACCCGCCGACGCGCAACGCCTCCTCGACGATGATCGCGTTGAGGGGCACGTGGTACTCGGCGATCTCCTCGCGCGGTGGACAGGTGACCGTGTAGTCGTAGACGAAGTACAGGTTGGTCCCCGTCTGATAGCTGTGCGAGGAGTGCGCCCCGAGCATCGTGAGGTCCGAGATCCTCGGGAACTCGGAACGGACCCGCGCCATCACCGCCTCGTAGAGTTCGCCCACCCTCGACCAGTTCGCCGATACCTCCGTGGTGTAGCCCAGGTGCGAGGTCGACAGCATCGACGCCCGCTCGGCCTCGATCCTGTCCGGGCCCCAGTTGAGGTTCTCGAACCAGGTTCGGATGTGGTGGGGATCCACACGCTCGTGGGGCCGGCCCGCGAAGAGGTCCTCGATGGCGCCGGCCGTCGCCGCGGCGATGGGGCCCGGCCCCTCGGCCACGAGCACCACGACACACTTGCCGCGCGAGAAGTGGGCGAAGTGCTGGCGGGCGTCCTCCGGCGAGTAGACGCGGCACACCGAGGGCCGGTAGCCGTCGGTGACCAACTCCCGCAACGCGTCCACCCCGGTGGCGAAGTCGTCGACCAGACAACCGAAGAAGCGCATCGTGCCCGGGCGGTGCCGGAAGACCTTGACCGTCACCTCGGTGATGACGCACAGGGCTCCCTCGGTACCGATGACCAGGTGTCGCAGGTCCGGCCCGGCGGCCCGACGCGGCACGTTCCTGATCCGCGCGATCCGTCCACCGGCGAAGACGGCCTCGAGCCCGAGGACCATGTCCTCGATGGCGCCGTAGAGCGTCGAGAGCTGCCCGATCGACCGGGTGGCCACCAGCCCGCCGTACTGCGCGATCGGTGTGGACTGCGGTGAGTGCCCGGTGGTCAGGCCGCGGGCCCGCAGGGCGTCCTCGAGGACCCTCAGCGGTACCCCGCACTGAACGGTGGCCGTCATGTCGTCCTCGTTGATGTCGAGGATCTCGTCCATGGCGGAGCAGTCGAGCACGATGGTGTCCTCGACCACCGTCTCCAGCCCGCCCTCCGTGCCCGTGCCCCCGGTGCGAGGGACGACGTTGACACGCTCGGCGTCGGCGAACCCGAGCACGGCCACCACGTCCGCGGTGGACCGGGCCCGCACGATCGCTGCCGGGACGGGGCCGTCGTGGATGCCGTGGACGGCCGGGTACTTCTTGAAGCGGTCGAGGCTCGCATCACGCAACGACGTCGCGCCGACGTCGACGATCACGGGGTCGACGACCCCCCGCAGGCCGTCGCGGACGGCGCGGGTGGTGAGGGCGGATCGGGAGGCAACCATGGTGAGGACTCTCTGTGGGAGCAGGATCTGAGGGAAGGAACGCCGGGCCGGCGCGGTCAGCGGACGAGATAGCCGCCGTCGACGGTGAGGACGTGTCCGTTGACGTAGTCCGACGCCGGGCTCGCGAGGTAGACCACGGCGCCCATGAGATCTGACACGTCCCCCCACCGCCCGGCCGGGATGTGGTCGAGGATGCGCCGGTTCGTCGTGGGCTCGCCGCGGGCGACCTCCGTCATCGCCGTCACGACGTACCCGGGCGCGATCGCGTTGACCTGGATGCCGCGCCCGGCCAGCTCGTCGCAGTAGGTCTTGGTCAACCCGACGATGCCGGCCTTGGTGGCGGCGTAGGCCGGCGAGGAGGTGCCCCCGAGGAAGGAGAAGAGCGACGCGATGTTGATGATCTTCCCTCGGCCCTGCTCGACCATCACGGCACTGGCCTCGCGGGCCAGTTCGAAGGCGGCGGTGAGGTTCACCGCCAGCATGGGGTCCCAGCGGCTCCGGTCGAAGTCCGTGACGTCGGCGAGCAGACAGATGCCCGCGGAGTTGACCAGGATGTCGACCGAGCCGAATCGGGTACAGCACTCTCGGATCGCCCGCGCAGGGGCCCCGGGCGCCGTCAGGTCGAGCCGGAGGAAGCCCATGCGTCGCCCGGCACCGCTCACCAGGCGTTCGGTCTGCCCGTCGTCGTCGTCCAGGCCGACGACGAAGACATCGGCCCCGGCGCGGGCCAACGCCACGGTGAAGGCCTGCCCGAGACCGGTGTTGCCACCGGTCACCAGGGCCACCCGGCCTGTGAGCGAGAACCAGTCCAGCGAGAACGGATCGGCGCTCATCGCGTCACCTCCACGACGAGGACAGGGACACCCACCGTCAGACAGCCTGTGCGAGCTCGTTATTGCGCGGCCAGGGTGCCGGCGAAGATCTGCCAGGCCAGCGCCGACTTGGCGACCAGGCTGAGCACGATATAGGCGCGCTCGCCTCGGAGGTAGTCGGCCCACTTGCCCTTGGCGCGGTACTGCTTCCACTGCACCAGCGCGAAGCAGTTGAACAGGATGAAGAGCGAGATCACGATGCCGTAGACGAAGCCCGGGGTGCTCGCCCCCGCCGGGCCCTTGGGCGAGATGAGACTGATGACCACGGCGAACCAGGGCACGATCCCGGCGAAACACCCGAAGATGAACGGCAACAGGTCACCGTCGCCTGGACTCGTGTATCTCTCCTGGAGCCAGCCGAACAGGATCATGCAGGCGTTGACGGCGAAGATGCCCGTCAGCGCCATGTAGTCGGTGACGCCGTTGAGCTGCAGGATCACCACGATCATGATCGAGGAGGAGATCGAGTACTCCACCCATCGGAACGTGTTGTGATGCTGCTGAAGACCGGCCGCGTACCGCGGGAAGAAGGTCGGTGAGATCACCAGGAAGTGAAAGAACGCCGACAGCGCGAGGAACGCCGCAATCATGTAACTGACGTTCAGATCGAACAGATTGACCGGATCGGAGAACGCGCCGGTCGTCGGTGCACCCGTGAGATAGGTCGCCTGGACGGGCAGTGACACGTCGTTCGAGAGCACCAGGATCCCGACCAGTGACGCGAGGTGCAGGAGCGCCGCCGCCAGGTTGAGCCGCCGCATCTTCGTGATCGCTGGGTCCATCGTCTCTCCCGGGTCGATGCTCCTGACGACGGCCGGCAGCCTGCGGGTTGGCGGTCTGTCATCGGCGCCTGCCGGACAGGCTAGAGGTACAGCGAGTGTGGCGCGCGGCGAGCGATGGCCCCGGCGGGCTCACCAGCCGGGGGTGAATGCGGCACTGAGCGCCACCTTCTCGCCCCGGCGGATCCGGGCGTGTGCGCCGCCGCCGGTCAGCGCGGTGTCCAGCCAGACGGTTCCGGGCAGGACCAGTGGGCGGTGGAACTCCACGCGATAGGTCACCGCCTCCGGCACCCGGTTGGCCAGGGCGCCCGCGACGGCCGCCGCCGTCCACATGCCGTGCACGATCTGCCGCGGGAAACCCAGCGCGCGGGCGCTCCAGGGGTACAGATGGATCGGGTTGACGTCCCCGCTGAGCAGGGCGTACCGACGTCCGAGAGCTGCGGGAAGGCGCCACTTCGCGCTGGGGGTCCACGCGGGACGGGGGGCAGGCTCGGCCTCGTCCTCGCCCACCCCGGACTCGCTCGGCCCACGGGCGAGATAGCTACTGACCTCGGTCCAGACGGTCTCGCCGAACGCATCCACCTCGGTGACGAAGTCGAACAACCGGCCTTTGGGGTGCGGTCGCGGCCCCACGGCATGGACGGCGATCCCGAGCGGTTCGCCGCGTCGGATCAGACCGGTGGTGATCACCTCGTTGCACAGGTGCACCAGGCCGAGAGCCCGGGCCGGGAACCGCCCGTCCGACATCAGCGCGAGCTGCAGGTCGAAGCCGAGCAGGTGCGGGTAGAGCAGTGGCAGGTGTTCGGTCGCCGGGTCGCCCACCAGCGACGCGTAGCGGGCGACGTGCGCCGGGTCGGGCACCACGGCGTCATGGCGGAGGGTCGCCTGGGGAACCTGCCGGCCGCCGCCTCTCGACAGCGCGAGCCGGGCGTATCGCGGTAGCAGGGCCGCCGGGCCCAGGGGTACCTGGCCCATGTCAGGCCCCGATCAGGGCCTGACCGCAGACCCGCACGGTCTGACCGGTCACCCCCGCCGAAGCGGGGTCGAGCAGCCAGGCGAGCGCCTCGGCGACGTCCACGGGTTGTCCGCCCTGCTGCAGGGACGACAGTCGCCGCGCCGCCTCGCGGGTGGCCAACGGGATCCTGCCGGTCATCCGGGTCTCGATGAACCCGGGCGCGAGCGCGTTGACGGTGATCCCCCGCTGGGCGAGGTCGTCGGCGGTGGCGTCGACGAGACCGATCACGCCGGCCTTGGACGTCGCGTAGTTGGTCTGACCGACGTTGCCGGCGATCCCCGACACCGACGAGACGCCGACCACGCGGCCACCGGCGCCGAGCACTCCCGAGGCGAGGAGTTCCTCCGTTATCCGTTGCGGTGCAGCGAGGTTGACCTCCAGGACCCGGTTCCACCCGGCCCGGTCCAGATTCACCAGTCTGCGATCGCGGGTGATCCCGGCGTTGTGGACGACGCCGTGCAGTGAGCCGAACCGCTCACGGACGGCGCCGGCGATCCGCGCTGGGGCATCCGCGAGCGTGATGTCCGTGACCAGGCTCATCCCGTCGACCCGCCCGGTCACCGCGAAGAGGTCGTCCGCCACGGCGGGCACGTCCACCCCGATGACCCTCGCGCCGTCCCGGGCCAGGACGTCGACCATGGCCGCACCGATACCCCGCGCCGCTCCGGTGACCACGACGGCGAGGCCGTCGAGAGGACGCTCGAGGACGGGCGCCTCGGACCGCGTGTCGAGGACGGCGGTGCTGATCCGCACCACCTGGCCGTCGACGAAGGCGGACCTGGCCGAGGCGAGGAACCGCGCCGTGGAGCCGAGGCGGTCCTCGGCCCCGGGCTCGACCAGGACGAGGTTGGCCGTCGCGCCGCCGCGTAACTCCTTGGCCAGGGCGCGGGTGAAGCCCTCGAGTGCGCGCTGAGCGATCCTGGCCTCGACTCCGCCCGCCGATTCCGGGGACGTTCCCAGGACGATCACCCGCCCGTTCGCGACGAGCCGGCGGACTCGGGACCCGAAGAAGTCGTAGAGGGCCTGGAGTCCCTCGACCGAGTCGATGCCACTGGCGTCGAGGACCAGGGCGCCCGGCGCGCCGTCGCCGCGCTCGCCCTCCCCCGAGGCGCGGACCACCCTCGCCCCCGCCCCGGTCAGTGCCGCTGCCGCCGACTCGGCGAGGCGACCACCGGACGACGCCGCGTCACCGATCAGCGCCGGACCGAGCAGAAAGGGGTCGCCCGGGTGATACCGGCGCAACGTCGGGGGCGGGGTGAGGCCGAGGCGGCGGACGAGGCGGCGACCGCGGGTCGAGCCGAGAACGCTCTGAACGGGGTCCACCACCCCACGGTAACGTGCTGTGTAACTGGGCGTCACAGCTCCTCGGCGCCCCGGTCACCGATACCGCAGGAGGTGGAGTCGATGAGCACCGCCGACTCGGCGCCGACGACCCGCCCCGTCCGAAGGGTCGCGATCGTCGCCGCCAACCGGATCCCGTTCGCCCGATCGAACGGCGCCTACCGGGACGTCGGCAACCAGCAGATGCTCACCGCCGCACTCGACGGACTGCTGGAGCGGACCGGCCTGCGGGGGGAGCAGGTCGGCGAGTTCGTGGCGGGCGCCATTCTCAAGCACAGCTCGGACTTCAACCTTGCCCGAGAGGTCGTGCTCGGCTCCCGGCTGTCACCGCGGACCCCGGCCCACGACCTGCAGAAGGCCTGTGCCACGGGGCTGGAGGCGGTCGTCGCGGTCGCCAACAAGATCGCCCTCGGCCAGCTCGACAGCGGCATCGCGGGCGGAGTGGACACCACCTCGGACGCGCCCCTGGCCCTGAGCCCGGCGTTGCGATCGATTGTTCTGCAGGCCAGTCGGGCCCGCACCGTGAAGGACCGTCTGGCTGCCCTCGCGCGGGTCCGTCCGGGACACCTGGTTCCCCAGGCGCCGCGCAACGCCGAGCCGCGCACCCGGCTGTCGATGGGTGAGCATGCGGCGCTGACCGCGGTGGAGTTCGGGATCACGCGCGAGGCCCAGGACGAACTCGCCGCCGCGAGCCACCGCAACCTGGCCGCCGCCTACGACCGGGGCTTCTTCGACGACCTGATCACGCCCTACCTCGGCCTCGAGCGCGACGACAACCTCCGGTCGGACAGCAGTGTCGAGAAGCTGGCGCGGCTGAAACCCGTCTTCGGCACCGGGGCCTCGGCGACCATGACGGCGGGCAATTCCACTGCCCTGACCGACGGCGCGTCGGTGGTGCTGCTGGCGAGCGAGGACTGGGCGCGGGCCCACGGCCTACCCGTCCTGGCCCACCTCGGCGACAGCGTCAGCACCGCGGTCGACTACGTGCACGGGGGTGAGGGTCTGCTGATGGCGCCGGTTCACGCCGTCCCGGAACTGCTGCGGCGCAATGGTCTCGGACTGGCCGACTTCGACCTCTTCGAGATCCATGAGGCATTCGCCTCTCAGGTGCTGGCGACCCTGGCCGCCTGGCAGGATCCCGTGTTCTGCGACAAGCGCCTCGGCCTGAGCGAACCGCTGGGGACCGTCGATCGCTCCAGGCTCAACATCAACGGCAGTTCCTTGGCTGCAGGGCACCCTTTCGCGGCCACCGGGGGGCGTATCGTCGCGGGGCTGGCCAAGGCACTCGATGAGCTCGGCGGTGGGCGCGGGCTGATCTCCATCTGCGCCGCGGGCGGCCAAGGCGTCGTGGCCATCGTCGAGCGTCCGCGCACCCCGAGCCCTCAGGCCGGGTGAGTTCGAGCGGCGGCCCGTCCCGAGTATGGTCCCTTCGCCCGGTTCATCCTCGTCAGTGCTTCATCACGATTTCGGGCCCATCCGGGGAGTGCCCGCCGGAATGACGGGTGCACGGATGGGGGCCCGGATATAGTCCGGGCCAACTGCCCGAAAGCGCACCGCCATGGCCGCGGAGCGGCGGACGGCGCGAGCCTGGCCCCTGGAGGGAGCACGTGCTCAAGAACTCCATACGAGCCCTACTGACTACCGTGGCAGCGGCGCTCGTCATCGGTATCGGAGTGAGCCCCGCGTGGGCCGCCGGGGAGACCGTCCAGGGCCGCCTCACATACCAGGGAGAACCGGTCGCCGGCGTCACCGTCTCGGTGGAAGGAGAGGGGTTCACCGGCGAGGCGACCTCGGGCGCCGACGGAGCCTGGCAGATCGAACTGCCGGGGCCGGGTGCCTACGCGGTCAGCCTCGACGAGGCGACGCTCCCCGAAGGTGTCAACATCCGCTTCCCCGAACGGAACCCGCTCTCCACATCGGTGTCCGGCGGCCAGGAGAAGCCCATCATCTTCGCTCTGGGTGAGTCGACCCGGCAGGTGGAGAGCCGGTGGGTGGTGGCCGTGCAGAGGTTCGCCTCCGGCATCAGATTCGGACTGCTCCTGGCCCTGGCTGCCGTGGGACTGTCCCTCATCTTCGGCACCACGGGCCTGACGAACTTCGCCCACGGTGAGCTCGTCACCCTCGGCGCGCTGGCCGCCTACTTCTTCAACGTGGTGGTCGGACTGCCCCTGCTGCTCGCGGCCCTGCTCAGCGTCATCGCGGTCGGATTGGGCGGCTACGTCAACGACGTCGCGATCTGGGCACCGCTGAGACGCCGGGGAACGGGCCTGATCGCGATGATGATCATCTCGATCGGCCTGTCGATCTTCCTGCGCTACGTGTACCTGTTCGTCTTCGGGGGCGGCACCCGCACCTACAGGGACGCCCAGGGCGCCACCGGCATTGTGCTCGGTCTGACCTGGCTGGACTTCCTGAGCATGGCTCTGGCGATCGTGGTCCTGCTCGCCGTGGCCCTGTCGCTGCTCTACACCAGGATCGGAAAGGCCACGCGGGCCGTCGCGGACAATCCGGCGCTGGCGGCGGCGTCCGGCATCGACGTCGAGCGGGTCATCAAGGTGGTCTGGGTCTCCGGCGCGGCTCTGGCCGGCCTGGCCGGCGTCCTGCTCGGCATCGCACAACAGGTCAACTGGCAGATGGGATTCCAGATCCTGCTGCTCATCTTCGCGGCCGTCACCCTGGGAGGCCTCGGGACGGCGTTCGGCGCCCTGATCGGTGCCCTGATCGTCGGTCTGTTCATCGAGATGTCCACCCTGATCGTGCCGACTGAGCTCAAGAACGTCGGCGCACTGGCCATCCTGATCGTCATCCTGCTGGTCCGGCCCCAGGGTCTCCTGGGTCGGCGCGAGCGCGTCGGCTGAGGCGGAGGAAGTCATGGACTGGGCGAACATCATCACCAACGCGCTCCGGGCTGCCGTCGGCCTCGAGACCATCGTCTACGCGCTGGCCGCCATCGGGCTCAACGTGCACTTCGGGTACACGGGGCTGCTCAACTTCGGGCAGGCGGCCTTCGTCGCCATGGGCGGGTACGGATTGGCCATCACGGTCACCGTCGTGGGCCTGCCGTTCTGGGTCGGCATCCTGGTCGGCCTGGTGGCCTCCGTACTGCTCGCGGTGCTGCTCGGCGTGCCGACCCTGCGGTTGCGCGCCGACTATCTGGCCATCGTGACCATCGCCGCCGCCGAGATCGTCAGGCTGTTCTTCAGAGCCTCGTCCCTGGACAAGCAGACCGGTGGGTCGGACGGCCTGCAGGCCTTCTCGAACACGTTCTACTCGATGAACCCCTTCGGGCCCGGCACCTACGGATTCGGACCCTGGCGCTTCAGCGAACGCTCGACCTGGATCCTGCTCGTCGGCTGGATCATCGTCTCGCTGGCCTGCCTGGTCGTCTACCTGCTGATGCGCAGCCCCTGGGGCCGGGTCATCAAGGGGATCCGGGAGGACGAGGATGCCGTCCGCAGCCTGGGCAAGAACGTCTACGCCTACAAGATG
The DNA here is from genome assembly GCA_963750395.1 of uncultured Actinomycetota bacterium. GTDB lineage: Bacteria > Actinomycetota > Actinomycetes > Actinomycetales > Kineosporiaceae > JADJPO01. The sequence continues at coordinate 163,137 of CAVVQM010000008.1, read as the reverse complement.
CAGGCCCTGGTGATCGGCGGTCTGATCGGGTCTCTGGCCGGCTTCATCTTCGCCCTGGGCCGAGCCGCCGTGCAGCCCGACCTGTTCGGCACCGAGTTCACGTTCTTCGCCTACACGGTGCTGCTGCTCGGTGGCGTCGCCCGGGTGTTGGGGCCGGTCGCGGGCGCCGCCATCTTCTGGGTGGTGCTCTCTTTGACCGACAATGTGCTGAACCAGGCCATCAGGGCCGGGCACATCCCGTCCTCGGTGATCAGCACCACCCAGACGGGCCAGGTCCGGTTCATGCTGGTGGGACTCGCTCTGATGCTGCTGATGATCTACCGACCGCAGGGCATCTTCGGAGACCGAAGGGAGTTGGCGCTCGATGGCCGCTGACAGCACGCCGTCCACGCCCGCCGCGGCCCCCGTCGCAGACCGCGCGGCGGCGGCTCTGGCCGAGGTCGAGCATCGCCCCGGCGTGGCCAAACCGGACCCGATCCTGGTGGCTGATTCGGTCACCCGCCGGTTCGGAGGCCTGGTCGCCGTCGACGTCGAACACGTCGAGATCCAGCGCGGGGTGATCACCGCCCTGATCGGACCCAACGGGGCCGGCAAGACCACGTTCTTCAATCTGCTCACCGGTTTCGACGTCGCCGACAAGGGAGCCTGGACCTTCAACGGGAAGGATCTCGCCGGCGTCCCGGCCTACAAGGTCGCCCGACGCGGCATGGTGCGCACCTTCCAGCTGACCAAGGCGCTGTCCCGCCTCACGGTGATCGAGAACATGCGCCTCGGCGCCAAGGACCAGCGCGGCGAAGGGTTCCTCACTGCCCTCCTCCAACCGCTGTGGCGCCACCAGGAGGAGCAGATCACCGAGCGGGCCGACGACCTGCTCCGGCGATTCACGCTCGACACGAAGCGCGAGGACTTCGCCGGAAGCCTGTCCGGTGGCCAGCGGAAACTGCTGGAGATGGCGCGGGCGTTGATGGTCGAGCCGGAGATGGTCATGCTCGACGAGCCGATGGCCGGAGTGAACCCGGCGTTGACCCAATCGCTGCTCCGGCACGTCAAGGACCTCCGCGAGCAGGGCATGACGGTGCTCTTCGTCGAGCACGACATGGACATGGTGCGTGACATCTCCGACTGGGTGATCGTGATGGCACAGGGTCGCGTGGTCGCTGAGGGACCTCCCGAGGCGGTCATGGCGAACCCGGCCGTGATCGACGCCTACCTGGGCGCCCACCACGACACCGCGCTGACCGAGCTCGAGGGCAAGGAGGAGTTCGAGCAGGAGGTCGAGCGGGCGGTGGCGGAGGACGCGGCCGCCGCCGAGGGTAAGGAGAAGCCATGAGCGAGCAGTCGGACGGCGCCGCGGCGCCGGAGATGAGCCAGGCGGAGTACGCGGCCGGGCGTGAGGGCCACCTCGCCGCCGCGCAGGGTGCCCTGGTGCGGGCGGACGACCTGGTGGCCGGCTACGTGCCCGGGGTGAACATCCTCAACAACTGCGATCTGTACGCCATGCCCGGCGAATTGGTGGGCATCATCGGGCCCAACGGCGCCGGCAAGTCGACGCTGCTGAAGTCACTCTTCGGCCTCGTCAAGATCAACAGTGGCACGGTCACGCTGGACGGCGAAGACATCACCGGCATGAAGGCCAACCAACTCGTCTCGCGGGGAGTGGGGTTCGTCCCGCAGAACAACAACGTCTTCCCGAGTCTGACCATCGAGGAGAACCTGCTGATGGGTGCCTACCAGGCGCCCAAGCGCTTCCAGGAGCGGTTCGACTTCGTCGCCGGGCTCTTCCCCGCCCTGAAGGATCGGCGTGCCCAGCGAGCCGGCTCGCTGTCCGGTGGTGAGCGGCAGATGGTCGCCATGGGCAGGGCCCTCATGATGGAGCCGACGGTCCTGCTGCTCGACGAGCCCTCCGCCGGGCTGTCCCCCGCCCTGCAGGACGAGGTGTTCATCCGGACGCGGCAGATCAACAAGGCCGGGGTCTGCGTCATCATGGTCGAGCAGAACGCTCGCCGCTGCCTACAGATCTGCGACCGCGGATACGTTCTGGACCAGGGCCGCAACGCCTACACCGCCGGCGGCCAGGAACTGATGAACGACCCGAAGGTGATCGAGCTGTATCTCGGGACACTGGCCAAGGCGTAGCCGGGCCCGGACGGGCGTGGTCCGGATGGGTGGGACACACGCTCCGGGACTGCTTCGCGTGACGTCCCTTCCGCGTGTGCCCCGTGACCTCGCCAGCGAGCACTTCGCCACCGACCCATGCGGATCCAGCCCGACGGGCGAGCCGCCATCGCGATATCCCCGCGACGGGGCATCCGTGCCCAACGAGGCGCCTTCGCCACCACTCGCGCGGATCAAGCTCGCGGGCAGCGCGACGAGGCAGCGAGCAAAGAGCCGACCCCGAATCGGACCCGGAACGACCCAGGGGCCCGACCAACAGGCCGGGCCCCTGAGCTACTGACGTCGTTCCGTCAGGCGAAGCGGCTCAGATCTTGCCGCTCTTGGCCTCCAGGAACGTGTACTTGTTGTCAGCGCCGTACTCGTAGATGCCGATGGTGGCCTCGGTGGGGTCACCGGCAGAGTTGAACTCGATCGGGCCCGAGACACCGTCGTAGTCGATGTCCTTGCCCTCGTCCAACAGCTTCTTGCAGTCGGCGAAGCTGGTGCACTTCTCGCCGCCCTTGGAGACCTCCTCCAGCTTGGAGGCGATATCCGCGCCGGAATCGCTCTGGGCCGCCTCGGCAGCCAGGGCGATCAGGACCGCTGCGTCGTAGGACTCGGGGCCGTAGCTGTAGTCCTTGAGGTTCGGGTCGACCTCGAGCAGCTTGTTGCGGAAGGTGTCGTCCGCCCTGACCCCGGGCAGGGTGCCCTTGCCGCCCTCGAGCGTGCCGGCCGGGAAGGTGTAGGAGTTCGACAGGTTGCCGTCGCACCAGTAGACCTTCGACATGTCGAAGCCCTGCTTCACGAGCTCGGGAACGATCTTGGTGGCCTCGTTGAACGAGATCAGCGCCAGGGCGTCGGGCTTGGACGCGACGATGTCACCGACCTCGGCCGCGAAGTTTGCCGCCTTCGGGTCGTAGATCTTCTCGGCGACGACCTGGCCACCGCCGTCCTCCACGGCCTTCTTGACGTTCTCGGCCAGGCCGGTGCCGTAGGCGTCCTGCAGAGCCATGATCGCGACATTGGCATTGCCGTCGGACAGGATCAGGTCACCGAGCACGCGGCCCTGCAGCACGTCCGGCGGAGCGGTCCGCCAGAAGAGGCCCTTGTCGTCGTACGTGGTGAAGGCGTCCGACGTGTTGGCGGGGGAGAACTGGACCACGCCGTTCTGGGTGATCTTGTCGATGACCGTCAGGGACACCGAGGACGACGCGGCGCCGATGATGGCGTCAGCGTTCTGGCTCAGCAAGCGGTCGACGGACTGCGAGGCGATGTCCGTGGAGGTGTCACCGGAGTCGGAGTCGATCTCCTTGACGTCCTTGCCGAGCACACCGCCGGCCTCGTTGATCTCCTTGACGGCGAGCTGAACACCCGCGAACTCGGGGGGGCCGAGGAAGGCGAGCGACCCGGTCTGCGGCAGCAGGGTGCCGAGGACCAGTTCACCGTCGCCCTCAGCCGTAGTACCCGTGGCCGAGCTCGCGCCGGCAGTCGAGGCGCCATCGCTGCCGCCACAGGCAGCCAGCGCGAGCGAGGCGGCGCCAAGCACGGCGACCGTTCGCCACAGAGGGGTAGTGCGGAGCATCCGGGGTCTCCTTCGAGTAGAGCCGACGTGCCCAGTCCCGATCGGACCGAACACTCGCCTCGACGCTACCTGGCCTACTTGCACGCCGAGGCACACCGAACCAAGCCGAAACACGCTCGTGTCGAAAGCGTTATCGGGACCGCGTCATCGTCCTGATCCGTTGGAGTGAATCATCCCGATTGTCGGCATTTTCGATCACCGTCGGCTCACGTGGTGCGACAAGAAGCAGCATCGCTGCAGGACGACACCTCCAGAGGGCTGAGACAGCCAACGGGGTCACCCGGTCGGCGTGCTGATGCGATCGAGGAGGTACCTGATCACCGATCCGCTCGGCAGGATCGACACCACTTCTGTTCGTCAGGCGGGAACGCGGAACGTCTGGGGCACTTCCCAGGCCACCGCCTCAGGTGGGTGCAAGGCGTCCGCCGACCGTCACGATTCGGGGAGATATATGCGGAGTACGACCGGTCGATCTTGTCCGGGATGCCGCCGGACGGCGTGGGTTTCGGTATCTGGTCCGCCGACGCCATCGAGCACCCACCCGCTGAGACCATCTCCGCGCCTGATGGCCTACGCGGCGCTTGGTGAGGAGACCCGATGAGGATCCGCGCGATGAGCGCCGACGACTGGCCGCAGGTGTCCGACGTCTACGCCGCAGGTATCGCCACCGGTGACGCCACCTTCGAGACCGAGGTCCCCACATGGAAGGACTTCGACCGCTCGCGTCGTCGCGTGCTGCGGCTCGTCGCCGTCGAGAACGACCGCGTGATCGGTTGGGCAGCAGCCGTTCCCGTCAGCAATCGCCGCGTCTACTGCGGAGTCGTGGAGCACTCGGTCTACGTCGCGGACCCGCTCGCGGTCGCGGTGTGGGGCGGGCACTCCTGAGGGCGCTGATCGAACTGGCCGAGGAGTGTGGTGTCTGGACGATCCGGTCCGGCATCTTCCCCGAGAACACCTCGAGCCGCGCGCTGCACCTCCAGTGCGGATTCCGTGAGGTAGGTCGCCACCTCCAGGCGGATACGGCAACGGGCGATGGCGGGACGTCGTCCTGTTCGAGCGCGCGGCACTCGGCCGGGGGAACGAGCGGCCCTTCCTGCGTCTTGCGCCGACGACGGGTGAGGACGCCGAGCAGGTTCGGGAGATGCTCGCCGACGCAGGGCTGCCGTCGCGGGGTCTGGACGGGTGCTGGGCGCTGTTGGTGGCCGACGACCAGGTGAGTCACGGCGTTCTGCGCGGTGCGGCGGCTCTCGAACGCCACGAGGCGCCGGGCGCACCGCGGTGGCCCTGCTGACGATGAGCGACGAGGGGGAGGCCAGCGCGCCCGGGGACGCACCTGGCACACCTCACAGGAAACACACAGTGACCCCTCGGCCAACAAACAGGACCATGGCCGAGAGTGGATGGCATGACCGAGATGACCACGGCCCCGAGCAGGCTCACCCGACCGGACGGATCGCCCATCCGCGCCCTCGTCGTCGACGACGAGCCGGCCTTGGCCGAACTGTTGAAGATGGCGCTGCGATACGAGGGTTTCGACGTCCGCACCGAGGGCACGGGCGGGGCCGCCGTCCGCGCGGCGCGCGAGATGCACCCTGACGTGATGGTGCTCGACGTCATGCTGCCCGACGTGGACGGCATGGAGGTCCTGCGGCGCCTGCGCGGCGCCGGGGACGACGTGCCCGTGCTGTTCCTGACCGCCCGGGACGCCGTGGAGGACCGGATCGCCGGCCTGACCGCGGGAGGCGACGACTACGTCACCAAGCCGTTCAGCCTCGAGGAGGTCGTGGCCCGGCTGCGCGGTCTGATCCGTCGTTCCGGGGCGACCGTCCGGGAGGAGTCGATGCTGGTCGTCGGCGACCTGGTGCTCGACGAGGACTCCCGCGAGGTGTGGCGAGGACGGGAGGAGATCAACCTGACCACCACCGAGTTCGAACTGCTGCGCTACCTGATGCGCAACCCTCGCCGCGTGCTCAGCAAGGCCCAGATCCTCGATCGGGTCTGGAACTATGACTTCGGTGGTCAGGCGAACGTGGTGGAGCTGTACATCTCGTATCTGCGCAAGAAGGTCGACGCGGGCAGGGACCCGATGATCCATACCGTGCGCGGAGCCGGCTACGTGCTCCGGGCCACGTCCTGAGCTCCACCGGTCCCCCGGGAGTCGCACCATGAGTCCGCTGCAGGCCTCGCTGCGCCGTCCGCTGAGTCTGCGCTCGCGACTGCTGCTCACCATCGCGGTGATCAGCACATTGGCGGCGCTGACCGTCGGTGCGGGTGCGGTGATCGCGTTGCGGACCATCGGGGTTCAGCAGGTCGACTCGCAGTTGGTCGGGGCGACGCAGCGCTCCGTGGACCCTCAAGGGTCCCCGGTCGACGGCGCTCGCGGCTCCACGCCGCCCCCGGGGCCGCCCTCCGACCCAGCCAGTCAGGTCCAGGACCTCCTTCAGCGTCCGGGCCAGTCGGCGGGCACGCTCATCGCGCTGTCCGACAGCACGTCGAACGGGCTCACGGCCGCGGTCCTCGATCAGACCGGCGAGGTGCTGAATCTGCCGTCAGCGGACGTCGAGTCGTTGTCTTCGGCCTCACTGGGCGCGACCCCCGTCACGGTGTCCCTGCCCGGGCTCGGTGACTACCGCGTGGTCGCCGACGTCGGGCCGGACGGAGGCCAGATGATCACCGGGCTGCCGCTGTCCACGGTGCAGGACACGGCCGTGCGGCTGGCCGTGGTGGTCGCCCTGGTCACGCTGCTGGTGCTCGCGCTCGGCCTGACCGCCGGGTCGGCGCTGGTGCGGATCGCCCTGCGGCCCCTCGAGCGCGTCCGGGCCACCGCCACCCGGGTGAGTGAGCTGACGCTGGACCAGGGCGACGTCGCCCTGGCCGAACGGGTACCCAACCCGCAGCCCGATACGGAGATCGGCCAGGTCACGGCCGCACTGAACCGCATGCTGGAGCACGTCGCCCGGGCGCTGCAGTCCCGTCAGGGCAGCGAGATGCGCCTGCGCCGCTTCGTCGCCGACGCCAGCCACGAACTGCGAACCCCGCTGGCGTCCATCCGCGGCTATTCAGAGTTGGTCCGCCGGCGAGGAGACCCGCTTCCTGAGGATGTCACCCACGCCCTGAGCCGAGTGGAGTCCGAGGCGATCCGGATGGGCTCCCTGGTCGAGGACATGCTGCTCCTGGCCAGACTCGACGAACATCGCCCCCTCGATCAGGACGTCGTCGATCTGGTCGAGGTGATCGCCGAGGCCATCGGTGACGCCCGGGCCGCCGGGCCCGACCACGTCTGGCGCGACACGCTTCCCGATTCCGAGGTACTCGTCGTCGGCGACCAGGCCCGGCTGACCCAGGTCGTGGTCAACCTGCTCGCGCAACGCCCGCACGCACACTCCGACGGGCACCGAGATCGACGTCCTCCTGAGCGCCGACGCCGACGCCGACGGCGAGTACGCGGAGTTGCAGGTCCGCGACAACGGGCCCGGGATGCCTGCCGCCCTGGTCGCCGAGGCATTCGAGCGCTTCACCAGGGCAGACTCCTCCCGTTCCAGGGCTGCCGGAAGCACCGGCCTGGGGTTGTCCATCGTCGATGCCGTGGCGCGCGCCCATGGGGGTACTGCGCGCCTGGAGTCGACCCCAGGACGCGGGACGGCGGTCACGGTCCGGCTCCCCCGTGTGGTCCTGGACGACCAGCCCGATCCGGATCCCTTCGCGCGGGACGCCGCTGCTCCTGCGCAGGACTCGCCTCAGGCGCGTGACCGGTTCTCGTCGCATTCGACCCAGTAGCCTGCGTCCGTGAGCAGTTCAGCGACAACTATTCTCGCGGTCAACTGCGGCAGCTCCTCGGTCAAGGTGGCGCTCCTCGAAGCCGGCACGGGGCGCCGCGAGTTGTCCGGGAAGGTCGAGAACGTCACCGAGCCGGAAGCCGTCGGACGGCTGCACCGCGGCGATGTGGAGACGACGCTCTCTGTTCCGGGAGCGGGCCACCCCGCAGCCGTGCGTGCTCTGCTGAACGGACTCCTGCCCGACGAGCGGGGTCGGCTGGCCGGGGTCGGGCACCGAATCGTCCACGGTGGGGACCATTTCTGCTCCTCGACCGTCATCGATGATGCCACCCTCGAAACGTTGTCGGGCCTCGTGCGGCTCGCTCCCCTACACATGCCCTCGGCCCTGAGCGGTCTGGCCGCGGCCCGCTCTGTGCTGCCGGAGGTACCGCACGTCGCGGTCTTCGACACCGCCTTCCACTCCGGCATGCCCCCGGCGGCGGCCCGCTATGCCGTTCCGCAAGAGTGGTTCGAGGCCGGGGTGCGGCGATACGGATTCCACGGGATCAGCCATCGCTATGCGACCGACCGCATGGCCCAGACCCTCGCTCAGCCGCTGGTCGGGTTGCGGATGGTCACCCTGCACCTGGGCAACGGCTCGAGCGCCACGGCCGTGCGTGACGGCAGGTCGGTGGACACGTCGATGGGGTTCACGCCGCTGGAGGGGCTCATGATGGGCACGCGCAGCGGCGACGTCGACCCGGCGATCCTGCCCTACCTGGCCTCGCGCACCGGACGCACGGCGGAGGACCTGGTCGACGATCTCAACCGGCGCAGCGGTCTCCTCGGGGTCTCCGGGGTGAGCAACGACATCCGCAGGGTGACCGCCGCCGCCCAGGCCGGATCGGAGGACGCCGCGCTCGCGCTGGACATGTTCTGCTACCGCGCCGCGAAGGCCGTCGGCCAGATGGCCGTCGCTGCCGGGGGGCTCGACGTCCTCGTCTTCACCGGGGGGATCGGCGAGAACTCCCCGTTGGTCCGCCGCGAGGTGATGCGCTGGGTGGGCCACCTGGGTGTGCACGAGGATCGCCAACTCAACGAGAGGCCCGCGGACGGCGAGGACCTGCCTCGCCGGGTCTCCGCCGAGGGCTGGGTCACCGCCTGGGTCGTTCCGGCCGACGAGGAACGACTGATCGCCTCGGAGACGGCTGCCCTGGTCGGCTGACCCGCCCGGTCATCGCCCGGCAGGGGCGTGGAGCCCGCCGTCCGGTGGTTACCTCTTGCATGTTACCCGCGAGTAGCTCATCATTGGTTACTGACGAGTAACTTCTGGGTCACTTGCGAGCCAATGGGGGCCGACGATGAGCCACTACAAGCCCAATCTGCGCGATGTCGAGTTCAATCTCTTCGAGCTGCTCGATCGTGGGCGGATCCTCGGCAGCGGGCCGTATGAGGAGATCGACCGAGAAACCGCCTCCGACGTGCTTGCACAGGTGGCCAGACTCGCCACGGACAAGCTCGCACCCTCGCTCCTGTCCTCGGACCGCACTCCCCCGACCTTCGAGGCGGCCACCCACACCGTGACGCTGACCGAGGACTTCAAGGACTCCTACCGGGCCTTCGCCGACAGCGAGTTCTGGCGGATGGGCATGCAACCGGCGCTCGGCGGACAGCCCGTCCCGCCGTCCCTGCGTTGGGCGATCGGCGAGTTCATCCTCGGCGCGAACCCCGCCGTCCACATGTACGGCATGGGTTTCCACTTCGCCCCGATCCTCTACGCGCTGGGCAACGAGCAGCAGCAGCGCACTGCGCAGCTCATGGTCGAGAAGCACTGGGGCGCAACGATGGTGCTCACCGAGCCGGACGCGGGCTCTGACGTCGGTGCCGGGCGCTCCAGGGCCGTCGAACAGGCCGATGGCAGCTGGCACATCACCGGCGTCAAGCGGTTCATCACCAGCGCCGAGGCAGATCTGTTCGACAACATCGTGCACCTGGTCCTGGCCCGCCCTGTCGGGGCCGCTCCTGGCACCAAGGGTCTGTCGCTCTTCGTCGTCCCGAAGTTCCACTTCGACCCGACCACCGGCGAGATCGGCGAACGGAACGGCGTGTTCGTCACCAACGTCGAGCACAAGATGGGCCTGAAGGCCTCGGTGTCCTGCGAGCTGACCTTCGGGGACGTCGACGGGATCCCCGCGGTCGGCTATCTGGTCGGCGACGTCCACGACGGCATCGCCCAGATGTTCAAGGTGATCGAGGCCGCGCGGATGATGGTCGGCACCAAGGCGATCGCCACGCTCTCGACCGGTTACCTGAACGCCTTGGACTACGCCAAGCAGCGGGTGCAGGGCCCGGACCTGACCCAGATGACCGACAAGACTGCGCCCCGGGTGACCATCACCCACCACCCGGACGTGCGTCGATCCCTGATGCTGCAGAAGGCCTACGCCGAGGGCCTGCGCTCCCTGGTGCTGTACACCGCGAGCCAGCAGGACGCCGTGGCAGTGGCCGAGGCGCAGGGCACGACCGACGAGATGGCCGAGCGGGTCAACGACCTCCTGCTGCCGCTGGTCAAGGGCTGCGGTTCGGAACGGTCGTGGGTCCTGCTGGGCACCGAGAGCCTTCAGACGCTCGGTGGGTCCGGCTTCCTTCAGGACTACCCGATCGAGCAGTACGTGCGGGATGCCAAGATCGACACCCTCTACGAGGGGACGACCGCGATCCAGGGCATGGACTTCTTCTTCCGCAAGATCGTGCGGGACAAGGGTGCGGCTCTGGGCCACGTGGCGACCCAGATCGTCGAGTTCGCGAAGAACGAGAGCGGCGACGGCGCGCTGGTCGTCGAACGGGAGCTGCTCGGCAAGGCGCTGGACGACGTCCAGGGCATCGTGGGGGCGATGGTCGGCGCCCTGACCCTCAGCGACCCGCGCGTGCCCGGCAGTGATGTGCGCAACGTGTACAAGGTCGGTCAGAACACGAGCCGACTGCTGTTGTCGGCGGGAGACCTGGTGATCGGCTGGCTGCTGCTGCGCGGCGCCGAGGTCGCCCTGACGGCACTCAACGGCCAGGATGGCCTGCCGGCCGATGAGGTCGCCTTCTACGAGGGCAAGGTGGCCGCCGCCCGATTCTTCGCGCGGACGGTGCTGCCCAAGCTGGCCGCCGAGCGGGCGATCGCCGAGGCGGTCGACAACTCGCTGATGGCTCTGGACGAGGCGGCCTTCTGATCGGTCCGGCGATCGCTCCTCGCCGGCGGCCCGCCAAGACCGGCACGGCGTGACGTTGCGCTCGTCTATTGAGCGCAACGTCACGCCGTGCTCATGGGCGGGGATGAGCGCAACGTCACTCAGTCCTCAATAGACGAGCGCAACGTCACGTCGTGCGGATCCGGACGGCGATCTCCTCGCCCAGGGAGGCGCCGGCGGCGAGCTTCAGGTCGTCGCCGGACCAGAAGGTGCCCGGATCGTAGAAGTTGGCGGGCCGATCAGCCTCCAGCAGACCCATCACCTGGTAGGCGCGGGCGACGACCTCGGCGCAGTAGGTCATCCCGATCGGGGCATCGCGGCGCAGCCGCCCCCGCACCCAGCGCCCGGCCAGGGCCGCCGTCCGGGGGAACGGCAGGCCATCGGCGCGGGCGATCTCGCGCAGGAGTTCGTCCTCCATCGCCGGGGTGAGCGTGACGTCGAGCTGGCGCAGCCAGGGTCGCTGCTTGTACCGCTCGACCCACTGTCGGACGGCGGCCTCGAGGTCGTGCAGTTGCACCCCCCGATGGCGATCGCCGGTCCAGACGTCCGGCAGCCCCTGACCGAGTTCGGCATGCCACATCAGTGGGGGCAGGTCCTCGAGCACAACGGCCATGCCGACATGGTTCACGGGGGCGTTGGTCACCGCGCGGATCGCCTGGTCGGCCAGGCTGCGGCCACGAAACAACCACAGATCACCGGTCCGGGTCAGCTCCACGGCCTCGGCGAGGTCGAGCGAGACGGCCATCAGCGTCAGTCGCGCCGTCCAATGTGGGTGCACACGCAGACCTTGTTGCCCTGGGCATCGGCCAGCACCGTGAAGCGTGGCGCGTGCGCGTCGCTGACCAGCACGCCTCCGGCAGCGAGCGCCGCTGCGATGCGCACCGGGGCGACCTCCGGCGGCACCCGGATGTCCAGATGGAACCGCTGGCGTGGCTCGTCATGGCGATCGGTCGGCTGGAACCACAGCGCGGGCAGATCGCCGGCCTCGTCGTGCAGATCGGTCTCGTACCGAGGATCGTCGGTCAGCCCGAGCACCGCCCGCCAGAAGGGCTTGATCTGCTCGGCGTCCCAGGTGTCCAGGCCGATCTCGACGCGCGAGACCTCGGCCGGCTCGCCAGGTATGCCGAGCCCGGCGGCCAGCGCGCTGATTCTCCTGGCGAGTTCGACGTCCCGCGCGGTCTTGCCGTGCACGTCGTGGCTCGTCAGCCGCACGTTCAGATGGCCGTAGCGCAGGTCCAGATCGGGATGGTGATCGAGTTCCTCGGCGACGGCTCCGATCGCCTCGACCAGTCGCAGGCCGGTGGCGAAGTCGCCGGTGCGGAACCTCGCCTGCAACGCGTCGTGGATCGACCGCCAGTCCTCGAGCCCCAGCCGGCTGATCTCGTCCCCGCTCAGCAGGGTTGTGCTCACAGTCATGCCGCACAGCCTGCCACGGGCACGCACCCGAGGCCGGATCCGACAGACTGCCACCGACACCCAAGCGGAAGGGGCACACGATGGACGACGGATCGCGGGCGCGGCTGCGGCGCCGACTGCTGCGCTCGCTGGGGCTCGCCGGACTCGCCGGGGTCGCCGCGGGCGGCGCGGTGATCGCCCGCGCCGAGCGACAGCGGCGGGCGGTGACCCCGGACGAGGTCCGCGACCGCCTGCACAGACGGCTGGCGGACGGAGGCAGCACGAAGGGCGACGACCGGCCCGCCTGATCGTCAGCGGCTGGTCGAGCGTCGGTACTGGGCGTTGGCCAGCGGCACGAACACCACGAGCACGAGAACCGACCAGCCCAGGGTGTAGAGCTCCGGATTCTGCAGGGCCCAGGATGTCGGGGCGACGGCGGTCGGGTCCGGGTCGAGGTTTCCGAAATGCATTCTCGCCGCGAGGGTCACGGCAGACACCGGGTTCCACTCGGCGAAGGTCTGCAACGGCCCGGGCAGGGTGCCCAGGGGAACGAACGTGTTGGCCACGAACGTCAGGGGGAAGATGACGATGAAGGCCGCGTTGTTCACCACCTCCGGGCTGGGCACCAGCATCCCGATCCAGGCCATCACCCACGAGATCGCGTAGGCGAAGACCAGCAACAGCACGTAGGCCACCACCGCGTCGAGCACCGAGGTGCGGATCCGCCAGCCGACCACCAGCCCGGTCAACGACATGACGATCAGCACGATCACGTTGTTGACGACGTCGGACAGGGTTCGACCGGCCAGGACGGCGACCGGTGACATCGGCAGGGACCGGAACCGGTCGATGATGCCCTTCTTGACGTCGTCGGCGAGCCCGGCGCCGGTGATGGTCGCGCCGAAGACCACGGTCTGGGCGAAGATCCCCGCGATGAGGAACTCCCGATAGCCCGCGCCGGCGCCGGATCGGTCGATGGCCCCGCCGAACACGTACGCGAACAGCAGGACGAACATGATCGGCTGCAGGGTGGTGAAGACGAGCAGGTCCGGGACCCGCTTGATCTTGATCAGATTCCGCTTGGCCACGATCAGGCCGTCGCCGATCGCCGCCAGCAGGCTCACGGGGTCACCTCCCCGGCAGCGTCGTGCCCGGTCAGCGAGAGGAAGACGTCGTCCAGGGTCGGACGCCGCAGCCCGACGTCGTCGAGGTCGATCCCCGCGCCGTCCAGCACGCGCAGCGCGTCGACCAGGACGGCGGGACCACCACTGACCGGCAGGAGCAGGGACCGCTGATGCGGCTCGCGGATCGCGGCACCGGTGCCCAGCGGCGTCAACAGGCCGGCGGCCTCATCGAGCCGGGCGCCGTCCGAGACCGTGATCTCCAGCCGCTCCCCGCCCACCTGCGCCTTGAGCTTGTCGGAGGTCCCCTCGGCGATCACCCGACCGTGATCGATGACGACGATGGTGTCGGCGAGCAGATCGGCCTCCTCCAGGTACTGGGTGGTGAGCAGCAGGGTCGTCCCGCCGGCGACCAGGGTCTGGATGACCTGCCACATGTCGGTGCGGCTGCGCGGGTCGAGCCCGGTGGTCGGCTCGTCGAGGAACAGCACGGGCGGGTCGGCCACCAGCGCGCCGGCCAGGTCGAGTCTGCGCCGCATACCGCCGGAGTAGGTGCGGGCCGGGCGATCGGCTGCGTCCTCGAGCCGGAACCGGGCCAGCAGTTCACGGGCACGGGCACGGCTCCTGGACCGCCCGAGGTGATAGAGCCGCCCGATCATGTCGAGGTTCTCGAACCCGGTCAGGTATTCGTCGACCGCCGCGTACTGCCCCGACAGACCGATCTTCCGGCGCACCTGGGCGGGATCGCCGGCCACGTCGATCCCGGCGACCCAGGCCCGACCCTCGTCCGGACGCAGCAGGGTGGTCAGGATGCGGACCGCCGTGGTCTTGCCGGCACCGTTCGGTCCGAGCAGGGCCAGGATCGACCCGGCGGGGACGGCGAGGTCGACGCCATCCAGGGCGGTCACCTCTCCGAAGCGCTTGACCAGGCCGCGGGCCTCGATGGCCGTCTGGCTGGAGCTGTCTGTCACGTCGCCCATCCTGGCGCATACCCACGACAGTTCGCCCGCGGCAGGGGTGGCAGGCGCGGCGGGCGGAGGGGCAAGCCGGTGGCAGACTGGTGCGGCCATGAGCGTCTCACGCAGGGCCTGGGTCGTCTGGGTCGTCGCGCTTCTCGCCTACATCGGGGCGGTCCTGCAGCGCACGTCATTCGGGGTCGCCGGCGTCGACGCCGCCCAGCGTTTCGGGATCTCGGCCAGCGTGCTGGCCGGTTTCACCGTGCTGCAACTGATCGTCTACGCAGCCCTGCAGGTTCCCGTCGGCGTGCTGCTGGACCGTTTCGGCCCACGCCGGCTGATCGTCGTCGGGGCCCTGGTGATGTCCGTCGGTCAACTCGTGCTGGCCCTGTCCCAGGTGGTGTTGGTGGCCTACCTGGGCCGCGCGTTGGTGGGCGCCGGTGACGCCCTGACGTTCATCAGCGTGCTGCGCCTGGTCAGCGCGTGGTTCCCGCCGCGCCGTGTGCCGTTGTTGACCCAACTCACCGGTCTGACCGGCCAATTGGGCCAGATCGTCTCGGCCGTCCCGCTGGTCGCGCTCCTGAACCTGGACGGGTGGACGATCGCGTTCTCCGCGCTGGCCACGACCAGCCTGGTGCTGGCGATGGCCGCCGCGCTGGCCGTGCATGACGCACCCGGTGTGCCGGTGACCCATGGGCCGCAGGTGGACGCCTGGCGTGTGGCGCGCAGCCTGCGCATCGCCTGGCTGCATCCGGGGACCAGGCTCGGCCTGTGGACCCACTTCACGACCCAGTTCTCCCCCACGGTGTTTGTGCTGAGCTGGGGGTATCCGTTCCTGGTCTCGGGCCAGCGGCTCACCCCTGCCGCGGCGGGCCGACTGCTCACCCTGATGGTGCTCATCGGTCTGGCGGCGGCCCCCGTCCTCGGGGTCCTGGTGCAACGTCATCCGTTGCGTCGGTCGTGGTTGGTGATCGCCGTGCTCGGCGGGCAGGTACTCGCCTGGACGGCGGTCCTCGCCTGGCCCGGCACGGCACCGGTGTGGTTGCTGGCCGTGTTCGTCTGTCTCATCGCGACCGGCGGACCCGCGTCGATGATCGGCTTCGACTTCGCCCGGACGTTCAATCCCCCGAACCGCCTCGGGACGGCGACCGGGATCGTCAACGTCGGGGGCTTCGTCGCCTCGCTGGTCACCATCCTGTCGGTGGGCCTGCTGCTGGATCTGCGCACCGGTGGGGCCTCCACCTACGACGTCGACGACTTCCGGGTCGCCTTCACCGTCCAGTACCTGGTCTGGGGCGTCGGCCTCGCCGGAATCCTGCGCACCCGGCGGCTGACGCGGGCCCGGATGGCCCGGCGCGGGGTCGTCGTCCCGCGGTTCCGCGACGCGCTGGGCCGGCGTACCGGACGCCGCCACCCTCGGCCGTGAGGGCGGACGCCGCCGCGACGGTCAGGGCTCGCCGTCGGCGAGGCTCTCGCCCGCCGGTTCCTTGGAGGACCCCCGCGCCCGCTCTGATGCACTGGCCCGCGCGGCGTTCCGCGCGGCGAGCCCGGCCAGCATCGCGTTGTAGGCCGTGAGCTGGGAGTCGCCGTCCCTGGCCTCGGCGCGGTCGAACCGGCGGGTCTCACGCGCGTCCGAGCGCGCCCATTGGACGGCCAGGATGATCCCGACCGCCAGCATCGGCAACTCGCCGAAACCCCAGGCGATCCCGCCGCCGGTGCGCTGGTCGGTGAGCAGGTCCGGGCCCCAGGTGCGGCCCAGCCCACCGAAGTAGTCGGAGGCCAGCACCCTGGTGGACATCATCAGGGTCACGCCGAAGAAGGCGTGCACCGCGACCGTGACGAACATGGTCAGCATGCGCAGCGGCGGTGAGGGACGGCGCGGTCCGGGATCGACGCCGATCAGAACCCACAGGAACAGGTACCCGGAGGCGAGGAAATGCAGGTGCATCAGCTCGTGGCCGGTGTGCGTGGTCAGCGCCAGTGGGAAGAGCGAGGAGAAGTAGAAGGCGAACAGCGTTCCGGCGAAGAGCGTTCCGGCGACGGCGGGGTTCGCGGCGACCCGAGCGAAGGGCGACTCGACGACGGCCAGCAGCCATTCGCGCGCGCCCCGGGTGCCGTCGGCACGCGGATGCAGGGTTCGCAGCGCGAGGGTGATCGGGGCGCCGAGTACGAGGAACAGCGGCACCGCCATCGTGGTGATCATGTGCCCGGTCATGTGGGCGCTGAACAGGACCCGCCCGTAGACCATCGGACCGCCGGAGGTCACCCAGATCAGCAGGACCATTCCGACCAGCCAGGTGATGGTGCGCCCGATCGGCCAGGCATCCCCCCGCCGACGCAGCCGGACGACGCCGAACAGGTACAGGCCGACCCCGAGACCGGCGATCAGGACCCACAGCAGGTCGGGCTGCCACTGGGTGAACCAGCGGGACAGGGTCTGCGGCGGCGGCATCGGATAGCCGGACACCGTTTCGGCCAGCGTCGGGTTCGGGGGTGCGACCTGGGGCACCGGCGGCGCGCTCCGGGCGAGTGCGACGGCGATGCCGGAGGCGACGGCCAGCACGAGGAGTTCGGCCAGCACCAACCGCCAGAACGCGTGGGAGCGGCCGGCCCTCATCGCGGCCAAGGTGGCGCGCCGGTGCCACCAGCCGGCGGCGCCGAGAGCGACGAGGGCGAGCGACTTGAGCCAGCACCAGCGCCCCATAGCCGGTCGCCAGTCCCTGCACGTCGCCCACTCGGAGCCAGGCGCTGATCACGCCCGACAGCGCTACGCCCGCGAAGGAGGCGAGCGCCAGTGTCGAGTACCGCGTGGCGGCACTGGCCAGCACCGCGTCCCCGTGCCGGGCGAGCAGTCCGGGCCGTAGCAGGACCAGTGCGGCCAACCCGCCGAACCACACGGCCACACCGCCGATGTGCAGCCCCAGAGCGGTGACGGCCGTCTCGTGGTCGGCGGCCGCCCCGGAATGCCCGCTGAGCGCCGCCGGGATCAGGGCGATGAGGGCGAGAAGACTCAGCAGACCGGCGGCGCGCAGGCTCCGCGAACCGGCAGCCAGCAGCGAGATCACTCCCGTGATGGTGAGGGTGACCACCATCGCGATGCCCAGGTCGACCTGGGTGAGGAAGGCACCGAGCTGCTCTCCGTAACCGGGGTCGTCCAACCGGACCCCGGCCACGTCCGCGTAGGTGAGGACGGCGAGGGCCAACGTCGCCAGCGCCCAGACGCCCGAGGCCGCGGCGGCCAGCACGAGGGCGGGCGGATGGGCCAACGGGGTGCCGCGCTTCGCCCGGGCGGGCGTCACGGGCAGCGCCACCGCAGCCATCACCAGCGAGCCGACGGTCAGCGCGGCCGACAGGTCCACGATCACCTTGAGCACCGGGATGCCCACGCGGACGGCGCGGCCGGGATCGCCCAGGACGAGTGGCGCCGTGGCGCCGGTGACCGCCGCGGCGACGAGAGCCGCGACGACGGCGACGAGCGCGAGCCCTCCGGCCAGCAATGCGGCCCAGGCCGGCGACGACGAGGTCCCGCCTCTCGAACCTGCCGGCGACGGGCGGCCGGATCGGCCGGTCGCGGTGCGGACCTGGGTCACCTCACCACGGTACGCCGCGCCCGAACCGGGCCGCTCGGCCGGGCGTCACAGTCGGCGATCGGACAGCACGGGGAACTGTGCCCGCCAGGCGGTCACGTCGGCGAGGTCGATGTCGGCGACGAGGACCTGCTCGTCGTCGGGACCGGCTTCGGCGAGCACCTGGCCCCGCGCGTCGACGATCTGGCTGTGGCCGCCCATCGTCGTGCCGCCGTGGGTGCCTGCGGTGTTGCACTGGACGACCGCGTACTGGTTCTCCATCGCCCGGGCCCGCCCGAGCAGTCGCCATGCCTCCACCCGCGGCGCCGGCCAGGCTGCGGGCACCAGGACGACGAGAGCGCCCGCGTCGACCATCCGTCGGTACAGCTCGGGAAAGCGTAGGTCGTAGCACGTGGTCAGACCGACCGTGACGCGCGTCCGGACCCCGTCGGCGCCGGCCGGCCCCAACGGCAGGTCGACGGTGACGACCTCGGCACCCGCCTCCATCAGCACCGGCTCGCCCTGACCGAAGCCGAACCGGTGGATCTTCCGGTAGACGGCGAGGAGGTTGCCGTCCGGGCCGAGTAGCACCGAGGTGTTCCAGCGTCCGCGGCCGGTCTCCCCCCGCTCGTCCGGGCCGGCGTCGTCGCGCGCCGCCTCGACGATGCTTCCGGCGTGCACGTGGGCCCCGACCGATCGCGCGGCCTCGGCGATCGCGGTGACCGTCGGGCCGTCGACGCCCTCGCAGCGCTCGGGCCAGGTCCGGTAGGCGAAGCCGCCCGCCGCCCAGAGCTCGGGCAGGACGACGAGATCGGCACCGTCCTGGGCGGCCACGAGGTCAGCCACCCGGGCGGTGCGATCGGCCATCGGTTCGTCGTCGCCGTAGGCGATCTGGAGTACGTGCACCCTCACCGTGCCCACGGTAGTGGAGGCCCCGGCGACACTCCGGGGGACGGCCGGAGACGCCCCCGGGCGGAGTATTCAGTTGAACCTGACAACTAATTGCGTGCTACAACTATCTTCATGTCGTTCGCCACCGCCACGGAGCCCGAGGATGGGCCGGATCCACGACGGGCGCTCGGACAGGAACTCGCCAGACACGCACGACTGTTGCACGTCGTCCGGGCCCTGATGTCCGAGAACGCCCCGCGGGGGCTCGACTTCTCCAGCCTGACCCTGCTGTTGAAGCTGGTCCAGTTCGGTCCGCAGCGCCAGGGCGAGCTCGCCGAGAGGGCGCTGCTCGACCCCTCGACGACGAGCCGGTACACCGCCCAACTGGTCCGGGCCGACCTGGTCGGCACGTCAACCCGACCCGGACGACGGACGCGCCGTCCTACTCGCCGCCACGCCCGAGGGGGAGCGGGTCGCCGCCGACCTGTTCGCCCGCCGGGACGCCATCGTCGGAGCCGCGCTGGCGGACTGGCCGCGGCAGGACGTCGTCCAGCTCACCACCCTGCTTCATCGGCTCAACGACGAGCTGGACCAGCTTCGACCGACCCTGCGTGCGGTCGAGGTCCCTGCATCCCAACGGGAGTCGTGAATGTCCACCCCCAGATCCGCGGTCTCGGCGCCGGCTGCGCCTGCGTTCACCCATCGCCAGATCATGGTGATCCTCGCCGGACTGATGTCGGGCATGTTCCTGGCCGCGCTCGACCAGACCATCGTGGCGACGTCCATCCGGACGATCGCCGATGACCTACAGGGCCTGAGCCTGCAGGCCTGGGCGACCACCGCGTACCTGATCACGTCGACGATCTCGACGCCCCTGTACGGCAAGCTGTCCGACCTCTACGGACGGCGTCCCTTCTTCATCGCCGCGATCACGATCTTCGTGCTCGGCTCGGCGATGTGCGGTGCCGCGCACTCGATGTACCAGCTGGCCGGCTTCCGAGCGATCCAAGGCATCGGCGCCGGGGGGCTCTTCTCGCTGGCGTTGACCATCATCGGGGACCTCGTCCCGCCTCGTGAACGCGCTCGCTATCAGGGGTTGTTCCTCGCGGTGTTCGGGACCTCGAGCGTGCTCGGTCCGGTGGTCGGCGGGTTCCTGGCCGGTCAGAGCACCATCCTCGGCGTCTCCGGCTGGCGCTGGGTCTTCCTGGTGAACGTGCCCATCGGCATCGCCTCGCTGCTGCTCGTCATGCGCACCCTCCACCTTCCGCACACCCGCCGCGACCACCGGATCGACTACCCCGGCGCGCTCGCGCTGGTCGTCGGCCTGGTCCCGCTGCTGGTGGTGGCCGAGCAGGGCCGCGCGTGGGGCTGGACCAGCGCCCGGTCCATCAGTGCCTACCTGATCGGCACCATCGGCCTGGCCGCCTTCGTCTGGGCGGAGAAGCGTCTCGGAGACGACGCGCTGATTCCGCTGCGACTGTTCCGCGGCCGCACCTTCGCCGTCGGGTCCGCGCTCAACCTCATCGTCGGTGTCGGGATGTTCGGGGGACTGGCCTCCCTGCCCCTGTATCTGCAGATCGTGCAGGGATACTCGCCCACCGAGGCCGGGCTGCTGCTGCTCCCCCTGGTGCTGGGCATCATGACGGGCTCGATCCTGTCCGGGCAGCTCATCGCCCGCACCGGTCGCTACCGGGTCTTCCCGATCCTGGGGCTGTTCCTGCTGGTGATCGGCATGGGACTGCTGTCCCTGATCGACGCCGACACCTCCATCGTGGTGGTCGACAGCTACGCCCTGATCTTCGGGCTCGGCCTGGGCTTCAACATGCAGCCCCTCGTCGTGGCGATCCAGAACGCCGTCCCGCCCAAGGATCTCGGGGCGGCCACCTCGTCGGCGACGTTCTTCCGGCAGATGGGCGGCACCCTGGGCACCGCCGTGTTCCTCTCGGTGCTGTTCAACAGTCTGCCCGGGACGATCTCGGCGGCCTTCGCGAAGATCGCACCCACCGCCGCGTTCCAGGCCGCCCTGAACGACCCCGCCGTGATCGCCGACCCGGCCAACAAGCCGGTGCTGGAGGCCATCTCGAACCCGGACGCGGGACTCGCCGGGGCGAGCGAGGCGCTGAACGACTCCTCCTTCCTCAGCCACCTCGACCCGCGTCTGGCCCGGCCGTTCCTCGTCGGTTTCGCCGATTCGATGTCCACGGTCTTCCTGCTCGGCGCCGGCGTGCTGGCCCTGGGCCTGGTGGTCGTGTGGCTCCTGCCGGAGGAGAAGCTGCGCACCGAGTCCGGCATCAGCGCCCGTCAGCGGGAGGACGCGGAGGATCAGGCCCCCAGCTGAGGCCTCGCGGGGCGACCAGCCGCCGCCCCACTACGACGAGCGGCAGGTGGCCGACCCGGCGTCGGTCGCCGGTCCGCTCACGGGCACGAAACGCCAGTCGTAGCCGTCGTCGTGCAGGGTGAGGTCGAGCACGCCGAACTCGTCCACGCGTCCACGCGTCGAGTCCCGCTTCACCCTGGTCCAATGCGTACAGGCTTCGCCCCCCGGTCCCCACCACGAACTCCCGGATCCCGTCGGGGGTCGGATCGCCGTCCGCGGAACGGGGTTCGAAGCGCTGGTAGATGTGGTCGTGGCCGGTCAGGACCACGTCGGCGCCGGCGTCGTCCAGTGCCTGCACGAACGGGTCGACCGCCTCGTCGTCGCCGTGCTTGCTGTTGCTCCATCGCGGATGATGCCAATACGCCAGGGTGCAGGCCGCCCGGCTCGCGGCGAGGTCGGCCCGCAGCCAGGCCAGTTGCTCCGAATCCGGCCCACAGTCGATCTGATCGCAGTTGCTGTTCAGCGCCACGACGTGCCAGGCACCCAGATCGAAGCTGTACCAACCCTTTCCGGGCTCACCCGCGCGCTCTCCGAAATAATCGAAATAGGGCGCGGCACCGGGCGAGCGGTACTCGTGGTTGCCGGCGACGGGTCGGGTGATCGATTTGAGCCGACCCCACGTCGGGTCGTAGGCCTGCTCGAAGTCGGCCGCGCTTCCCTCGTCGTACTGCAGATCCCCCAGGGCGAGAAGCACGTCCGGCTTCAGATCGGCGGCGACGTCCACCGTCCGGCTCTGTGCGCACTTCTCCGGCTCGACCGCCTGGCCGGCGCCGCAGACCATGTCGCCGACCGCCACCACATCGACGGAGCCCGTGGACGTCGCGGCGCCCGACGAGCCGTCGGCGCGGGCCGTCGACGACGACGCCGGGACCGAGGAGGATCCCGAACCGGTCCCCCCGCTCCCGACGTCACAGCCCACCAGCGCCATCTGCGCCGTCAGACCGAGGGCGGCCGCCGCCCCCACGATGCAGGCCCGTCGTCGCTTCACTGCAACCTCCATCGCCGCCCCGTCGATCACTGCCAACCGTAACCGCTGCCCACGGTCGAGGCGCTCAGATGAAGAACCTGCCGTTGGACTCATTGGCATCGCCCAGGAACGACGCGACACCGCCGAACTCGACGCCTTCGATCAGGTCCTCCTCGTGGATGCCGAGCAGGTCCATGGTCATCGTGCAGGCGACCATCCGGACGCCCGAGGTCTTCGCCGAGGCGATCAGTTCGGGCAGGCTGGGCACGTTGTGTTCCCGCATGACCTTCTTGATCATCACCGGACCGCCGCCGAGCATGTTCATCGTGGACAGCGGTAGGGAGCCCGGCCCGGATGGCATCATCGCGCCGATGGCCCGTTCCACCGGGGTCTTCTCGGTCTTCGGTGCCTCCTCGCGCCTGAGCGCGTTGAGCCCCCAGAACGTGAAGAACATCGACACCTCGTCGCCCATCGCGACCGCGCCGTTGGCGATGATGAAGGCCGCGAGCAGCTTGTCGAGCTCGCCGGAGAACACCACGAACGACTTCTTGTCCTTGATCCGCGCGGCGGCGGTCGACATGGGGACGCCGCCCTTGCGGAACCGGGCCTGGAAGCCGGGGCCCTCCGGGGTGATGTCGAGCAACTGGTGACCGTTGCGCTTCGCCCACGCGGGCGCGTCCAGCCCGAACCCGGGATCTGAGACATGCGCGACGACCTCGTCACCCGGCGCAAGGGTGAGCATGGTCGAGGTCAGCCGCATGATCGGGCCGGGACAGGCCAGCCCGGTGCAGTCCAGGTCGAGGACGTTGCCGGTGGGGCCGGCCGCGGCGCCCGGAGCTGGACTCGGCGTAGGAGATGACGGTATCCGCGACTCGACGGTCGTCGGGTCGACGTCGTGGAAGGCCCGGAACGTCGTGGACCCACCGGACAGCGTCGACACGTCGGCGAAGCCCCGCTGCGCCAGCGACCGATAGGCCAGGTAGGAACGGAAACCGACGGCGCAGTAGAGCCGGATCGGGGTGCTCCTGTCCCAACCCTGCTGAACCTCGCGCAGGGTCTTCAGCGGCACGTTCTCCGCGCCGGGGATGTGCCAGATGGCGAACTCGTCCGGACCACGCACGTCGATCACCCGGGCGCCGTCGACGACCTCCGGATAGTCCTCGGCGTACCACAGGCGCAGATCTCCGTTCAGCACGTTCGAGGCGACGAACCCCGCCATGTTCACCGGGTCCTTGGCCGAGCCGAACGGCGGCGCATAGGCGAGCTCGAGATGTTCGAGATCGTGCACCGTCATCCCGGCGCGAACCGCCGTGGCGAACACGTCGAGCCGCTTGTCCACGCCGTCGAACCCGACGATCTGCGCGCCGAGGATCCTCCCGTCGTCGGGCGAGAACAGCACCTTGACGTGCATCATGGCGGTGTTCGGGTAGTACCCCGCGTGGCCGGACGGGTGGGTGGACACGGTCCGGAAATCCACCCCTGCGTCGGTCAGTTGCTTCGCCGAGGCGCCGGTGCCCCCCGCCACCATCTCGAACACCTTGACCACACTGGTGCCCTGCACCGAGTCGAACGTGGTGGACCGGCCGCAGATGCTCTCGGCCGCCACCCGGCCCTGACGGTTCGCCGGGCCCGCCAGCGGGATCAGCCACGAGCCCGGCAGCACGGTGTGCCTGACCTCCACCACGTCGCCCGCGGCCCAGATGCTCGGGTCCGAGGTGCGCAAGTGCTCGTCGACCACGACCCCGCCGCGCGGGCCGAGGTCGAGACCGGCCGCGTCGGCGAGCTCGGCACTCGGTCGCACCCCCGCGGCCATGATCACCATGTCCGTCTCGATGAAGTGGCTGTTCCTCAGTTCGACCTGCGTGCGGCCGTTGGCCTTGACCGTGAAGGCAGCGGCCGCGGTGGACAGGTGCAGCGTGACCCCCTGCGCCTGAAGGTACTTCTCCATCGCTCGGGTCATCTCGTGGTCGAGCGGTGGCATGATCTGGTCGGCCATCTCGACCACCTCGACCCGGACGCCCCGCTGGTGCAGGTTCTCGGCCATCTCCAGCCCGATGTAGCCTGCGCCGATCACGACGGCATGCTCGACGCCGCCGGTGCGGTTCTGGTCCCCCTCACCGTCCACGGCCCTCTTGATCACGTCCATGTCGCCGATCCGCCGCAGTACGTGCACCGAGGGTAGGTCGATGCCCGGCATCTGCGGCCGCAGCGGCGCGGCGCCCGGGGTGAGACCAAGCGCGTCGTAGGGCTCGTCGTACTCCTCGCCGGTGTCCACGACCCGTGCGCGCACGGTCTTGGCCACGCGATCGATCGCGATCACCTCGACGCCGTTGCGCACGTCGATGTCCAGTGAGTCGCGAAGGCTCGCCGGCGTCTGCAGCAGGAGGCGGTCGCGCTCCTTGATCGTCTGACCGATGTGATAGGGGAGACCGCAGTTGGCGAACGAGACGTGATGGCCCCGTTCGAACACGACGATCTCGGCGAACTCATCGAGGCGGCGAGCGCGAGCCGCCAACGACATGCCGGCCGCGACCCCGCCGACGACAACGATCTTCATGTGCCGGTACCGTCCCTCGATCGTGGGTTCTGCTGGAGTCCCGTCGACACTATGCCGTCGCCGGAGGTGATCGAGAGCCTTCGGTCCCGCCGGTCGTCGACGTACGTCACGCCGAGATTTCGCTCATCCCAGACTCGAACGTACGTTCGAAGTCGTGTAGTCTGCTGCGATGGTGGCGGTACAGGGGAGCCTGTTCGATCTGGTGCCCGCCGAGGGCGATCCGGTCCCGCCCCTGGACGGTGGGATCTCACGGATCGATCTCAGCGCCGGCGCCTGGGTCGACCTGCTGCCGGGCTGGGTCGCGAAGACCGACGCACTGTTCGACCGGTTGCTCGACCGCGTGCCCTGGACGGCCGAACGACGCCGGATGTACGAGCGTGTCGTAGACGTGCCGCGGCTGCTCGCCTTCTACGGCGAGGACGACGAGCTTCCCGACCCGATGCTGGACCGGTGCCGGGAGCGGCTCGACGACTACTACGCACCGGGCCTCGGGGAACCCCTGGTCACCGCGGGCCTGTGTCTGTACCGGGACGGGCGCGACAGCGTGGCCTGGCATGGGGACACGATCGGCCGTGGCCGACTCGAGGACACGATCGTCGCCATCGTCTCACTGGGTGCCCCGCGCCAGCTCGCACTGCGACCCGTCGGCGGTCGGACGGCGTACCGGTTCGCCCTGGGCCACGGCGACCTGGTGGTGATGGGCGGCTCGTGCCAGCGGACCTGGGAACACGCCGTGCTGAAGACGGCCCGCAGCGTGGGGCCACGGATCAGCGTGCAGTTCCGCCCGCGCGGGGTCCGGTGAGCCATGGACGACGCCTCCACGCCCTGGCGGTTCCGGCTTCTGGACCCCGACGACGGCGCGCTGCTGCTGAACGCCACGCTGCTGAACCTGAACTGGTGCGGCGAGCGGTTCACGGCGCAGGACGTGGTCGGCACGCCGACGCTGGCCCACTACACGCGCCTGGTCCCCGAGCGGGGCGATCTGGGCGTCGTGGCCGAACGCCCCGACGACGGCGACACCCCCGGCGGCGTGGCCTGGCTGCTGTTCCTCGGCGGCGACGACCCCGGGTACGGGTTCGTCGCCGAGGGCGTGCCGGAACTCAGTCTGTGCGTCCTGCCCGACCAGCGCGGGCGCGGTCTGGGCCGGATGCTCCTCGACCGGCTGGTGATCGCCGCGGCCGCCCGGGGCGTGGAGTGGATCAGCCTGTCCGTGGAAGCGGCCAACCCAGCGATCCGGCTCTACCGGCGGGCAGGGTTCCGTCCGGTGCCGGACGCCGCCGCGGGAACGATGCTGCTCGAGGTGGAGCGGGCGCCGGTCCTGCAGACCGGTGGCGGTGATGCATCGTGACGGACAGCCGGCGCCCCAGCTCGTGGGTGCTGTCCGGCATGCCGACCGCAGCCTCCTGGGTGGACCCGGTCGGTCCTGCGAGGCGACCGGTTCCGTTTCTCATCCGTGCCGGCGCAGCTCGTGGAAGAACCCGTCGATGACCTGCAGCTCACCGGCGGCGGTCACCTGGTCGTAGACGTACTTGCCCACCGCGAGGTCGAGCACTCCGAGGCCGAAGGGCGAGAACACCACCGGCCGGTCCGCCGGCACCTTCACCCGACCGGCCATCACGTCGGCCAGCGTGCCGGCCAGGAAGTCCGGCTGCCGGTGAGCTGTTCGGCCAGGTGCGGTGACGTGTCCGCCTTCAGGCAGTGCTCGACGTCGTCGACGATGTTGGTCGACTCGAGCAGGATCTCCGGCGCGAGATCGCGCAGCGAGACGTGCAGCACCAGTGGGTTGTGGGCGAACCAGGCCGGATCGCTGACGTGCGGCTCGCCCGCGACGGTGGCGAAGACCATCAGGTCGCTGGACCGGATCAGGCTCTCCGCGTCGTCGTGCACGGTGATCTGCGCGCCGGTGTCCGACTGTTCCAGGTAGCCGCGGAAGCCGGCCGCGCTGTCGGCGGACAGGTCGTGCACGCCGATCTCGTCGAACGACCAGCCGGTGCCGGCCAGGAAGGTGTGGATGTAGCGGGCGATCAGACCGACCCCGAAGAACCCGACCCGGCTCGGGCGCCCACCGGCCGCGGCTGAGCCAGTCGGCCGCCAACGCCGCCGACGCGGCCGTCCGGGTGGCGCTGATGATCGAGCTCTCCAGGCAGGCGAACGGGTAGCCGGTGTCGTGGTCGTTGAGGATCAGCACGGCCGAGGCCCGGGGGATCCCGGCGGCCACGTTCTCCGGGAAGCTGGAGATCCACTTCAGGCCGTCCACCCGCACCTGTCCGCCGATCGAGGCGGGCAGGGCGATGATCCGTGAGGACGGGCGGTCGGGGAAGCGCAGGAAGTAGGACGGCGGGTTCACCGAGTCGCCCTCGCCGTGCAGCCGGTAGGTGTCCTCGACCAGCTCCACGACCTGCTTCTCGCGCCCCTCCAGCGCCTGCTGGACCTGGGCGCCGGAGATCACCGCGAACGGCGGAACGGTGATCGGCTCAGCTGCGCCGGCGGGTGCCGGCGCGGCGTCCTGGGTGGTCATCGTGGTGTCACCTCGATGGTCGGAGAGCAATCGGTCAGCCGCACCGGGTCGGCCATCGCGACCAGGACCTCGCGCGGCCCCTCGAAGGGCTCCCGGCTGTGCGCGGTGCGGATGTTGTCGACCAGCAGCAGGTCGCCGGCCTGCCACGGC
The DNA here is from genome assembly GCA_963750395.1 of uncultured Actinomycetota bacterium. GTDB lineage: Bacteria > Actinomycetota > Actinomycetes > Actinomycetales > Kineosporiaceae > JADJPO01. Next base: position 135,909 of record CAVVQM010000008.1, on the reverse strand, counting down.
TCGCGTGCCGTGTGGGCCTCGTAGACGTCGTTCAGCAGCTGCACGATCGTCCTCGCCGATCGGATCGCCGTTGCCGAAGCGGGTGTTGAAGGGCAGCGCCGTCGGCGCCGTAGACGTCGACCAGGAACTCGCGCACCTCCGGGTCGAGCGTCCACTCGTTGAGGAAGGCGATCTGGTTGAACCAGCACCGCCTGCCGGTGACCGGGTGACGCACGACGGCGCTACGCCGCTGCCTGGTGCGCAGCCCCCCGTCGGGCTGCCACTCGAACTCGATCGCGTTGGCGCGGCAGTAGCTCTCGACGGCGCCCCGGTCCTCGGTGCCGAACGCCTCGGCGACGGACGCCCCGATCTCCTCGTTGTAGGTGCGGGTCAGCAGCCAGCCCTCCTGCTCGAACCGCGCGACCAGCTCCGGCCGGCAGCGCGTTCGAGCACGGCCTCGGCGTCGGCCACCCCGGTGGCCCCGCCCGCGGCGGGCGCGCACAGGCAGGCGAACAGCATCAGGCTCGGGAACTCCAGGGTGTAGCTCAGCTCGTGGTGCATGCACATCGGCTGGTTCGCCGGCCACTTCGACGAGGAGTAGACGCCCTCGGCGTAGGGCTGCCGGGCGGCGAACGCCTCCCGGTCGGGCATCAGGCCGTTGACCAGCCGGCGGACGACGGCCCCGGCCTTGGCTGCGTCGCGCAGCCCCAGACCGCGGACCAGGACCGCGCCGTGCTCGGCGACGGCGGCGCGCAGCGCTCCCGGTGCTCGCCCGCCCAGTGCGCCGGGTCACCGTTCGCCTCGGCCTGCAGCACCGGAGGCCGGCCGGCGCTCGTCGTCACGTCGGGCGATGAAGATGAGAACGACATGTCATGTCCCTTCGATTGCGGCGGCTCACGGAGCCGCGTGCTCGTGGGCGTGTAGGACGGCCTGCGCCGCCTCGGCCGGACGGGTGCGCAGGAAGTAGTGGCCGCCGTCGGGCAGTTCATGCAGGTCGACCTGCTCGGCCAGCAGCTGCCAGTCGCGATAGCGCCGCGATACTCTGCCGTGTACGGGTCGTCGGCGGCGACCACGACCGTGACGGGCGCCGACAGCCTCGCCGCGGCGAGGCCTCCAGTGCGTCGGCGAGGTAGCGGTGCGCGTCGACGTAGTCGTGGCGGTAGGCCGCACCGACATGCTCGGCGCGTTGTGCGTCCAGCTCGCCGAGCTCGGTGTAGCCGCGGTCGGCGCTCAACGCCGCGGCGATCTCCACGTCGCTCCGGCCGGTCAGCTCGTGGACGGCGGCGCGCCGGTCGGCGGCCTCGCCGAGCAGCTGGGCGCCGAGGAACACCCGGCGTACCGTCACCCCGCGCCCGGGTAGCCGTCTGGCCGCCTCCACCGCCAACGCGGCCCCGGAGGAGTGGCCCCACAGCAGCACCTCGGACAGGCCCAGGCCGGTGATCTCAGCCACGACCTGCTCGACCACCTTCGCCAGCGGCGCGAACTCCTCGCGGTCGGCGGCCAGATCGTGGCCGGGCAGCTCGACGGCGTAGACCGCGAGCCCACTACCGCGCAGGGCCTTGGCCAGCGGTTGGAAGTTCACCGCGTTGCCGCCGGCGTAGGGGAAGCACACCAGGGCGGCAGCAGCCGATCCCTCAGGCTGTGACAGCGACTGCAGCAACTCCGGGCGTGGCGCCGATCGGCCGTCGATCACCTCGGCCAGGTCGGCGAGGACCGGGTGGCGGGTGAGGTCCTTGAGGGAGACCGCGCGGTCCAGGGCGATCGCCAGCTTGACCGCCGACAGCGACGTGCCGCCCCGGTCGAAGAAGTGGTCCCGCCGGCCGATCCGGTCCGCGGGGACGCCGAGCACCTTCGCCCAGGCGTCCGCCAGCCGCCGCTCGGTCGGACGTGTCCGGCGGGTCGGCGCTGTCGGCCACGGCGTCCAGCTCGCCGGCGAGCGCGGTCAGCGCCTTCTTGTCGATCTTGCTGTTGGCGGTCAGCGGCAGGCTGGACCGCCAGTGGAAGGCGGACGGCACCATGTACTCCGGCAGCGACTCGCCCAGCCGCTCGCGCAGCATCTCGACCGGCAGCGGCTGCGCGCCGGAGTAGAAGGCGACCAGGTGCTTGCGCTGGTCGGCCCTGCTCGGCGACGACGACGGCGCCGTCGCGGACCCCGGGCACCCGCAGCAGCGCGTTCTCGATCTCGCCGATCTCGATCCGGAAGCCGGAGATCTTGACCTGGCTGTCCCGGCGGCCGAGGAACTCCAGCTTCCCGTCGGGCAGCCAGCGGCCGAAGTCGCCGCGCGCGGTAGAGCCGCTGGCCCGTCGCGGTGCGGATCGGCCATGAAGGCCTGCCGGGTGCGCTCGGGGTCGTTGACGTAGCCGCGGCCCACGCAGACCCCGGAGAAGACGATCTCGCCGGGGGCGCCGAGCGGCACCGGCGCCAGATGCTCGTCGACGACGTAGACGTGCACGTTGGCCACCGGCGGGCCCAGCGGCACCCGGTCGCGCTCGCGGCGGCCGGTCCATGACCTCGTGGTTGGTGTCGTCGGAGGTCTCGGTCAGCCCGTAGGCGTTGACCAGCTTGATCCCGGGCTGGGCGGCGAACCAGCGCTGGGCGAGCTCCTTCTTCAGCGCCTCGCCGGTGGCCGACACGCAGCGCAGGTCGGGCAGCTCGCGGGGGTGCTGCTCCAGGTAGGACAGCACGGCCTCGAGGTAGGACGGCACGACCTGCAGCACGGCGACCCGGCCGTCGACGATCGTGTCGACGAACCGCGGGACGTCGAGGATGACGTCCTGCTCGACCAGCAGGGTCCGCCCGCCGACCAGCAGCGCGGACGACCAGCTGCCACAGCGAGATGTCGAAGCACTGCGGCGCGGTCTGGGCGACCACCCGGCCCTCGGCGATCCCGAGGTCGTCGATCTTGGCGTAGAGGTGGTTGAGCATCCCCGCGTGCTCGCACATCGCGCCCTTGGGCTCGCCCGTGGAGCCGGAGGTGAAGTAGATGTAGGCGAGCTGGTCCGCCGCGACCGGCAGGCCGAGGTCGTCCTCGGCGTGATCCTGCTCCAGGGCCTCGCCGATGAGCATCCTGCGGACACCGCTCAGCGACTCGAGGGCCGCCTCGAGCGTCGCGGTGCTGCCGGGTTCGGTCAGCACGAATGCGCACTCGGCGCGGGTGAGCGTGGCCGCGATGCGGTCGGCCGGGAAGTGCGGCTCGATGGGCAGGTAGACGCCCCCGGCCTTGAACACCGCCAGGACGGCGGCCATCCAGTCCAGGTTGCGCTCGGTCACGACCGCCACCACGCCCTCGGGGCCCAGTCCCTCGGCCAGCAGGGCCCGGGCCAGCCGGTTCGCCCGGGCGTTGAGCTCGGCGTAGGTCCACTGCTGGCCGCGGTGCACGGCCGCGACGGCGTCCGGGTGCGCTCGCACCCGCTCCTCGAACAGCTCGTGCATGCGCCGGTCCGGCAGCTCTCGGCGGGGTCCGGCCAGCCCGTCGATCTGGTAGCTGCAGCTCCTCGGCGGACAGCAGGCTGGTCCGGCTGTGCTCGGCGTCCGGGTCCGCGGTCATCGACGCCAGCGCGGTGAGGTGGTAGCCGGCGATCCGGGCCGCACAGTCCGCGTCGAGCACGTCGGTCCGGTACCGCAGCCGGAGCATCAGCCTGCGGCCCCGGGGCACGAGGGCCAGCGCCAGGACGACGCCGTCGTCGAGGGCGCCCTGGCCGTGCGGATCGAACACGGTCTCGAACGACGACGCGCTGAGGCCGAGCTCACGGCGAAGGTCTGCGACAGGGAAGTCCTTGTGCGACAGCAGATCTGACTCGACCGCGCGGGTCTCGCGCAGCAGTGCCTGCCAGGACTCGGGCTCGGTCGTCAGCCGGCAGGGCAGCGGCGGGCCACCGGCGTCGGCGACGTAGCCGGTCAGAACCTCGTGCTCACCGGACAGCGCAGCGAGCACCTTGGCGTGTGCGGTCAGCAGCAGCGAGCCGAGCGACACGCCAAGTTCGTCCGTCAGGCGGCGGGCGGCCGCCAGCACGTCGTCGGGGACCGCCGTCTCGTGCTGGTCGACGCCGACGGCCGGGGCGAGGGTCCACCGCGGTATCGCGGTGGCGCCGCCCGCGGCGAGCACGCCGCGCCAGAACTCCCGGTCGGCCCCCTCCTGGGTCCGCGGATCACGCAGGCTGGTACTGGTCACGATCGAATCTCCCTGGCTGGATTGCCGCCCCAATAGGCGTGCGGTGGAATCTCTTCGCCCTTCATCAAGAAGGAGTCCGGGGCCAGCTCAGCGCCGTCGCCCATCGTGGTGCCGTAGTGAACGAACGCTCCGACACCCAGGGTGCACCCGGCGCCGATCGTGATGTAGTCGGACTTGAAGGCCCCGTCCTCCTGCGAGTGGCACTGGATCACGGTGGCGGAGTTGAGCGTGCAGTCGTCACCGATGGTGACCATCGTGCGTTCTGGCATGGCGCAGCCGTCGTCGAAGACCCGCCGTCCGAGCCGGACCCCCATCAGCCGCCAGATCATGTTCTTGAACGGAGTCCCGTCGAACGCGTGCATGAACGTCGAGGACGCGACCTTCCAGTAGCGCTCGTGCCACCAGAAGTACGGGTCGTACAGGGAGCAGTACTGGGGCTGCAACCGCTTGAATCCGGCGACAGCACGTTCGGCGAGGACGAGGTACCCGGCAGTGATCACCATGATCGACATGAAGTACGCGGCGATCCCCGCGATGCCGAGAATCTCGAAGGTGTCCACCGCGGCCAGGCCGAAGGTCAGCAGCAGGCTGAACAGCAGCCATCGCAGGCCCAGGAGGACACCCATGGTCCTGATGTCGTAGCGGTTCTTCGCGGCCAGATGCGGACGGATCTCGGCCTCGGTCCGCAGTCCGTCGAACCCGCTGTCCCGCGCGACCGATCGGGGTATCTCGAAGCACGGAGAGCCCAGCAGTCCCACCCCGTGGCGGACCTTGCCGTCGAGCGGGACCATCACCTTCGTCGCGAGCAGGCAGTTGTCACCGGTCCTTCCGCCGTAGGGGTAGGCGATGTTGTTGCCCAGGAAGTTGTTGTCCCCGATCGTGGCGCGGGACACCCAGAAGGACGTGCCGGTGTAGTCGGTGTTGACCACCGACAGCCCGTCGGCGATCATCGTCCCGCCGCCGACGGAGGTCAGGAACGGCGAGTCGTGCTTCTGGTCCATGCCGAAGTTCGACCCGGTCTGCTTCACGCGGCCCAGGCGGTACCCGATGCCGCGGAAGTAATTCACGATGTAAGAGGTGTCGCCGAACAGCAGCATGTAGAACTTCAGGTTGGTCATCCGTGTGATCGTCCGCTGCACCGCGTAGTGGAAGCCGTAGAGCGGGTACACCGTGTCCGGAGTGATGAACAGGTTCAGCACCCGGGGGACGGTGAGCACGACGAGAAGACCGACGAGGATCGAGCCGAAGAAGAGTCCCGAGGCCAGGGCCACCGTCTCGAGGTAGAACTCCGCGGTCGCGACATTGATGGTTCCGGGCACGAGCAGCCTGCCCAGGTAGGGCACCTCAGCCAGAAGAATGTAGATGACGCCCTGGGCCAACGGGACGTAGAGGAAGAAGACCTTGAACAGGATCCAGACGCTGTAGGCGACCCTGCGCAGGGTGGCGCGCTCGTCCGGCGAGATCCAGGCGTACTGCACGTCGGTGCGCTCGGCCGGAGAACCGTGCCATCGCTCGCCGTCCGGTACCGACTGGCCCCTGTGCAGGGCGGAGGAGTGGCCGAGCTGTGCGTCGTCGCCCATCGACGTCCCGATGTCGAGCACGGTCTTCTCGCCGACGAAGACGTTCCGGCCCAGACTGACCCGGCCGGTCTGGATCCGCCCGGCGTGGGCTCGGTAGCAGAGGAAGGACGACTCCTTGCGGATGACGCTGTCCGAGCCGATCGTGAGCAGGTCGGTACAGATGGGCGCGAGGTTGGTGAAGATGGTGACACGGCGTCCGACGCGCGCGCCCAGGGCCCGCAGGTAGAGCGGATACAGCGGCGTGCCGACGAGCAGACGGCCCAGCGGATTCGCCCTGAGTAGGGTCTTGACCACCCAGAACCTGAGGTACGCCGGACTCCAGACCCTGATCTCCTGCTCTTTCCACCGACCGATGAGCACCCACTTCGCCACGATCGACAACAGGGTTGAGCCGAGGAAGAGCGCGCAACCGAAGACCAGGGCGCGCAGGTACAGGTCGAACCAGCCCGTCCGGGCCGTGATCCACTCATACCCCTGGATGGCGATGACAGCGCCCACGAGCGTGGTCCCGAGGAAGATCAGGAACTGCGCCATCCCGCACAGCACGAACGCCCGCGTACTGGCCCGATGTGCCGGCTCGACCGGAGCCGCGTCCGAGGACTCGGCGGGGGTCTTCTCTTTCGGGGTTGCCGATCCGCTGAGGGAGATCTGATCGGCTCCACTGAGGGAGATCGGGGCGGCCGGGGCGAACGCCGCGGCCAGGTCCTTGATCGTCGGGTGGGAGTAGATGTCCTTCATCGACACCGACGGCAGATCGTCACGCTTGCGCAGCCGGGCACAGAACCGGGCCATCACCATCGAGTCCGCACCCAGGTCATCAAAGAAATGACCGTCCGGTGGAACCTGGTCCAGCCCCGCCACCTCGGCCAGCACCTCGGCCAGCGCGATGTCGATGGCAGGACCGGGCGGCGCCGCGACCGGGGCGGGCGCGGCAGGAGCGGGCGCAGCAGGCGCGAACGCCACGGCCAGGTCCTTGATCGTCGGATGCTGGTAGATGTCCTTCATCGACACCGACGGCAGATCGTCACGCTTGCGCAGCCGGGCACAGAACCGGGCCATCACCATCGAGTCCGCACCCAGGTCATCGAAGAAATGACCGTCCGGTGGAACCTGGTCCAGCCCCGCCACCTCGGCCAGCACCTCGGCCAGCGCGATGTCGATGGCAGGACCGGGCGGCGCCGCTGCAGGAGCGGGCGCGGCAGGAGCGGGCGCAGCAGGGGCGAACGCCACGGCCAGATCCTTGATCGTCGGATGCTGGTAGATGTCCTTCATCGACACCGACGGCAGATCGTCACGCTTGCGCAGCCGGGCACAGAACCGGGCCATCACCATCGAGTCCGCACCGAGGTCATCGAAGAAATGACCGTCCACCGCGACCCGGTCCACCCCCACCACCTCGGCCAGCACCTCGGCGAGCGACCGCTCCGCCGGGGTGGTCGGGTCGGTGTCGCTAGGGGTGACGGGCTCCGCCCTGTCGACGACTGGCATCTGATCGACGACCGGCGCTCGATCGACGGCCGACACCTGATCGACGACCGGCACCCCATCGACCGGCACCCGATCGACGACCGGCGCCTGATCGACAGTCAACACGTCCACCGAGTCAGGCATCTGAGCGCGACCCGTCGTCGGCCCCGACGGACATCAGGGTTTCCTCGCGATCAAGCACGTGTTCGCCGTAGAGGTCTGCGACCCAGTTGGTCTGGTAGACGGTGTCCAGGTAGCGCTCGCCGAGGTCCGGGGCGATGCCCACCGCAGTGAGCTCGTCGCCGCCGTGTCGGGCCAGCCAGTCCATCGCACCGCTGACCACCGTCCCCGTGGACCCACCGAAGAGGAAACCCCGCCTGGCCATCCGATGGCAGGCGCGGATGGTGTCGGCCTCCTCGACGTGCACCACGTCATCGATGTAGGACTCCTCGAGCAGAGGCGGCTGGATGCTCATGCCCAGGCCGGGGATGTTCCGGCGGCCGGGAGCCGATCCGAAGGTCACCGAGCCCACGCTGTCGACGGCGACGATCCGCACCGGCCGGGACCACTCGCGGAAGTATCGCGCGCACCCCATCAGGGTCCCGGTCGTACCGGCTCCGACGAAGAGCACGTCGAGGTTCGGGAACCGACTGGCGATGGCCGGGGCCGTGGTGCGGTAGTGCGCCTTCCAGTTGCTCGGGTTGGCGTACTGGTTGAGCCATACGTATCCATCGCCGCCCTCACACAGTGCTTGGACGTAGTTCAGCCGAGCGGCGAGGAACCCCCCGACCGGGTCTGGCTCGGCAATGACATGCACCTGGCTGCCCAACGCCTCGATCAGCAGCCTGGTGGACAGGTTGCAGCGGGAATCGGTCACGCAGAGGAACCGGTAGCCCTTGCTCGCCGCAATCATGCTCAGGGCGACGCCCAGGTTCCCGGACGATGACTCGACCAAGACGGACTCCGGTGTCAGGACTCCGTCGCGTTCGGCGGCCTCGACCATTGCGGCCGCGGCCTTCAGCTTGATCGAGCCTGCGAAATTGAATCCCTCACACTTCAAATACATTGAGTAGCCGAACATCGACTGAAGGTCGACGAACAAGTCGGCTTCGTTGAAGGCCTGAGGGGCGGATATGACGGGCATCTTTCCTCCTGTCCAACGCTGCGGTAGCCCAGCTCAACCCGAGCAGGGCAGCGGCCCTGGGCACGAGTGATCTACGTACGGGCCGGGTTCGTTTCGACGCTGGACCGCCACCGATGTGCTGATGCCGGACCAAGTCGTTCCATATACGTCTACGAGGGGATGAGCCGGGCTGCTGATACCGCTGGGGCCGAAATTGACGGCCGCCTCTCGTTTGCTGTCACTCGGGTCGTCACCGCACATGACGTTGCGTGACGTGACACGCCCGACTGCGGTGGCCAGGAGTCTCTGCGGGGACGTCCACGAACGACCGGCCGACGTCGTATCGGCCCCATGACGACGACTGGACTTGTGCACGTCGGTGCGCAGAGCTATGCCGTGGCGGGGCGGGGCGGTGAGCCCCGCCGCCTGTCCGAATCACCCCCGATTCAGTGCGGCGCGCAGCACGGCGTGCCGGTTTCCTCTGTGTAACGTCCTTATTGCCGGCTTAGGCCTCATCTAACAGCAACTCCAGTGACCTGTCAGGCGTTTGTGACTTAACTGTGCTTATCCGATCCAGCCCGGCACGGACCCCCGCGAGATGGCCCCGTCGCCTCCCCGACGTCCGGGCCGGACCGGGCTGACCTGCGGACTGCCCCTCCCGCCGCCCACACGCACGAGGTCCGTCGTTGTGCTGCAGAGCTGAACAGCGACAGGCGATCCGGGGAGGTGGAGGTGCGCTTGACAGGAGGGTGGACATGCGATCGACGTCGTCGCGCCACCTCAAGGTAGCCTCAAGGCTGTGTCATGGACCGCCGTCGCGCCCGATGGTGGCGACGGCCCCGGGGGCCGCATCGTGGCTCCACCACACGGTGAGGACTCCACGATGATCGACGCCATCCTCCCGCCGTCGGTCAGCGCCGTCGAGAGCTTCTCCGATGTGCTGGATGAACCGCTGTTCCCCCAGGAGCGGGCGGTCATCGCCCGTGCCGTCGACGAGCGGCGACGAGAATACACCAGCGTTCGTGCCTGCGCACGGATGGCCCTGGCCCGGCTCGGGCTGCCCCGGCCGCCGCTGGTGGCTGACACGCTCGGCGCCCCGCGGTGGCCGGACGGCGTGGTGGGCTCCATGACTCACTGCGCGGGGTATCGCGCCGCGGCCGTGGCCCGCACCGATCACGTGCTCGCCCTGGGCATCGATGCCGAGCCGCACGCCCCGGTGCCCGAGGAGGTGCTCGAGGTCATTGCCCGACCGCAGGAGGCAGCGCACCTTGCCGCACTCTCGTCCTCGCACCCACAGGTGAGCTGGGAACGGCTGCTGTTCAGCGCCAAGGAGAGCCTGTTCAAGGCCTGGTACCCGCTCACCGGTCGATGGCTGGACTTCGAGGACGTCGCCCTGCGCATCGACCCGCTCAATGGCACCTTCAGTGTCGCCCTGCAGGTCGAGGCGCAGGCTCTCGGCGGACTGCCACCTGAGCGATACAACGGGCGATGGCTGGTGGCCCGCGACCTGGTTCTCACCACGATCACCGTCAGCAGCCCCGGGCGTGATCCGCAACTGAGTGGTACGGCGGCGCAGACCGTCGACTCGACTGCCTCCGGGAGGATGCGCTCAGGGTTGACGTCCGGTCGGCTGCCGGGGGATTCTTCGCTTCAGACAGCGCATGCTCGATCAGCGCATGCTCGATTCCCAGGCCAGGGGCCACCAGCTACTCCAGGTGATGCGCCTCTGCGTCGGGCTCGCGAGAAGGTTGCATGATCAATACTTTTCGACACCGTGCAGTGATCACCGCACTCTGTGCCCTCGTCATCACTGGCTGCTCCGGCACCTCCGACACCGGGTCGTCAGATGGGGTCGCCGCCGATCCTCCGGCCGCGAACGCGGGCGAGGTGGAAGGGGCAGCGTCGGCCACAGACTGCGTCTCTCCGGGGGATGGAAGCGAGCTCCTGGACCAGAACTACAGAGACCATCAGGTGCCCTGGAAACGCACTGGCGCGGAGAAGGTCGCGATCTACTTCGAGTCCGGCGACGTGACCCCGGAATACCGCGAGTACCTCGACCAGGGCGCAGCCGCCTGGAACCGCAGTCCGTGCCTGGACGTCCGCATCGTCGAGAGATGCCCCGACGACGTGAACTGTGTCACCGTCAGTCTCACGCGGGGAGACGATGCGGACGGGAACTTCGCCGCGGTCGAGGAACAGGACTTCATGGTCGGCGGCCATCTCGACCTCTACTACGAGCAGCTCGACAGGCTCGGTGACGGCGCGAAGCTCAACGTGACCATCCACGAGATGGGACACGCCGTGGGCCTTCGTCATCGTGAGACCGAACGCGTGCTCATGAACGCCGACACGTATGCGGATATCTTCGAGCCCGATGAGACCAGCTACTACAACCTGCTCGTCCTGTACGGGAACCAGCTGTTGTAGCTCGGCGCGGTGGTGACGGGTCAGGTCAGGGCCGTCGCGGGGTCGGTGAGCACGGCGGCGACGTCGGTCAGCACCCGGCTGCCGAGCTCGCCGTCCACGACGCGGTGGTCGAAACTCAGCGCCAGGGTGGTCACCCAGCGGGGTCGGACCTTTCCCCTGTGCACCCACGGCTTTCGCGCGATCCGGCCGACCGCCAGGATCGCCGACTCCCCTGGGTTGAGGATCGGCGTGCCGCCGTCGACGCCGAAGACGCCGACGTTGGTGATGGTGATCGTGCCACCGGACAGCTCGGACGGCGCGGTCCGGCCCGCCCGGGCCGTCTCCGCCAGATCCGTGATCGCCTCGGCGAGCCCGCGCAGCCCCAACCGATCGGCGTCGCGGATCACCGGCACCACGAGCCCTCGGGGGGTTGCCGCGGCGATCCCCAGGTTGACGTAGTGCTTCGTGACGATCTCGCCGTGCTCGCCGGCCCCGGCGTCGAAGGTGGCGTTCACCTGCGGGTTGCGCGCCACCGCGACAAGCAGCGCCTTGGCCACCAGCGCCAGGGGCGACAGCCGCACGCCCTCGAAGGAGGCGTCTGACCGCAGCCGCTCCACCAGCCTCACCGAGCGGGTGACGTCGGCCTCGACCCATTCGGTGACGTGCGGCGCGGTGAAGGCGCTGGCGAGCATCGCCTCGGCCGTCAACCGCCGGACGCCCCTGACCGGGGTCCTGGTCTCGCGCTCGCCGGTCGGCCCCGGCGGCCGGAGCTCCGCGCCCCCCCGCGCTACTCCCGGCCCCGCGGCCGCTGCCTGCACGTCGGCGCGGGTGATGACCCCCTCCGGACCGCTGGGGAGTACGGTCGCGAGATCGACGCCGAGATCCTTGGCCAGCTTGCGGACGGGCGGCTTGGCCAGCGGCCGGGTCGGCGGCGCGTCGGAGGACCCCGGCGGTGGGTCGGTGAGCGGGGGCTCGGCCGGCTGGCCGACGACCGCCCGGCGACGACGACGGCGCGGCGGGGACTCGACCCGCGGGCCGTAGCCGACGAGCACCGGCGTCCGCTCGGGCGTGTCAGGGCCCGCAGTGGCGCCGTCCGCGTGGGCCGGATCAGCCGAACCACCGACGTCGCCGGCCGAGCCCGTGTCGATCGAGATGATCGGCGCCCCGACGGGGGCCGTGGCTCCCTCGGGTACCAGCAGTTCGGCGACCACGCCCGCGAACGGGCAGGGCAGTTCGACCAAGGACTTCGCGGTCTCGATCTCGACGATCACATCGTTGACCGCGACCCGGTCGCCGGGCCGGACCCGCCATGTGACGATGTCCGCCTCGGTCAGGCCCTCCCCCGCATCGGGCAGGCGGAACTCCTTCAACATCAGTGCATTCCTCCCGCTTTGTCGGCCGATCAGTAGGCGAGTCAGTAGGCCAGCGTGCGCTCGACCGCGTCCAGAACGCGATCCAGGTCAGGCAGATACTCCTCCTCGAGCCGACTGGCCGGGTAGGGGGTGTGGAAGCCGCCGACCCGCAGCACCGGCGCCTCGAGGTGGTAGAAGCACTCCTGGGAGATCTGCGCACTGACCTCGGCACCCACCCCGAGGAAGGCCGTCGCCTCGTGGGCCACGACCAGCCGACCGGTACGTCGCACGGAGGCCGCGAGGGTGTCGACATCCAGGGGAGACAGCGAGCGCAGGTCGACGACCTCGACCGAGATCCCTTCCTCCGAAGCGGCTTGCGCCGCGTCGAGGCAGGTTCTGACCAGCGGCCCGTACGAAGCGACGGTGGCGTGCTCGCCCGGCCTGACGATCCGGGCCCGGTCGAGCGGGAGCGGCGCGGCGTCCAGGTCGACCTCACCCTTGTCCCAGTAGCGGCGCTTGGGCTCGAAGACCATCACCGGGTCATCGCACTCGATCGCCTGCAGGGTCATGCCGTAGGCATCGTGAGGAGTGGCGCAACTGACCACACGAAGTCCAGCGGTGTGGGCGAAGTAGGCCTCCGGGCTCTCGCTGTGGTGCTCCACCGCTCCGATGCCGCCGCCGAAGGGGACCCGGATCACGATGGGCAGTCGCACAGCGCCGCCCGACCTGTAGTGCATCTTGGCCAGTTGTGAGGTGATCTGGTCGAACGCGGGGTAGATGAAGCCGTCGAACTGGATCTCGCACACCGGGCGATACCCGCGCAGTGCCAGGCCGATCGCGGTCCCGACGATGCCGGACTCGGCCAGCGGCGTGTCGATGACGCGGTGCTCACCGAAGTCCTTCTGCAGCCCGTCGGTCACCCGGAAGACGCCGCCGAGGGCCCCGACGTCCTCACCCATCACCAGCACCTTGGGGTCGGCCTCCATCGCCCGTCGCAGACCGGCGTTGACGGCCTTGGCCAGGGTCATTGTCGACTGGTTCGCCATCAGGCACCTCCGAGCTCGGACCCGGCCACGGCCGACGCCGCGTGATAGTCGAGGAAGGCGGCCCGGTCGGCCTCGACCTGCGCGTGCGGTTCGGTGTAGACGTGATCGAAGAGGGTCTCCGGGGCCGGGTCGGGCATCCCGAGGCACACCTCGCGGACCTGCCGCCCGATGTCATCGGCCTCGGCCTCGATGTCGGCGATGAAGCGTTCATCGCCGTCCCCGGTCCGTCGCAGCAGTTCGGCCATCCGCGAGATCGGGTCGCGCGAGCGCCACAGGTCGACCTCGGCGGCCGATCGGTAACGGGTGGGGTCGTCCGAGGTGGTGTGAGGGCCCATGCGGTAGGTGACGGCCTCGATCAGGGTGGGACCGCCGCCGCCCCGGGCGCGATCCAGGGCCGCGCGAGTCACCGCGTGGACGGCGAGCACGTCGTTGCCGTCCACCTGGACCCCGACGATCCCGAAGCCGGACGCCCTGCGGTACAGGGGGATCCGGCTCTGTCGGGTGACGGGAGCGGAGATCGCCCACTGGTTGTTCTGACAGAAGAACACGATCGGAGCGTTGGCCGAGGCCGAGAACACCATCGCCTCGGCGACATCGCCCTGGGAGGTGGCGCCGTCCCCGAAATAGGTGATCACGGCGGCGTCGCGCTGCGGATCCCCGGTGCCGACGTCACCATCACGCTGGATGCCCATCGCGTACCCGGTGGCGTGCAGGGTCTGGGTACCGATCACGATGGAGTACAGGTGGATGTGGTGCTCCTCGGGATCCCAACCGCCGAGGGTGACCCCCCGGAAGATCCCGAGGATCTGGCGCAGCCGCAGCTCCCGACACCAGACCACGCCGTGATCGCGGTAGCTGGGAAACGCGTGGTCCTGCGGCCGCAGGGCCCGGCCGGACCCGATCTGGGCCGCCTCCTGGCCCAGCAGACTGGCCCACAGGCCCAGCTCACCCTGGCGCTGCAGGGCGGTCGCCTCCTGATCGAAGCGCCGGACGAGCACCATGTCGCGGTACAGGCCACGCAGCGCGTCGCCATCGAGGTCGAGCGGGTAGTCGGGACGGTGGATCAGCTCGCCGTTCGGCGTGAGCAGTTGAACCGGGGCGTCGTGATCCACGCCGCCAGGGGTCGGATCGGTCATCTCATGCGCTCCTTCGTCGACCGACGGTCGGGATCGCCACCGCCGGCACGGCCGGGACGGCGCCCCGCCCGCCTGGTGTGGGGCGCGGACGCCGCGCACTGCACGCCATGTGTCGCAGTGCACATCCACGATACTCAGGGCGCCGGACGCCGCCAGTCCCGCAGGAGTGGTCAGCCGCCAACGGTGGAGCGCCTCCAGGCGGTCTCGTCCTCGCCCGACGGCCCGGTCGACGCCGGGGTGCGGTCGACGGCCCTGGGGCGCTTGCCGGGCTCCAGCACGGTCCTGACCTCGAAACGGTCGGGTTCGAGCACGATCTTGACCGGCGGCGCGGCGGTACGGGCCGCCGCCATCGGCCGGATCGTGGCGGCCCGGGTTGTCGCCGGTCGGGGCGCGTCGACCGCGGTGGGTCGGCGGGCCGCCATCCGGGTTGCGGCCGGTGGCCCAGGCCGGGTGACGGAGACCGACGCGAACGGGGGCCTACTCCCGCTCAGGGACTGGTCGACGCCGCTCGGTTCGGAGGCGAGCAGCGCGGCGGCCGCGACCACCGACCCGGCGCCCATGACTGCCGCGGTCAGGGTGGCCGCGGCGACGTCCCAGCGGTCGGTCAGGGTCATCTGACTACCTTATGGCGTCAATCGAGCACTCTTGGTTACGTAACGCCCATCAGTGAGAGGTCAGTTCGACGTTGACGGCACCGCAGCCGGGACCGAGGCGAGCACCGCCGCCGGCACCTGACCCACCACGTCGGTGCCGTAGCGCACCCCCACCTGACGCCACTGCCCGTTCTGCCGATGCATGACAACCAGGTCCGTGGGCAGGAAGAACGGCGGCAACTCCCCGTCCACCCGAGCCTCTCGGTACCAGAGCACGACGGTGTCGCGGTCGAGCACCTCGGCCTTCGCCGGGTCGATGGTCATTCTGATCAGGCTCTGCCGCTGCTCCTCGGTCGACTGGTCGTAGCCCTCCTGCTCGGCCGTCAGGCAGGTGTCCCGATCGCGCCACAGGCCGTTCGCACCGATTCCGTCGTACCTCTCGCACACGAGGTCGATGTCGCCCCTGGCCCAGGCGGCGTTGCCCTCCTGCCAGGCGGCCACGGCGTCGGAGGCCCGGCCCTGACCCGTCGGGCGGAGCGCCCAGAACACCGCGGCCGCCACCAGGGCCAGCAGCATCGCCGCCCCGACGAAGACGAGCCCACGAGGGGCACTTCGTGGTTGGCCCGGCCGTGGGGCGTCGTCCCGGTCGGACTCGGCCGGCTCGATCCGCCCCTCGATCTGCCCCGGCGCGGGGCCCACGAGGGCGGCGGCGGGCTCGGGTTCCGGTTCGGACTCGGGCACCGGTTCGGACTCGGGCGCTGGTTCGGGCTCGGGCGCCGGATCGGACTCGGGCATCGGCGCCGGTTTCAGTTCGGACTCGGGTTCCGGCTCCGGTTCCAGTTCGGACTCGGGTTCCGGCTCCGGTTCCGTTCGCGGCTCGGGTTCCGGCGCGGACGCGCCCCGTTCGAACCAGGCCTTGGGTCGATCCACCGCAGCGGCCCGGTGTTCTCGCGGCACCGCCGTCCCACACTGGAGACAGAAGAGCGCGGTGGCGGATAGGGCGGTGCCGCACGAACCGCACGTCAGCGGCGGCGCGGTGGTGCTCATCGACCTGACCTCACCCGTCGTCAATCCCGTCTCACCCGGCACAGAGCACCCTAGAGCCCCGGCGTCGCCTAACAGGTACTCGGCCTCGCACCACCCGGGCGTGCCCATTCGACGGGTTCGCCCCCGCGCGACGGGTCCTTGCCGGCCCGTGGACGAGCGTGCCGCCTCGATCCTGTCGTGCGCCTGGGCCGCGATCACCAGGTCCTGCCAGGCCTCCCTGACTCACACCCGGCAGGAGGGGGTCTGCGTGCAAGGTCACGCGGCGCGTCTCGCGCTTTCGGGGGTTCGCATCTCACATGCGATATACGGTGGCGCGCATGCTTGACTCCCAGCTCGCGCAGTCCGACACCCATCTGGCACAGATCGGAACACTGATCCGCGGCGCCCGCACCCACCGCGGATTGACGCAAACCCAACTCGCTGAGGCCCTCAGCACCAGCCAGAGCGCCGTCCACCGCATCGAGCACGGTCAGCAGAACCTCACCGTGGAGATGATCGCCCGGATCGGCGAAGCCCTGGACTCCCAACTCATCCAGGTCGGGACCGGGCCGGTCAATCTGCGCGTGCACGGGCCGACCAAGCTGGCCGGCAGCATCGACGTCAAGTCCTCCAAGAACGCCGGGGTCGTTCTCCTGTGTGCCGCGCTGTTGAACCGCGGCCGGACGACGTTGCGCAAGGTGGCCCGGATCGAGGAGGTCAACCGGCTTCTCGAGGTGCTGTCCAGCATCGGCTTCGAGTGCCGCTGGCTGGGTGACGGCGACCTTCAGTTGACCCCGCCCATGCGGATAGACCTGAGCTCGATCGACGCCACAGCCGCCCGGCGCACGCGGTCGGTGATCATGCTTCTGGGCCCGCTGCTCCACCAGTTCGACGAGTTCGACCTGCCCTACGCCGGCGGCTGCCAGCTCGGCCTGCGCACCGTCGAACCTCACCTGAAGGCACTTCATCCGTTCGGTCTGACCGTCGCCGCCACCGACGGTGTCTACCACTGCCGGATCGACCGCTCGGTCACCCCGCAGCGCCCCATCGTGCTCACCGAGCGCGGGGACACCGTCACCGAGAACGCCCTGCTCGCCGCCGCGCTCTACGAGGGCGAGACGGTGATCCGCAACGCCAGCTCGAACTACATGGTTCAGGACCTGTGCTTCTTCCTGCAGGCCCTCGGGGTGCAGATCGACGGCATCGGGTCGACCACCCTGCGAGTGCGGGGACGCCGGCGTATCGAGGTCGACGTCGACTACGCGCCGTCCGAGGATCCGATCGAGGCGATGTCGCTGCTGGCCGCCGCCATCGTCACGGGCTCCGAGATCACCATCCGCCGGGTTCCCATCGAGTTCATGGAGATCGAGCTCGCCGTCCTCGAGGGTATGGGTCTGGACTACGAGCGCGGCGAGGAGTACCTGGCCGCGAACGGGCACGCCCGGCTGGTTGACCTGACCACCCGCACGTCGGTGCTGCACGCCCCGATCGACAAGGTCCACCCGATGCCCTTCCCCGGACTGAACATCGACAACCTGCCCTTCTTCGCGGTCATCGCGGCCACCGCGACCGGGCAGACCCTGATCCACGACTGGGTCTACGAGAATCGGGCGGTCTACCTGACCGAGCTCAACAGACTCGGCGCCGCGGTCACGCTGATGGACCCGCACCGGGTGATGGTCAAGGGTCCGACGCGGTGGTCCGGCACCGAGGTGATCTGTCCGCCCGCGCTGCGCCCGGCCGTGGTGGTCCTGCTGGCGATGCTGGCCGCGAAGGGCACCTCGATCCTGCGCTCGGTGTACGTGATCAACCGCGGGTACGAGGATCTGGCCACGCGGTTGAACGCTTTGGGCGCCGACATCGAGGTCTTCCGGGACGCGTGAGCGTCATCGGTCCGGCCGCAGCTCGGTGTCGTAGCCGACCGAGACCCTTTTCAGCACACCGGATCTCGTGATCGTGTACTGTCCCAGCCGGACCAGCGGCGGCGAGTAGGCGTGGATCGAGACCGACTGATCGACGGCGCCCCTGACCGAGTGGATCCGGTCTGGGCCGAAGGAGAACGAGCGTCCGGCCGGCACCCGTCGCCGGGTGGGCCCCAGACCGAATCGCAACCGCCCCTCGTCGATGGCCCCGCGGGTCACCGCCACTGCGCCGGAGGAGGCGTCGTGGTCATGCCAGCCGGTGTCGTCCACCATGTTCCAGCACAGCAGCCACACGTCGAGGTGAGGGTCGCGGTACAGCGACGTGTAGTGCCGTCCGCCACCGTGGGCGACGGCCCCCTCCCAGAGGTGAGGCCGGGCGGCCAGGGTGTCCACCCAGTCCTTCAGCTCGCGGGCAGACAGATCCCGGTCGGGCACCGGCGGGAGGACGTCGCGCCCGAGCAGCGGGGTGTAGTGGTGCAGGACTGTGGTCATTTGCTCCCCTTCAAGAACCGGATCGGGTTGTCGCACAAGAGGTCTCGATCTACGTCAGCCTGCCGACCGGCGAATCCGGACTCGGCATTGGGTCGGTCTGAGCCGTGGACGAGCGCGCGGCGCCCGACCACGGCGGCCATCTGGTCCACCGCGACCGGACCATAGGAGGACGTCTCGTAGAACAGGTTCCGGCCGTTGGTACCACGATCCGTGGCACGTTCCGGCCCGGCGCCGCGCGCGGCCAGACGCTCATGGTGCAGTGGCGCCAGGCCGGCGAGCGCGACGAAGGCGACGCGGAGCCCGGGATGATCGACCGCCCCTGCCACGGTCCAGGCGTGCCAGGCCGACTGCAGTTGGGCGACGTAGTCGACCGCCGCCGGCCACCAGTGCGGGTCCGATTGCGGGCGGACGCCGGACGACGCCGCGGCGCACACGGGACCCGGGTGGACCAGGACCGGCTTGCCGGCGCTGTCCGCCTCGGCCAGCAGCGGGCCGAGCCGGTCGACGTCCGCGGTCGTGGCCAGCGCCGGGGCCGGCAGTTGCAGTCCACACACGCCGTCCCGGCCGAGGTCGCGGCGCAGAAGGCCCGGATCGAGTTCGGCCAACGGGGCTGCGGCCCACACCGTGAACGGCCCGGCGAGCGCCGTGGCACCGGCGTGCCACAGGTCGAGCAACTCCTCGGCCTGCTCGCCGGGGAGCGACTCGACCCCCAGGGCCGGCGACAGACTCAGACCCACCAGGTCGATCCGCTCGGCCGCAGCCCGTGCGGCCCGCAGGGCGACGTCCTGGTCGGCGGCGTCGCTCCGGTGGCGTGGCTCGCCGTCCAGGTGCAGGGTCCAGCCGTCGAGCCGTGGCGCCGTTCGGCGCGCACGCAGGGCCTCGACGAACCCGGGAGGCCACAGGTGCTGGTGAAGATCGATGTGCATTCGGCCTCCCCTCACCGTGGAACTGCACCCAGCATCGGAGTGAACCGGTTCACTCACGTATGACGTCATGATAGTGAACCGGTTCACTCAAAGCCAAGGACCAGGGCGCTCGTATGCTCGTGGAGTGGCCGAGCCCAGGGTCCGCCTGCAGGACGTCGCCGACGAGGCGGGGCTGTCCAAGGCGGCCGCCTCCTATGCGCTGCGCGGCCTCAAGGGGTCGGCGCAGACGCAGGAACGCGTGCAGGGCATCGCCGAGCGTCTCGGCTACACCGCCCACCCAGCGGCCCAGGCCCTGGCCGCCGGGCGCGTCGGTGCGGTCGGCCTGTGCGGTGCGCTCACCGACCTCTGGCACCAGACACTGACCGTCCACCTGGCCGGCAGGCTGTGGGGCAACGGCGTGGCCTGTTCGATCGCCGACACCGCCGCCGACCCGGGCCGAGAACGGGACGTCGTGGAGGGCATGGCGCGCGACCGCCTGGACGGCGCGATCGTGCTGGTCAGTGATCCCGAGGCGGCGTGGTGGGCGGACCTGGCCGAGCGATTCGCCGTCGTGGCGGTCGGTGACGTGATCATCGCGCGGCCGGAGGCGGCCAGCGTCGCCTTCGACAACGAATACGGCATCCGGACGGCGCTGCGTCACCTGAGCGACCTCGGTCACCGCCGGATCGCCCTGCTCACCACGACCCTGCCGGCAAGTCCAGGCCGGCCCGGGGCGAGGGCCGCCGCGCGGTTCGCCGAGACGCTGGGCGTGGAGCTGACCGTGGCCACCGTTCCGCCGTCCAGCCGGGGAGCCCGCTCACCCGTGCACGACCTGCTGGGCGCCGTCTCCCGGCCGACCGCCCTGTTCTGTCTCAGCGACTCGGTCGCCCTCGGCGCCTACCGTGCGGCGGGCGACCTCGGGCTGCGGATCCCGCAGGATGTGTCGATCCTCGGCTTCGACGACCACGACCTGGCCGATCTGGTCAACCCGGCGCTGACCACGTTCAGCTGGGACGTCGAGGCGATCACCGAGACCACGATCGACCACCTGATCGCAGCCCTGGACGGCGGGCCGGGCGCGCACAGCACCTTCAGGCCCACGCTCGTCGACCGCGCCTCGACGGCGCCGCCGGCCGTCCAACCTGACGGGCCCACCCCCGGGTGAGGGCGTTCGTGGGCCTCAGGCCGCCGGCCGCCGTGCGGACCCAGGTCGCGGGCCTGCAGGGACGGCTGCGTGGTGTTCGCCGGCACCTACCGCCGGACCTGCACGTGACGCTGCGCTTCCTGGGCGAGATGACGCCCGAGGAACTCGCCGGTCTGGCCGGGACGCTGCGCGCCGCGCTCATCGGGCGGCCGCCTGTTCGGGCCCAGGCCGGTCCGGCCGTGACGCTTCTCGCCCGATATGCGGTCCTACCCGTGGCCGGGCTCGACGACCTGGCCGGATGGGTCGACAAAGCAGTGGAGGAGGCACTCGGCGGGCGGGCGGCGCCACGGGATTTGCCCTTCCTGGGCCACCTGACGCTCGGCCGGTTGGACGCATCGGCCGATCCCTCCGAACGGGATCGACTTCGGGCCGTGCGACTGTCGGCAGCATGGCCGGTCGAGCAGATCACTCTGTTCCGCAGCGCTCCGCCCGGCACGGGCGGGCTTTACCAGGTGGTCGAGACCGTGGCGATGCCGGTCAGCCCTCGACCAGCTTGAGTCCCGATCCCGGCGCCTCGACGGAGTACTCCCCGTCCACCAGGACGACCTCGCGACCGGCGGCCGCCAGGATCGATGCGGCGATCGAGGACCGGTAGCCACTCTCACAGTGCACCCACACCTGTCCGTCCGCCGGCACGTCGTCCATCCGCCGGATCACCTCGTGCAGCGGCACGTTCACCGCACCGTCGATGTGGGACTCCTGGTACTCCGGGCCCCGGCGCACGTCGAGGACGACGATCCGCCCGGGTTCGGCCGGACCACCCCAGGCCGCGCCGAGTGCCGCGAACGTCGCGCGCTCGAGGGTCCGCGGCGACCCGGCTCCCACCCAGTCATCCGGTCCGCCGGTGGCCGCGGCGGTGGGGCGTTCGATGCCGATCCTGACCAGTTCACGTTGGGCCTGCTCGACCTGCTCCGCGCTCTCGCCGAGCAGGGTCAGCGGGGTTCCCCACGGGATCAGCCAGCCGAGATAGGTGGAGAACTGGCCGTCCAGTCCCAGGTTGTAGGTGCCGCCCAGGTGGCCGGCGGCGAACGCCGTCCGCGAGCGCAGGTCGACGACCCACTCCCCGGCGTCGATCCGCCGGCGCAGCTCGGCCGGGTCGGCGAGTTCGGGCAGGCTGAGGTCGGGTGCCTCGGCCGGAGCGGCGAGGTTCTTCGGGCCCATGTGCGCGTAGTACGCCGGGAAGGCGTCGAGCCCGGCGAACAGCTCGTCGAGGAAGGTCTGCTCGTCCTGGGTCAACGCGGGGTTGATCTGCTTCTCGCGTCCGATCGTGGACGAGTCACCCTCGGTCTGTGTCGCAGAGCAGAAGCTGCCGAACCCGTGGGTGGGGTACACCGCCACGTCGTCCGGTAGACCGTGAGCCAGGCGGTTCAACGAGGCGTACTGATGACGCGCCAACGGCTCGGTGTGGTCCGGGCCGAGTAGGTCCGGGCGGCCCGAGGAGCCGTAGAGCATCGAGCCCCCGGTGAAGACCGCGACCGGCCGGTCGGCCTCGAGCAGCACGTAGGACAGGTGGGTGTAGGTGTGCCCGGGCGTGGCCATCACCTGGAGCGTCAGATCCGCGCCGACCATCAACCGATCACCGTCGGTCACCCCGGTGCGCTCGAAGGTCACCGGGTCCTCGACGTTGACGTTGTAGGTGGCGCCCAGGGCATGGGCGAGCGCGTGCCCCCCGGTGACGTAGTCGTTGTGGATGTGCGTCTCGACCACCCGGGTCACCTGGACGCCCAGGGAGTCGATGAGCTCGAGCACCCGGTCGATGTCTCGTTGTGGGTCGATCACGACGGCTGCGGCACCGTCGTGCACCAGATAGGAGCGATCGCCCAGCGATTCGGTCGGAAGGGTCAGGATCTCCACCATCGGCACATGCCTCCAAAGCGTCGGCTTGACTTGCGGGATCGTCCGCACTTGCGAACTCCGGCGGGGCACCGGTCGGTCGCCACCGATACCCCCTCTAGGTATCCAAGCCTAAGGGGGTTGGCCGGACACGGCAACGCGAAAAGGGTGAGTTGTCCGGACAGGAAGGCCAACGCGGTTCGGCGACAGACCGTCGCCGCCGACCGCCCGGTGAGCGCGAGGCAGGCCAGCCGGAGACGGGTCAGCGAGAGGTCAGTAGGCGTAGGTGCCGTGGACGATCGCCCGCGCCATGGTGTGGAAGGCCAGGTTGAAGGACAGGACGGCGGCCGAGGAGTTCGCGTCGACCGGCAACCGGTCGACGTCCACCGCGTGCACGACGAAGTAGTACCGATGCGGTACGTCGCCGGGAGGCGGCGAGCAGCCGTCGTACCGGAGGTTGCCGAAGTCGTTACGCAGATGGAGGGCCCCGGCCGGAAGGGCCGCGTCCTCGGCGCCGGCGCCGCGCGGCAATGTGGTCACCTCACTCGGCAGATTCGCGACCACCCAGTGCCAGAACCCCGAGGGGGTCGGCGCATCGGGGTCGAAACAGGTGAGGCAGTAGGACCTGGTGTCCTCCGGGGCGCCGGACCAGGTCAGCTGCGGGGACACGTTCTCCCCGCCGACGGAGTCGTGGACCAGGCGCAGATCCATCGATCCGCCGTCGACCAGGTCGTTGCTGGTCACGGCGAACGAACCGGCGGCCGGCAGCAGCTCGTAGGGGTTCGGCGCGGTGGGGCGGTCCAGGCTCATCGGTGTCCTCTCGTCAGGGTTTGCGGCCCATGCCACACAGGGCGCTGACCTCTCCCCCTGCCGGTTCGGGGCCGTCGCCGTCAGGATTCCACACGGCGAGCGGAACCAGTCCGGGCTCGACGAGGTCGAGGCCGTCGAAGAAGCGGGCGATGCTCGCCTCGCTCCGCGGGGTCATCGGGGCGGCCACCCGCTTGTTGTACTCGGCCACCGCCTGGTCCCCGGCAGGATCGGTTATGAGGGCGGGGTGAGACAGCACCAGAACGCTGCCCGGGGCGAGGGCGTCCACCAACCTCGCGACGATTCCGTGCGCATCCTCCTCGTCCGGCACGAACTGCACAGACATCAGCAGCATCAGCGCGACCGGGCGATCGAAGTCGAGCGTGGCCGAGGCCCGACTCAGGATGCCCTCGACATCGCGTAGGTCCGCATGCAGATAGTCGATGGTCCCCGGTGTCCCCGTGAGCAGCGCGTGCGCGTGCGCGAGCACAATGGGATCGTTGTCGACGTACACGACCCTGGTCTTCGGGTCGACGGACTGAGCCACCTCATGCACGTTGCCGGATGCGGGCAGTCCGGTGCCGATGTCCAGGATCTGGGTGATGCCCTCCTCGGCCACCACGTGTCGCACGGCCCGCGTCAGGAATGCGCGGTTGGCGCGCACGCTGATCCCCAGAGCGGGAAAGGCCTGCAGTACGGCTTCCCCGGCTGCGGCGTCCGGCGGGTAGTGGTCCTTGCCTCCGAGCCAATAGTCGTAGACCCGGGCCGGATGAGCCACCGACGTGTCGATGATCACGTCCATCGCGTCGTCGGTGTCGCCATCCTGCCTACTCTGTGTACCGCCTGCCATCACTGGCCCCCTGAGTCGTCACTTGGTCGCCACACTGCTCTCCCGACGAGAACTCGGCCCGATTATGCCCCTTTGACGGCATTGAGGGTCCGTACTGAGCGTCCGTCCTGGGCCTGCGGGTGCGCGACGTGCGGGTGCGTGGTGCGTCGGCACCGGACGGATCCGGGCCGCAACGGTGACGCTACGCCATTTGGGTCGGCTACAGGCAGTGGCCGCAGTGGCCGAACGACCCCCACGTTGGGAGAATGCCCGCGTGAGAGACGTCGTGGTACGCGTAGCCGTGAACGCCCTGGCCATCTGGGTGGCCACCCTCGTGGTGCCACAGGTGGGGGTCACACCCGGGGACGCCTCCGAGGTGCTCGTCACCCTGCTGGTGCTGGGGGCGTTGTTCGGTGTCGTGAACGCTTTCATCAAACCTGTGGTGAAGTTCTTCTCGTTCCCCTTCTACATCCTCACCCTGGGCCTGTTCGCGTTCGTGGTGAACGCGCTCATGCTGAAGCTGCTGGAATGGTTGTCGGGTCACCTCGGCATCGGCTTCACAGCCGGGCCGTTCTTCTGGTCCACCCTCGCTGCGGCCGTGGTCGTCACCCTGGTCAGCACGCTGGCCAGCGTGTTCGTGCCGGACAGCAAGGACCGCGCCCATCGCGGCTGAGCCCCATCGCCGGGCGGGCCGGGGCCGGTGCACGTCTCCCCGTCGAGCAGCAACAACGGCTGCCCCGTCGGCCATGGCCATCGGCTCAGTGTCGGCGTTGCCCGTCCAGACGTCCTTCGTGGGAGGTGACCGGGCAACGGGGATCGATGTTCTGGTCGGGCCAGGTGTCCCGCACCCAGCCGTGGGCCTGATCGTCGCAGAACTGCAACGCCCGCTCCGGCGCCGGGCCGGCCATCACGTTGAGGTAGTACATCGGGTAGCCCGGCGCCGCCACACACGGGCCGTGGTAGCCGTAGGGGATCGTCACGAGGTCGCCGTCGCGAACCTCGATGTACTCGTTCAGCGGTTCCAGGCCCGCGCCCTCGTGCTCGGGTCCGGTATAGGTGCGGTGGTAGCCGAAACCCTCACGGCTGGGCGTGATCTGATCGTGCCCGGCGATCCGATAGAAGTAGATCTCCTCGTTGACCACGGGGCAGGGCGCGGTGAGGTCGTGCTTGTGCGGCGGGTAGCTGGACCAGTTGCCGGGCGGGGTGATGAGTTCGACCGCGATCAGTTTGTCCGCGTGGTCCCACACCCCCGGCACGCCGAAATCGTTGACCTGCCGGGTGGCGGGCCCAGAGCCCCGCAGGCCGACCGGGACCTTCTCTGCCGGACCGTACCTCGGCTCGAGCCGACGCTCGCAGACGGCGGAGGGCAGCGCCACCTCGGCCCCGTTCGCGCTGACCATGGTGACGTTGCTGTCCCGGCCGATGTATGCGAAGTCGGTGACCCGGTCGAACACCGATGAGCGTCCCTTGAGCGCATAGCGTGCCTCGGTCGTGTTGGGAGACTCGGTGGCGGCGACCTCCAGGGTGAGGCCGCCGGTCAACGGAAGGACGAACATCTCGTCCTCACCGGTCGCGAACCGCCGCAGCTCACCGGGTTCGAGCCGGATCAGCCGCAGCCCGCTGTACGTCCAGCCGGCCCGTGCGGGTGTCAGGGTGAGCAGATCCCCCGCGTCGCCACCGGCGAGGGTCAGCCAGGGGTGGTGCAGCCGGGAACCAGCGGACTCGCTGGCGCTCTCACTCATGACGGGGACGCCTCCTGGGTGGCCGCGCGGAGCACCTCCGCCGCAGCGTGGACGGCACCGGCGACATCGTCGTCCGGCGGGAACAGCAGTGAACGGCCGACGACGAGTCCCCGCACGACGTCGCAGCGCAGGACGCTCCCCCACGCGGCGAGATCCGCGGCGAGGTCCGGACCGGGCGCTCCGCCGAGCACCACGCACGGCAGCGTCGTCGCCGAGTAGACCACATCAGGCTCCTCGCAGGCGGGCATCTTCAACCAGGTGTACGCGCTCGAGGTGCCGAGCGCCGATGCCACGGTAATGGCCCTGGCCAGTGATGCGGCATCCTTGAGCAGCACGTGTGTGCCGTCGCCGGTCTGCGGGTAGGGAAGCGGCTCGACCATTGACAGCAGTCCGCGGTCGGCCAACTGGGTCACCGCCGAGGCGCAGGCCTGGATGGTCGGGGCGACGCCGGGATCGTCGTTGTCGATCCGTAGCAGCATCTTGCCGCCCTGCGGGCCGAACTCCGCGATGCCGGCCGCGTCGTGCCCTGATGGTGCTCATCGGGAAACCCCGGTCTCGTCGGGGCCTGCGTCGACGCCGTGTGCGGTGACCCAGGCGTCGAGCTCGGCGGTGGTGGGCATGGCATCGGCGCAGGCCAGGCGAGAGGCCACAATGGCACCTGCGGCGTTGCCGTACACGGCGCAGCGCACCGGATCCCACCCCGAGAGCAGCCCATGCACCAGCGCCGCTCCGAAGGCGTCCCCCGCCCCGAGCCCGTTGACGACGTCCACGGGGGTCGGCGGGACGGTCCTCATGCCCTCGGCCGTGGCGACGAGCACCCCATCGGCGCCCTGCTTCACCAGAGCGATCTCCAGGCCCAGCTCCAGCAGTCGCTGGGCCGCCTGCTGCGGGTCGGCGGTGCCGACGGCGACCTCGACCTCCGCGCGGTTGCCGACGGCGACGCTCACGTTCTCGAGCATCGCGCGGTACTCGATGCGGGCCTGCTCGACCGAGGTCCAGAACATCGGCCGCCAGTCCAGATCGAGGACCGTGAACCGCCCGGACCCCCGGGCCGGCCGGCCACGCCGGGCGAGCATCTCGAGCTGGGTCGAACGAGCGGGCTCGCGCGAGGCGCCGGTGGCGGTCAGCCACAGCAATCGGACGTCGCTGATCACCGGCCAGGGCACGTCCTCGGGCTTGAGGGTCAGGTCGGGCGCGACGGGCGCCCGGTAGAACAGCAGCGGGGGGTCCTCAGGCGGGTTCAGCTCACAGAACACGATCGGGGTCTGCAGCCAACTCGCGGTACCGACGTAGCTGGGGTCGACGCCGAAGCCGCGCATCGCCGAGCGGACGTAGTCGCCGAAGCCGTCCGGTCCGACCTTGGTGAGCACGGCGCTGGCATGCCCGAGTCGGGCCGCGCCCACAGCGACGTTCGTGGCGGTGCCGCCGAGGAACTTGGCGAAGCTACGGACCTCGGTCAGGCTCACGCCGGACTGTTCGGGGTACAGGTCGACCCCGACCCGGCCCACGGTCAGCACCTCGAGGTGCCCGCCGTCCGGAAGAGCATTCATGGTCGACCTCCGATCTGCACTCCGGGTCTCCGGCTGGGGCGACGGGCTGTCACCGGATTCGTTCTCTTGTGCGGAGTCACGCTCATCCCGACGTGGCACGGCGTGACGTTGCGCTCGTCTATTGAGCGTGACGTCACGCAGTGCCCATGCGGTGGCCGGGCGGAGCCGTCCGCAGTCACCAGTGTCGGGTGTACTCGGCGATCCGCTCACGGTTGTAGAGGCAGGACTCGGCGGCCCGCTCCTCCCAGGCGAACACGCACACGGTCATGACGGTCTCCTCGCGAGCGTCGAATCCCAGGTCCTTGACGGTGGTGAAGAAGTCATCCCACTCGACCTCGCCCTGACCGATATCGAGGTGCTGGTGCACCCGGATCGAGTTGCCCGGGGGGTTGGTGATATAGCGCAGACCCGAGGAGGCGGCGTGATCGAAGGAGTCCGCGATGTGCAGCTGGGTCATCATATCGCCCGCGTACCGCATGATCTCGACCATGTTCCCGCCCTGGTGGAACGTGTGCGGCGCGCAGTAGAGGAAGGAGACCATCGGCGAGTTGATGCCACGGATCATGTCGACCGCGGTGAGTCCGTCCTCGCAGAAGTCGTCGGGGTGGGGTTCGAGGCGCAGGTGGACGCCCTCGCGCTCGAAGATCGGGACGAGCTCCTCCATCGACTTCCAGAACATCGCCTCGGACAACGAGGCCTGCTCCGGGCGGCCGTTGAACTCGCTGTTCATCACGTCGCAGCCCAGATCGACCGTGATCTGGATGGCGCGCTTCCAGTACCGCACGGCGGCCTGGCGCTCGTCCTCGTCCGGTCCGGACCAGCGATACAGCGGCAGGTTCGAGGCGACCTTGACGCCGGCGGCGTCCAGCGCGCCCTTGAAGGACTTGACCTTCGCGTCGTCCGCCCTCGGGTGCAGGAAGAAGGGCATGAAGTCTTCCCGGGGGGACAGTTCGATGTACTCGTAGCCGAGATCGGCGACCGTCCCCGGCAGCTCGTCCAGGGGCAGGGACCGCAGCATGTACGGGTCGAGTGCGAGCTTCATGAGTGGCCTCCGGGGCGAGGATCCGGTGAGTGCTGAGTGACGTTGCGCTCAATAGACGAGCGCAACGTCACGCCGTGCTCGCGTAGAGGGCCGGTTTGGGGGCCAGCGAGACCTCGACACGATGACCGGTGGCCAGCGCGGACAGGCCCGCCTCGGCGACCACCTGGGCCGCGTAGCCGTCCCACGAGCTGGGCCCGGACGCCGGGGCACCGGCCGCGACGCCGTCGACCCACTCCTGGATCTCGATGTCGTAGGCGCGGATGAACCGTTCCCGCCAGTCGGCCGGCACGCGGCCGCTGTAGGCCCCCTCCGCGCGGACGGTGACCGGCGCGGAGTCGTTCAGGCTGACCGTTCCGTCCTCACCCACGATCTCCCCACGGATGTCGTAGCCGTAACGGATGTTCACGGAGATCTCGACGTCCACGATCGCCCCGTCGGCCATCTCGAACACGACCAGCAAGGGGTCCTGCAGGTCACCACCGTTCTTGCTCTTGCGGGGCACCAGCACCTGGACGGCGGAGATCTCCTGGCCGAACAGCCAGCGGACCAGGTCGATCTCGTGGACGGCGGTGTCGACGATCATCATCTCTTTGACGTAGTGCCCGGGCACGGAGGGGTTGCGGTGCCCGCAGTGCATCATCAGCGGGGTGCCGATCCTGCCCGAGTCGACGACGTCCTTCATCGCCCGGTAGGCCGGGTCGTAGCGGCGCATGAAGCCCACCTGGACCAGCCGGGAGCCGTGCAGGAGTTCGGCCTCCATGATCCGCGAGCAGGCTTCCACCCTGTCGGCCAGAGGCTTCTCGCAGAACACCGGTTTGGCCGCGGCGAGGGCGGCGGTGACGTACTGCTCGTGGCTGCCGCCCCACGAGGTCACCATGACCGCGTCGACGTCGGCGGCGGCGATCGCCTCCTCACCCGTGGCGTGGGCGGTGGCGCCGATACCGGCTGCGACCTCCGCGGCCCGGTCGACGTCCACATCGCTCACGGCCACCACCTGGGCACCGGAGAGCACCGTGCTCAGGCGTCTGATGTGGTCCTGCCCGATCATCCCGACACCGACGACGGCGATGCGAACCGGTTGTGCTGCAGTCACTTCGAACTCCTCGCGACGCTCGCGGACGGGCCGTGCCGACGGCTTCCATTCCAGACCACGGGACTGTGTCACGTCAAGACTTTGTCTTTACATTTTCCCAAATCAGATCCCAGGACAGACGGGTGCGCCCGGCCCGCCACGCATCTCAGAACACGTTGCGGACCGGGCGCCGGGGTGACCGGGATCAGTCGATCTTGGGTGGCTCGATCCGCCCGTGCTCGACGACGTGCGGCTCGACGACCTTCTCGGGCTGCGCACCCTCCAACTCGTGGCTGAGCTCGTCGAGCTCCTGCCCGCCCGCCATCTCTCCGGTGAGCCGTTCCAGCGTCAGCTCGTCGCGGTGCGCGTCGAGGACGACGCGACCCAGCTTGAGGATGACGAAGTGGTTGCCCACAAGAAAGGCGTGGTGCGGGTTGTGGGTGATGAAGATGACCCCGAGGCCCGCGTCACGCGCCTTGACGATGTACTTCAGGACCACGCCGGACTGCTTGACGCCGAGTGCCGCCGTCGGCTCGTCGAGGATGATCACCCGCGCCCCGAAGTAGACCGCTCGAGCGATCGCGACGACCTGTCGCTGACCCCCGGACAGGGACCCCACGGGGCGGTCCATGTCGGGGATAATGATCCCCATCTTGGTCAGTTCCTGGCTGGCGACCTTCTTCATCTCGTCGACGTCGAGGAACAACCCCTTGCGGATCTCGTTGCCCAGGAAGAAGTTCCGCCACACCGCCATCAGTGGAGCCAGCGCCAGGTCCTGGTAGACGGTCGCGATGCCGGCGGTCTGCGCCACGCGCGGCGAATTGAACCGACGCACGGTGCCGTTGACCTTCATCGACCCGGATGTGTAGTCGTGCAGACCGGCGATGATCTTGATCAGAGTGGACTTGCCGGCACCGTTGTCTCCCAGGACGCAGGTCACCTCACCCTGGCGGACGGAGATGTTCACCCCCCGCAGGGCGTCGACGTTCCCGTAGCTCTTGCCGCAGTCGTCCAGCTCAAGGATCGGAGCGTCTGAAACAGTCGTGTCCGTCACCGCGCTCATCGCCCGTCCGCCTTCTTCTTCACGTAGATGTTCACCAGGACCGAGAGGATGAGCATCACCCCGAGGAAGGTCTTGAACCAGTCCGGGTCCCAACCCGCGTAGGTGATGCCGAGCTGGGTCATTCCGAAGATCAGCGCGCCCACCGTCGCACCGATGACCGAGCCGTAGCCACCGGTCAGCATGCACCCACCGATGACGGCCGCGATGATGTAGATGAACTCGTTGCCGACGCCCTGACCGGACTGCAGGTTGTTGTACTCGAACAGCAGGTGCATGCCGAGTAGCCAGGCCGCGAAGCCGACCCCCATGAACAGGGCGATCTTCGTGACGACCACCGGGACGCCGACGGCGCGGGCCGCCGCCGAGTCCCCGCCGACGGCGAAGATCCAGTTGCCGTACCTGGTCCGCAGCAGCAGCAGTGAGCCGACGAGGGTCAGCAGCGCCCAGTAGACCACCGGGGTCTTCACCTGGACCGACCCGATCGAGAACGAGGAGGCGAACACGGCCTTCGCGCTGTCGAACCCGTCCATGCTGTTGATGGAGTTCGACGAGACGCCGCCGGCGATGATGCGGGTCATCGCGAGGTTGACCCCCTGCAGGACGAAGAACGTTCCGAGGGTGACCAAGAAGCTCGGCAGACCGGTGACGTGCAGCAACCAGCCGTTGAAGGCGCCGATCCCCAGCGACAGGATGAGCGCCGCGAAGATGCCCACCCACACGTTCAGGCCGAAGTACCAGGCCACGTGGGCCGCCGCCAGGCCAGACGTCGTCACGGC
This sequence comes from uncultured Actinomycetota bacterium, assembly GCA_963750395.1. Classification (GTDB taxonomy): domain Bacteria; phylum Actinomycetota; class Actinomycetes; order Actinomycetales; family Kineosporiaceae; genus JADJPO01. The sequence continues at coordinate 104,792 of CAVVQM010000008.1, read as the reverse complement.
CACACCTGCCGACAGGTCGAACTCCCCGCCGATCATGAGCAGCGCAACCGCGACGGCCATGATGCCGATCGTGGACGAGCCATAGAAGATCGTTCCGACGTTCCCGACGCTTCTGAAGGCCGGCGCCACCGCGAAGAACAGCAGGGCGACCGCAGCGGCGCCGATCAGCGCGCCCACCTCTGGTCGCCCCAGGATGCTGGAGGCGGCCGAGCGGGTGCCGACCCGATCGTCGGCAGGTGTGGTCGTGACGGTGGTCATATCAGATCACCGTGTTCCCTTGGCGGCGAACTCCGAGACCTGGGCGATGTTGGACGAGTCGATGAACGACGGTCCGGTCGCCACGTTGTTGCCGCCACCGATGGTGTTGCCGTTCGTCTTGTACAGCCAGAGGGCGTCGACGGCCAGGTAGCCCTGCAGGTACGGCTGCTGGTCGATGGCGAAGGCGACCGAACCGTCCTCGATGGCGGCGACCAGTTCCTTGTTGGTGTCGAAGGTGCCGATCTTGGCGGAGCTGCCCGCGCCCGCGACCGACTTGGTGGCGTCCAGGGCGTACGGCGCACCAAGAGCAAGAACCCAGTCGACGGCCTTGTCCTCGGTCAGCTTGGCCTGGATCGAGGTGGTCACCGCGGAGTCGTCACGACCGTTGACATAGAGCTTCTGCACCTTCGCTCCCGCGGCACCCTCGGTCACGCCGTCGCAGCGGTCCTCGAGCTGCTGCTGGCCCTGTTCCTGGATGACGCAGAGGATGTTCTTGCCGCCCTCGTCGACGATCTTCTTGCCCGCGCCGATCCCGGCCTCCTTCTCGCCCTGTCCGAAGTAGCCCAGCACGCCCAGGTCGGTGGCGTCGGGGCCACCGGCGTTGAACATCGTCACCGGGATACCGGCGGCGACGGCCTTCTTGATCACGCCTCCCAACGCACCGGTGTTCGGGTCGGTGACCGCGATGCCATCGACCTTCTTGTCGATCGCCGCCTGGATCAACTGGGCCTGCTTCGTGACGTCCGGGTCGTTGGAGTACTGGAAGTCGACGTTGTCCTTCGCCGCGGCGGCCTCGGCACCCTTGCGGATGATGTCCCAGAAGGTGTCCCCCGGGGCCTGGTGGGTGATCATGGACACGCTCATCTTCGGGGTGTCGGCCACACCAGCGGCGGCGCCGCCGCCCGAGGTGGTCTCACGGCCCCCGGAGGATGAGCACGAGGCGAGTGCAATGGTGGCCACGGCCACCGACGCGAGGGCGCCGAGGCGGCGTCCGGTCTTCATCATCAGATCTCCCTGTGGTCGCCGGCCGGCTGTTCCGGACGAGTCGGACACCCCGGGACGAGTGGCGCACCGGGGGCGTGACCCGAGTCTCATGACTTGGTGCGCCCTCGTCAAGACTTTGTAACGACATTCTGACTCTAGATCCGGATAACAATTTGATAGCGGTGGCTCGACCCATAGCGGTCAACGGCCTTGTCCGAGAGCACCGGGCCACATCCACTCGGCCGCAAATCTCAAGAGGGTCAACGCTTCTCTGATCGTGACGACCCTTTCGTCGTTCCCGCCCCGCCGTCGACGAGGACCGCCCGCCGTCACCTGGGCTCGACCCTCGGACGCGGCTTCGACTTTGTCGGGACAACGTGAGGAGGTGACAATCCTTTGTCCTGTCCGCATACTGCAAACATGGCCGACATGGAAGCTCCCGCCGTCGCGGCCGAGACCTCGCGGGAGTTCCTCACCACGGTGAGACTGGACCGAGCCAGTCCCGTTCCCCTCTACTTCCAGGTGGCCGCCGCCTTCGAATCGGCCATCACCAACGGACGTCTCCCACCGGGCACTCGACTGGACAACGAGATCCAGTTGGCGGAGAGCCTCGGCCTGTCCCGCCCCACCATGAGACGCGCCATGCAGTACCTGGTGGAGAAGGGAGTCCTGGTCCGGCGCCGCGGAATCGGGACACGCGTCGTCCAGCCCAAGGTCCGCCGGCCCCTCGGGCTGAGCAGCCTGTACGAGGATCTGGCCACGAGCGGCCAGACGCCGACCACGGAGGTCCTCTCGCTGAAAGTGGAACCTGCCTCCGACGATCTCGCCCCGAGGTTGGCGGTGGCGCCCGGGACCGATGTCAGCGTGCTGGTGCGGCTCCGCTCGGCCGCGGGCACGCCCATCGCACGGATGTGCAACTACCTTCCACATACGATCCCCGGGCTGGCGGAGGCCCTGACCGACGACGCGCTGATCGAACACGGTCTATATCAGGTGATCAGGGGCATCGGCGTCCAACTGCACGCCGCCGACCAGACGATCGGCGCGCGCACCGCGACGTCGGAGGAGTCCCGATTGCTCGCCGAGCGCCGTGGCGCGGCGCTGCTCACGATGCAGCGCACCGCCTACGACGACCGCGGGCGTGTGGTCGAGTACGGCACCCACATCTACGCGGCCTCGCGGTACAGCTTCTCGCTCAGCATGCTCGCCTGACCAGCCGGCACAGGCCGGTTGCCCAGTGCCGGTTGCTCAGTAGGGCCACCGACGGACGGGACCGAGCCCGCAACCGGCGAAGTAGCCGGCCGTACGGGCGCCGATAGGCAGCGGGATGTGCGGCTCGACCGGGTAGAGGTCCTGCTCGACGATCGTGAACATGTCACGCTCGAGTTCCGCCAGCGCGGCCAGGAACGGTGGCATCTCCGGCTCACCGTAGGGCGGCTCGCACATCACGCCGAGCTTGACCGCCTCCGCCAGGGAGAGCTTCTCGGCCAGCACCCGGGCCCGCACCTGCGGGTCGACCTGCTTCAGGTGCACGTAGGTGATTCGCTCGGGGAACCGCCGCACGATCTCGATGTTGTCCCCGGCGCAATACGACACGTGCCCCGTGTCCAGACACAGGTTGACCCATTCGGGGTCGGTGTCGGACAGGAACCGCTCGATCCGCTCCTGGGTGTCGACGTGCGTGTCGGCGTGCGGATGGAACACCAGGTGGACGCCGAACTCCTCGAACAGATACCGGGCGAGGTCGTTCGTCCCGGAGACGAGGTTCTGCCATTCCTGCGGATCGATCTCGGCATTCTGCACGGCCTGCCCGGTGTGCATGTCGGTCCACTGTTCCGGCAGGTGCACCAGGAACCGTGCGCCAACGGCCGAGAGCAGCCGGGCCTCCTGTCCGAAGGCGCGCTTGGCGGTCTGGAGCGCATCGGCGCCCTTGTGCAGCCCGGCGAAGACCGTTCCGCCGGAGACCGTCAGGCCTCGAGCGGCCAGCTCGTCCTTGAGCTGCTCGGGATCCTGCGGCATGAACCCCTGCGGCCCCAGCTCTGTGTAGGAGTACCCGGCCTGAGCGATCTCATCGAGGTACTGCTGCCACCCCACCTGGTGCGGATCGGTGGGGAACCACACTCCCCACGAGTCCGGTGCGGTGCCCAGGGTCAACCGCGCGAGGGCGGGCGGCGGCTCGGACATTCCCGATCCCCGTGGACTACTTGTCGGGGTTGGGGACGACGACATCGCGCACCACGGCCTCAAGGTCGTTGTTGGCGGCCAGGAACTGGCGCAGGGTGCGCAGGGTCGCACCGAAGCCGTCGAACTCCTCGACGCTCATCCCGTCGGCGTCGTAGGCCCGCCGGAAGTCCTCGAGGTGGGTGTAGAGGGCGTCGACGATCGTCGGATCCACCGGGTCGTCGATCCGGGGCGTGGCGTCGATATCGCTCGCGTTGATCTGCTTCTGCCAGGAGAACGGCGGCGAGATCACCATGTCGGCGCCTGTGAACTGGCTCCAGTGCATGTGATTGCGGAAGGCGGCGGACAGCAACCGGGTGCGGTAGCCGCGCTCGCGGTAGATCTCGTAGGCCTTCTTCATCGCGGCGACGCCGGCCCACTCGTAGTAACCCGGGTCCAGGGTGACCTTGTTCTTGGCGGCGCTGACCCGCATCCAGTCGTCCAGCCGCCCGACCATGATGGTGCAGACCGGACCCATGGAGGAGACGTCGTGCCCCTCGGCCTCGCGACGGCGCAGTCCGTTCTCCACCGCCTCGCCGACGGCCAGCGCCTGCGGGACCGTGAACGAGACGGTGGCGTTGATGCTCACCCCCCGATAGGTGACCTCCTCGATCGCCGCGACGCCCGCAGCCGTCGCCGGGATCTTGACGATGATGTTGTCCGCCAACGAGTTGAACCGCATGGCCTGCTCGATCAGCCCAGCGGTGTCGCGGTGCAGGCGCGGGTCCGTCTGGATCGACAGCCGGCCGTTGCGGCCCTTGTGCTCGGCGAAGGCCGGCTCCAGCAGCCTGGCCGCCTCGACAGACAGTTCCTCCACGAGCATCCAGCCGATCGCGTCCTCGGTGGCGGTCGGGTGCTGCCCGGCGAGCTCGACGATCCGGGCCGTCCACCGAGGCAGGTCCGCCTTGACGACGGCCAGAGCGATCACCGGGTTGCAGGTGGCGCCGACGATCCCCCAGCCGAAGGCCTCTCTCAGCTCACGAGGGTCGGCCGAGTCGTTCCACAAACAGGTCGGCGTCGTTCTGGTCATCTCGAGCAACGGCGACACTGCGCCGGTGGCCGGGGCTGCGGCCCGTTCCGCTGTCTGCGACATCGTGAGGCTCCTCCTTGGCGAGCGGTGTGTCATCGCCCTATGTCGAACGTTGCTCCGAATGATAGGACAAATCATAGCCTCGCGGGAAGAGGGCATCGTCGGCTCTCGTCGACTCCCGGTGGGGTCAGGGGACACGGCGGCCCGTGGCCGTCCACCCCGTGACGTGGGTGTCGGGGCCGGCGAGAAAGGGCTTCAGGCCCTCGGTGAACCGCAGGATCGTTGGATCCGCGGAATCGTCCACCAACCGGGCGGTGGCCACGTACTCAGCGACGTCGTGGGCCGTCAGCGGATCCGCGACGGGACGCCGCACCGAGACCCGGTTGGGATCCTCGGGCGTGGGCTCGCCGTCCAACCACGGCACCGGGTCCTCCTCGTGTTCCAGCGAGAGCACCTGCACGTCGTCCGGGACGCCGGCCAGCCCCGTCGGGGCGCCCGCCGAGATCACGTGGGTGATGCGGAACTCGCGACGCAGCGCAGGATCGGCGGACAACTCGGCGGCCACGATGCCACCCAATGAGTGCCCGACCAAGAGCACCGGTTCACCCGGGCGGGCGCCGCAGGCGCGCAGGCTCCGCACGACCAGGGCCCCGGCCGCGCTCCCGCGGCCGCCGAGGGCGGCGACGTCAGAGGTGAGATCGAGGGGGTTGGCGCCCGGCCGCAGGGACCACTCCTGGGTCCCCGGCACCTGGACCACCCAGGAGCGGGCTCGGACCGACCGTCCCCCGCCGGAAGATGCCCCACCCGCGTCGATCCGGTCGATCCGGTCGATCCGGTCGATCCGAACGCTTCCAGCGCTCCCCCCTCCGGAGGGGTACTGAGCCGCCGCGCCCGCGAGCAGGTCGGCCACCCCGCGGGGGGCGGTTCCCGCCCGGGCTGCACGGACGTCGACGGTGACCTGGCGGTTCTCGCGCAGCCAGTCCGTCGACGCCGTCCCGGCCCTGATCATGGCGAGCACCTCACGGGTGTCGGCCCTGCTCAGGACGGCGAGCCCGGTCAGGCCGCTCAGGACCGCGGGGGCGGCGGCGACGGCGTGATCGCCCAGCCCGGGGCTGCTGCCGAGCAGCCGCAGCATGACGGCGGCGAGGCGGGCCCCGAACGTGGGCTCGTCCGCCGTGACCGCATCGAGGTCGTCGCCCTGCCGAGGACCCCTCTCGCCAGACCCCTTGGCGGACAGCGTGCCCGCCGCGCGATACAGCGACGTCACACTCACCAGGGGTGCCGGGGACAGCGCCGCCGCTGTCAGCAGAAGGGAGGGGGGCAGCACCACCGCCGTCGTCAGCAGGCCACGCAGGTAGGTGCCGGCGATCAGTCCCGTCGTGATCTCCAGCCGGCGCAGGACCGCCGCGACGGCGAGGTCGGTCGCCCGGTACCCGGCTGTCGCCGCGGCGACGGCCCCGCCGAGCCCGCGCACGGCGGTGGCCGTGGCCAGGACGCCGGTCGGCCCGAGTTCGAGGGCGGCCAGGGCCGCCTCCAGACGCACTCCGGTCAGGGGCGCGACGGGTACCGACATGGGTACCGGCCCAGCGGTGGCAATCCTCCAGAGACTGGCGTGGACGTCGTCCAGTTCCTGACCGAGTGCGACCAGGTCGGCGGCGACCCGGTCGAGATCGGACAGCAGCGCGAGGGTGCCACCGGCACCGCCGGCGACCCGCAGACCGTCGTCGGGATCACCGTCACCGAGAACGTTCACGCCGGCCCCGCGCCGGTGGGTGCAGTCGCGCCGTCCAGGGCCGCGACGACGAGGTCCGCCACCTCCTCGCGCTGCTCCAGAGTGAAACGGCGCGGCTCGAGCGCACCGGTCGCCCGGCGGGGGGAGACCACCGCCTCCACCTCGAGGTCACCGCCGCCACCATCGCCAGGCATCGGCAACCAGGACACCGCCTCAAGCCCTGCCTCGGTCGTCGGCAGGAGGATCAGTTGGACCAGATCGAAGGACTGTTCACCGGTGCGACAGACCCGCATCACCGCCGCGGCCAACTGATCGGCGGCGGTCAGATGCAGGGCCGATGCCACCTGCGGGCTTCCGGTGAGTCGCAGGCTCACACCGTGGTCCGCGACGGCGAAGACGGCGAGAACCGATGCCGCGGCCGTGGGCAGGCGAACGCAGTCGGACGCCGGACTGTGCGGCTCGAATCCCGCGGGTGCGCGGAGCCCGGGCGCAACCCTGCGCCATGCGAGGTACTGCGCGGCCTGCACGGTGACTCGGATCGCCCCGTCCACCCGACTCACGTCGGCCACGCCCACTCGGGCGGGCCAAGGCCCGCGTGGCGAACGGCCGCCGCGTGATCGGCGGCCAGAGCGGAGGCATCCAGGAGTCCTGTGGAGATCCCCCTCACGTGCAGTACCAGCACGCCCAGCTCACGGCGGAACCCGTCCGCCGCCACCGAACGCCAGCCGTCGGCCTGCGCCCCGGTGAGGCGCTCGGCGGTCCGCTCCGTCTGCTCGCCCAGCGCCAGCAACTCGGCTACCACCCGGTCAAGTGCCCCACCCATCAGCGCCTCCCCACATGTCAGGAGTGATCGACCGGGACGACGCTAGGGCGGGCACCCCCTGTCAGACTCGCTGTGGCCGTCGACTGTGGATACCGGGTAGCGTCGCCGACAAGGGGACGTGAACATCGAGGACTTGCGAGCGGTACCGCCATGACCAACGACGACCGGAGCCCCGGTGCCACCGACCCGGGAGCTGAGCCGAAGACCCCAACGATCGTCCGGGTGTGTTTCGTGTGCTCGGGGAACATCTGCCGATCGCCGATGGCAGAGGCCATTCTGCGGACGATGGCCGATCGGGCGGGATTGGCCGCGGTCGTCCAGACCGACTCGGCCGGCACCGGGGAATGGCATATCGGCGAGCACGCCGACCGAAGGACGATCGCTGCCCTGCGCCGCGCGGGATACGACCTCGGCGACCACCGCGCGCGGCTGTTCGAACCAGACTGGTTCGCCACGCGCGACCTGGTCGTGGCGATGGGACGGGATCACCTGCGCACGTTGAGCTCGTGGGCTCCGACGGAGACGGCTCGACAGAAGATCCGGCTCATGCGCAGCTTCGACCCCGACGCCCCGGACGACGCGATGGGCGGTGAACTCGACGTCCCCGATCCGTATTACGACGACGCGCGCGCGTTCTCGACCACCCTGCAGATCATTGAGAGAGCGTGCAGGGGCATGTTCGATCACCTGGCCGCCGACGGTTCGTCCAGCCGGCGGCGCCGCGCCACGGGATGAGCGGAGCCGCGTTCGTCAAGCAGCGGGCCGACGCGCCATCGGGGTTCTACGCCGCCGAGGCCGCGGGTCTGGGCTGGTTGGCCGAATCGATGGCGCGCGGTGGTGCGCGGGTCGTGCTGCCGCTCGGACCTGTGGAACGCGACGCGACGCGGATCGCGCTGTCACCCATCCGTTCCCGGACTCCGGACGCCGCCGCGGCGGAGGACCTCGGTCGCCGGCTCGCGATCACCCATGCGGCCGGTGCCGGCTGGCACGGGTGCCCACCGAAGGGTTGGGACGGAACGGGTTTCATCGGCCCCATTGCGATGCCGTACAACACCCAGGATCGTCTCATCGACTGGGGCCGATTCTTCGCGGATTACCGACTCGCCCCGTTCGCACGGCAGGCGACGGCCGGCGGGTCGCTGTCCCCGCAGGACGCCGCGGCGATCGAGCGGCTGTGCGAACGGCTGCGAACCGGGGACGAGGACCTGTGCGGGCCGCCCGAGCCGGTCTGCCGCCTGCACGGCGACCTGTGGTCGGGCAACATCATGTGGGACGACGCGGGAGCGGTGCTGATCGACCCGTCCGCCCACGGCGGACACCGGGAGAGCGACCTCGCGATGCTCGCTCTGTTCGGGGGCCCGCACGTGGAGCGGATCGTCGCGGCCTACCACGAGACCAGCCCCCTCGCCGACGGCCGGATCGAGCGCATCGGCCTGCACCAGCTCTACCCGGTTCTGGTGCACGCCGTCCTGTTCGGAGCCGACTACGGCCGGCAGGCGGGCACCCTCGCGCGCCGCTACCTCTGATCAGGATGTCACCCGGCCTCCGTCGCGCGAATCCCCACAGCGGCAGGAGGTTCCGGAACGCCGGCTCAGTGTGAACCGATATTGAGCCCCCGCTTGGCCCGACGCAGCAGGTACCAGACCGCGACGACCACGAAGGGGACGCTGATCGCGGTCGCCATATCGCTGTCCAGGTGGACACCGGCCCCCTTGACGCCCTTGATCAGATACCCGATCAACCCGACGGCGTAGTAGGAGATGGCCGCGATCGACAGCCCCTCGACCGTCTCCTGCAGGCGCAGTTGGGTCCGCTGACCCGACTCCAGCGCCCCGAGCAGTTCGGTGTTCTGCTGCTCGCTGTTGATCCCGACCCGGGTGCGCAGCAGATCCGCAGCCTGCGCCGTATGCCGGCTGACCTGCTCGAGCCGTAGCGACGTGGCCTCGACCGTGGCCATCGCCGGCGTGAGCCGACGGTCCAGATAGGTGAAGACGCCCATGCGGCCGGGTACCGAGCTACCGCGCTGCTCCTCCAGTCGGGCTCTCACGATCCCGTGGTAGGCACGGGCAGCCGAGAAGGCAGCGGCCGAGGTGGCGTTGGCGGTCTGCACGGAGGCCGCCAATGACAGCAGTTCGTGCAGCAGCGCCTGATCGTCGGCGGACTCGCGGTCGATGAGCTGGGTCAGAACGGCCAATCGCCGCTCCACGTCGGCCAGGTGCGTCTGGAGTCGCCGTGCCTGCGGAAACGCTCGCATCGCGAGCACGCGGTAGATCTCGATCTGGGCCAGCGACCAGACGATGCGGCCCACGCGCAGTGGGCTCACCCCGTCACCGACCAGCAGGACCGCACGCAGGACGCCGGCGTCGTCCAGTCGGTAGGTGGTGAAGACCCTGGCGTCGGCGTCGCGCAACCGCGAACCCAGCATCCGGCCGGGCCCGAGCAGTCCGCGCAGCAGGGCGTCGTCCGCACGGGGATCGGCAGGGGCCGGGAGCACGACGATCTGCAGGGCGGCGATCGTCTGACCCGGCGCCCGACGCAGCCAGTCCGCCGGCCCGGAGACCGCTGCGAGCGAGACCTCCTGCGCCGTGGGTGGCCGGGACTCGTCCAGCGGCTGGGCGACCGAGTAGAGCGAGAACTCCCCGTGGCGCTGCCACTGAATGGTGTCCTCGGAGGTCCTCAGGCGCACGAAGCCCGGATCGAAGGGGTCGAGCACCGGTTCGGCGCCCGCCATGACCGTCAGGACCTCCTCGCGCTCGCGATCGGCGGACTCGTGCTCGTGCAGTACCGCCAGATGGGTGACCAGCGACGGCACGGGGATCGGGTCGACGGGACGGGCATGGACGGCGTTGTGCAGCTCACGCCGCGACCCGTTCTCGAGGGGCAGCGCGTGCACGTGGGGGTCGGTCACGCTCATCGGAGGCCGCTCAGCGACCGAGCCCGTTCGACGAAGGTGTCGACGAGGGCGGGCTCGGTGTCCCAGGAACACATCAGCCGCACCAGGTGATCATCGGGCTCCCAGAGGTAGAACGAGGCCACGGCCTGCAGCGGGTCCACCATCTCGGGCCGCAGCGAGGCGAACACGGCATTGGCCTGGCAGGGGTGGGCGATCCGCACGCCGTCCAGGCCCGCCAGCCCCGCATGCAGCCGCTGCGCCATCGCGTTCGCGTGCCGCGCGTTGCGGAGCCAGAGTTCGTCGGTGAACAGGGCGAGGAACTGGGCGCCGAGGAACCGGCCCTTGGATCCCAGCTGCGTGAACTGCTTACGCACGAACGGGATCCGACCCTTGAGTTCCTCGGTGAAGACCACCACCGCCTCGGCGCCGAGCAGGCCGTTCTTGGTGCCGCCGAACGACATCACGTCGACTCCGGCGCGCCAGGTCACCTCGGCCAGCTCCACGTCGAGCGCCGCAGCCGCGTTGGCCACCCGCGCGCCGTCCAGGTGCAGGAACATTCCCAACGCGTGGGCCTGATCGGCGAGCGCGGCGAGCTCCTCAGGTCGGTAGACGGTGCCGAGCTCGGTGCTCTGGCTGACCGATACCACTGCCGGCTGCGTGCTGTGCTGGTCGCCGATGCGCAGGTGCGCCGCCCGGATCACCTCGGGGGTCAGCTTGCCGTCGACACCGGACAGGGGGACGGTCTTCGAACCGACCATCCTCTCCAGGGCCCCGCACTCATCGACCACGACGTGCGCCGACCGGGTGCACAGCACGTGCTGCCAGGGCTGCAGCATGAGTTGCAGCCCCACCACGTTGGCCCCGGTCCCGTTGAAGACGAAGACGATCTCGGCCTCGATGCCCAACGCGGCCCGCATCGCCTCGATCGCGGCCGTGCTCACCGGGTCGGCGCCGTACGGCTCGGCCACGCCGGTGTTCACCCGGGCGATGGCAGCGATCGCCTCGGGATGGACCGCGGCGTAGTTGTCGCTGGCCAGGCTCGCTCCGGTCGCGACCTGAGCCTGCCAGGTGGCCTGTGCCGTCACGGGGACCAGTCTGCCAGCGTGTCGTCCACACCGCGCCAGACGGGTTGCGCCGCCGTCGCCAGCAGCGCCCCGATCAGCACGGCGATCGAGGCCCCCGCCAGGGACCATGACGGCCCGCCGTGGTCCACCAGGAAACCGGCCAGGGCCGTTCCGGCCGAGGTGCCGGCGGTGAACGCCGTGCTCAACCAGGACTGTGCCTCGCCGAGCCGGTCGCTGGCGGCACCGGCGTCGACGAGGTTCGCGATCACGATGAGACCCGGGGCGACAGACAACCCGACGCCGAACAGCAGAGGAAGCAGCAGCCAGAGCGGAACCCGGCCCGCGCCGACGAGCAGGGCCACCAGAGCCAGGCCGACGCCGAACACGGCGACCGTGAACGGCAGGCGCACCCGTTCGGGACCCGGCCATGATCGGCTCCCGTAGACCGTGCCACCGATCGCGCTGCCTCCGGCGATCGCCAGGAACAGCAGGCCGACCCGCTCCTGACCGCCGAGCACGCTCTCCGCGGTGGCCGCCAGCGACACGTCACTGAGACCGAAGCCGACCGCGATCAGCAGCGCCACGACCATGGCCGACCGTGCGGCCGGGTGCCCGAGGGGTGACCGACCGCGGACGGCGCCGGCAGCCGTCGACCTCAGGGGCCCGCAGGCGCGGGCGGCGCCGGTCAGCGCGTACCCGGCGCCACCGACCGCGAGCAGGGCCGCGGTCACCAGCAACGGCACCGCCGGCGGGGCGAACAGCAGCAGGGCCGACAACAGCAGTGGTCCGCCGACGAACATCGTCTCGATGACCACCGCCTCGAGGGCGTAGGCGGCCTGCCACATCGACCGATCGGGGAGCAACCGGCGCCAGGCGGCACGCATCCCGGGGGAGATCGGCGGGAAGGCCAGCCCGACGCCCAATGCCAGCACGATCAGCCAGCCACTGCTCACGGTGCCGACCGCCCCGAGCGCCAGAGCCGCGAGCAGGACCCCGGAGGCCAGCGACAGCGGGCCCAGTACGCGCGTCTGCCCGATCCGATCCATCCTGGCCCCCCAGAACGGGCTGCCGACGGCCACACCGACCGTCAGGGCGGCCGCCACGGTGCCGGCCAACGCATACGTGCCGCGCACCGACTGGATCAGCAGCACGGTGCCCAGCGGCGCCATCGACACCGGGAGCCTGGCCAGGAAGGCGAGCGCGAACGGCAGCAGCGCGCCGGGACGGCCGAGGATGTGGAGGTAGCGGCGCACAACCGGCCAGTGTGCACCAGCCGGTGGGACTCAGCGGCCCTTGAACAACCGCCGCAGTACCCCGCCGCCCGCCGGTGTGGCGGAAGGGGGCGCCGGACGCGGCCCCGGCCGGCCCTGTTGCCGGTCGGAGTGGGGTCGCGAGGCCTCCGGGGACGAGGACCGGACGGTCCGAGCAGAGTGGGCGGACTGGGCGTCGTAATCGGTACGGGCGATGGCGGCGACGGACTGTTCCTCGGTGAAGTCCGCCGACCCGGGGATGGTCGGTACGAAGCCGACGAGCATGCCGTTGCTCATCACCTGGGCCTCCAGGCCCGCGGTGCCGTCGCTGTCCCAGATGGCCACCCGCTCGGTGTCCAGCCGGATCGCGATCCCGAACTGGTACACACCGGAGCGCTCCACCCGGGCCCCGATCCCGTAATCGGCAAGGGCCTGGACCATCCGATTCGCGCGCGCCTCGTCCATCGTCTCGAGGTTAACCGCTTTCACTGGGAGTTGCCTGAGAAGCGGTCGACCGCTTGCGGTCACGTACCGTTGAATCGTCGTGACGTCCTCGCCACCCTCCTCGCTGTCCATGCCTCGGCCGACGACCGAGGCATGGACAGCGCTTTGGCGCCTGCGTACCTATCTGCGGCCCTACCGGGGCAGGGTGGCCGTCAGTCTGGCGCTCGGCGTGCTCGGCCAGTCGGTCTCGGTGGTGGTGCCGCTGGTGATCAGCCGGGTGATCGACGGCCCGCTGGCGCGGGGCAGCACCGACGGTGTCCTTCCTCTGGTCCTGCTGGTCGCGCTGTTGGGTGGGGCCGAGGCCGGCACGGCCCTGTGGCGGCGCTGGGTCCAGTCCACGACGGCGGTCCGGATGGAGCGGGCCGTCCGGGACGACCTGTATGCGAAGATCCAGGAACTGCCGCCGTCCTTCCACGACGGGTGGCACACCGGACAATTGCTCTCCCGGATGACGGGCGACCTGGGAACCATCCGCCGATTCGCCTCGTTCGGCCTCATCTTCGGTGTGCTCAACGTGACCGCCATCTCCATGGTGTGCGCCGCGTTGGTCTACCTGGACCCCGCGCTGGGGCTGTTGGTGACCGCCGCCCTGATCCCGGTGGCGGTGGCCACCACCCGTTTCGGCCGGGCGTTCGGCGTCCTGTCGCGCCGCAACCAGGACCAGCAGGGCGACCTGACCACGTTGATCGAGGAGTCGGCCGCGGGGATCCGGGTGATCAAGGCCTTCGGCCGCCAGGACGTCGTCACCGAGAGATACGACGTCGCCGCTCGCGACCTGCGCGCCGTGGGCATCGAGATGGCCGAGTTGCGTGCCCGCGTGGTCTCGACTCTCGCGGCGATCCCGAATCTGATGCTGGTGACCGTGCTGTTGCTCGGGTCGCTGGCGGTCTCCTCGGGCCGGCTGAGCCTCGGCGAACTGGTCGCCTTCATCACCCTCGCCCTCCTGCTCATCTGGCCGATCGAGACGACCGGGTTCATCTTCGCCTCGGCCCAGGAGTCCGCGACGGCCGCGCAACGGGTCTACGAACTGCTCGACACCGAGCCGGAGATCTGCTCGCCGGGCATCGGTTCCCGCCCTGCCCGACGGCCCATCGGCCACATCAGACTGGATCGGGTCACCCTGATGTACCCGGGGACGTCGAGACCGGTCCTGCACGAGGTCGACCTGGACATCCCCGCCGGTCAACGCCTCGCTCTGGTGGGCGCGAGCGGGTCGGGCAAGACCACCCTGGCGATGCTGCTGCCGCGACTGCTGGACCCCACCGGCGGCCGGGTCCTGCTCGATGGGCAGGATCTGCGTGAGCTGCCCCTGGCGCAGCTGCGGACGGCGGTCGCCACGGGCTTCGAGGATCCGATCCTGTTCTCGGCCAGCGTGCGGGAGAACGTCACCCTCGGCAGACCGGGTGCCACCGACGAGGAGGTGTTCCGGGCGCTCGAGGTCGCCCGGGCCCAGTTCGTCCACGACCTGCCCTGGGGTCTGCAGACCCGGGTCGGAGAACAGGGCATGGCCCTGTCCGGCGGGCAGCGACAGCGCCTGGCGCTGGCCCGTGCGGTGCTCGGGTCGCCGGCCGTCCTCGTGCTCGACGATCCCCTGTCCGCGCTGGATGTGCAGACCGAGGCAGAGGTGGAAGGTGCTCTGCAGCAGGTGCTGGCAGGCACGACCGCGTTGATCGTGGCGCACCGGCCGTCGACGGTTGCCCTGGCCGATCGGGTGGCCATGCTGGACGGAGGCCGAATCACCGCAGTCGGCGAGCACCGCACCCTGCTCGCCACCCACGCTCGGTACGCCGAGCTGATGGGCGGGACGCCCGAGAGCGATCTGCTGACCGGGACGGCGCCGTCATGAGCCGGGTGCCCGACCGCGACGGTGACTGGCGCGGGGTGGCCGCCGAGCGGGTGGAGGACGTGCCCGCCGGGATGTCCGCACTGCTGCGCACACGCAGTCGGGTACTGCTCGGATCGCTGCTGCGCCCGCACCGGCGGGTGCTGGCGGTGCTCGCGGTGCTGGTCCTCGTCCAGAACGTCGCCGCGCTCGCCGGGCCCTACCTGATCGGGCGGGGTATCGACGACGGCGTCCCCGCGCTGCTCGACGGGAGGGGGCCGGGGACGATGCTGCGGATCGTCGCCGTCTTCCTCGCGGCGGTCGTGGTTGCAGGTGGTGACCCTGCGGGCCTTCCTGAGCCTGTCCGGGCGGATGGCCCAGGATGTCGTGCTCGACCTGCGTCGCAGGCTGTTCGAGCAGTTCCAGCGGCTGTCGGTGGCCTTCCACGAGGACTACACCTCAGGACGGGTGGTCTCCCGCCAGACCTCGGACGTGGACGCCATCAAGGAATTCCTCGACGAGGGCATCGACACCGTGGTGATGGCCGCTCTGTCACTGGTCGGGATCGGCGTGGCGATGCTGCTGCTCGACACACCGCTGGCGTCGGTGGCCATCGCCATGATGCTGCCGGTGGCCGCGCTCACGATGTGGTTCCGTCGGCAGTCGGCCTCCGCCTACCGCACGATCCGGACGGCGGTGGCCGCGGTGATCGTGCAGATCGTGGAGACCCTGAACGGCATCCGCGCCGTGCAGGCCTTTCGGCGGGAGACGCGCAACGAAGAGATCTTCGCCGAGCTGTCCGAGGACTACCGAGCCGGACTGCACCGATCGATGACGCTGATGTCGCGTTTCGGCCCAGGGACCCGGTTGATCACCAACACCGCGGTGGCGGTGGTTCTCGCGGTCGGTGCCCACCGGGTACTGGACGGCTCGATCGGGGTGGGAGTCCTGACCGCGTTCCTGCTGTACCTGCGGCGGTTCTTCGACCCCCTGTTGGAGCTGTCGCAGTACTACAACGCGTTCCAGTCCTCGATCGCCGCCCTGGAGAAGGTCTCCGGCGTGCTCACCGAGCCGGTATCGGTGCCCGAACCCGACCCGCCCGTACCGTCCCGCAGGCCGACCACGGAGCAGCCCAGACTCGGGCGAGTTCGCTTCGAACGGGTCACGTTCTGCTACCCGCGTCGTCCCGATCAGGTCGTTCTGCACGAGCTGGACCTGCACATACCGCCGGGCCAGACCGTGGCCCTGGTCGGGGCCACCGGGGCGGGAAAGACCACGATCGCCCGTCTCGT
Organism: uncultured Actinomycetota bacterium; assembly: GCA_963750395.1. GTDB lineage: Bacteria > Actinomycetota > Actinomycetes > Actinomycetales > Kineosporiaceae > JADJPO01. Next base: position 88,920 of record CAVVQM010000008.1, on the reverse strand, counting down.
CGGCCGCCTCTACGACCCGACCACCGGCCGGGTGCTGCTGGACGGGGTGGACCTGCGCGACATCGGCGCCCAGGACCTGCACCGCCCCGACCGGCAACTGATCGCCACAGTCACCCAGGAGAGCTTCCTCTTCTCGGGCAGCGTGGCGGACAACATCGCGTTCGGGCGACCCGGGGCGGAGCGCTCCGAGATCGAGACCGCGGCCCTCGCCATCGGCGCCCACGCGATGTTCAGCCGCCTGCCGGACGGGTACGACACCGACGTCCGCAAGCGCGGCGGCCGGCTGTCGGCCGGACAGCGTCAGCTGGTCTCCTTCGCCCGCGTCTTCCTGGCCGACCCCGCCGTCCTCGTGCTCGACGAGGCCACCTCCTCACTCGACATCCCCAGTGAGAGAGCGGTTCAGCGAGCGCTGCGCACCGTCCTGGCCGAGCGCACGGCCCTGGTCATCGCCCACCGGCTGTCCACGGTCGCCATCGCCGATCGGATCCTGGTGATCGGCGCGGGGCGAATCCTGGAGGACGGCCCACCCGCCCGGCTGGCGACCGGTGACGGGCCCTTCGCCCGGTTGCACCAGGCCTGGCGGGACAGCGTCACCGCCTCGGGGTGACCTCCCGCGCCGGCCCCCTGAGAAGGTGCCGGTCAGACCGCGGCCAGAGCAGGGTACCGATGACGTCATCGACCGGTAAGGGATCATGCCCACCGACCTGGCTATCGTCACCGGGTGGATGTTCTGGTCACCGGCGGTACAGGGTTCATCGGCTCAGCCATCGTCCGCACCCTGCGCGGGGCCGGACACGGCGTCCGCGTTCTGGATCTCGCCGAGCCCACCCCGGGCGCGCTGCCGGACGACGTCGAGGTGCGCCGTGGCGACGTCCGCGACGTTCCGGTGGTGCGGGCGGCGCTGGAGGGCGTCGACGCCGTCTGCCACCAGGCCGCCAAGGTGGGACTGGGCGTCGACCTCGACGACATGCCCGACTACATCTGCGTCAACGGGGTGGGCACCGCGGTGCTGCTCGCCGAGATGGCCCGCGCCGGAGTGCAGCACCTGGTGCCGGCGTCGTCCATGGTGGTCTACGGCGAGGGCCACTACGTGTGCCCGGACCACGGCGACGTGTCGGCACCGCCACGCCGCGTCGCCGATCTCGCCGCGGGCCGGTTCGACCCCCGCTGTCCGCAGTGCGGGGTGGCGTTGAAGCCGACGCTGGTGGGCGAGGACGCCGACGTCGATCCGCGCAACGCCTACGCGATCAGCAAGTCGACCCAGGAGCAGCTGGCCCGGGTCTGGGCCCGCGAGCGCGGCGCCTCGGTGACCGCGCTGCGCTATCACAACGTGTACGGGTCGGGCATGCCGCGCGACACCCCCTATGCCGGGGTGGCGGCGATCTTCCGGTCGGCGATCGAGCGCGGCGAGGCGCCACAGGTCTTCGAGGACGGCGGGCAGCGGCGCGACTTCGTGCATGTGGACGACGTGGCGCGGGCCAACGTCGCGGCACTGGAGTCCCCCGGTGAGCCCGGGGTACTGACCGCCTACAACGTGGCCAGCGGCGTCCAACGCACCATCGGCGAGCTGGCGGCGGAATTGTCGAGCGTGATGGACGGCCCGCCGCCCGTGGTGACCGGCCGGTTCCGGCTGGGCGACGTGCGGCACATCATCGCCGACAGCGCGAGGATCCGCGCCGACCTCGGCTGGACGCCGCAGGTGGCCTTTCGTGATGGCCTCGCGGCGCTGGCCGGGGCCGTGGTCTAGGTCAGACCTGGATCATCTGGTCGGCATCCTGCAGGCAGACGGCCGGGAGCTCGAACCAGCGCAGCTCGTCGAAACCCTCCGAGACGCGGGCGGGTTCGGGGTCGGCCACCGGGGGGAGTCCGGACAGGATCTGCTCGGCCTGAGCGAGGCAGGCCGCCAGATCGTTGCGAGCCTCGCGCTGGTGCGGCACCGGCGGCCGCGATACCGCGGACCGGGCCGGATCGGGCTGCGCGACCGGACCTGGCCAGGTCGATAGGTGCGGGCCCGGCTCCGATGGCGCGTCGCGATGCCGCCACAGGCCGCTCGCCGGTGAGAACCGGTAGTGGGGAAGGAGTCTCCAGCCGTGCTCGGCCAGCAGTCCGACCGCCCCGATGACGAAGTCGACCTCCTGGTCGCTCAGCACATACGGCAGGCTGACCCGCGCCCACCCGGGCCTGACGCCGTCGGAGGAACCGCTGTCGATCTGACGGATCAGCGCCACGGAGGTGGTCGGGGCGATGCCCAGAAGGTGGTGACCGTAGGGGCCGGCGCAGGAACAGCCGCCCCGCGCCTGGATGCCGAACAGGTCGTCGAGCATCGCGACCACGAGGTTGTGGTGCAGGTAGGCCCCGCCCGGTGCCCGCAGCCGGAAGGAGAAGATCGGCAGTCGCGCGATGTCGGTCGGGCCGAGCAGGTCGATCCGCGGGTGGGTTCCCCACTGCGCCAGGGCCTTGTGCAGATTGCGCTCCTCCAGCTCGGCGATCAGCTCCAGTCCGATCTGGGTCTTCAACCGCATCGCCAGCCCGGCGCGGATGGAGCCGACGATGTCCGGGGTGCCGCCCTCCTCGCGATGCTCTGCGTCGGCCAGGTACCAGTGCGCGCTGGCGTTGACGAACCGGACCGTGCCACCGCCGGGCATCGACGGAACGGCGTTGCGGAGCAGGTCACGTCGCACCGCGAGGACGCCCGGACTGCCCGGCCCGCCGACGAACTTGTGCGGGCTGAGGAAGACGGCGTCCTTGTGGTCCAACGGATCCCGATCGCGGCGTGTGGTCATCGCGATGTCGGTGTAGGGCGCCGCAGCGGCGTAGTCCCAGAAGGCCAGGGCGCCGTGGCGGTGCAGCAGACGCGAGATCGCCGAGGTGTCGCTGAGCACCCCGGTGACGTTGCTGGCGGCCGAGAACGAGCCGATCCGCAACGGCCGGTGGGCATAGCGGCGCAGTTCGGCCTCCAGCCGCTCGAGGCAGATCCCGCCGCGCTCGTCCAGTTCGACGGCGACCACGTCGGCGATCGTCTCCCGCCAGGAGATCTCGTTGGAGTGGTGCTCGTAGGGGCCGATGAAGACCACCGGTCGCTGCTCGCGCGGCATCGGCGGGAGGTGGACGTACGACGACGACGCACCTGGGTTCCGCAGGCCGAGCATGGCGATGAGCCTGTCGATCGCGGCGGTGGCGCCCGAGCCGCAGAAGATCACCGCGGTGTCCCGGTCACCCCCCACGACCTCGCGCACCGCCTCCCGGGCCTGCTCCCGCCAGGCGGTGGTGCGCCGTCCGGTGGTGCTGGACTCGGTGTGGGTGTTGGCGTACCAGGGCAGCACCTCGCGCCGCACGACGTCCTCGACCATGTCGAGCGCCCGGCCCGAGGCCGTGTAGTCGGCATAGGTGATCGGCCGCGGGCCGAAGGGGCCCACGCGAACGGCGTCACGGCCGACGAGCGAGGCTCGCACCTGCTCCAGCAGCTCCGAGTTCCTGGACGTGGTGATCCCCTCCCGCCTGTGTCGAACTCACCGTGAAGAGCGCGCGGGCATCAGATGAAATACCTCCCGTGCCGTACAGGGGTACCACGCGCCCCCTGCCGGACTCCCTGCCCCGGGGCGCGCCGACCCGTCTCGGACCGAACGGGGGACGCGGGCGGGGCGCGAACGGTGGCGGACCTGGCGCCGACCGGACGACGGGAGTGGCACCCTCAGCCGGCCGCGACCGGCAGCCGGACGTCGAAGCGGCAACCGCCGACCGTGTTGCAGACGCTGATGGTGCCCTCGTGCGCCTCGACGATGCCCCTGGCGATGGCCAGCCCGAGTCCGGCCCCGCCGTCCGCCCGAGGGGTGCGCGCCGCCCCGGTGCCGGTGCTGCCCCGCCAACCGGGCTCGAAGACGTGGTCCAGGTCGTCCTCGGGGATACCCCCGCAGGCGTCGGTGACGGACAACACGACCTCGTGCCCGTGACGCGCCGCCGCGACCTGCACCGTGCCGTCACTGGGCGTGTGCCGGATCCCGTTGGAGACGAGATTGGTGAGCACCCGGCCGAGCCCGGCGGCGTCCGCACGCAGCATGGCCGCGTCGGCGTCGGCGCCCAGTCGCACCCCGCCGGCCTGCGCCATCACCGCGGTGGTGGAGACCACGTCGGCCACCAGGTCGCGGAGGTCCACGTGGTCGAGGGACAGGGTCAGGCCCCCGGCCCGGATCCTGGACAGCTCGAAGAGGTCGTCGACCAGCCGACTCAACCGGTCCACCTCGATGCGGATCTGCCGGTGATAGCGATCGGGATCGGCTGCGACGCCGTCCTCCAGCGCCTCGGCCATCGCCCGCATCCCGGCCAGTGGGGTGCGCAGGTCGTGGCTCACCCAGGCGACCAGGTCCCGTCGGGAGGACTCCAGCGCCTGCTCGCGGTCGCGGGCCTCGGCCAGCCGCCGGCCGGCCGTCGCGAGGTCGTTCTCGATGTCGGTGAGCTCGCGCAGTGCGGGGCGGTCGAAGGGCGTCGGCGCCTCCACCCGACCACCCTCGCCGAGCCGACGAGCGGCCGCCCGGACCCGACGGACGTCTCGGACGATGCTGCGACCGAGCACCCAGGACACGACCATGGCCACCAGGGCCGCGGCGCCGGTCACCGGCAGGATCACCGCGAGATCATGGGTCGAGATGAACATCGCCCGCGCCGCCCCGAGCACCCCGGCGACCACGGAGGCCACCGTGATCGCCGAACCGGCGACGAGGAAGCCGCGCATCGACCGACGGTGCCAGGCCATCAGCAGCAGCAGACCCAGGGCGGCGGCGGCACTCGCGTAGCCGAGTGCCAGCAGGAGCATGCTCATCTGGCTCCCGCTCACGCGGCCTCCCGGCCGCCGTCCCAGCGGTAGCCCACGCCCCAGACGGTGACCAGCCGCCGGGGGGCCGCGGGGTCCGGCTCGACCTTCTCCCGCAGCCGGCGCACGTGCACCGTCACCGTCGAGGTGTCCCCGAACTCCCAGCCCCACACCTCGTTCATCAACCGCTCCCGGGTGAACGCCTGATTCGGATGGGACATCAGGTGCACGAGCAGATCGAACTCGCGTGCGGTCAGGGACAGTTCACCCCCGTCGCGGCGCACCGACCGAGCCGCGACGTCCACCTCGAGGTCCCCGCTGACCAGCCGGCGCTCGCCGTGCCGGCCGCCCGTGGCCACGCCGTTGCTGCGGCGCAGCACCGACTGCACGCGCAGCACCAGTTCGCGCGGGCTGAACGGCTTGACCATGTAGTCGTCCGCGCCCGACTGCAGTCCCACCAGACGGTCGCTCTCCTCACCGAGCGCGGTGAGCATGATCACCGGGATGTCCGGGCGGGCCTGGCGGAGCCGGCTGCACACCTCCAACCCGGACAGTCCGGGCAGCATCAGATCCAGCACCACCAGGTCGGGCATGGTGCGCTGGGCCAGGTGGAGCGCGGTGACCCCGTCGCCGGCGTGCTCGATCTCGAAGTCCGCCCGTTCCAGGTAGGTTCGCACCACCTCGGCCACCGTGGCGTCGTCCTCGACCACCAAGACCCGCGATGCCATGTGCTCACGATAGACACGCCCGACCCCGCCTGCCGGCCCGAGCGCCGGTCGTTCGACTTCCGTAAGGGCGGTCCGGGTCCGGCTCCCCTAGATTCGGCACGTGCCAGAGCATGACGCCGCACCCGTCCCCACGCCGGGGACCGACCCGTCCACCCGCCCGCGCGGCATGGAGCGGGTCGAGGTGATCCTGCCCTGCCTGGACGAGGAGGCCGCCCTCCCCACGGTGCTGGCGGGGCTGCCGCCCGGGGTGGCGGCGATCGTGGTGGACAACGGATCCCGCGACGCCAGCGCGGCGGTCGCCCGCGCCTGGGGTGCGAAGGTCGTCCACGAGCCCCGGCGCGGCTTCGGTTCGGCCTGCGCCGCCGGGGTCGCGGCCAGCCGGGCACCGATCGTGGCCTTCTGCGACGCCGACGCCTCACTCGACCTCCGTGAACTCGTCCTCGTCACCGGACCGGTCGCGGACGGGCGAGCCGATCTGGTGCTGGGCCGACGCCGTCCCACCACCGCCACCGCATGGCCGGTGCACGCCCGGGTGGCCAACCTGGCCCTGGCCGCCATCCTGCGCCGTCGCACGGGAGCCGACCTGCACGATCTGGGGCCGATGCGCGCCATGCGGCGAGAGGCGTTGCTGCAGTTGGGTGTCCGCGATCGCCGATCGGGTTACCCGCTCGAGGTGGTGCTGCGGGGGGCGGCCGCCGGATGGCGGATCTGCGAGGTGGACGTCGGTTACGCCCCGCGGGCCGGCCGCTCGAAGGTGACCGGGACGGCGCGCGGCACCGTCCGCGCGGTCCAGGACATGCGCCGGGTTCTCGCCGAGGCCGCGGAGTGACCGGCAGGCAGCGGGGCGGTCTGACGGCCCTGGTCCTGGCCAAGGAGCCGCGGCGCGGACACAGCAAGACGCGTCTGATCCCCCGGTTCGGGCCGGACGGCGCCGCGTCACTGGCGGACGCGGCACTGCGCGACACCCTGGACGTCATGCGGCGGGCGAGCCTCGACCGGCGGGTCCTGGTGCTGGACGGTTCAGCGGATATTCTGCCGTGCAACGGGTTCGAGGTCATTCCCCAGGTGTCCGGATCGCATGCAGAACGGATCATCGGTGCCTTCGAGACGGTCGAGGGGCCCGCCGTCCTGGTGGGCATGGACACCCCCCAGCTGCGCGCGGGAGACCTCGAGTTGGATCTGGCGGAGCCCGCCGACGCGTGGCTGGGCCCTGCCGAGGACGGCGGGTGGTGGATCCTCGGCCTGCGCCACGCCCGCCGGGACGCCCGGGAGGTTCTCACCGGCGTCCCGATGTCCACCCCGGACACCTGTCGCGCCACACGCCTGGCGCTGCAGGACCGGGGGCTGCGGGTGGCCGCGCTCAGGGTGCTGCGGGATGTGGACGAGGCCGAGGACGCCCGCGCGGTGGCCGGTTCCGCGCCGAACACCCGATTCGCCGCGCGATGGTCGGAGCTGACTGCCTGCCGAGAGGTCACGGCCGGCTCGAACGCTCGGTGAGCCTCGATCCCATGTCCCCCGCGCATAGGGTTTCGACGCGATCAGCCTTGACCGAACCACCGCGGCAGGGCCACCAGGACCAGAGCCACCAGGACGAAGACCAGCACGCCCACCACGCGACGGACCGGTGCCCTGAGCGTTCTGCCCAGCGCGATGGCGACCAGCACGGCCAACGGGGCCAGCACCGCGTCATGGACCACCAGGCCGGCCGCCAGCCAGAGCAGTGCGGCCGGCGGCCTGGTGGCGCTCGGGGCGACGACGACCAGGTGCCACAGCCCCCAGCCGATGCCGGCCACACCGATCGTCACCACGACCCATTGCGCGGGGGTCAGTCGCTCGCGGTCCGGCCCGGGCGGGCGATTCCGCCCGGCCTCGCTCACGACGGCTCGATCCTGCTGAGCCACTTGGTCTGCTGCACACCGGGGCGATTCGGTCCGATCAGTCGGACCGGATAGCCGTGGTCCAGGTGCAGCCTCTCGCCGTTGACCCGCAGGGCGAGAAGGGTCAGCGGATCCCAGGCCTGCGCGGGATTGAGCGGCGAGGAGGCGTAGAGCCAGTCCTGCTCGAGCGAGACGGCGCGCAGGTGATGGTCCGGCCGAACCCCCGCGACCTCGAGCAGCGCCCGCAGGGGAACCCCCGTCCACTCCGCCGTGAAACTCCAGCCCTCCACGCAGGCCATCGGCAACCGGGCGCTCACCTGCGGCATCGCGCTCAGATCGGCCAGGGTGAACCGGGCCGGCCGGGCGCCGTCCACCATCAGCGTCCAACCCGGGTCCAGCGCTGCCGAGCCCACGGCGCCCTCGGCGGCGGTCCGGTTCACGGCGAGACCCTGGGCACCCCGCGAGACGTCGCGCGGGGCAAGCACGGAGACCGCTCGCAGCAACGGAAGGGTCTGCCCCGCCGTCGCGGCCGTCAGCACCGCGACCGATCCGAGCGCGCCGGCGAGCAGGGCACGGCGGTCGGCGTCCGGTTCACCGTCGACCCCGGTCGGCGGGTCGTCGGCCTGCGGCCGTCGCGACGACCACGACGGCCGCAGATGGCGGGCCTTGAATGCGAGGTGGGCCAGCAGCGACCCCATGACGAGCCAGGCGACCGCGTAGTGCGTGCGCGGGAAGAAGAACGGAAAGGGGTACCACCGCGAGATGTTGGCCAGACCGGTGACGGACTGGAAGATCATTCCGGCGACCAGGGGGACGATCAGCGCCCGTTCCAGACCGTGGACGGCGCTGCGCACCGGGGGCCACACGAACAGCCTCGGGTAGACCACCCACAGTTTGATCAGGAGCAGCGGCACCCCGGCGATGCCCGCGGCCACGTGCAGCCCCTGGGACACCTGGTAGGCCCATACCGGTCTGCTCGGCATCTCGAGGAGTCCGACCGGGTTCTGATGCAGATGGCTGATCATGCCGGTGACGAAGGTGACGAGGACGACGATGCCGAGCAACCGGCCGGTCGCGACCGCGCTGCGGGTGTCGTGGGCGCCCGGGGGCGTCGGCGCATCGACCGGACGCAGGACTCGGTCGCGAAGGAACTGCTCCGCCCTCATTCGGCAGACAGTAGACACCGGCCCGGCCACCGGGGCTTACGAAAGCCTCACTGTTGCGACCGCGCAGCGCCGGACGGGTCCACTCCTTACGATCACCTGACCTCCTCCACGTCGGCTCGCTCCACGCCGTCCCCGGCGGGCAGGCTGTGGGCATGGCAGACCCGGCGGGCACCCGCACCCCGTCGGCGGCGGCGCTGGGCGGGCTGGCCGGCACCACGGCCGCAGTGTGGTTCGCCGTCCACAGCGGCGACCCCGTCCAGGGCCGGTGGGTCCTGCTGGGGTGGATCGCGATGGCCTGGGGCACGTTCGCCCTCGGCGTCTGGGGCGTTCGCCGGATGCCGATGCGCACTGCGGTGCCCCTGCTCATCGCGGGGGGCGTCCTGGTGCAACTGACGGCCATGACCTCGCCGCCACGCCTGACCGACGACTTCTATCGCTACGCCTGGGACGGCCGGGTCCAGGCCGCGGGCATCTCGCCCTACCGCTACGCGCCGACCGATGACGCGCTGGCGGACCTGCGCACGCCGTGGCTGTTCCCGTCGAACTGCACGACGACGACGGGGGAGATCACCCACGTCTGCACCAGGATGAACCACCCCACCGCCCCCACCATCTACCCGCCGGTCGCCCAGGCGGAGTTCACCGTCGTCCACCTGCTCACCCGACCGCTGGGCGAGGACGGCGGCCGCGACCGCACCTGGCAGGTGGTCGGCGCACTCCTCGCGGTCGCCACCACGCTCGCGCTGGTGCGGGTGCTGCGCCGCCGGGGTGATCCGCGACAGGCGGTGCTGTGGGCGTGGTGCCCGACGGTCGCGCTGGAGGCCGGGGGGAACGCCCATGTCGACGTCCTGAGCAGCCTGCTCGTCGTGCTGGCCCTCGGCGCGGCGGCGGACGGGCGGCGCACCCGCGCCGGAATGATCGCCGCCCTGGCCGTGGCCACCAAGCTGCTCCCGGTTCTGCTGCTGCCCGCGCTGGCCGGGCCGTGGCGCGGGGCGGGACGAGAGCGGCTGCGGGGGCCCGCGGTGACCGTGGCGGCGACCCTGGGCGTGGTCGCGGCCGTCTACCTGCCCCACGTGATCGCCGCGGGTCCCACGGTGCTGGGGTTCCTGCCCGGGTACCTGCCGGAGGAGGGGTTTCGACGGACGGACCCGGTTCGCGTTGCTGCCGCTGCCCGGCGCCGCCGCCGCTGTGGCCGGGTTGCTCGTCCTGGCCGCCGTGGCGTTCTGGGCGTTCACCCGGGTCGAGGAGCACCGGCCATGGCGAGCGGCGATGGTCACCGTGGGCCTCGCCCTCGCCGTCATCGGCATCAGCTACCCCTGGTACGCGCTGCTGCTGGTTCCGCTGGTCGCCCTGGACGGGCGGGCACGCTGGCTGGCGATCGCGGCCGCCGCCTACCCGGCCTACCTGGCGCCCGCGCTCGGCTGGTCGCTGACCGCAGCGACCGCGGGCGCCTATGGGGTGGCTCTGGCGATGATCATGGTCACGGCGTGGGAACCGGGCACTCGGCTCGCAGGGCCTCGGCCGAGCCTCGACTCGGGTTGACGGCGAACCACGGCGCCTCCTCCCGCGCAGGCCGGGCCAGCGTCCGGCAGCGCAGGGGCTGCGGCAGCCGGTCCAGCTGCGGGGCCGCGTCGTCCGACAGCGATGCGGCGTACTGGGCGTCGAATTCGCCCGTGGCCAGGTAGCGGTCGACGTTCCAGCGGGCGATCAGGGCGTCGGGCGAGACCAGGGTCATCACCAGGAGCAGCGACCCGGCGCTGAGCACCACCGCGTGCGGCAGTAACGCCGTGCGGCCCATCAGCCAGGCCCACGCGCCCAGCAGGAGCATCGCCGCCAGCCAGAGCTCGAACACCCCGACCAGCAGGCGCAGCACCGTCCAGCCGAACGCCTGCTCGTAGAGCCACATCCGGTGCACCGCGAGACCGGCCAGCACGAGGGCGCTCGCCACCGCCGCCCCGCCGAGCGCGGTGAGCACGACGCAATGCCGGGGATCGCGCGCATCGGCCCCCCGGCCGGCCCGACCCAGGGCCAGGCCGATCAGTACGGTGACCGCGATCAGCTGCCAGAAGCCCTGCCGGGCGTGCGCGGACGGGGTCGTCCCGGCGAACCCCAGTGTCTGCGACAGCACGCCGAGGGCCACGAGCGCCTGGACGGCGACGAAGGCGAGCAGGGCGACGTCCACCAGCGCCAGGGGCAGCGCCCATTCGGCCGCCGGCCGCGGTGCGCGCGGACCCGGCAGCCAGCCCCACGAGATCGGCAGGACCCGGGCACCCAGGAGGGCGAGGGCGAGACCCAGGACCACGCCGGTCAGGACGACGCGACCGGGTGCGAGCTCGAACGAATCCGGCACCAACGGATCGACCAGGGCGGCGAACGCCCCGTCGGCCGAGCGCAGCAGGGCGGTCACGGCGGTCAGCAGTCCGGCGCCGACCAGTCCTCCGCGCAGCCAGGGCATCGCGGCGCGTGCCAGCCCGGGCCGGGCCACCGACCGCAGCACCCACACCGCCGCGGGGACACCGGTGCGGGCCAGCATCGGCACGGCCAGAGCGAGTGCCGGCCAGCGCCGGACATTGAGCAGACCGGCTGCGGCACAACCGATCCCGGCGACCAGACACAACGCGACGAGCGCATTGGTGCGCACGGAACCCACCGAGCCGAGAGCGACCGCGACCGCGAGCAGGCCGGACTCCGAACGCCTCAGCGGCCGGTTCGGCGTGCCGGCGCGGACCAGGGCCGCCATCAGGGCCACCAGCGCCAGCCAATGCAGTCCCGGCGGAGCCGGCAGGGTGATCCATGCCATCAGGGCCAGCCCGGTCAGCAGGCCGAGAATCAGGGGCCGAGGCTCGGGCAGCTCCCGCAGCCAGGCCCGCGGTGGGGTCCGGACCGGTGGCAACGGCGGGGGACCCTCCTCGGAGTCCCGGGCGGCGGAGGCGGGCTCGACCAGGGTGCCGCCGGTCGGACCGGTGACAGGGCGGCCGGGACGGCCGGAGGCGGGCTTGGAGGCGGACATGACGCTCCCAGGTGTTGGGTGGACGTGCCGACGGACTACGGGAGGACGTCCGGCACCTGAACACGGATCCGACAGCCGCTGTGCGCGGGCAGCACCTCGATCCGGCCGCCGTGCAGGGTGACCGCCCAACGGGCGATGGCCAGGCCGAGACCGGTTCCGCCGGTGGGGCTCTCGGCGACGGTCAGAGCCCCGCGCCGGAACCGGTCGAACACCGCGGCGCGCTCGCACTCGGGGATCCCCGGACCGTCGTCGGCCACGTCCAGCACCAGGGTGCCCCGCCCGTCCGAGACCGCCGCGACCTCGATCCGCCCGTCCTCGCCGGCATGGCGGGTGGCGTTGTCCAGCAGGTTGACCAGCACCTGGCGGATCCGGGACGGATCGAGGTCGGCCGTGAGGTCCTCGTCGACGGCGACCGTCACCACCGCGTCCGGTCGACAGGCCTGGACCTCCTCGACGGCCTCGCGCACCAGGGCGGCCACGGGGGTGGGCCGGCGGTCCAGCAGCTCGCCGCCTGCGTCGGCACGGGCCAGCCCGAGAAGGTCGTCCAGCAGGGTGGACAGCCGCTCGATCCGCTCGAGCACCTCCCCCAGCGCCACGTCGTCGGCCGGGCGGACGCCGTCCACCAGGTTCTCCAACTGCGCGCGGACGGCGGCCAGCGGGGTTCGCAGCTCATGGGCGACGTTCGCCAGCAGCTCCCGCCGCTGGGCGTCGGCGGACTGGAGGTCCTCGGCCATCTGGGTGAAGGCCCGGGCGAGTTCGCCGACCTCGTCCCGGCTGGTGGCCCGAACCGGATCGGGCGAGCGGCCGGCGGCCATCTCCCGCGCGGCGGCGGTCATCTGGCGCAGCGGGCTGGTCATGCCGTGGGCGAGCGCCTGCGTCACGGCCAGACCGATCAGCACCGACACGGTGAGGCCGTAGCGTGCGCGCCAGCCCAGATAGACGAGGAACACGTAGATGAGCAGCGCCGAGGCGGCGATGCTCGCCGCCACCAGCAGACCGAGCTTGGCCTTGATCGAGCGAACCGGGTCGAGCGGCCGGAGCCGCTGTGGCAGATCGGCTCTCACGATGCGGACTCCAATGCGTAGCCGACCCCGTGCACGGTGCGGATCATCCCGGGGCCGAGCTTGCGGCGGAGGGCCTTGACGTGGCTGTCCATCACCCGTGCCGCTCCGGCGGTGACGGCCTGGGCCGCGCTCGCCGGTTCCCAGTCCCAGACCTCGGCGAGCAACCGGTCGCGCTCGGCCACCCGGCCCTCCCGGCAGGCGAGTGCGAACAGCAGGTCGAACTCGGTGCGCGTCAGGTGGATCGCCTCACCGTGCAGGCTGACCCGGCGGGTCCCGGCGTCCACGATCAGCCCGCCGATGGTGACCGCGGACCTCGGAACCGGCTGGCCCGCCCGGCCCTGCGCCAGCAGTGCGGCCCGCTCCACGCGACGCAGCAGGGCGGCGATGCGGGCGACCAGTTCACGCGGACTGAACGGCTTGCTCAGGTAGTCGTCGGCGCCGACCGACAACCCGATCAGCCGATCGGCCTCCTCGTCCCGAGCGGTGAGCATGAGCACCGGCACCGGGCGTTCGGCCTGGATCTGACGGCACACGTCGTGACCTCCCAGACCGGGCAACATCACGTCGAGGACCACGGCGTCGTAGTGGACGGCGCTCGCCGCGTCGACCGCGGACAGCCCGTCGAAGACCGCGTCGACCGTGTAGCCCTCACTGCGCAACCGGCGCACCACGGCGTCGGCGATCGCGCGGTCGTCCTCGACCACGAGCAGCCGCGACGACCGTGCCCCGTTCTGCCCGTTCATCGCCGGCCGGCCACGTCGTCCACGCCCACGACGCTAGCGGGCGCCCGCTGGAGTGCGGCGGGAGAGAGTGTGGAGATTCTGTGCAGACCGGTCCGGGGTGATCCAACGTCCCGGTTCAGTCGAGCGCCAGGGTGGTGGCCGCCCGCAGGATGTCGGTGGCCAGCTGCGCGTCGCCGGTCACGAAGGCGTCGATCTCGGCGGGGGTCCGCCGGTTGGCGACCAGGCGGCAGAACACCACGGCATCGGTGACCACGCCCACCGAGGTGGCGATGGGCCCCGGCTCCCCCATGGCGAGCTGCCAGGTGCCGCCGCCCGGTCCGGTGAGCACGAGGCGCAGCGAGACGGGCTCGGTGAGCCCGCACGAGGCCGCGGCCTGCGGCAGCAGGCCGGCGGCCAGGGTGGTCATCAGCGTCAGTGTCGACGCGTCGGGCTGGGTCTCGGGCAGGTCCAGCGCCCGCCGGATGTCGTTCTCGTGCGTCCAGAGCTCGAAGGTCCGGACGACGCACCAGGTCGAGAGCGGCAGACGCAGCCCGTGCAAGGCGACCCAGGCGCTCCGGTCGGCGGCCCCGACGAGCTCGATCGTTCGGGCTACCGCGGCCGTCCACTCCTCGCGCGTGATCGCGACCGGCCGACCGCTCTGGCGCTGTGCGGACGGCTGGGACGACGCCACGTGCTCGCCCACCGCCACCGTCCGGTCGCCGGCCAGCGCGCGCTGCACGTCCTCCTCCACCCCGATGAGATGCCCGATCAGGCCCTGGACGTCGAGGCCGCGCACCGTCGGCCGTCGCCACTGTGCATCGGTGAGCCCCTCGAGCAGGGCAGCCAGCGCGTCCGCGGTGCGCCGGAACGCCTCGGACTCCGAGATCGGATCGGGCTCGGGAGTGGCCCGGCCGGCCGGCCGCAGGCCCAGGGAGCGCTCGAGCACGCGCTCGCGCAGGCCCTCAGGCGGGGCGATCGGTCCGGTGGGGGTGTTCATATCGACTCCAACAGGGTGTGGTCGAGGGCGTCTTCCAGCGAGGCCAGGGCGGCCCGCAGCCGCGACTTGGCGGTTCCCTCCGGGATGCCGGCGGCCGCGGCGGCCTCGCGATACGACTTGCCTTGGAAGTAGGCCAGCTCCACCAGCTGACGCTGTTCGAGCGGAAGGAGGCGGACCGCCTCCCGGACGAGCCGGGCCGCCTCGCGCGCCACCACCTCGTCGCCCGGGGACTGTGGTGCGACCTCGAGGGTGAGCCGGTGGTGTCGTTCCTGTCGGGCGCGGCGGCGGGCGTCGGCGCGGACGGCGTCGATCGCTCGGCTTCGGGCCAGCACCATCAGGTAGGTACGCAGCGGCGCGGTAGCCGGGTCGTATCTCTGCGGATGCGTCCACAGCTGCACGAAGACCTCCTGGACCACGTCCTGCGCGGCGCTCGCGTCGCCCAGCACGCGCACCGCCATGGCGTAGACGGGCCCTGCGAGCGCGTCGAACGCCTCGGCCAGCGCGAGGTCATCGCCCGCCGCGACGCGGGCGACGAGCAGGGCGTCGGTCGCCTCCATCGCCTCGACGGTAGAACTGGGACGTCTGCCGGGCAACGGTCTCCGCCGGAACCGGTGGGCGGCCGAGCGGTCGCGCAGCGGCGGCGCCACGGTCGCGATCACGCGGGGTCGATGGTCCGCGCATCCATGGCCCTCACCTCTCGTCCGATCGTCGCCGTCATGGGGGTACGTCGCCGTTCCCTGCCGCGGATGTGGTCATCCGGCAGGACGGGCGGCGCCGTACAGGGGCAGAACCCGCAGCGGGCTCACGCGTCGGGCGCGATGACCCGCACGGCCCAGAGGAGATCACCATGCGTTCACACCCGTCCTCCCAAACCGTCCGCCGACCGGAGCAGGTCGAACCGGAGCGGCGTCGGGCCGTCGTCCTCGGCGGGAGCCTGGCCGGTCTCCTGGCCGCGCGCGTGCTCGCCGAGCATGTGGACGAGGTCGTCCTCGTCGACCGCGACGACCTCGCTGACGAACTCACCGGCCCGAGACGTGGCGTCGCACAGTCCCGGCACACCCACGGCCTGCTCGTCCGGGGCACGGACGCGATCGAGAGCATCGTGCCCGGCTTCACCGACAGCCTGCTCGCCCGCGGCGCGTTGCAGACGGACGTCTTGGCCCGGACCCGCTGGCACATGGCGGACAACATCCTGTCCCGCCGGCCGTCCGGCCTGGTGGGGTTGCTCGCCTCGCGCACGCTGGTGGAGGCCGAGATCCGCCGGCGTGTGACGGCGACACCCAACGTCGTCCTGCTCGGGGGACACGACATCGTCGGGTTGCGCGCCCACGCGGACGGTTCCGGCGTGGCCGGCGTCGTCCTCGCCCCGCGGCCGCAGCACGGGGACCGCCCACAGCCGGACGGCGACCGGCGCCCCGGGGTGCGCGAGGCGAGCGCCGGGCTCGTCGTCGACGCCACGGGTCGAGGCTCTCGGGCACCACGCTGGCTGGCCGATCTGGGGTATCCGGTTCCCCGCGAGACGCTCGTGAACGCACAGGTTCAGTACGTGACGCGCCTGTTCCGCGCCCGGGACGGGGTGCTGGATGACCTGGACGCCGATGTCGTGGGCAGCCGTCCGACGGTCGGGCGCGGGGGCGTGGCCCTGCGCCAGGAGGGTGATCGGTGGACGGTGACCCTCGCCGAACAGTTCGGTGGGCGTCCCCCAGTGGACCTCGAGGGCTTCCGAGCCTTCGCCCGGACCCTTCCCACCGACGGCATCGCGACCATTGCGGAACACTGCGAACCCATCGGCGATGCCGCGCGCTTCGCCTATCCCACGAGCCGCTGGCGGCACTGGGAGAAGCTGGACAGGCGCCTTGCCGGCCTCGTGGTCATCGGTGATGCGGTGTGCTCCTTCAACCCGGTCTACGGACAGGGCATGAGCTCAGCGGCGCACCAGGCGCTCGAACTGCGAGAACTGCTGCAGGCCGGGGGGACCCACGACATCGCGGCCCGATCCTCAAGGGCCTTCGCGCGGGTGGTCGCGACACCGTGGGCGCTGGCCACCGGGGCCGACGGACGCTTCCCGGGGCAGCCGGTCAAGCCACTGCCCGAGCGGCTCGTCGACCGCTATCTGGACCGGTTGGTCCAGGTCGCCACCGAGGATCCGACCGTGGCCGTGGCCTTCGGGCGGGTGCTCAACCTCCTCGCGGCCCCGCCGACCCTGATGGCGCCCCCTATCGCCTGGCGGGTTCTCGGGCCGGGTTCTCACCGCATCGTCGGTCGTGCCCGGGTCGCTCGCTCACAACGGGCGGCCACCACGGCAGCTCGCCAGGAGCCCGGGGCGACCCTGACGCTCTCCCGCGCGTGACATCCGCAACGGATCGGAGCAGGCTGCTCCCATCGGCGAACGGATGGCCAATCACAGACCAATGGGGGTCGGCATGGCAGGTGTCAGGGTGTTGGTGGGCACGCGCAAGGGTGCGTTCGTCCTGGGCTCCGACGAGGCGCGCGCCGACTGGACGGTGTCCGGTCCACACTTCCTCGGCTGGGAGACCTACCACGTGCAGGGCTCAACCCTTGATCCGGACCGGGTCTGGGCGGCGCCGTCCGGGGGCTGGTTCGGCCAGCAGATCCACCGCTCGGACGACGGCGGGGCCACCTGGACGCCGGTCGGCAACGAGTTCGCCTACGCCACCGACCCGGGCACGCACCAGTGGTACGACGGCACCGCGCACCCGTGGGAGTTCGCCAGGGTGTGGCACCTGGCGCCGTCCGTGCACGACGCGGACACGGTGTGGGCCGGGGTCGAGGACGCCGGGCTGTTCAGGTCCGTCGACGCCGGCGCCACCTGGCAGGAGGTACCGGCCCTGCGGGACGTCTCCGGCTCGGACTGGCAGCCCGGAGCCGGCGGACTGTGCCTGCACACCATCCTGGAGCACCCCACCGACCCCGATCGGATGACCGTGGCCATCTCGGCCGCCGGCTGCTTCCGCACCGACGACGGCGGCGGCTCGTGGCGACCGGTCACCAAGGGCCTGAAGTCCGGTGAGATACCGAACGAGACGGCCACGGTCGGCCATTGCGTGCACAAGCTCGCCTCCCACCCCAGCGCGCCGGACACCGTCTTCATGCAGAAGCACTGGGACGTGATGCGCACCGATGACGGCGGCGAGAACTGGGTCGAGGTCAGCGGCGACCTGCCCTCCGACTTCGGGTTCCCGATCGTGGTGCACCCGCACGAGCCCGAGACCGTCTACGTCGTCCCGATCACCAGCGACTCCCATCACGTGCCGCCCGACGGCAAGCTGCGCGTCTACCGCTCCCGCACCGGCGGGAACGAGTGGGAACCGCTGACGTCCGGCCTGCCACAGGAGAACTGCTACGTCAATGTGCTGCGGGACTGCCTGGGCGTGGACTCCCTCGACTCCGCCGGTGTGTACGTCGGGACCACCGGCGGGCAGGTCTACGCCTCCGCCGACTCCGGCGACACGTGGACGCCGATCGTCCGGGACCTGCCGGCGGTGCTGTCGGTCGAGGTCCAGACCCTGCCGTGACCGTCCCGGTCCGGGTCCGTCTGCCCGAGCATCTCCGCGGCCTGGCCCAGGTGGACGGGGAGCTGAGTCTGGAGGTGGTCGAGCCGGTCTGCGTGCGGTCGGTGCTGGACGCCGTGGAGGCGCGCTTCCCGGTGCTGCGCGGCGCGATCCGCGCCCACGGCGGCGGGGCACGCCGTCCGTTCGTGCGGTTCTTCGCCTGTCAGGACGACTGGTCTCACGAGAGCGTCGACACCCCGCTGCCGGCCGCCGTCGCCCGCGGGGACGAGCCGCTGCTCGTGGTGGGGGCGATGGCCGGCGGCTGATCCGGGGGCGCGCCGGTGACAGTCCGCGAGGACTAGGCTCGCGGGGTGAGCACCCGCATCATCATCCTCAGCGAGGACAGCCTCGGGCCGGCCGACGTCGAGCACATCACGTCGCTGCACCCGGCCGACGCGACCTACCAGGTCCTCGTACCGGCCGACACGCAGCGCAATCTGCTGGTCTCGCTGATCGACCACCTGAGCCTCGGCGACCTCCGTGCGGCCCTCGACGACGTCCTGGGCAGGGAGCCGGAGAAGGGCCGTGCCGTCGCCACCGCCGAGGAGCAGCTCGCCGAGTCCCTGGACCAGTTGCGGGCGGCCGGCGTCCAGGCCGAGGGCGAGGTGGTCGCCGACGACCCGATCCCGGCCCTGCGCACGGCGGTCGGCGGCGAGGCGGAAGGCACCGAGATCGTCGTCGTGACGTTGCCGCACGCCCTCGAGGACACGTTCCGCCGCGACTGGGCCTCCCGGGCCCGCGACGAACTCCAGGTCCCGGTCCTGCACCTCTACCTGGGGACCAGCCAGCTCGGTTGAGCCACGGCGCCCACCCACCCCGGGTGCCGTTCTCCCCCCTCAGTCGGGGGAAAGCAGCACCCGTTCCCGTGAGGGGCGGGGGTCAGGCGGCCAGGAAGTGGACGATGTCCTCGACGCGCAACTTGGCGTCGCCGAAGAGCATCTGGGTGTTCTCCTTGAAGAACAGGGGGTTCTGCACTCCCGCGTATCCGGTGGCCATCGAGCGCTTGAACACGATGACGTCCTTGGCGTTCCACACCTCGAGGACCGGCATGCCGGCGATCGGGCTGTCCGGCTCCTCCAGCGCGGCCGGATTCACCGTGTCGTTGGCGCCGATCACCAGCACCACATCGGTGTCCGCGAAGTCCTCGTTGACCTCGTCCATCTCGAGCACGATGTCGTAGGGCACCCTGGCCTCGGCCAGCAGCACGTTCATGTGGCCGGGCAGCCGGCCGGCGACCGGGTGGATCCCGAAGCGCACGTCGACGCCTTTGGCCCGCAGCCTCGAGGTGAGCTCGGCAACCGGGTACTGGGCCTGGGCCACGGCCATCCCGTAACCGGGCGTGATCACCACGGACGAGGCGGCGGTCAACAGGTCGGCGACCCCCTCGGCGTCGATCTCGCGATGCTCCCCGTAGTCACGGGCCTCGCCGGAGACGGCTCCGTCGGACCCGAATCCGCCGGCGATGACCGAGATGAACGACCGGTTCATCGCCTTGCACATGATGTAGGACAGGATCGCACCGGAAGAGCCGACCAGGGATCCAGTGATGATCAACAGGTCGTTGCTGAGCATGAACCCGGCGGCCGCGGCGGCCCAGCCGGAGTAGCTGTTCAGCATCGAGACGACCACGGGCATGTCGCCGCCGCCGATCGCCGAGACCAGGTGGAACCCGAGCACCAGCGCCAGCACTGTCATGATCGTCAACGGCACCAGCCCGCGCGGCACGTCGCCACTCAGCATCGAGCCGTCGGCCATGAACCAGATCATCAGGACGACGGACGCGACGATGATGCCGAGGTTGAGCAGGTGCCGCCCGGGCAGCATCATCGGTGTGGACTTCATCCGGGCGCTGAGCTTGGCCCAGGCCACGACCGAGCCCGTGAACGTCACGGCGCCGATGAACACCCCGAGGAACACCTCGACCGAGTGGATCCGAGCCGTCGCGTCGGTGCCGTGCTCGGTCACGAGGTAGGAGTTGTAGCCGACCAGGACGGCGGCGATACCCACGAAGCTGTGCAGCATGGCGACCAGCTGCGGCATGCCGGTCATCTCGACGGTGCGGGCACGCCAGGAGCCGATGGCCAGGCCCACCGCCATCGCCGCGGCGATCAGCACCGCGGTCACCGCCGGCGGACGCTGGCTGTCGCGCAGTGCGAGCGCGATGGTCGCGACCAGGGCGATGGCCATACCGGCCATGCCGAAACGGTTCCCCCGCTCGGCGGTCTCGTGCTTCGACAGGCCGCCGAGCGCGAGGATGAACAGCACTCCGGCGACGATGTAGGCCGCCGTCACCAACCCGTTCAGCCGGGAATCGGTGGCCGGCACGGTCGCGGCGGTCAGTGAGGTCCCCACGGCGTGAACCGCGGCCGGCACCAGGGTCAAGGTGGCCATCGGTCAGCCCTTCCGGAACATCGACAGCATGCGCGAGGTCACCAGGAAGCCTCCGAAGATGTTGATGCTGGCCACCAGGACGGCGATCACCGCCAGCACGGTCACGGCGATGTTGTCGTCGCCCACCTGCAACAAGCCACCGACCAGGATGATCCCGGAGATCGCGTTCGTCTCCGACATCAGCGGTGTGTGCAGGGCGTGGGCCACGTTCGAGATCACGTAGAAGCCGACGAACACGGCGAGGGCGAACACCGTGAAGTGCCCGAGGAACGCCGCCGGGGCGAAGGTCGCCACCACGGCGAACACGATCGCCGCCAGTCCAGCGGCATAGACCTTGCGGCGTGGGTCCGGTGGCTTGGGAGGTTCCTTGGGTTCGACCGCGGCGACCGGTGCCGGGGCGGCCGAGACCTGCACC
Source organism: uncultured Actinomycetota bacterium (assembly GCA_963750395.1). GTDB lineage: Bacteria > Actinomycetota > Actinomycetes > Actinomycetales > Kineosporiaceae > JADJPO01. Next base: position 68,171 of record CAVVQM010000008.1, on the reverse strand, counting down.
GGGGGCGGGGGCCAGAGACTCTCGCCGTCCTTGACGACCGTCAGCCCCCGCACCACCACGTCGTCCAGGTCGATCGTCAGCTCGCCGTCCTTGTTCGGGGTCAGCAGCTTGAACAGGTTGACGACGTTGGTGCCGTAGAGCTGAGAGGTCTGCGCCGGCAGCCGGCTGGACAGGTCGGTGTAGCCGAGGACCGTCACCTGGTTGGCGGTGACCACCTTCTGGTCGGCCTGGGTCACCTCGCAGTTGCCGCCGTTGGCCGCGGCCAGGTCGACGATCACCGACCCGTGCTCCATGTGGGCCACGGTGTCGGCCGTGATCAACGTCGGGGCCGGGCGGCCGGGGATCAGAGCGGTGGTGATGACGATGTCGGCGTTGCGCGCCTCCTCGTCATACATCACCGCGGTCGCCTGCTCCTGCTCGGCGGTCATCTCCTTGGCGTAGCCGTCGGCGCTGACCTCCTGCTCCATGTCGATGGTGACGAACTGGGCACCCATCGACTCCACCTGCTCGGCCACCTCCGGCCGGACGTCGAAGGCCCTGACCACGGCACCCATGGCGCCGGCCGCGCCGATCGCGGCCAGCCCGGCGACCCCGGCGCCGACCACGAACACCTTCGCGGGCGGGACCTTTCCGGCGGCCGTCACCTGACCGGTGAACTGGCGGTTGAACTCGTGGGCCGCCTCGATCACCGCGCGATAGCCCGCCACGTTGGCCATCGAGGACAGCACGTCCATGGACTGGGCTCGCGAGATGCGCGGGACGGCGTCCATCGCCATCGCCGTCACGCCGCGGCGCTGCAGCGCATCGAGCAGCTCGGGGCTGCGCGCCGGAGCCATCAGCGAGACGATCGTCGCGCCCGGACGGAGGCGGGCGATCTCGGCATCGGTGGGGGCGTTCACCTTGATCACGATGTCGCTGGCCCAGACCTGCTCCGCACTCACCGGGTTCGCGCCGGCCGCCGCGTAGGCGGCGTCGTACTGGTCGGCCAGGTCACCGGCCCCGGCCTCGATGATCACCTGATAGCCGAGAGCGACCAACTGCGCGGCGGTCTTCGCCGTCGCTGCGACCAGGGTCTCTCCAGCACGCGACTCGCGCGGGACGCCGATCTGCACGGGTACCTCCACTCGGGACGGACGAACTGCGGCACGCAGGTGCAACGGGACAGCCGCGACGCTCAGGGAACAGCGGCGTCGCCCACAGAACCTAACGGGGATTCACCCGGACGTCACCGGTCTCGGGGCACCGACCGGGCCGCGCGGGTGGCCCGCAACGCACCGAGCGCGGCGACCAGGAACGCGGGGATGACCAGGAAGGCCGCTCGCAGGCTGATCACGTCCGCCGAAGCTCCGAGGACGAACGGTGCCGCCCCGATGCCGAGCCCGGTCGCCACGAGGCCTGCTGCGACCTGTGGCCGCCATCGGGGCCCGTCCCGAAAGGTTGAACGATTCCAGATCGTGTGTTGGGGTTGTTGGATTGCACCCATTGCACCCATTGCCTGTTTCTCAGGCCGTGCTGACGAGGGAGGACGAAGTGACGGTATCCCCGACCCCCGATGCGGCGAAGAGCCCACCACCGACCACCACCGACGGGGGGGTCCCCGCCGCCAGTGACGAGCACTCGCTGACCGTCGGCCCCGATGGTCCCATCCTGCTGCAGGACCACTACCTGCTCGAGCAGATGGCGAACTTCAACCGGGAGCGGATCCCGGAGCGCCAGCCGCACGCCAAGGGCGGTGGCGCCTTCGGGGAGTTCGTCGTCACCCACGACGTCAGCGCCCACACCCGCGCCGCCCTCTTCCAGCCGGGGGCGACGACCCCCATGGTGGCCCGGTTCTCGACCGTGGCCGGCGAGCGCGGCTCACCCGACACCTGGCGTGACCCCCGCGGCTTCGCGCTGAAGTTCTACACCCCCGAGGGGAACTTCGACCTGGTCGGCAACAACACCCCGGTGTTCTTCCTGCGGGACCCGATGAAGTTCCAGCACTTCATCCGGTCCCAGAAGCGCCGCCTGGACAACAACATGCGTGATCACGACATGCAGTGGGACTTCTGGACGCTGTCGCCGGAGTCGGCGCACCAGGTGACCTGGCTGATGGGCGACCGCGGCATCCCGAAGTCGTGGCGGCACATGAACGGCTACTCCAGCCACACCTATTCCTGGTACAACGCCGACGGTGAGGCGTTCTGGGTCAAGTACCACTTCAAGACCGACCAGGGCATCGAGTGCCTGACGCAGGGGGAGGCCGACCAACTCGCGGGCGAGGACGGCGACTACCACCAGCGCGACCTCTATACGGCGATCCAGGACGGCGACTTCCCGTCGTGGACCCTGCACGTGCAGGTGATGCCCTACGCGGATGCCGCGACCTATCGGTTCAACCCGTTCGACCTGACCAAGGTGTGGCCGCACGCCGACTATCCGCTGATCCCGGTCGGCAGGATGACCCTCAACCGGAACGTCACCGATTACCACACCGAGATCGAGCAGGCCGCCTTCGAACCGAACAACATGGTGCCCGGCACGGGTCTGTCGCCGGACAAGATGCTGCTCGCCCGCGGATTCTCCTACACCGACGCCCACCGGGCCCGGCTCGGGGTGAACTACAAGCAGATCCCGGTCAACGCCCCGAAGTCCCCGGTGCACAGCTACTCCAAGGACGGCGCCATGCGCGTCGTGAACGCCACCGACCCCGTGTACGCACCGAACTCCTACGGCGGACCGGCGGCCGACCCCAGCCTGGTCGGGCGCGACAACACCTGGGACGTCGACGGCGACATGGTCCGCTCGGCCTACACCCTGAGAACGGACGACGACGACTACGGTCAGCCCAACACCTTGATCAACGAGGTGATGGACGACGACCAGCGCGAGCGGCTGGTCTCGAACGTGGCCGGGCACCTGAGCAAGTCGGTCTCCGAGCCCGTGCTGCAACGGGCCTTCGAGTACTGGAGGAACATCGACAAGCACATCGGCGAGCGGATCGAACAGGCCGTTCGCGGCTGAGGCACGGTCGATCCACGCCGACCCGATCGGACCCGCCCCACACCGCGGTGATCGCCGGCCGGGTGCCGAAAGACGCCCCCAGGGGGCGACCGGGCACCCGGACGGCGATCGCCGTCGTCCGTGACAGCATGTCCGAGTGAGCCTCGACGCCCCGCTGTCCCCGCTGGACGGACGCTACCGCGCAGCCGTCGCCCCCCTGGCCGATCACCTCTCCGAAGCCGCTCTGAACCGGCGCCGCCTCCAGGTGGAGGTCGAGTGGCTGATCCACCTGGGCGCTGCGGGGGCCGTGCCGGGAATGCGGCCGCTGACCGAGGCCGAGCGGCAGCTGCTGCGCGCGACGGTGACCGATTTCGACGCGGCCTCCGTGACCGAACTGGCCGCGATCGAGCGGGAGACGCTGCACGACGTCAAAGCGGTCGAGTACTACCTGAAGCGACGCACCGAGGGGACGTCCCTGGCGGACGTCGCCGAGCACATCCACCTGTTCTGCACCAGTGAGGACATCAACAACCTGGCCTACGCCCTGATGGTGCGTGACGCCGTCCGCGAGGTCTGGCTGCCGGCCGCCACGGCCCTGACCGACCAGGTGGCCGAGATGGCCCGCGAGCACGCCTCCGTCCCGATGCTGGCGCGCACCCACGGTCAGCCCGCCACCCCGACCACGCTCGGCAAGGAGCTCGCCGTCCTGGCCCACCGGCTGCGCAGGCAGCTTCGGCGGATCGGGGCGGGTGAATACCTGGGCAAGATCAACGGCGCGACCGGCACGTTCTCCGCACACGTCCTCGGGGCACCGCAGACCGACTGGCCGCTGGTGTCGAAGACCTTCGTGGAACACCTCGGGCTGACCTGGAACCCGCTGACCACCCAGATCGAGCCGCACGACTGGCAGGCAGAGCTGTACTCGGACGTGGCCCGGTTCAACCGGGTGCTGCACAACCTGGCCACCGATGTGTGGACCTACATCTCGCTCGGCTACTTCGCCCAGGTGCGCGGTCAGGGCTCCGTCGGATCCTCGACGATGCCGCACAAGGTCAACCCCATCCGGTTCGAGAACGCCGAGGCCAACCTGGAGGTCAGCAACGCGCTACTCGACGTGCTCGCCTCGACCCTGGTGACCTCGAGGCTGCAACGCGACCTCACCGACTCCTCGATGCAGCGCAACATCGGGACCGCGCTGGGTCACTCGCTGCTGGCCGTCGACAACGTGCGCCGGGGTCTCGCCGGTCTCGACGTGGACGGTGCGGCGCTGGCCAGGGACCTCGACGCGACCTGGGAGGTGTTGGGCGAGGCGGTCCAATCGGTCATGCGCGTGCACGGCCTGGATCAGCCCTACGAACGGCTGAAGGAACTGACCCGGGGCCGGAGGATCGACGCCCAGGCGATGCGCGAGTTCGTCCTCGGGCTCGGGCTGCCCGACGACGCCACCAAGCGGCTGCTCGACCTGACCCCCGCCGGGTACACCGGGCTCGCCGAGGACCTCGTCCGGCACCTCGACTGAGCGGTCCGGCGGCCAGCGGACGGTTCGACCGCCGATCCGGACCGTTGTCCCGCAGGTCCCCGGGGAACGGGCCCACGGATGGGTCTCTGTGGGCTCCGTCACGCCCGGTTGGACCTGCCTGTAACCGCTTCCGTCTCTTACCGTCTTTACGAGACGACAACCCGCAAGCCACCGAGGGTTCATGCGCGGCGATCCCGCGTTCGACGAGGAGGCCCACGTGCAGGAGCGAGAGGTACTGGAAGTCATCCAGACGCTGGTGGCCGAGGAGCGGCGGCTGCGGCGAGGCGCCGAGGAGGGCACCCTCAGCGAGGTGGACGCGGCGCGCCTGGAGCGGACGTCCCTGGAACTCGCCGACACATGGCGGACGTTGCGCGCCGTGCGCGCAGAACGCGAGGCGGCGCGGGCCGACGAGGGGTCGACGGTCGACCTGCGCGAACCCGGCATCATCGCCAGCTAGGCGCCTCAGCCGGCGGATCACCTGCTCGATACCCTCTAGGGGTATATACTGCCGTCATGGCGCCCGGATACACCGGAAGCAAGCAGGACTATCTCAAGCGACTCAGCCGCATCGAGGGACAGGTGCGCGGGATCGCGCGCATGGTCGATGGCGACACCTACTGCATCGACGTGCTCACCCAGGTCGCCGCGGTGACCAAGGCTCTTCAGGCGGTCAGTCTGGGCCTGCTCGAGGATCACGTCTCGCACTGTGTGATGGACGCCGCGAAATCGGGTGACGACGACGAGGCGCAGACGAAGCTCCGCGAGGCGGCCGACGCCATCGCGCGACTCGTGCGCAGCTAGCCATGCCGATCGCGCATCGACGACGTTCGAGGAGGAGCCAGAGATGACCACGACCACCCTGAAGGTGCTCGGGATGACCTGCGGCCATTGCGTCGCCGCCGTCACCGACGAGTTGTCCGCCCTGGACGGCGTCACCGACGTCACCGTCGATCTGGTCTCGGGTGGTGCCTCCACGGTGACGGTGATCAGCGAGACGGGCCTGGACGACGCCGCCGTCCGCGGAGCCGTCGACGAGGCGGGCTATGAGCTCGCCGACGACTGACCCGCAGGCGGAGTCCACGCCGCGACCAGCCATCGAGGTCCTGCAGAGCATCGATCTGCCGGTCCAGGGCATGACGTGCGCGTCCTGCGCCGCCCGGATCGAGAAGAAGCTCAACCGGATGGACGGCGTGCACGCCTCGGTGAACTACGCCACCGAGTCAGCCCACGTCACCTTCCCGGACACGGTGCAGGTCTCCGACCTGATTGCGACCGTAGAGCGCACGGGCTACTCGGCCCGACTGCCCGAACCGCCCGCGAGCGCACCCGGTGACGCGCAGCCGACCGGCCAGGCGATCCCACCCGCCGGACCGGGTGGACAACCCCACGAGGCCGCCGCCCTGCGACAGCGGCTGCTGATCAGCCTCGCGCTGACCGTTCCGGTCGTCGCCATGGCGATGATCCCGGCCCTGCAGGTGCCGAACTGGCAGTGGATCAGCCTGACCCTCGCCTCACCGGTCGCCGTCTGGGGCGCCTGGCCGTTCCATCGTGCGGCCCTGGTCACCGCGCGGCACGGCGCCACCACGATGGACACCCTGGTCAGCCTCGGAGTCACAGCCGCCTACCTGTGGTCGTTGTACGCCCTGCTGTTCACCGCCACCGGCGAGACCGGCATGAGCATGAACCAGATGGGTACCCGGTCGGACGCGGCGGACCTCTACCTGGAGGTGGCCGCGGCGGTGACCACGTTCCTGCTCGCCGGCCGGTACGCCGAGGCGCGGGCCAAGCGCGACTCCGGTGCCGCGCTGCGCGCCCTGCTCGATCTCGGCGCCAAGGACGTCTCCGTCCTGCTGACCGGTCCCGACGGGTCACGCACCGAGCAGCGCCGCCCGATCTCGGCCCTGCAGGTCGGCCAGGACTTCGTCGTCCGCCCCGGTGAGAAGATCGCCACCGACGCCGTGGTCGTCGACGGCACCAGCGCGGTGGACACCTCCCTGCTGACCGGGGAATCGGTTCCGGTGGAGGTCGGGCCGGGCGACGAGGTCACCGGGGCGACGATCAACACCTCCGGCCGGCTGGTGCTGCGCGCCCAGCGGGTCGGGGAGGCGACCCGCCTCGCCCAGATCGCCCGGCTGGTCACGGCGGCCCAGACCGGGAAGGCACCCGCCCAGCGGCTCGCCGACCGGGTCTCGTCCGTGTTCGTCCCGGTGGTGCTGGTGCTCGCAGTGCTCACCCTGATCGTCTGGCTCTCCCTCGGCGCCTCGACCACCCACGCGTTCACCGCGGCCGTCGCCGTCCTGGTCATCGCCTGCCCCTGTGCCCTGGGCCTGGCCACGCCGACCGCGCTGCTGGTCGGCACCGGCCGGGGCGCCCAGCTGGGCATTCTGATCAAGGGTCCGCAGATCCTGGAGCAGACCCGGCGGGCCGACGTCATCGTGCTGGACAAGACCGGCACCGTCACGCACGGCCGGATGAGTCTGGTCCGGACCGTCGCCGCACCCGGTGAGGACCACGAGCAGGTACTGACCCTGGCCGCGGCTGCCGAGTCCGGCAGCGAGCACCCGATCGCCCGGGCCGTCGTCGAGGCGGCCCAGGGGCGGAGCCTGCCCGAGGTGGCCGCCTTCGAGTCGACGCAGGGCCTGGGCGTCACCGCGCTGCTGCGCGGCGGCACCGCCTCGGGCGAACCGGACGGCGGGCGCCGCGTCCAGGTGGGCCGGACCGCGTGGCTGCGCGAGGCCGGGGTCGAGGTCCCGGAGGAGCTGACCGCGGCCGCCGACACCGCCGAGCGAGCCGGGCAGACCGCCGTCCTGGTCGCCTGGGACGGCCGGGCCCGCGGCATGCTCGCTGTTGCCGACACGATCAAACCCCATGCCGCCGAGGCGATCTCCGCACTGCGCGACCTGGGGCTGCACCCGATGCTGCTGACCGGGGACAATGCCACAGCAGCCGCGGCGGTGGCTCAGCAGGTGGGGATCGCCGAGCGGGACGTGATCGCCGGGGTGCTGCCCGACGGCAAGGTGGACGTCGTCCGTGACCTGCAGGCACAGGGCCGGGTGGTGGCCATGGCGGGCGACGGCGTGAACGATGCCGCAGCGCTGGCGCAGGCCGATCTTGGGTTGGCGATGGGCACCGGCACGGACGCCGCGATCGAGGCCGCCGACCTCACCCTGACCCGGTCCGATCTGCGCTCGGCGGCGGACGCCGTCCGGTTGTCCCGCGCCACCCTGTCCACGATCAAGGCCAACCTGTTCTGGGCGTTCGCGTACAACGTGGCGGCGATCCCGCTGGCTGCGCTCGGCCTGCTCAACCCGATGATCGCCGGGGCCGCCATGGCGTTCAGTAGCGTGTTCGTCGTGACCAACTCGCTGCGCCTGCGCCGCTTCGACACCTCGTGGTCCTGAGCAGCGCCGGGCTCAGTTTCGGGGAGTTGGGCACGATCGCCCCCGTCGCGTTCGGGGGTCTGGTCCTGGCCGCCGTCCTGATCGGCTTCGCCAAGACCGCCGTGGGCGGCGTCGCGCTGATCAGCGTGGCGATCTTCGCCGCGACCCTGCCGTCGCGGGTCTCGACGGGGGTCGTCCTCGGTCTGTTGATGGTCGGCGACCTGGTGGCGGTTCGCGTCTACCACGCGCACGCGGACTGGCGGATGCTGCTGCGGTTGATCCCCGCCGTCGCGATCGGGCTCGGCGTCGGCGTGTTCTTCATCGCCCGGGTCGACGACACCGTGATGCGCCGGGCCATCGGCGTCGTCCTGGTGCTGTTGGTCGGCGCCCACCTGTGGATGCGCCGGCGAGCCCCAGGCACCGCCCCGGAGGGGCGCGCGACGGCCCGTTGGGGGTTCGGCACCCTGGCCGGTTTCACCACGATGGTGGCCAACGCCGGCGGCCCGCCGATGGCGCTGTACCTGCTGTACTCGCGCTACACGATGCTCGGCTTCCTCGGCACCACGTCCTGGTTCTTCTTCGTGCTCAACGCGACCAAGGTTCCGTTCAGCGTCGGCCTGGGTCTGATCACGGCGGACACGCTGCGGTTGAACGCGACACTGGCACCCGCCGTCCTGCTCGGCACATGGATCGGACGACGGGTGATCGGTCACATGAAGCAGGACCTGTTCGACCGGCTCATCCTCGCGACCACGGCGATCTCGGGCCTGTACCTGATGCGTTGAGCGAGGTTCGCAGGCTCAGTCGGCGCGCGGGTGTCAGGGGCCGGCCCGGAGCGCTCGCCACCCGCCTGAAGGGTGCCGGGTTCGCCCCACCAGACGCGGGCAAACCCGGCACCCTTCAGGCCGTCATCGTCCCGGTCAGGGCGAACGCGGGTCGCTGCGCGATGAGTCCTGGGCCCGACCCTAGCGCCACGCGGCGTCAGCGACGCCTCAGGATCCGATCGCTCACGTCGCCGGTCGCCGCCCGCACCATCGGCCCGATCGGTGCCGAACCGATCAGGGCGAGCTCGCCCAGCGGCCCGGTCCCGCCGTCCAGGAAACGCAATACCCGGTCGGCCGGGTTGCGGTCGAACAGCCTGGTGAACAGCTCCGCGCCCTCGAGGTGGCCGCGGTCGAGCGCCCGAAGCATGACCGCGTCCAGCCAGCGGTGGCGGCGGGCGTGCGGCCTGGGCGGGGTCGGACGGCGGCCGGCCAGCAACGCGGCGGCGATCTGCTCGGCCTGGCGCTGCATCGCGGCGAAGGTGTAGCCCGTGGACGGCCGGGTGGCGCCGCCGGCCGTGCCCAGGCGGAACACCCGCTCGCCCACCCGGGAGCTGAACACGGCGTCGCTCATCGGGATCACGCCGTCCTCGATCTCCTCGATCCGGTAGGTGCCCGGGGCGCCACCGGTGCCCCAGCGATCCACCAGGTAGTTCTGCAGCGCGTCGTCGTAGGCCGCAGAGGGCAGTCGCTCGCGGGAGAACAGCGTGTACTCGATCAGACCGGTGCGGCGATCGGTGGGCAGCACGTAGCAGAACGCCGTTCCCCGCTCGGGCTGCGGCACGGAGAAGTCCATCAGCACCGGCAGTTCGGGGTCGAGGGCGGCGTGATGGAAGGCCACCCGCCACCCGCGGAAGTGTTGCAGCAGCGTGGTCCGTCCGGGGCGGGTCGGCCTGACGGGGCGAGAGTCGAACACCCAGCGGGCCCGGATCTGCTCGCTGCCTGCATGGATCACGGCGTGGTCGGGCCCGTCCACGATCTCGTCCACCGCCACCGGCACCCGCACCGCCCCGATTCGGGCCGCCGCATCGTCCGCGAGCGCGTAGAAGTCGGCCGAGCGGACCATGACATAGCGCAGACCGCGCAACTGGTGACGCTGTTGCAGACCGTCCGGGCCGACGATGGCGATCTGGTCCCAGGATCGATGGATGGCGGCCTCGATGGGCGAGGTGCCCGTCGTCCCAGAAGCACCAGGTCCGGTCCTCGATCCTGCGGTGCACCGGGTCGAGCAGGGCCACGGACGGCGCTCCCGCGCCGCGGGAGGCTGACATCCGGTTGAGGTGCCGGTCGATGGCGGCGACCAGGTTCAGGCCCGCACCACCCGCGCCCACGATCGCGACATCGACCTCCACACCCCCAGCCTGCCGTGCCCAGGCCCTTCCCGACACTCGACCGAACTCCAGACGCAGCTGTCCGGCCTGCTCCGGGGCGGAGCGAACCCCCGCGCCACCATCCGGATCGGACGGTTCGTCGCCGGGCGGGGCGTTCAGCGCCGCTCCACGAGGGCACTCGGCTCGGCGCGCCGGGGCGTGTGCGCGTAGGCGGTCGCGGCGCGGGAACGACCGCGCTGGCGGCGACTGGCGCGCTTGACCGCATAGCGGGCGGCGTCGGCGCGCCGGATCAGCGGTCCGGCCTGTTCGCCCGGGCGGCTGAGCACGGCTCCGATGTTCACCGACACCGGTACGGCGGCGGTGACGTCGTCCGTGCCGGTGGCGACGCCCAGCTGAACCGGGACGGACAACGTGGCGTCGATGCGACGAACCAGTTCGGCCAGTGCGGTCTCGCCGGCCACGTCGCACGCCACAATCAGGAACTCGTGGCCGTCCAGCCGACCCGCGCTGTCGCCGGCGCGCAGCACCCGACCGAGGCGTTCGCCGATCTCGGCGAGCATCTCCTCGCCGGCCCCGGTGCCGAGCCGGCCGGCGATGTCCTCATAGCCGTCCAGATCGATGTGCAGCACGCCGACCGGCAGCGAGCTGCCCCCGGATCGGGCGAGGGCGGCGACCAGGCGCTGCTGGACGAGTTCGCGATTGGCCAGACCGGTCAGCGCGTCGTGGGTGGCCAGGTAGACCAGCCGCTGCTCGGTGAGCCGCCGCCCGGTGGCGTCCTCGACGTGGGTCAGCAGGTAGGTGCGGTCCCCGAAACCCACGCGGGCCGCAGTGACCTGCACCAGCCGGGGCGGGTGCCCCACCGGGGCGAGGTTGAGCTGGGCGCGGGCGACCGGCCGCTCGCCGTCCCGTACCGCGTCCAGCGCACGCGGCCAGTCCTGCTGCTCGTCCGCCTCGGCCGCGGTGTGGCACAGCAGGTCGAGCAGGGTGGCGTCACCGGTGTCGACGCCGGTGTCGGCCAATATCTGCTGGAAGGCCTCGTTGGCCTCGAGGAGACGGCCGTCGATATCGCACAGAGCCACACCCATCGGGGCTCGGTCGAAGAGGGCACGGAACCTCTCGTCTCCGCGTTGCCGGGGAACGATGGTGTCCACCTGTCCTCCATCCGTCCTGTTGTCATTCTCCGTAACGATTTGACTCCACTGTGTAACAATGGATAGAGAAACGCAATCACCATCGCGCCGATGCTTTCCGCGTGGCGAGTCGCGACATCCCGGACGACGGGCTCCCGGAGCCGCTGGTCAGTACCTCGGGTCGGTGAGCATCCGGACCCGCTGCCCCGGCCGTAGCTGCGCGGCGCGGTCACAGGCCGCCTCCCTCAGGACGGCCACGACGGGGTAACCACCTGTGACCGGGTGATCGGCCAGAAAGATCACTGGCTGCCCGGACGGCGGCACCTGGACGGCGCCACGCACCATCGGCTCGCTCGGCAGGTCCTCGGTGCGCGCGCGAGGTAGCACCGGCCCGATCAGGCGCAGTCCGACCCGGTCCGAGTCCGGCGACACGGTCCAGGTCGCGGCCCGGAACAATGCCGTCCCCTCGTCCGTGAGCCACTGCGCTCTCGGCCCTGGAAGGACTTGCAGGGCAACGAGTTTGGCCGGGTCCGGCGGGGCCGCCACGGGTGCCTGGACGACGCGCGGCCAGGCGGCGACGTCGGCGCCGTCCGGTGGGCCGATCGGTACGACGTCCCCGGCGGACAGGGGCGCGGGACCGATCCCCGAGAAGGTGTCGGTGGCCCTCGAGCCGAGCACCTGGTCCGTGCGGATGCCCCCCCGCACGGCCAGGTAGCAGCGCACCCCGCTGCTCGCCAGGCCGATCTCGATCGCCATCCCGGCGGGCACCTCGACCAGGCTGTGCCCGGCAGCCGGCGCCTCGCCGATCCGCATCGGACACGCGGCACCGGTCAGTGCGACGGTGAGATCGGCCAGGGGTAGCAGGACCAGTCCGCCGAACGTGATCTCCAGACCGGCCGCCGACTGGTGATTGCCGACCAGCCTGTTCGCCAGTCTCAGCGCGCCGCGGTCCGCCGCCCCCGAACGCGGCACGCCGAGGTGGGCCAGACCGGCGCGGCCGAGGTCCTGGACGGTCACCGGCCCACCCAGGCGTTCGACCACCAGGGCGCGTCGGGGGCCCGGGTCCGGTGGCTCGACCTCGGAACTCACCCCGGCCTTCATCGCAGCACCTGGAACCGCACCCTGGTGCCGGGGCGGATCAGGGCGGGCTGATCGGCCGCGGCGTCCCACAGCACGGTCTCGGTCCGGCCGATCACCTGCCAGCCGCCGGGCGAGCTGCGCGGGTAGACGCCGCAGTACCGCCCGCCCAGCGCGACCGACCCGGCCGGCACCCGGGTGCGCGGCGTCGTCCGCCGAGGCACCTCGAGCCGGGGGTCGCCGCCCATCAGGTAGGCGAAGCCGGGAGCGAACCCGCAGAACGCCGCCGTCCACTCTCCCGCGGTGTGTGCCGCCACGATCTCGGCCACGGACAGACCGGTGAGCTCGGCGACCTCGGCGAGGTCCTCGCCGTCGTAGCGAACGGGCAGTCGTAGCGTCGCGGCGGGAATCGCCTGCGATTCGGCCGATGCAGGGGAGAGGTCCGGCTCGACCGCTGGATCGGGCCGGGCCAGCCGGCGCAGCAGCCACGCCTCGATCGCCACCCGTCGGGTGGGATCGGCGAAGGTGACCAGCAGGGTCCGCTCGGCGGGCACCAGATCCACCACGTCCTGCGGGCGATCCGCGGTCAGAGCCCGATACAACGCGCTCACCTCGCCCGTGTCGCCCAGCTCGACCAGCAGGCCGCACTCGCCCATCGGGTGCACGCCGGCCAGGGCCGCGAGCTTCATCCGAACGCCCCGATCTGCACTCCGGCCGTGGCCAGGGCCCGCCGGACGGCGACCGCCAGGTCCACCGCTCCCGTCGTGTCGCCGTGCACGCAGATCGACTCCGCGTGGAGCCGGACCGTCCCGCCGTCCGCGGCGAGCACCTGACCGTCGAGGACCATCCGGACGGCGCGGGCCGCCACCTCGCTGGGATCTGTGATCACCGCGCCGGGCCGGTCGCGTGGCACCAGCGTTCCGTCCGGGGCGTAGGCGCGATCGGCGAAGGCCTCCGGGACGGCGCGCAGGCCCCGATCGGCCACATGGGCCAGCAGCCGGGACCCGGGCAGGCCGAGCACCGGCAGGGAGCCGCCGAACTCGGCGACCGCCTCGGCCACGGCGCGGGCCTGGTCGTCGTGGTGGACCACCGCGTTGTACAGCGCGCCATGGGGCTTCACATAGGCGACCCGCGATCCGGCGGCCCGGGCGAAGGCCTCCAGCGCCCCGAGTTGGTAGAGCACGTCGTCGCGCAGCGCCTCGGGCGACACGTCGATGAACCGACGCCCGAAACCCGCAAGGTCGGGGTAGGCGACCTGGGCGCCGATCGCCACTGACGAGGCGGCGGCCAGATCGCAGGTGCGGCGCAGCGTGGAGGGGTCACCCGCGTGGAAACCACAGGCCACATTGGCGCTCGAGACCAGGCTCAGCAGGGCCTCGTCGTCGCCCAGGCGCCACTGCCCGAAGGACTCGCCGACGTCGGCGTTCAGGTCGATGACCAGGGCCATTCACTCACGGTGCCTGATCCGTGTCTCCCTCGCCACTCCACTGCTCATCGCGGAAGCGACTGTCCGGGGCAGCTGTCCAGCACCCCGGCCGCCGCATCGTGCTCGGACTGCCTCATCCGTAGCCCGTAGCGCAGTTTCACCGCGACCACGCGGGCGACGAAGGGGCAGCGCAGGTCCGCCCGCGGCGGCAGCCAGCCCCCGACGTCCAGGTAGGCCTTGTTCGAGTTGGTGGCCTTGAGCGTGGCGAGCAGTCCGAGCGGATCGTTCGCGAAGATCGCCCGCTGCTCGGCCGTCCATGCCTGCGCCCCCGTGCGCCAGGCGTCGCTGAGCGAGACCACGTGGTCGATCTGGACCTGGTCCGAGGTGGCCGGGCCGCGTCGAAAGCGCTGCACCACACCGCTGTAGGGGTCCTGCAGCACGCCCGACTCCACGATGCAGTCCTGGGTGCCCGGCCGGATCGTGACCGCGGTCAGGTCGCGGCGCAGCACGTCGTTGCGCGCGTCGCAGCCGTTGCCGTCCGGATCCTGCCAGCCGTCCCCGAAACGGTCGCGGTCGTAGCCGGTCGAACTGTCCAGGCGGCCGACCTCGACCAGCGCCAGCGCCTGGTCCGCGGTCTCCGGCAGGTCGGTGCGCGGCCAGTCGGCGTCCGTCGGGGCGGACGGGGGGCCGGCCGACGGCGGCGGAGCGTCAGCGCGACGGACCCACCACAGACCGACCGCGATGAGGGCGAAGAGGAGCAGGACCAGCAACTGGGCCCGTCCCCGATTCCGGCGTCTGCGCACGCCCGAACGATATTGGCCCGCTCCGGTTGCGCCTGACCCGCCGGCCCGTTCAGCCGCGTGCAGGGGCGACGGCCACGGTGCCGCTCGCATCGACGCCCGCTGCCCCGCCGTCCCCGCGGTTCGTGTCGAAGCGGACAACAGGCATCGCCCCTGAAGTGGACCGTAGGGGCCCCAAGGGGCCAGGCTCGTGGACATGGACGCATCGCGCTGGGGCATCGTCGGGGCCGGCGGCATCGCCCGGCGCTTCGCCACGGAGGTCGGCGCGCTGCCGGGGATGGCCGTCACCGCGGTGGTCGCGCGGCGTCCCGAGCGGGCCCAGGCCTTCGCGGACGAGATCGGGGCCCGCGCCCATACAGACGTGGCGAGGCTGGCGGCCGACGATGAGGTGGACATCGTGTACGTGGCGAGCCCACACCCGTCTCACGCCGAGCACGCCCTGGCCGCGATCGCGGCGGGCAAGCACGTACTGGTCGAGAAGCCGTTCACGATGACCGGCAAGCAGGCGCGCACCGTGGTCGAGGCCGCGCGGACGGCCGGGGTGTTCTGCATGGAGGCGATGTGGTCGCGCTTCCTGCCCCACGCCGACCGGATCCGGTCCGTGGTGACCTCCGGGGTGCTGGGTGAGATCCGCAGCATGTCAACGGATCACGGCCAGTACTTCACCCCCGATCCCGCACACAGACTGTTCTCACCCGAACTCGGCGGCGGTGCTCTGCTCGACCTGGGGATCTACCCGTTGTCCTGGACGGTGATGGTGATGGGACTGCCGTCCTCGCTGGTGGCCACCTCCGATCCGGCGATGACGGGCGTGGATGCCCAGACGTCGGCAGTGCTGCGCTACCCGGACGGCGCGCACGCCGTCGTGACCAGCACCCTCGGTGCGGCCACACCGTGCCGTTCCCTGATCTCCGGCACGCAGGCCTACCTCGACGTCGAGCCGGTCTTCTACACCAATACCGCCTTCACCGTGCGCACCCGCGACCGGGTGATCGCACGCTTCGAGCCCGAGCCGTTTGCCGGGCCCGGCAAGGGCCTGCGCTTCGAGGCCCTCGAGGTGGCCGGGTGCATCGCCGAGGGGCTGACCGAGAGCCCTCGCCTGCCGCTGGCCGAAACAGTGGCGATCATGGACCTCGTGGATGAGATCCACCGGCAGAGCGCGAGGCCCGGCACGACGTGACGTTGGTGATCAGACCACGCTCGTCGATGACCCGCCCGAAATGTCGTCAAGCACCCGCACCGCAGGAACGGATCAGACGGTCCGGGTGAGCCGCAACGTCCACGCCTCGGGGCCGCGCTGGAGGTACTGCACGTCGATGGCGCGACCCTCTCGCTGTTCGATCTGGGCCACAAGCGGCTTCGGGTCGTGTGGCGCGATCAGGTCGAGACATCCCCCCGCCGGGATGGCGGAGAGCGCACCGAAGATGGCCCCATGCCGGACGGCATGCGGGATCGTTCGAGCGTCGAGTGTCGGCACGGCGTCGTCCTGCGCGCCGCAGCCGCAGGTGTGGCTGACATCGCGGACGGGGACGGATTGCGCATCGGACATTTGCTTCACTCCAATGATGAGGTGGGGGTCGCGCGTCGACTCGCCGATTAATACACTTCTATCATGGCAATAAATCCGGTGCTTGGTCCGCGGATGGTGCGCCGGCCGCCGGTGAGCTCCACAGGAGCCTCTCGTGACTCGGTCGCGCATCGAATGCTGGATGCCCTGCGGACCCGTCCGGGCCCCGCCACGATCGCCGAGCTGAGCCACGAGCTCGAGTTGCATGCCAATACCGTCCGGCTCGCGTTGCAGGGCCTGGTCACGGCCGGGTTGGCGGTGCGAACGGTGTCGCCGGCGAACGGACGTGGCCGGCCGGCCCATGGCTACACCGCGACGGCCGAGGCGCAGCTCGCCACGACGAGCGGAACTCAGCCGGATGAGTACCACGGACTGACCGAGGCCCTCGTGGCGCACCTCAGCGAGTCCGGCGGCGCGGCCCAGGCACACGACGTCGGTCGCCGCTGGGGCCGGCAGCTTGTCGACGATCCATCTGGGAGTTCGGCGGCACCACCTCCCCGACCTGCGGCCACGGTTCACGGTGCCGACGAAAGGCATCGGCGGGACGCGCCGCGGGTGATCATCGAGCTACTGCGGCGGTTGGGGTTCAGCCCGACCACCGACGACGGCGGGATCGTCCTGCGCACGTGTCCGCTGCTGGAGCTGGCCCGGAAGAATCCCGAGGTGGTCTGCGCGATCCACGCGGGGCTGATCGACGGCGCCCACGAGCGCCTGGGGCGGGTCGGCGCTGCGGCCGATCTGAGACCCTTCGCCGAGCCCGGCGCATGTCGGCTGAGGCTGGGTGAGACCCCGGTCGGGTGACCGCGGTGCACGACGATCAGTCGCCGGACAGCGTCGCCATGGCGCTCGCCAGAGTGCGGTGCCCGAACCTCTCGAAGCTGATCACCGTGACCGCTGGTGCCAGCATGACCATGAGCAGGCAGACCGGCATCGACACCCCCGCCAGCGCCGCTACCACGGCGGTAGTCAGCACGAGCACTGTCAGCATCACCTCGACCGGGTGTGTGGCGTCCCAGCGGCCGGGCAGCAGATGGCCCTGCATGACGTTCAGACCGACCAGGAAGACCCCGACCGGGACGGCGAGCGACACCACGGCCACGGCCGGGCCGATGCGGGCCTCATGCTCGATGTACAGGGCGGCCACGTGCAGGCCGGCCCCGGTCGCCGCGATCCCGGCGAACAGGACCAGGTTGCCGTAGCCCCATCCGAAGGCACGGTCCCGCAGGGCGTGCAGAACCTCTCCGACCGGCACCAGGAAGTAGCACCACCACATACCGAAGGTCAGGCCCATGCCGGCGATGGCGACCAGCACGGCGTCCGTCGTCCACCCCTGATCATCGACCACCGCCGACAGCGAGGCCACGGTGCCGAGCACACCCTCGCCCAGGGCGATGATGGCCAGCAGCCCGTAGCGTTCGGCGATGTGATGGGCATGCCAGGGCGTACCGCCGTGGCGGGTCTCGGCGATGTAGGGCCCAGACATCTCGAGCAGCAGCAGCGGCAGCGTCAGCGCCACGGTGAGCGCCAGCGACAGGTGCGTCAGCGACACGGCCACCCAGCCGATCTGGGCGATCAGGATCAGTTTCACGTACGCCAGGCACGCCGGCCGGTACGGCGGACACTGCCTCGCCGCCCGCAGCCACTGGGAGACCATCGCCACCCGCATCACGATGTAACCGGCGACCATGACCCGGGTGTCGACCCCGTGTCCGGCGTCCAGGGAGTGGAACATCGCGGGCAGGCCGAGTGCCAGGATCGTCACGCCGACCATCTGGACCATGGTGGCCAACCGGTACGCCCAGTCGTCGGTGTCGAAGGCAGATGCGAACCAGGAGAAGTTGATCCACGCCCAGATCACCGCGAACATCGCGAAGGCGAACCCGCCGATGCCTGCCACGTGATGCCCCTCGGCGACCAGGTGGGCGAGCTGGCTCGCCGCCTGACCGATGGCGACGACGAAGACCAGATCGAAGAGGAGCTCGAGAGGGGTGGCTGTGCGCCCACCCTCGTGCGGGTCCCGCCCGGCCATCAGCCTGATCGGGTGCCCGCGGTGCGGCTGGGTCAGGGCCGCGCCGTCCGGTTCGCCTGCGGTGCGATCGCCCATGTCGTCTCCTCATCCTCCTGCCGATCCTGGCATGCACGACGGAACAGAAGCAGAGGATTCGTCGTTAGCACTCACAGGCACCGAGTGCTAAGACAACGACCTGGAGGTGACCCTCGATGCCCACCCGCTACGACCCCTTCCGTGAGCTCGACCGTCTGTTCACCGACGCCATGCGGGCCCCCGCGGCCGCGGCGATGCCGCTGGACCTGTACCGCTCCGGCGAGACCTTCACGGCCTCGTTCGACCTGCCCGGTGTCGACCCGGCCTCGATCGACATCGACGTCGAGGACCGCACGCTGACCGTGCGTGCCGAACGGCGCCAGCAGGCTCCGGCGGAGGCACAGTGGCTCTCCCGTGAGCGCACGACCGGCACCGTCGCCCGACAGCTCAACCTGGGCAGCGGCTTGGCCCTGGACCGGATCGGGGCGAACTACGCGGACGGCGTGCTCACGCTGACCATTCCCGTCGCCGAGGAGGCCAGGCCGCGCAAGATCGCCGTCCAGCACGGCGCTGGGCAGACCGAACCGCAGGTCGAACTGGAGACCAGCCAGGCCTGATCGAGGACAAAAGGGTGCCGTTCTCCCCCGTTCGAGGGGGGAGAACGGCACCCTTTTGCGGTCCTACACTGCACGCATGCCCGAGACCCCGTGGCTGGCCGATGACCAGCAGGCGATGTGGCGCGCATTCTTCGACATGCGCCGGCATCTCGAGCGGGCGCTGGAGATGCAGCTGGCCGGGTACGGCCTGTCCCATGCCGACTACACGGTCCTGGTGGTGCTGTCGGAGGCCGACGCGCAGACGATGCGGGCGCGCGACCTCGGTGAACGGATCTCTTGGGAGAGCAGCCGATTGGCGCACCACCTGCGACGGATGGAGGGGCGCGGACTCGTCAGCCGTGCCGAGCACCCGAGCGATCGCCGCGGCACCATGGTGCAGTTGACCGAGTCCGGACTGTCCGCGATCCGCGAGGCCGCGCCGGGGCATGCCCAGGCGGTCCGGCGCCACTTCGTCGATCTGCTGAGCCCCGACGAGGTCGAGACGATGACCTCGATCTGCCGGCGGGTCACCAAATCGGTCGTCGACGCGGACTGACGTTCCCGGCGGCATCAGGCACGAGAGCGGCCCGGCAGGGAGCCAGGTCGGCGTGGCAGACCTGGCTCCCGACCACCCGGTCGATCACGAGGGACAGAATGAACGAGTACGGCACGCCCCGGCGATCGGCTCGGTGAGGAGACGCCGCATGAGAGTCACCGCCCAGCCCCTGGCGCTGCGGCGCACCTATCGCTACCTGCGATTGGGCATCGTGCTCCTCGTACTGCTGCTCGCCGTCTCCGTGGCCCTGGAGTATCAGTCCACCGGGATCCTGCTGAGCAGCCTGTCGGCCTACTACTACACGCCGGTCCACACGGTCTTCGTCGCCTCGCTGTGCGGAGCCGGTGCCTGCCTCGTGATCTATCGCGGTGTCTCCGACGTGGACGACGTCCTGCTCAACATCGCCGGCCTGCTCGCCTTCGTCGTCGCCTTCGTGCCCATCCGCTTCGCGGATCCGTGCGCACCCGGCGCAGTGTTCTGCCCGGTCGGCCAGGACGTGATCCTGGACAACCTGCACGCCCTGCTGATCATCGGAGGGCTCACGCTGGTGCTCGGCTACGTGACCTCGGTGCGGCCCGTGTGGCCCAGGGAGCCGTCTGCCGCCCTCGACCAGCCCGCTCGGCGCCTGTTCTGGACGACGGTGGCCGGCTATGTCGGGCTGGTGATCGCGGTGATCATGTTCCCGTCGAGATTCCTGGCGATCGGGCACCTCACGGCGGCAGGGATCCTGTTCGCCTGCATGGTCGTCGTGGTGGCCCGAAACGGGCTGGTGCTCAACGATGCCCAGCGTCGCCCGGGCCCGGACCACACCGCCCTGCAGCGCGTGTACTGGACGGGCTTCGTGGTCACGACCCTGGGCGGGGCGGTCCTGCTGACATTCACCCTGTGGCCCCGACTGACCGGGTCGCCCTCCCCACTACCGAACGCCGGGCTGTGGCTGGAGTCCTTCCTGCTGATCATGTTCGGCGCGTTCTGGTTGATCCAGACCTTCACGGAGGTCTGGGATCCGCCGCAGGCCGATTGCGCCGAGACCGTCGACGACGCGCGACCGTGACATGGGCGTGAACCGCCCCGACGGTCCGCCGCTCGTGGCGGTGATAGGCCCGAGCGGATGCGGCAAGACCACGATCGGGACGGCGCTGGCCCGCGCGCTCGACGTCCCCTTCGTCGACGGCGACGACCTGCACCCGGCGGCAAACCTGGCCAAGATGACCGCGGGCACACCTCTGGACGACGCCGATCGCCGCCCCTGGCTGGAGGCGATCGGCCGTCGGCCGGCCCGGGGCCGCCTGGACGCCGACCTGGTCGACTCCCAGTACGACATCCTGCAACCGCTGGGCGGCGACGAGGCCGGCGCCCGCGTCGACGCCACGGGCCCGGTGGACGACGTGGTCGAGGCGGCGCTGCGAGCCCTGTCGTGACCGGGCTGGACGTGCCCCGTGCATCGGGTTCCACACCGGCCCGGCCCCCATCGCGCAGATCGCCGACCAGTTCCAGGACCTGACCCGCAACCGCAGGTATCTGACGGCCCGGTCGTCCCTCCTGACCTGTGTCGTGTTTCTTCGGAGTCATCCTTCGGGCGGTAGACATGGGAAAGCAGCGTGACGCGTTCTTCGCGGGGACGATGTATCTGGTGGACGTGCAGGGCTGGCCGCGGGACAAGGTCCATCCGGCCCAGCCGCTCGTCGACCGGGTCGACGCACCGGCCGGTGCGCGCGTGGGGGTCCGGGCGATCCATCCGGACGACCGTCGTGCCCTGCCGGCCCCGACCTCGGACGACGGGCACCTGGTCGAGACCGGCCGGTTCAGCCTGGGGCACAGCGGCAACCGGACGCTGCAGGTGCCCAAACGGTCCTGGGTGGTCAAGTTCACCGAGGACGAGGACCTCGCCGGGATGGACCGGCTCAACCTCAAGGCCATGTACAACGACCCTTCGCAGATGCGAGAGGCCCTGTGCTGGAACCTGTTCGAACGCGTTGGGGTGCCCGCACCCCGTCACACCTTCGCGAGGTTGGGGATCAACGGCACCTACCTGGGCCTGTTCTCAGTGGTCGAGCACGTCGACCGGGCGTTCGTGAAGGACCGCTTCCCGGGACGTCACCGCGGGAACCTCTACAAAGCGGGCTGCGGTGATCTCGGCTGCGCGACCTTGGAACGCCGGCTCGGGCCCGGCGGTGACGACACCGGGCGGCAGTACCAGAGCTCGGACACGGACGACCCCACCTACCGGCTGACCTCGTATGCGGACAGCCCCGACGCCGAGACCTACGACGATCTGGCCCACCTGGTCCGGGTGATCGACGGCGCGGGCCTCGCGGGTGGCCGCGGTCGGTTCGACACCGACGCCTACGCGGACTCCGTCCACGAGGTGTTCGCCGCGGAGGACTTCCTGCAGTGGGCAGGGGTCAACATCCTGGCGGGCTCGTGGGACAACTACTTCGCCACCCCTGCCAACTACTACCTCTACAACGGGGGCCGTCCCGGCACCGCGACGCCCGACGAGGCGCCGGCGGATGTGATGGCGCAGCCGTACTTCTCCTTCATCCCCTGGGACTACGACAACAGCTTCGGGATCGACTACTTCGGTACCCAGTGGCAGTACGCCGACCTGCTGGACTGGACGGCGTCCACCGAGGGCTATCAGCGCTTCAACCACCGGACGGGCCAGTCCCGGATCCCGCTCGTGACCAACCTCCTGGCCAACACCGACTTTCGCCGGTACTACCTCGATCACCTGGAGCACCTGCTCGACACGGTCCTCTCACCGGAGGCGGTCGACCGCGCGATCGGCATCGACGCATCCGGCACGCCCACCGGAGCTGGGCTGTGGGATCGGGTCGCGGCCTCGGCCTACCTGGAGTCGGACAGCCCCTTCGGCTGGCCGGCCACCGGGCGACAGTTCCTCAACGACGAGGTCTACCGGGCCGGCTGCGCGCAGCACGAGCTGCAACGCGCCAGTGGCCTGATCCTCGGCATCCACCACTACGTGCGGATGCGGTATGACCGGGCCCGCGAGCAGTTGGCTGATCTGCGACGCCGCGACCCGGCCGGTTCCAGCGGCGCCACCTTCGCCGCGCTCGCCCGCCAGGGGTCAGGAGTGCGAGTCGGATGAACACCCGGAGCACCGTTGCATCCCCGGCCGTGGCGTCCGGAGCCGACCTGGGGCTGCTCCGGGAGACGAAGCTGGCATCCCTGATCGCGCCCGTCGCCCCCGATGCGGATCGGCTCGAGGCCAGTGGCGTCGTCCTGCAGGACGACCGGCTCTGGGTGATCTTCGACAACCTGCCGCACATCATCGCGATCGATCCCACGCTGGTACCCGGGCCGGGGGCCGCGCACGTGGTCCGTCAGGACGGGCCCGCGGCCGGGTATGAGGACATCGCGCGGGACGAGGTCACGGGCAGACGCTTCGTCCTCATCGAGTCTGCCCCCTATCCCGGCGGCGGGTTCCGGCCTCAGATCGACGAGTTCGACGCCCACTGGCGTCGAGTCGTCAGGCGCTGGGTCGAACTGGAGCTGCATCGGCCGAACAAGGGGCTGGAGGGGCTGGACTGCGTCCACCGGGACGGACAGCGCTTCCTGCTGGCACTGAGCGAGGGGAACGGGGGGCGGGGCGGCCCGGCCGGGCGCCGTCCGGGCAAGGGGACGGTGCACGTCCTGACCGAGCGCGGGGACACGTGGGTGGTGATCGACCGGATCCGACTGCCGGTCGATCTCCCGTTCGTCGACTACAGCGGGCTCAGCGTCCGGGAGAACCGGATCGCTGTGATCTCGCAGGAGTCGTCCGCCCTGTGGGTGGGCCGGCTGGACCCGCACCACTGGCGGATCACGGACGGCGGGACGGTCCACCCCTTCCCGCGGGATCACAAGGGCCGGGTCCGGTACCGGACCGTCGAAGGCGTCACCTGGCTGGACGACTCCACCGTGGCCGCCGTCTCCGACCGTGCCCGGGGCAAGCACGGGCGCCGGGCCCGAGCGACCGCCGAGTCGGTTCACGTCTTCGCCGTCCCGCAGACGTAGCGGTCGGCCCATGATCCCGTTGCACGCTCTCTTCCAGCGACGGATCGACGGCGACGACGCCTTGCTGAGGCTGGCGCGACTGCGATTCGAGCAGGCCGGTCTGGCGGCGGAGGTCTACGCCGGTTCCGCCTCCGACCTGGAGTGGATCCTGCGCTTCGCGCCGGCCGGCCCGCGGCTGCCCACCGTGCACCTGCCACGAGACCTGGACCTGCTCGATCCCGGCGGTCCCGAACGGGTGATCCGGCTGGCCCAGCGATTCGGTCATCGGGTCAGTGGGTTCGTCGTCCACGATCGCCGACACCTGCCCGACCGGCTGCCCGAGCTGGCGGAGATCGCCGAGCGGGTCTCGAGAGCTCTGACCGCCTCCGGCGGTGCTCATCTGTTCATCGAGTACGCGGCCGGTCTCACGGTGGATCGGTTCGCGGCGATCGGCGATGCTCTCCGCGACACCAGCCGGATCGGCCTGTGCGTGGACGTCGGCCACGTCGGGATCCGGCAGGCGCGGTGGGATTTCGAGCGCCGCCGCCCTGACCTGGGCCGCGACCTGATCAGTCTGCATGCCGGCGACGTCGCCCTGCCGGGGCTGGTCCATGACGTCCAGGCCTCCGTCGCCACGGGACTCGAGGCGGTCCTCACCCTGGTGAGGACCCTGGCTCACCAGGGCGGACCAGTGCATTTCCACCTGCACGACGGGCACCCACTGGTCGAGGGCCTGTCCGACCACTTCGGATACCTGCTCCGGCTCCCCATTCCCTTCGCCGTCGAGGGCATGGCCTCGCTCGCCCCGCTCTTCGGCGTGACCGGGCTGCGGCGCATCGTGCAGACGGCGACGTCCACCCTCGGCCCGCAGCTGGTCAGCTTCACCCTGGAGATCCACCAGCACGAGGGCCGGCTGCCACTGACACGGGGCGAAGCCGAAACCCTGTTCCCGCACTGGCGCGATCTGGCCAACGCCGAGCGGATGAACCTGTGGCTGCGTGACCTGGCGGACAACGCAATCCTGGTCCGCAGCGCCTACCCCCCTACATGATCACAGGGAAGACCACATTGAAGATCACAATGAAGATCACGGTGCGTCGGTCGCGGCGCGCGCAGCAGAGGCTGACACCACCGTGATCAGGAACGCCGCTCGATGTACCTCGTCGTGATCAAGGGTGAGACGCTCGTCGGTCCGGATGGGGACTAGGCTCGCGCCGTGGCCAGGTACTTCGACGTCCACCCGCGCAACCCACAGCCGCGGGCGATCTCCCAAGCGGTGCAGATCGTGCGGGACGGCGGCCTGATCGCCTACCCCACCGACTCGGTGTTCGCGCTCGGCTGCTCGCTCGGCAACGCGGCTGGCAAGGAACGCATCGTGCGCATCCGCCACCTCGACGACAAGCACCACTTCACGCTGCTGTGCCGGGACTTCGCCCAACTCGGCCAGTTCGTCCAGGTCGACAACCGGGTCTTCCGGGCGATCAAGGCGGCCACTCCGGGTAGCTACACCTTCATCCTGCCGGCCACGAAGGAGGTACCACGCAGGTTGCTGCACCCTAAGAAGAAGACCGTCGGCGTGCGCATCCCGAACCACCCGGTGCCGCTGGCCCTGTTGGCCGAGCTGGGTGAGCCGATGCTCACCTCATCCCTGCTGCTTCCCGACGAGGAGGAACCGCTGACCGACGGCTGGCTGGTCAAGGAGGCCCTGGACCACGTCGTGGACGCCGTGATCGACTCCGGCGAGTGCGGAAGCGAACCGACCACCGTCGTCGACTTCTCCGGCGGGACGCCGGAGGTGCTGCGGGTCGGCGGCGGCGATCCCGCTCCGTTCGGCTGAGTCCGCCCGTTGGCCTGGGCCGTCCCGGTGCGTCACGATGACCACATGACCGCAGTCAACGCCTCGGGCGACAGTGAGAGCTCCGACGCGACCCCGACAGCACAGGACCCGCCGGACGCGGCCGAGAGCGAGCAGGACGCCGCCCGTCGCCGGTTCCGGGAGGCCTTGGATCGCAAGAAGTCCGGCCGGCCTGGTCAGAGCGCCTCGGCCGACCCGAAGACGCAGGCCGTGCATCCGGCCCCCGCCAAGCCGCAGCGGACGTTCCGGCGCAAGTCCGGCTGAAAGCCGTCGCCGGGCAAGGCATCGAGCACGCGAAGGGGCTGTGCCGGGTTCGCCGTCGATCAGTGGCGAACCCGACACAGCCGGGGGTGTCGGACTCAGGCGGAGACCGACCTGTTGCGCCGGACCAGCCAGACCACCAGCGCCGCGACCACGAGGATCCCGAACCAACCGGGCCCTTCGGCACCGGCGGGAACAGCGACCAGCATCGTGGCCAGGGCGCCGAAGAACCCGGCGCTCAGGGTGCCGTTCAGCACCTGCTGCAGGTGGATGCGGCCATCCGGTTGGGGCAGCAGCATCCAGCCCAGGCCGTAGAGGAAGACACCGAGACCACCGAACAGGGCCAGCACCGCGAAGGCGACCCGGACCGCGACGGGGCTGACGCCCCACTTGGCGGCGAGACCGGCGGCGACCCCGGCGACCATTCGGCCTGAGTCGGGGCGGACCACTCCACGACGGCGAATGCCGTCGAACAGGCCGGCACCCACGGTGGACTGGGGACGATTCGGTCCGGCCGACCCGGGTGGGGTCGCGCCCAGCGGCGGGGGACCGGGCTCGGGAGTGATGACCGTGTCCTGGCTACCGCTGTCGGCGGATCCCCAGGCGGGGGTGGTGTCGAGGGACAGGGACTCGTTCTCGTTCTCGTTATGCGAGGGCGTCGTGTTCATGTCTCAACTCTGCGCCGAAGCGAGCCACGGCGGATCCGGGGCCGTCCCGGAGTCACCCCTGAGCCACCCCCGAACCGGCTCGGGGGCAGCACCTCACCGCAGCCCGCCCACCCGCACGCGTACCGCCCGCAGGTCCCGAAGCCGCTTCTCGTAGGTGGCGCCGAGCGCCAGCAGGACCAGGCCGACCGCGACCAGGGGCACCCACCGCGGCATCCCGGCGATCACGCGGGTCACCCACGGTGCGAGTTGCACGACCGCGTGGACGGCGAGCAGCCCGCCGCCGTACAGCAGCGGCGCCTGCAACCGACGCCACACCCCGAACAGCACCACGGCCGCGGCCAGGACCGCGACCAGGGCCACCCGCCAGACCGGCTCGCCGTCCAGTGCGGCGACCAGCGACGGGACCAACAGCAACGCGATACCCGGCGCCAGCGGCCACCGGGAGCGCAGCCCCGGCCTGTCGGCGAGCAGCAGCAGACCACCGGCGAGCACCACCACCGCCGCCGGGAGCGTCCACACCTCGAGCTGGCGCCACGTCGGTTCGATCAGCTCGCTCGCACCGATGGCCCGGGCCAGTCCCGCCCCACCCGCGGCCGCGAGCGCCGCGAGGAAGGCGGCCGGACGCACCCGGGGGTCGAGCCACCGGCGACCGGCCAGGGCGAGCGCGCCGAGGGCGATCAGCAGCGCCGGGCGCTGCCAGGCCCCGTCGGCAGAGGCCAGCACGGACGGCAGCACCACCAGCGACAGTCCCGGCACCACGGTGCTGCGCGCGGCGTCGCGCCGATCCAGACGCAACCGCAGCGCACTGACGGCCAGCAGCGCCAGAGCCGGCGGCAGGGTGTAGGCCTCGACGACCTCCACCCCGGAGCTGATCAGCCGGAAGGCGTTCGACGCCGCGAGCAGGACCCAGCCCGCCCAGGCCAGGCGCCGGCGCCCGGGCGACATGGCCAGCGCGGTCACCCCGACACCCAGCAGCAGGGGGACCACCCACGCTCGGTCGTCAACCGGGCCCTCCAGGGCCGGGATGGCGAGCGCGGGCAAGGCCAGCAGGGCCAGGAGCGCGCCCGTGCCGAGCTCCGCTGCCGGCACCCGACGATCCACCACCCCTGATCGCCCGACCAGCGCCGACAGCGCCGCGACGATCAGCGCCACGATCGCCACGGCCGCAGCGGCGATGATCCGGACGTCGTTCCACTCCGTCGCCGGGTTGACCATGACCGCGGCGACCGCGGTGGCGAGCACCGCCGCCGGGATGAGCCCGGCGCCCGCCAGCGGCATCATCGAGCCGGCCGGGGACGACGGGGACGACGGGTGCGCAGCCGCGACTGCTGCGAGCAGAAGCAGTGCGGCGCAGACCATCACGGCGGTGGCGGCCGTCCACGAGGTGGCCGATCCGGTGATCACCCTGAGCACCGGGAACGCGGCGAGCACGAAGGCCACCGCGGCACCGGCTGCTCGATCAAGGGTGATCCTGCGCCAGGTCTCCGGCGCCGGTAGCCCGACGAGGACGACGCCGATCACGGCCGCGGTCAGCCCCATCACCCGCGGGTCGACCAGCGTCAGGGCATCCGCCCGGCCGAAGGCCGATCGCGCCACTGCGGGAACGAATCCCACACTCAGGGAGATCGCACCGACCGCGGTCGCGGTGAGCACCGGCCGGACCGACCACCAGCCGGCGGGCAGGACGGCCGGTAGGGCGGGCAGCGCGAGCGCCGCGGCCACCGTCACCGGCACCGAGAACTCACGCACGGTCCAGGCCAGAGCGACGGCCACGAGAACCGCGACGACCGCGACGACGATCGACGCCGTGGCGACCAGCTCTGCGCGCCAGGGCCCGGGGGCAAGCCAGTCGGGCCGGCGCAGGCCGACCCGCCGCGCCGTCCAGCCGGCACCGGCGGCGAGCGCGATGGACAGGGCCAGCGTGGCCCAGATCGGCAGCGCGGGTGACAACGGGCCGAGCAGCAGACCCGCCGCGATCATCGTTGCGGCCGGCGCCGTCCACCGCACCGGGCGCGCGGCCAGCAGCAGCACCCCCGTGAGCACGAGGCTGGCGACCAGGTACAGGTGCTCGTCGCCCAGGCTGACCAACAGGTCGAGGCTGGTGTCGGACAGCGGCGTCCCGGGCTCGGCCCTCCAGATCTCATCGAGGGCACCGGAGACCGTCAGCGGGGTGACGGCCGATACCACCAGCGCCGGGAGCGCGGCGAGCAGCGTGACCCCTCGCGCGCCGCGCAGGCTCCAGCGGTGAGAGACGAACCCGACGGTCCTGCCCGGGCCACAGGTGGGCCTGACGGCCAGGGCGACCAGCGCTGCCGTGACCGGGATGAGTGCGTAGAGCAGGGCGCCAGAGATCCGTGACGATTCGTTGGCGATGCTCAGGGCGACCGGGGGCACCAGCGCAGCGGATCCGCCGAACGCGGCGGACCAGGCGCCGGCAGCATCCCGACCGACCAGGCGGGGCGCGGCCCAGGCATGCATCGCGGCGACGCCCGTCAGGACCAGGGCCACCGCCGTGCCCATCCAGGCGCTCTCACTGAGGGCCAGCCAGGCGATGCCCGGCAGGACGCCCAACCAACCGACCGCACCGAGCACCGCCAGCAGACGCCGTTCGAACCGCCAGGTCGGCGGCATGATCAGGGCGATGACGGTGAGCGCGGCGGCGGCCAGCAGCCCCCACACCTGATAGGAGTCGGTCCCGGTGCGACCGCTCACCCAGGCGCCGGCCAGCACCGCGGGCAGCGGAATCAGCAGCGAGCCGATCATCGAGGCCACTCGCACGGCGCTGAACCGTGCCCACCCCAGCAGCACGGCGACGCACATCGTCGTGGCCAGTGCCCAGTAGCCGGCCCACGCCCAGTCAGCGGTTCCCAACAGTCCGGTGGCTCGGATCGCCCAGGCGTCGGCGAGGACCAGTGCGACGGCGATCGCACCGATCCCTTCCGCGGTCTCCGGCAGCCGGGGCCGCAGCCAGGTCGCCCCGGCCATGGCGGCCAGGGTCAGCACACCGACCACGGCGGCGCGCCCACCCAGGGACAGCCGGTCCCAGGTGAAGACCAGGAACACGATGCCCGCGATCGCGACCAGGAGCGCGCCGAGCCCGACCAACAGCCCCTGGACGCCGATCCGGGCGAACAGCGACGGACCGCCCGGGCCCGTCACCGAGGACGGCGCCGCCGCACGCGGACCCATCGCCGGGTAGGCAGGCAGGGGGATCGGCGGCGCATCGGGTCCGACGCCGGACGACGGCGGCGGGTTGGCGCCCGGGGGCTGCGGACGTGGACCGGCCGGGTGCGCGGGCACCGTGGCGGGTACGGCGGCGCCTGACCGCGCAGTCAACCGCGCAGTCAGCCGGAGGCGGGTCAGGAGTTGGTCGCGCTCCCCGAGCAGGACCGCCACCTGCTGACTCAGCTGCCACAGCCGCATCCCGTCCGGTGACCCGAGATCCACCCCGCAGGCCGAGCAACGGGACGACGTCAGCGGTGCGCCGCATGACGGGCAGTGCCCAGGGTCGACCAGCGACTCCCGGACGCCGGCGAAACCTGACTCGCTGTCGTTCACTGGAGCCCCCTTTGGCGATGGCCAGCGCTTGCGACCTGAGATATATCGCAAAGATATATCTCAGATACTACTCCTTGACGAGAGGCACGATGCGGGTGAGTTCCGCGCAACCCCCGCAATCGACACGGCTATCGGTATAGATTGACCGCTTGCCGGGCGGGGGCCCGGCCATAGCCGACTCTCCGGGGACCGCCCCGGATCGCCCGACCGCTGGATGGGGGGGCTGTGGACACGCGCCCACAGTCAACGCGACGTGCCATGCCACTACGAACAGTTAACAGTGACCTAAGGATCGCTACAGCCGCGAGCCGACACGGTGTGGCGGTGCTCGAGCAGACGTATGCCCAGTTCCCGGGGGAATCCCACGTGACCGCCCTTCCCGATCTCGAGCTCGATCTCGAGCTCGATCTTGACCCTGACGCTCCGTCGAGCCGGGGCGTCGCAGGTCACAGCTTGGCCGAGGAACCCCGCAGCCGTCGTGAGGCGCGGCGGGAGGGTGGCGTCGGGTCGAGTCGTCGCCGTCACGTCGCGGTCGCTCCCACGGTCGTCGCCGGGCGCACCCGCCCACGCACCGAGGCACGGACCCAGCGGGCGAGCAGACGCCGTAATCAGCGCATTCGAGGCGGCCTCTTCGCCGCGGTCGGGGCGGCGGGGGTCGCCACCTTCGTGGCGATGAGCCTGAACGTGCCGGTCCCCGGCCTCGACAGCCTCACCACGACGGTCGACGACACCGCGGCCCTGAGCCCGTTGCCCGACACCGAATTGCGCAGCCGGCCGCCGCTGTCCGCACCGCGGGCCAGCGACTCGCCGTCACCGAGCGCCTCACCGTCCGCCTCCGCCACCAAGAAGGCGACGAAGACCGCCACCAGGAAGGCCACCAAGAAGGCCTCGACGGCGTCCGGCTCGAAGTCCTCGAAGTCCTCGAAGTCCTCGAAGTCCTCGGGCTCCGGCACCGGCGGCCTGCGGCCGGGAGTGGTGCTGGACGGACGGAAGATGGGCGGCTGGTACGCCGGCGCGTCGGGCAAGGGGGTGACCGACGGATCGCTGTCGAAGTGGCTGGGCGGCCAGAACGTCAACCTGGCCGCCTTCTGGGCCGACACCGACGACTCCGTGCAGCGGACCATCCCGGGCCTGACGTCGGCGTACCGCAACTGGGACAAGGCGGTTGACATCGCGGTCGGCGGCACGGTGCTGGGCAGCGACGAGAACTACGCTGCCGCCGCGAACGGTGCCTACGACGACCGGTGGCGGGCAGCCGCCAAGGTGATCGCCTCCAACCGCAAGGGCGCCAAAGGCCCGACGTTCGTGCGGCCGTTCCACGAGATGAACGGCGACTGGTACTCGAACTGGATGGTCACCAGCGGGAACTCCGCCGACTACAAGAAGGCCTTCGCACGGTATGCGGCGATCCTGCGTGCCGAACTCCCCGAGATCTACATCGTCTTCTCGCCGAACTACGGCGATCACACCGGGCTTCCGATCAGCTCCTGGTACCCCGGGGACGACGTGGTCGACGTGATCGCCCCGGACTACTACAACGACTACCAGGACAAGGCGAACTCGAGTGTCGAGGGCTGGAACGCCACCGCGGCGGGCAAGGACGGCAACGGGAACCCGATCGGCCCGGAGGCCTGGCGCCAGTTCGCCAAGGCGCACGGCAAGCCGCTCGGCTTCCCCGAGTGGGGCCTGAAGCCGTCCAGCCAGGGCGGCGCCGACTCGGCGGCCTGGATCAAGGCCTTCAACGCCTGGATGAACAAGCACGCCAACACCTCGACCTGGCAGATCGGCGAGCGCATCCCGTCGTCCGCCTCCGGCAAGGTGCTGTACTCCGCCTACTTCAACGTCGTGCACGGTGGCAACGCCGACTTCACGATCTACGGCAGCGGGGCCAACCCGAATGCGGCCTCGGTGTTCAAGGACCTCAAGTGGGGCAACAACTGAGAGTCGGCCGCGACCTACTCGTCGGCGAAGGTGACCGTGACCTGGGTGAAGCCGACCTGGTTGAGCAGTGAGGTGAGCATCGACCGGGTGTTGGTCCGGGCCCGTTGCCTCAGGTCGTCCGTGGCGAGGGCGGCCGCGGCGAGACGCTGATCGGCCAAGAGGTAGAGCTGCTCGGTGTTCTGGCCACCGCCCTGAGCACCCAGGGCGTCCTGGAGTCGTTCGCGCAGTCCGCGCTGGTGGTCGGCGACGTAGCTGCGGTCCAGGTCGAGCCGGGGCCGGCCGAGGTCGACGGCGGGCAACGAGACGGCCACCGACGTCCGCTCATCGTTCGTCACCACGTCGCCGTCGGCCAGACCCGAGAAGTCAACGGTGGCGTCCACCGATCCGGCCGCCACGAAGATGACACGCTCGCCGGCCAGGAAGGACGGCAGGTTGGCGATGTCGGTCTCCTGGTCGATGACGATCTCGTAGTAGCCGGACGCGGCCTGGAAGGTCGCCAGATCGTTCAGGGACTGCAGCACCGGCTTGCCCGAGCGGTCGACTGTGCTCTGCTCGAAGGGGTTGAGACCCCCGGTCGCACGGCCGACCAGCCAGATCAGGGCCACGACGCCACCGGCCAGGCCGATCGTGATCGCCATGACGACCGCCACCATCCTGGTCCAGAACCCCGGACCGCGGTCCTCGGCGAGTTCCCGGCCGTGTCGGATCACCGGGTGCGCGCTCCGCACCGCCGGTCCGGGCGGCCGGTCCGGCCCGCCGTCCTCGGCAGCGCGGTCCTCCGCAGCGCTCACCACGGCAGCGCCCACCCCGGCAGCGCCTTCCTCGGCCCGCTCGCGTGCCACCTCGTCGTCCAGGAACTCGGCAGCGACCTGCGAGTCCGGGCCCATCGACGGATCAGGGCCCATCGACGGATCAGGGCGCAGACGTGTGCCCGTGGATTCGTCCGGCATAACCCCTCCAGGTGATCGCCGCCACAGTCAAGGATGCCCCCTAACCGGTACGGCAACCACCTCAGACACGTGCGGGTCACCTGCGGGTCGGTACCGAGCGGATGCTGCCGAGGACCTGTCGATGCGGCGCTCAGCGTAGGCTGCCCCGGTGCCTCTGACCGCCAAGTACGCAACGACGTGCGGGCTGTGCCGTTCCGCTATCGACCCGGGCGAGCTGATCGCCTCGCTCCCCTCGGGCACCGGGGCGAAGTGGGCGCACGAAGGCTGCGCGCACGAGCAGGGGACGCTCGACCTGGGATCGGACGGCGCCGACACCAGCGGCACCGCGGCGGCAGACCCCACGACAACAGGCCCGGCGACGACGATGGGCCGAGCCGTGAACGGCGCCGCGACCGAGGTCTACACGGACGGCGCCTGCTCCGGAAATCCCGGCCCTGGCGGCTGGGCCTGGGCCACGGGCGACGGGCGGCAGGGAAGCGGCGGCGAGGCCCACACCACCAATCAGCGAATGGAGATCGCCGCAGCCCTGCATGCGATCCGCTCGTTGCCGGACTCACCGCTGACCGTGGTGAGCGACTCCACCTACGTCGTGAACTGCTTCCGGGACGGGTGGTGGCAGGGCTGGCTGAAGCGGGGATGGACGACGAGTGCCCGCAAGCCCGTGGCCAACCGTGATCTGTGGGAACCCCTGGTCGACCTGGTCCGCGAACGCGGCGACGTCACCTTCCGCTGGGTCAAGGGCCACTCGGGAGACCCGATGAACGACCTCGTGGACGCCTTGGCCGTTGCGGCCGGACGTCGGGCTGCTGAGACAATGGAGGAATGACCTCTCCGATCGAGATCGAGGGCCTGCGCAAGAGCTTCGGCTCAACCGTGGCCCTGAACGGATTGGACCTGGTCGTGAGGGCCGGGGAGGTTCACGGATTCCTGGGTCCGAACGGATCCGGCAAGTCGACCACGATCCGGATCCTTCTCGGTCTGCTGCGCAGCGACGGCGGAACGGCACGACTGTTCGGCGCGGATCCCTGGCACGACGCCGAAAGACTGCACCGGCGCCTGGCCTACGTGCCCGGCGACGTCAGCCTGTGGCCCAACCTGACCGGCGGGGAGGTGATCGATCTGCTCGCACGGCTGCGCGGCGGCACCGACCAGGCCCGTCGGGCGGACCTGCTGGAGCGTTTCGAGCTCGACCCGACCAAGAAGGGGCGCTCGTACTCCAAGGGCAACCGGCAGAAGGTCGCCCTGGTCGCGGCGCTTGGCCTCGAACGCGGAACTGCTCATCCTCGACGAGCCCACCTCGGGCCTGGACCCGTTGATGGAGAGGGTGTTCACCGAATGCGTCGACGAGGTTCGCGGCGAGGGACGGACCATTCTGCTGTCCAGCCACATCCTGTCCGAGGTCGAGCGCGTGTGCGATCGGGTGAGCATCATCCGCGCCGGCCGCACGGTGCGCACCGGCAGTCTGGCCGAACTGCGCGAGCTCACCCGGACCCACATCGAGGCCAGTCTGGGCGACGTCCCGTCCGCCGCTGAACTGTCGGCACTGGCCGGCGCGCACGACGTCCGGGTCGATGGTGACCGGGTGAGCCTGAGCGTCGAGGTGAGCCATCTCGGCGACCTCGTCGAGGCCCTGGGACGGCGTGGGATCCGTTCTCTGGTCAGCCAGCCCCCCACGCTGGAGGAGCTGTTCATGAGCAGCTACCAGGATCCCCGGGTCGGGGCCGAGTCGGGGGTCGAGTCGTGATGGCCCACACGGCCGGGGCCGCGTTGAGCGGACCGCGCGGGCTGACGGGCACGGGCCACCTGCTGCGGCTGGCGGCGCGCCGCGACCGGGTGTTGATCCCGCTGATCGTCCTGGGGCTGACCGCCCTGGCGGTCGGTTCGGCCCAGGCCACCCTGGCGCTGTACCCGACCTCGGAATCGGTGACCCAGGGCCTGGGTGGGGTGTTGACCAATCCGGCGCTGCTGGCCATGTACGGGCCGATCACCAACCCGACCAGCCCCGATGCGTTCGCCATCTACAAGACGGTCATGATGGGCGGCATCTTCATGGCGATCGGGGTCCACGCCATCGTCCGCAGGCACACGCGGGCCGAGGAGGAGTCCGGCCGCCTGGAGCTTGTCGGCGCCGGCGTCGTCGGCCGACGCGCACCGCTGACCGCGGCGGTCCTGCTCGCGCTGGCCATGGGCGCCGTGACCTGTCTGCTGTCGGTGGCCGGCATGCTCGCCCTGGGCATGGACCTCGTGGGCACGTTCGCCTTCGGTCTGGCCTGGTTCACCATCGCCCTGACCATGACGGCCGTGACCGCCGTTGCGGCCCAGGTGACCACCACCGCCCGCGGGTGTGCGGGGATCGCCCTCGGCACCCTCGGTCTCGCGTTCGGGACCCGCGCGGTGGCCGACTCGGTCTCGGGGGCCGGGTGGTTGTCCTGGCTGTCCCTGCTGGGTTGGGCGCAGAAACTGCAGCCCTACGGAGGCAACAGATTTGCAGCGTTCCTCCTCCCGGTGGCGGTCTCGCTGGTGTTGCTGGCCGTGGCCTACCGCCTGCTGGAACGACGCGACCTGGGGGCCGGACTGCTGGCCACCCGGCCTGGGCCCGCCCGCGCCGGGCGCTGGTTGAACAGCCCGCTCGGCCTGGCCTGGCGGCTGCAGCGCTGGACCCTGCTCGGCTGGAGCGCCGCATTCGTCCTCGTCGGGGGCCTGATCGGCTCGATCGCCGGCAGTGTGGAACAGATGCTCAGCTCACCGCAGACCGCGGACCTGTTGCGACAGCTCGGCGGCGGCAGCGGAACGCTCACGGACATCTTCCTGACCGCCGAGTTCTCCTTCGCGGCCGTCGCCGCGGCCGCGTACGGGATCTCGACGACACTGCGTCTGCGGACCGAGGAGCGCGACGAACGCGCCGAACCGGTGCTGGCCACCGCAACCAGCCGCTGGGAGCTGCTGGGCAGCCACCTGGTGATCGCGCTGGCCGGGACGGCGTGGCTGATGCTGCTGCTCGGGACCGCGGTCGGGCTGATCCGCGGCGTCGCGACCGGGGACGTCGGCGGCGAACTCGGGGCCCTCGTCGAGGCGGCGCTGGTGCCGCTGCCGGCCGTGTGGGTGTGCGTCGGCCTGACGGTGCTGTTCTTCGGGCTGGTCCCCCGGTGGACGTCGCTGGCCTGGGCGGCGTTGCTCGCCTTCCTGGTGGTCGGTGAGTTCGGTGAGATCTTCAGCCTGCCGGCCTGGGTCCGCGACATCTCCCCCTTCGCGCACCTGCCGGCGCTGCCGGGCGGGGCGCTCACGGTGGCGCCGCTGCTGGCCCTGTTCGCCGGAGCGGTGTTCCTGCTCGCGTCCGGGTCGGTCTCGTTCCGCCGACGCGACGTGGGCTGACCGATCACAGGGGCCGGGAAGCAGCCCTCGCCCGGCTGCACGCGACGCCTCCGGCCGGCGGTGCGTGATGACTCTGCTGCACCCGCGAAGGCGGGGCGGTCACGCCTCGCCAGACCCCGCGGGCTTGGTGGCGCGGACGAAGGCGCTGGCCACCGCGCCGTCCATGGCCTCGACGATCGCCCCGACGTCCAGGTCTGCGGGTAGGTCCTCGGGCCGTAGACCGGCGGCGAGGTCGAGCAGGTCCTGGCGCTCGTAGGTGCGGGTGATCTCGACCGCGGCGTCGGTGAAGCCGGACGCCGTGAGCTTGTCCACGTACTCGCTGTCCAAGAGCGCCCCGGAGATGCATCCGGTCCACAGGCTCATCGCGCGCTGGGCCGGCTCGGGCAGCGGCCGGAGCAGGACGATGTCCGAGACCGCGAACCGTCCGCCGGGAGCGAGCACCCGGTTCACCTCACGCAGTACGACGTCCTTGTCGGCGGCCAGGTTGATCACGCAGTTGGAGATGACCACGTCGACGCTCGCCTCGGGCAGGGGGATCTCCTCGATCGTGCCCTGCAGGAACTCGGCGTTCTCGACGCCCGCCTCGGCCTGGTTGCGCCGGGCCAGGTCGAGCATCTCGGGGGTCATGTCCAGGCCGTAGGCCCGGCCCGTCGGACCGACCCGCTTCGCGGAGAGCAGGACGTCGAGGCCGCCGCCGGAGCCCAGGTCGAGCACGGTCTGGCCGGGCTGCAGGTCGGCGAGCAGGGTCGGGTTGCCACAACCGAGGGACGCCGTGAGCGCGCTCGCGAACGCCTGCTCGGCCTCGGCGTCGTAGAGGTCGCGGCTGATCGGGTCACGCGCCGGCGCGCTATTGCCGGCGTCGCCGCAGCACGAGGGGCCGCAGCAGCCGCCGGAGGCGCCGGTGCCCGGGTCGTCGTCCAGCGTTTGGCTGGTCGCCCGCGCGGCGGCCGCGTAGCGGTCGCGCACGGCGTCCCGCAGTTCGCTGGGCCCGAGGGTGGTGGGGTCGGGGAGGATCGTGTCCACGAACATGCCCTTCTCGTTGGATTGCTGTTTCGACGATGGTCTAACCAGAGCCCATCTTGCCCTGCTGTTTCGAAGAATGTCAAGATAGACGCATGTCGAATCAGCTGGACGTCACATGCTGCCAGCCGCTGGCGGTCCAAGCGCTGACGGCGGAACAGGCGAGTGCGCTGGCGCCGCTGTTCAAGGCCCTCGGTGATCCGATCCGGCTGCGGCTGATGTCCCTGATCGCCTCC
Organism: uncultured Actinomycetota bacterium; assembly: GCA_963750395.1. Taxonomy (GTDB): domain Bacteria; phylum Actinomycetota; class Actinomycetes; order Actinomycetales; family Kineosporiaceae; genus JADJPO01. The sequence goes on along the minus strand of CAVVQM010000008.1, from coordinate 31,082 downwards.
GCCGACGAGGCGTGCGTCTGTGATCTGACCGGGGCATTCGACGTCTCCGCGCCGACGATCTCCCATCACCTCAAGGTGCTGCGCGAGGCCGGCCTGATCGAGGGCGAGCGGCGGGGCACCTGGGTGTACTACTGGTTGCGCCCCGAGGCGCTGCGTACCCTTGGTGCACTGCTCGACCTGCGACCGTCCACGACCGTGGCCTGACTCACAGGTTCATCCACTCATGACGAGGTCGGTCGATGTCCTCACCTGCCCAGCCCACCGCCGCATACGAGTACCCCGAGAGGATCGACGCCGCCGTCCTGAAGGTGGCCGGAGTCGTCGTCCTCGGGGCGATCATGTCCATCCTGGACATCACCGTCGTCAACGTGGCGCTGCCGACGTTCCAGCGGACGCTCGCCGACAATCCCGACAACCCGATCGCCTACTCGACGGTGGCCTGGACGGTGACCGCCTACACCCTGGCCCTGGCCACGGTGATCCCGCTGACCGGGTGGGCGGCAGACCGGTTCGGGACCAAGCGGCTCTACATGGGAGCCGTCGTGCTCTTCACGGCCGGGTCGGCGCTGTGCGCCTCGGCCGACAGCATCAGCCACCTGATCGCCTTCCGGGTCCTGCAGGGTCTGGGCGGCGGCATGTTGATGCCGCTCGGCATGACGATCATGACCCGGGCCGCCGGACCGGCCCGGATGGGCCGGTTGATGGCGATCCTCGGCGTCCCGATGCTGCTGGGGCCGATCCTGGGCCCGATCCTGGGTGGGTGGCTGATCCAGAGCGCCTCCTGGCACTGGATCTTCCTCATCAACGTGCCGATCGGGCTCTGTGCGGTCCTCTATGCCCTGTGGGCGTTGCCGAAGGACTCACCGCATCCGACCGAGTCGCTCGACCTGCTGGGCGTGGCACTGATGTCGCCGGGGCTGGCGCTCTTCCTCTACGGCATCTCCACGATCCCGTCCAAGGGCACGATCAACGACCCCAAGGTGCTCATCACCATGGGTATCGGCATCGTGTTGATCACGCTGTTCGTGCTGCACACCTTCCGTCCGGAGCATCCCCTCCTGGATCTGCGGCTGTTCCGCAACCGCCGGCTCACCGTTGCGACGCTGACCATGTTCCTGTTCGCCATGGCCTTCTTCGGCGGGCTGCTGCTGGTACCCACGTACTTCCAGCAGATCCGCGGTGAGTCGACGCTTCAGGCCGGCCTGCTGGTGGCCCCGCAGGGCCTGGGCGCCATGGTCACCATGCCGATCGCCGGAGCGCTGAGCGACCGGTTCCCGGTCGGACGGATCGTGCCGATCGGGCTGCTCCTGATCATCAGCGGGATGTTCGCGCTGACCCAGATCACCTCGACCACGTCCTACACCGTGCTGATCGCGATCCTGTTCGTGATGGGCCTGGGCATGGGCGCCACGATGATGCCGATCATGACCTCCGCGCTGAAGACCCTGACCTCGCACGAGGTGGCCCGCGGGGCGACGCTGCTCAACATCGTCCAGCAGATCGCCAGTTCGGTCGGCGTGGCGATCATGTCGGTGCTGCTGACCAACGCCCTCAAGGACTCCGCGACCGCTCTGCCCGCCATCGCGACCTGGAACGACCCGGCCCTGGTGGACAAGCTCGGCGGACCCGAGGGGGTCGCCAGGGGTCTCGCCGAGGCGGCGGACGCGTTCGGCAGCACCTATTGGGTCGCCGCGTTCCTGGTGCTCCTGACCCTCGTGCCGGCCTTCTTCCTGCCGCGTCACCACGAGCGGTCCCACCTTCTGGACGACGGGGGCCCGGACTCCCCTCCGGTCGCCGTGCACTGACCCGTCGCGATGCGCTGATCGGTTGACCTTCGCTCAGACCCGACGGCGCGTGGCCTCCACGGGCGGGCGTGACCATTAAGGCCGCCGACGAGTCGACCGACGGGAGAAGCCTGGGTCGGGCGGCCGGCCCGCCGGTGAGGGGGCCTCGCGCCCCGGGGGAGGACAGACCATGTCGTACGAGGGCCCGCCACCACCACCGGGGGGCTACGGCACCCCTCCTCCACCCGGGTCCGGTGGCCCCGGCTACGGGGGCGGCCAGTACGGCGGTGGCCAGTTCGGTGGTGGTCAGTACGGGGGCGGCCAGTACGGGGGCGGCCAGTACGGGGGCGGTCAGTTCGGTGGTGGCAGTTCGGGGGCGGCCCAATGGGTGGCCCGCCACCCAACTATCTTGTCTGGGCCATTCTGAGCACCGTCCTCTGCTGTCTTCCGCTGGGGATCGCCTCGATCGTCTACGCCGCCCAGGTGAACTCGAAGTGGGCGGCCGGTGACGCCGCGGGCGCTCAGGAGTCCTCCCGGAAGGCGAAGCAGTTCGCGACCTGGTCGGCGATCACCTCCGTGGCGCTCTTCGCGCTGTACATCGTCTTCGCCGTGCTCGGCGGAGTCCTGACCGGCGCCACCTGACGAGCCCGATGACCATCGACCTCAAGACCGCGGCCGGGGTGGCTCCGGCGTCAGGGTCGCCGTCCGACGGCGGCCTCATCCGGTGGGCGCTCACGGGGGCCACCGCGCATCGCCGCGGCGGTGCTGATCGCGACGGTGGATCCCAACCAGCCCGGTCACTATCCGCTGTGCCCGCTGCTGGCGGTGACCGGTCTGTACTGTCCGGGCTGCGGGTCGCTGCGCGCCGTCCACGATCTGCTGCACGCCGACGTCGCCGGGGCCGTCGCCCGCAACCCCCTCGCCGTCCTGGCGGTCCCGATGCTGATCCTGGCCTGGGTGACCTGGGGACGACGGCTCGCGGGGCGACCCGCTCCGCATCCGAGCAACCTCCCACCGAGCGCCGTCTGGCTGCTGCTGGTCGTCGTCCTCGCGTTCGGGGTGCTGCGGAACCTGCCCGGGATGACCTGGCTGTCCCCGGCCTGAGCCCACAGCGAGCGGAAGCCCGCGCGACGGCACCATCGACGGGCGCCGGCGAAATCGGTTGGCTAACTGTCGGATGCGACTGCGACCCTGAGGGACATGGCCATCCAGCGCTACCGCCGCGTGCTCGCCGTCCGGGCGGTGCGACGAGCCCTGCTGGTCGGCCTGCTGGTCCGGACCCCGATCTTCGCCGCCTCGATCGTGCTCACCCTGCACGTGGTCGGCACCCTCGAACGTGGCTACGCCGCCGCCGGTCTGGTCTCCGCGACGCTGACCACGGCGATCGCGATCAGCGGCCCGTGGCGTGGGCGGCTGCTCGATCGGTTCGGCTTGCGGCGCACCGTGCTTCCGTCGCTGGGTGTCGAGCTCGCCTGCTGGTCGATCGCTCCGTTCACCGGCTACTGGACCCTGCTCGGCCTGGCCGCGATCGCCGGGCTCTTCGCGATTCCGATCTTCGCCGTCGTCCGTCAGAGCCTGATCGCGGCGGTCTCGGTCGAGGATCGCCGGGCGGCGATCTCGCTGGACGGTTCGGCCGTCGAGGTGTCCTTCATCGTCGGTCCGGTCCTGGCGGTCTGGGCGGCGACCACGTACTCGACCGCCTGGGTGCTGTTCTCCGTCGAGATGAGCTACGTGGCGGCGGGCGCGCTGCTCTGGATCATCGACCCGGCACTGCGGCGGGCGCCCGTCACCGGAGCAGCCACCGCGGGCGCCGCGCAGGCACCCGGGAGCACACCCCGATCGCAGTGGTTCCGGCCGCGGTTCATCGTGATCTGCCTGACCGCGCTGGCCACGACGATCGTGCTCGGCGGCACCGACATCTCGATCGTGGCCGCGTTGAGACACCTCGAGCAGGCGTCCTCGATCGGGTTGGTGATCGCCCTGTGGGGTCTCGGCTCACTGCTCGGCGGGCTCGTCTACGGCGCCCTGAACCGTCCGATCCCCTCCCTGCTGCTGCTCGGTTCGCTGGCGGCGGTCACCGCTCCGATGGCGTTGTCAACCGGCCCGCGCTCGCTCGCCGTCCTGGCGTTCGTGGCCGGCCTGCTGTGCGCGCCGGTCATCACCGCCACGGTGGACGAGGTCAGTCGCGTCGTCCCGGAGCACACCATGGGCGAGGCGATGGGCTGGCACGGGTCGTCGATGACCATCGGCATGGCCATCGGCGTCCCGCTGGCCGGCGCGGCCATCGACCACGCGGGTTTCATGGCCGGCTTCCTGCTCGTGGCCGTCGTCGGGCTGGCCGCGACGACGGCGGGCGCCGGGGCCTTGGGGCTCGACGCGCGGCACCGGACTCGGCGACGGGACCGGTCGAGCGTAGCCGCCCCGGTCGAGACTCCGGCCGCGTGAGGCGCTACTCCTGGGGGCCGGCGATGTTCACCATCCACGGGATGCCGAAGCGATCGACGAGCATGCCGAACACGTCGCCCCACATCTGCTTCTCCAGCGGCATGGTCACGCTCGCACCCTCGGACAGCCCGTCCCAGTACGCGCGCAGGTCGGCCTCGTCGTCCCCGCTCAGGCTGCAGGAGATCGAGGCGCCCGAATCGGCAGTCATGCCGGGCGGGGCGTCCGAGGCCATGATGGTGTAGCCCGCGGGGGTGTGCAGGGACGCGTGCATGACGCCGTCGGAACCGGGGCCCTCCATGCCGTACTCACCGAAGGTGTTGAGCACGAGATCGCCGCCGAACACCGAGGCGTAGAAGGTCATCGCCTCGCGCGCGGTGCCGTCGAAGTTCAAGTAGGGATTGAGCAGGGACGCCATGGTGGACTCCTCGTCGTGATCGGTGGGTCATGCCCGGTGGACTGTCGCGGCCACTGAAGTTGCGGTGACCCGCGCCCAGTCAGGCCGACGATAGCCTCACCCGCATGGGCAGCACGGACGTCGGCGAGGCCGCCGATGCCGCGCTGGCACTCGTCCCGCCGTCCGGCCGCGGCCTGCTCGGGATCGTGGGGGTACCCGGGGCCGGGAAGAGCACACTGGCCGCAGCCCTCGTCGCCGAGATCGCCCGGCGCCATGGGGACGGCTGGGTGGCCCACGTGCCGATGGACGGGTACCACCTGGCCGACGTCCAACTCGAGCGCCTCGGGCTGCGCGACCGCAAGGGAGCCCCGGAGACGTTCGACTCCACGGGCTACGCGGCGCTGCTGCGCCGAATCCGCACCGAGACCGACGAACCCGTCTACGCGCCCGGTTTCGAACGCAGTCTCGAACAGCCGATCGCGGGCGCCGTGGTCGTGCCCGAGACCGCGCGGCTGGTGGTCACCGAGGGCAACTACCTGCTGCTGCCCGGGTGGGAGCGCGCCCGGGCCGCCGTCGACGAGGTCTGGCTGATCGACGTGGACGACGACGAGCGGCTGGCGCGACTCCTCGCCCGGCACGTCGAGTTCGGCAAGGACCCAGAGGCGGCCCGCGCCTGGGTCGCCGCCGTCGACGCGCCGAACGCCGACCTGATCAGGGCCACCTCGACGACCGCCGACCGGGTGGTGACCCAGACACCGCACGGGTGGCGCTTCGTCGCGCCACCGGGCCCCGGTTCCCGCGAGGTGCCACGATGACGGGGTGAAGTTCCTCTTTCTCGCCGCCGCGGTGCTCTACCTGGCGATCCTGACGATCTCCGTGATCGGCAACCGGCGCCGACACCGCCGATAGGTCGGATAGTTTCGTGCTGCCATGACGACCGACATCGCCGTCCTGCAGGTCGCCGCGACCGAGTTGCGCGGCGTCCTGGCCGGACTCCACCTCGACCCGGCGCTGCCCGGCGCCCGCGAGGTCGGCGCGGACGCCGCGGCGATGGTCCGCGAACTCGACGACCACGTGCTGCCCCGCCTGGGCAACCTCAACGCGCCCGCGCTCGTCGTGATCGGCGGTTCGACGGGCTCGGGGAAGTCGCTGCTCACCAACAGCGTGTTGGGCGCCGACGTCACCCGCCCCGGATACCTGCGGCCGACGACCATGGCTCCCGTGCTGGTGCACGATCCGGGTGACACGGCGTGGTTCACCTCCGGGCAGGTGCTGCCCAACCTGGCCCGGGTGCTCGAGGGCGAGGCCAAGGGCCATCGGGAACTGAAACTGGTTGCCTCCCAGGCACTTCCGGACGGCGTGGCGCTGCTGGACAGCCCCGACATCGACTCGGTCTCGGTCGAGAACCGGGCCCTGGCCGCCGACCTGCTCGCCGCGGCGGACCTGTGGATCTTCACCACCACGGCCGCCCGGTACGCCGACGCCGTGCCCTGGGACTTCCTCGATGCCGCGCGCCGCCGGGGGACGCCACTGGTCATCGTGCTCAACCGGGTGCCGCCCGACGGTGCCGAGCCCCTGACGGAGCACCTGGGACAGATGCTGGCCGCGCACGGACTGGGTGACGTCCCGATCGTTCCGGTCGACGAGCAGCCCCTGGTCGAGAACCGGCTGCCCGCCGCGGCGGTCGCCGGGGTGCGCAGCTGGCTGGACCGCCTCGGCAGCGACACCGAGGCCCGGCAGGCCGCGATCAGGCGGTCCCTGTCGGGTTCTCTGGGCGACATCGCCGACCGTAGCACCGTGGTCGCCGAGACCATCGCGGACCAGCTGGCGTTGACCCGGCAGTTGATGGACGACGTCACCGTCGCCTACGAGCAGGCCCTCGCGCAGGTGCGCGAGGACATCGACCAGGGCGCCCTGCTGCGCGGTGAGGTCCTGGCGCGGTGGGAGGAGCTGCTCGGCACCGGCGAACTGTTCCGTCAGCTCCGCACGGGCATCGGTCGCCTGCGCGACCAGGTGGTCGGCACGATCACCGGGCGACGACGCACCCACGAGGAGTTCACCGAGGCGGTGGAGAACGTCGTCCAGACCCTGATCCGCACGCGCGGGGACGCCGCGGCGGACCGGGTCGCCACCAGTTGGCGGGCCCGTCCGGGCGGGGCCGAGCTGATCGCCCGTGACACCGACGAATCCCTGGCCCGATCCTCGCCCGGCCTGGACGCAGCAGCCGCAGCGGCCGTGCGGGCCTGGCAGGGCGAACTGCTCGGTCTGGTCCGCGAGGTCGGGGGCGGACGCAAGTCGGCCGCGCGGGTGCTCAGCCTGGGGGTGAACGGCGTCGCGGCCGTGGTCATGGTGCTGGTGTTCGCCCACACGGGTGGGCTCACCGGGGCCGAGGCCGCCGTCGCGGGCGGCGCGGGCGCCGTCGGGCACACCCTGCTCGAGGCCCTGCTCGGGGATCAGGCCATCCGCAGCCTGGCCGTCAAGGCTCGCGCGGCCCTGGAGCGACGGGTGGGCGAGCTGTACACCGCCGAGACCGAGCGCTATCGACGGGCCGTGGCCGACCTGGGCATCGACCCCGATGCTCCGGGCCGGCTGCGGGCCCTGTCGGCCACGCTGGCCTCGGGCCGGATCGGCGATGACCTGGGGGGTGAACGGTGATCGGATCGAAGCGGTCCGCCGCGCGGGAGATCGACGAGCTGCGCGGGCGGCTGGAGGCATTGCGCGAGATCGCCGACCTGGGCGAGGGCCGCCTCGACGGACCGATGCTGCGCAGGATCCGCACGACCACCGAGACCGCGACCGACCGCCTCGGCCACGGCACGAGCCACACGGTGGTGGCCCTGGCGGGGGCCACGGGCAGCGGGAAATCGTCGCTGTTCAACGCGATCACCGGCACCGAGTGGGCGACCACCGGGCTGCGCCGGCCGACGACGTCCTCGCCCCTGGCCGCCGTCTACGGGAGCGATGCGACGGCGCTGCTGGACTGGCTGGAGGTGCCGAACCGGCAGCGGCACGACGACCCCGAGTTGGAGGGATTGGTCCTGCTGGACCTGCCCGACCACGACTCGTTGGAGAGCGCGCACCGTGCCGAGGTCGATCGGCTGGTCAAGGTGGTCGACGTCTTCGGCTGGGTGGTCGACCCGCAGAAGTACGCCGACGCCGCGTTGCACGAGGGCTACCTGCGCGCGTTCGGCGGCCACGCCGCGGTCACGATGGTGCTGCTCAACCAGATCGACCGGCTGGACGGCGAGGCACGCGCGGGCACGGTCGCCCACCTCGGCCGGCTGCTCGCCGAGGACGGGCTCGAGCAGGTCAGGGTGATCCCGATCTCCGCGACGACGGGTGAGGGGGTCGCCGCCCTGCGCCGCGAACTCGCCGCACGGGTCGCCGAGCGGCGCGCCGTCGTGGCCCGCATCGACGCCGACGTGGACTGGCTGGCAACGGATCTCGGCGCGTCCTTGGCCGGGCTGACGGACCGCGCGGTGTCGAAACAGGCCCGCCGGGATCTGATCGAGGCCGCGACCCAGGCGGCGGGGGGCGCGGAGATCGAGACGGCCGTGGCCGGTTCCTACCGGCACCGGGGATCGCTGGCGATCGGCTGGCCGCCGCTGCGCTGGATGCGCCGGGCCAGGCCGGACCCGTTGTCCCGCCTGGGGTTGGGCTCGCGCGTCCCGGCACGCACCGCCGGGGCGCAGGGCGCCACCCAGACGCTGCGGCGAACCGCCGTGGCCGCGAGCCCGGTGGCTCTGGCGAGGTTGGACGAGTCGCTGAGGTCGCTGGCCCGAGACGCGAGCCGCGATCTGCCCGAGACCGCCCGGCTGCACGTCGAGTCGACCGTGGCCGCCACCCGGGATGCGCTGCCCGACGCCCTGGACGAGGCGGCGGCCCAGACCGATCTGCACGCGCAGGCACCCGTGTGGTGGCGCCTCGGCGGGGCGGTGCAATGGCTCGCGATCGTCGCCCTGGTGGTCGGGCTGGGCTGGCTGGCCGCCCTGATGGTGCTGGACTGGTTCCTGCTGCCCCGCCCGCCGATGCCGGTCTGGCGGGGCCTGCCCCTACCCACCTGGCTGGCCGTCGGCGGCGCGCTGATCGGGGTGGTGATGGCGGTGCTCGGACGCCGGGTCGTCGCCATGGGCGCCAGACGACGGGCCCGGCGGGCCCGGTCGGATCTGACCAAGCAGGTGACCCGGGTGATCGAGGCGGACGTGCTCGCCCCGGTGAACGCCGAGCTGGCCCAGCTCGCCGAGTTGCGGCGCGCCGTCCAGCGGCTATAGGTCCGACGCGCCGAGGGTCAGCAGTTCCGGTTCGGCCGGATCCGGGTCGGCCAGGTGACCGGCCCCCGGCCCGGCGTCGTGCTCGGCCAACGCGATGCAGGCCCTGGTGATCTGCTCGACGCTCAGCTGCGTGGTCCAGTCCCGCGCGCGGCCCTGCATGACGTGGTGGGGATGCAGAAGGGTGACCGGATCGAGGTGACCGTTCAGCAGGACGCGGGGGTCGGCGTGGGCGATGTCGAGGCAGCGTTCCCTCATCCGGGCGAAGGAGTACTCCGCCAGGATCTCGGCGTGCTGCGCCGGGGTCAGGCTCACCCCCAGGTCCGCCAACAGGGTGTCCAGGCATGCGGGCTCGCCGTCGGCGTGCACGTCGAGGTCGGTCACCGCGAACCGGCCGCGGAGCAGGCGGTCCACCTCGACGTCCGTGGTGATCCGGTCGATCGCCGTCCCCAGGTCGCACCCGCCGTCGCCCGCCGCCGCCCGCCGCCCGCCGCCGAAGTGCTCCAGAAGCGAGGCGAGTGAGGTCATCGGGTCGCGACGGGTGTAGACGATCCGTTGCACCACACCGAGGTCGATGGCCCTGATCGCCCGCCACGCCAGGTCGGTGTCGAGCCGGCAGCGGATGATGCGGTGGCAGCGGGCCGGGGTGCGCAGCAGCTCGGCGAGCTCCTCCCCCTCGTGGAGCCCTGCCTCCACCTGGGTGACGTCGTCACCGAGCGCCAGGGCGTGCCTGACCGCGTTGAAGCTCCAGACGCTCGCGCTGCGAGACATCCCGGCGCACAGGACAGTGATGGGCTGCATGAGGTTCCTCCCGGCCAGACCGTTGATGCATCGGCCGACCGCACCGCCCACTTGACGGTCCACGTGACGGATATCACCGGTCGCCGGGGCCCCCACGCCGACTCCGGCGATCCTCAGACCCCGCGGCGCTGCCTGGTCAGTCCGGCGTCCAGCGCCTCGCGGGCGGCGCGCACCTCGGCCCGTTCGGACACCTCCGGCACCCCGACCTGCCAGAAGGCGCCGCCCTCGGTCCAGTCATCCGCACGCACCTTCGTGACGATCACGCTGGTGCGGTCGGCCTGACGCGCCGCCTTCAGCGCCTCGGCGAACTCGGCGAGACTGTGCACAGTGGTGCTGATGGCGCCCAAGGACGCGGCGTGCGCCTCGAAGTCCACCCGCACGTCGGCGCCCGGCCCTCGCGAGTCGGCCAGCATGGTGGCGTAGGACTCGCCGCCCTGGTTGAGCTGCAGCCGCTGGATCACGGCGTACCCCTCGTTGTCGCAGACCACGAGGATGAACTTCTTGCCCGACAGGACCGAGGCGTAGATGTCGGAGTTGAGCATCAGGTACGAGCCGTCACCGACCATCACGTAGACCTGCTCGTGCTGGCCCGCCAACGCCGCGCCCCAGCCGCCCGAGGTCTCGTATCCCATGCACGAGAACCCGTACTCGCAGTCGAACGTCGCGATCCCCTTGCTGTGCCAGTTGATGTTGAGTTCGCCCGGCAGGCCGCCGGCGGCGTTCAGCACGTAGTCGCGCTCGGTGGCCGACTCGTTGACCAGGCCCACGAGTTGGGCGTAGCTCGGCGGCCACACGCCGTCGTCGCGGGTGCGGCCGGCGATGAACTCGAACAACTGCCCCCGCAACTCGCTGCCACGATCGGTCCACTCCTGCGAGGCCCTCCAGCCCGCCAGCGCCGCGGTCAACTCCCCCAGCGCCTCCTTGGCGTCGGCGACCACCGGAAGCGACCGGTGCTTCGTGGCGTCGAAGCGGCCGACGTTCACGGTGACGATCGGGGTCTGCGCCCCGAACAGGGTCCACGACGCGGTGGTGAAGTCCTCCAGCCGGGTGCCGACGGCGATCACCAGATCGGCCTCGGCGGCAGCGTGATTGGCCGCCTCCGCACCGGTCACACCGATCGCCCCGGTGTAGCGCGGGTGCGAGGCGAGCAACGAGGACTTGCCCGCCACCGTCTCGATCACCGGCAGCCCGAACTCCTCGGCGAAGTCGGCCAACTCGGCCTCGGCGCGCGAGTAGTGCACCCCGCCGCCGGCGATCACCACCGGACGGCGCGCCGCCCGGATGGCCTCGGCGGCGCGGCGCAGCTGACCCGAGTCGGGTCGGGGCCGGGCGATCTCATGCTGCTGCGGGGTGAAGAACTCCACCGGATAGTCGTAGGCGTCGGCCGCGACGTCCTGCGGCAGGCCCAGGAACGCCGGTCCGCAGTCGGCGGGGTCGAGCATGGTCGACACCGCCTGCGGCAGCGCCGAGAGCACCTGGGCGGGATGGGTGATGCGGTCCCAGAAGCGCACCACGGCCCGGAACGCGTCGTTGACGGTCGTCGAGGGGGAACCGAAGTGCTCGACCTGCTGCAGCACCGGATCGGGCAGTCGGGAGACGAAGGTGTCCCCGGAGATGAACAGCACGGGCAGCCGGTTCGACATCGCCACGCCGGCCGCCGTGACGAAGTTCGTCGCACCCGGCCCGATCGATGACGTACACACCATGATCTGCTGCCGGCGGGTGGCCTTGCCGAACGCGGCGGCGGCCAGCCCCATGCCCTCCTCGGTCTGGCCCCGCCAGAGCGGCAGCTCGTCGGCGTGCATCTGCAGCGAGTGCCCGAGCGACGTCGCGTTACCGTGCCCGAAGATGGCCAGCACCCCCGGGAACAGCGGCACGTCGGCGCCGTCGACGACGATGCGCTGGGCGATCAGGAACCGGACGATCGCTTCCGACGTGGTCAGCCGGACCGTGGTCGCGCTCACGACGAGTCACCTCCGACCCGGCCGTCGGCCGACGTCCACGGAAGTCGCGGATCCTGCGCCTGGTCGGCCCAGGCCTCGCGGATCCAGTGATGCTCGGGGTCGTCGCAGAAGGCCATCGTCCGCTCCGGGTGTGGTCCGGCAAGCACGTTGAGAAAGTACATCGGATACTCCGGGGGCGCCACGGACGGACCGTGGTAGCCCTGCGGCACCAGGTAGAGGTCGCCGTCGTGCAGGGTGACCGTCTCGTCGACCGCGCCGTCCACGGTGTAGACGTGGAACAGCCCCTGGCCCGAGGCGTCCCCGTGCGGGGAGTCGGTCCGCCCGATCCGGAAGTAGTAGATCTCCTCGTTGGTGGGCGTGCAGTCGCCGATCCCGTCGTGGCGGTGCGGCGGCCAGGACGACCAGTTGCCTCCCGGCGTGATCACCTCGCACACGTTGATCTTGTGGCAGCCGGCGAACGAGTCCGGCGTGGCGATGTTGGTGATCTGACGGCTCGCCCGTCCGCCGCCGCGCACCTCGATCGGCACGTCGCCGGCCTTGGTGTGGTGGACGGGGAAGCGTTCGCTCGCGCGGGCGGTGCACACGGCGACCTCCCCGGTGGCCCCAGCCAGGGTGAGCTGCGCATCGACCGGCACGTAGAGCCAGTCGCTGACGGCGGCGAACACCCCGTCACGACCGGTCAGGTGGTACGACTCGCCGTCGACGCCAACGGTCACGTCGCGGGCCGACAGCGGGACGACGACCGCCTCCTCGCCGTCCAGAGCGACCGGGACCGTGGAGCCGTCGAGCGTGACCACGTGCAGACCGCTGTAGGTCCAGCCGGCGTCCTCCGGACCCACGTGGGCGTCGGCCGGCCCGGTCGGGGTGGATCCAGCGAACGCCGGGCGGTGCCAGGTCACGACCGCTCCCGATGCACGATGGTCGCGGCCCGCTCGGCGGCCTCCTCGACGGCACCCCCGTGGGGGTAGAGCACGGGGCGGCCTGCGACCAGGCCGCGGACGTTGGGTTCGTTCATTGCGGTGTCCCATCTACTGACGGTGCGGTCGGTGTCGGCGCCCGGATCGCCGCCGAGCATCAGGATCGGCATGCTCGTGGCGGCCGCGATCTCGGCCATCCGGTCGCTGCCGGGGATCTTCAGCCAGGTGTAGGCCGAGCAGGCACCCAGTCCGGACGCGATCGCCACGGTGGCGACCATGGCCTTGTGCGACGGGTCCTCGACGGCACGGCCGTCGGCGTCCTTGCGGTAGGGCAGCGCCTCGACCATGTTCATCAACCGGCGGTCGGCCAGGGCGGTGCTGACGGCGGCGACCGACTCGATGGTGCGAGCCACGCCAGGGTCGGTGAGGTCGATCCGCAGCAGGGTCTTTCCGCCGTCCAGCCCGTGGGACTCGATGTGCTCGACGTCGTAGGCGGTCGGACGGTCGTCGAGTTCCCACGTCGCCCCGAGGATGCCGCCGCGGTTCACGGTGCCGATGGCCAGGCGGTCGTCGAGGAGTCCGAGCCAGGCCAACTCCTCGAGCACGTCGGCGCTGCCGAGCACTCCGTCGACCCCCGGCACCGACAGGGCCCGCGCCACGCGGTCGAGCAGCGTGAACCGGTCGGCGATGGCGAGCGGGTCGGCTCCCACCGACAGCTTGCCGCGGGCTGTGTGGTCGGCGGCCAGGATCATCAGCCGCCCGTCCGAACCGGCCACGGCCCGACGGCGGCGGGTCTGCAGGGCCGCCGGGAGGGAGGCGGGCTCGAAGATCCGGGCCTCGACCAGGGCCCGGTAGCGCGCCGGCTCCACCCCGGTCACGGTGTCACCTCAACGGCGTCGGCGCCGGCGTCCCCGACGAGGGCCAGGACCTCGTCGAGACGGGGCATCGCATCGGAGGAGGTGAGCCGGGAGGCGACCAACGCCCCTGCGGCACTGGCGAATCGCCCGATCCGTGGCACCGCCCATCCGCTGAGCAGACCATGCGCGAGGGCCCCGCCGAAGGCGTCGCCGGCGCCCAGGCCGCAGACCAGCTCGATCGGGGTGGGCGGGATCCGCCACCGCCCGTCGTCCCGCGCCATGTACACGCCCTCGGCGCCCAGCTTGATCACGGCCAGGTCCACCCCACGCGCGAGCAGGGCGTCGGCGGCGTCGTCCTCGTCGGTCGTGCCCAGGGCCATGTCACACTCCTCGCGGTTGCCGACCACCACGGTGGAGGCGGCGATGAGTGACTGTGCGGCCGCCCGCGCCGATTCCAGGTCGGTCCACAGGTGGGGTCGATAGTCGAGATCGAGCACGGTGTGCGCGCGACGGTCACGGCGGTCCGCCCACGCGGTGACCGCGCCCGGCGTGCTCCCCTGCGCCAGACTGGCGTGGCTCAGCCAGAGCAGGTCACACTCGGCGATCACCGCCGCGGGCACCTGGTCCTCGGTCATGGTGGCGTCGGGCGCGGCGGGACCGCGGTAGAAGACGATCTGCGGGGAGCTCGGCGGATCGAGGGCCGTCAGCACCACCGGCGTCTGCCCCCCGGTGGCGACCCCGACGTACGTGGTGTCGACGTTCCAACCCTCGAGCCGGCGGCGCACATACCGGCCCAACCCGTCGTCGCCGACCGCGCTGACCAGCGCCGCCCGACGACCCAGTCGGGCGGCCGCGACGGCGACGTTGGTCGGGCTACCGCCGACCGACTTGGTGAAGCTCTGCTGATCGGCGAAGGACGCACCGGGCTCGGCCGCGTACAGATCGACGCTGACCCTGCCCACGGCCAGCACCTCGGGAGCGGTCAAGACCTCGTCCCTTCGCGCGCGGTCAGACGAGGAGCCACGGTACCGGTGAGGAACTCCATCGATGTCTGCACCTGACGGACCGGGCCCTCGCCCTCCTCCGGCAGTGCCGAGGTGATGGCGGTGTCCTGCTCGATGACGTACCAGCCGCGGTACCCGGCGCCCTCGAGGGTCTGTACCACGCCGGCGATGTCGACGTCGCCCTGGCCGAGCGGGGTGAACAGGCCGTTCTGGGTGGCCTGCATGAGGGATACCTCGCGTCTGAGCACGGGCTCCACCAGGGCCATGCTCACGTCTTTGAGGTGCACGTGACCGACCCGCTCCATGGCGTCCCGGGCGAACTGGACCGGGTCGACGCCCCCGATGGCGAGGTGGCCGGTGTCCAGACACCAGTCGACGTCGCACCCGTCCAGGACGCGATGGACGTCGTCGGCCGTCTCGACGAGCGTCTGCACGTGTGGGTGCAGCACCTGGCGCAGGCCGTGCTCGGCGCAGATGTCGTCGACGATCGACAGCGACTCCAGCAGGCACCGGCGTTCGGCGTCATCCAGGCGCCGCGGCGTCGACCAGTCGTGGTCCTGGACGACGGCGCTCACCAACACGCTGGATCCGGTCGCGGCGAGGTGAGCGGCCGAGGCGGTCGCCTGGGCGATCAGCTCTCCCCGCGCCGACCGATCGTGCAGCACCAGCGGGGTGAACCCGCCGAGCATCGTCATGTCGAGTTCGGCCAGCAGCGCGTTCACCGCTTCGGGCTCGTCGGGGAAGAACCCGGGAGCGCCCAGTTCGGTCGCGCGCAGGCCGAGCGCGGTCATCTCGGCCAGGACCCTGCGGGTCGGCAGCATCGCCCCCCAGCCGGGCACCTCGCAGATGCCCCAGGAGATGGGGGCAGTCGCGATGCGATCGACGAAACCCGTCATGACAACCTCGAATCGTGGTCTGTTGGAGCGCTCCAATTCCTGGTTGAATCCTGACATCGCACCAGGGGTCGTCGCAATAGGTGAGCCGGATCGACCGGACACGATCGACGGAAGGACGACGGATGAGGATCGCCGTGATCGGAGCCGGGCGCATGGGGCGCATCCGCGTCGAGGACCTGGTGGCCGACCCGCGGGTCACCTCCGTCCTGGTCGCCAACCGGACCGACGAAAGGGCAACGGACCTGGCCGATCGCTATGGGGCCACCGCCGTGGCCTGGGACCGGCTGGAGGACCTCGACGTCGACGCCACCGTCGTCGCCCTGGCCACCGACGCCCATGCCGACCTGCTGCACCAGGTGCTGCGCGGCGGCGGGCCGGTGCTGTGCGAGAAGCCGATCGCGTTGCGCCTGAGCGACACCGAGGCGGTGATGGATCTCGCCGAGAGATGCGGCGCAAGCCTGCAGGTGGGGTTCCAGCGCCGGTTCGACCCGGGGCTGAGCGCCGTGCACGACCTGGCCGGCCGCGGCGAACTCGGAACCCTCTACTCGCTGCGGCTGATCGCCCACGACCACCAGCCGTCGACCCCGGAGTTCATCGCCGGCAGCGGCGGGATCTTCCGCGACCTGCTCGTCCACGACCTGGACCAGATCGCCTGGCTCACGGGGGAGGCCATCGCGACGGTGTACGCGAGCAAGGCGGTGCGGGCGCACCCTGACTACGCCCGATTCGACGACGCCGACGTCGCCCTCGTCCACGCGGTGACCACGGGCGGCGTCCAGGCGTCGGTGCACGCCTCCCGGCACGACGCGCTCGGCCACGACGTGCGGCTGGAGGCCTTCGGGTCGACCGACTCGGTCAGCGCCGGGCTCGGCCCGCGGACGCCGTTGCGCAGCCTGGACCCATCGGATACGTCCACCGACGGGGAGCCCGTGGCCGCCTACGCCGGGTTCGTCGACCGGTTCCGGGAGGCCTTCCGGCGCGAGACCGCCTCGTTCGTCTCCCACGCCGCCGGTGAGCTCGAGAACCCCTGCCCACCGCAGGCCGCGCTGGACAGCCTGCGCGCGGCGATCGCCTGCGAGATCTCGGTGGCGACCCGGGCCCCCGTGCGGGTGTCCGACGTGGTGGATCCCCACCCGTGACCTCGGACCGGGAGACGAATCCGGCCAGGAGGACGCCGTCCACGACCGTGGCCGGCAGACCACGCCCGACCATTCACGACGTCGCCGCGCTCGCCAACGTGTCGAAGTCGTTGGTCTCGTTGGCCATGCAGGGCTCGCCCAAGGTGGCACCCGCGAGCCGGGCTGCGATCATGGCGGCGGCCGAGACCCTCGGCTACCGACCCAACGCCGCCGCCCGCGGTCTCGCCGTCCGCCGCAGCCGCACCGTCGGCGTGCTTGTCGTCGACCTGCACAACCCGATCTTCGCCGAGCTCCTGGACGGCGTGCAGGAGCAACTTCGCGACCTGGGCTACGCCACCATGCTGGTCAGCGGGGGACCCGACGCGGGCGAATCACCAGGGCTGGAGAAGCTCCTGGAGTTCCAGGTCGAGGGCCTGATCCTGATCTCGCACTCGTTGCCGGGGCTGACCATTCGCCGACTCGCCGCCGAGGTGCCCACCGTCGTGGTCACCCGGCGGGACGTGAGGGGGCCGCGCCTGGACTCGGTCGCCAACGACGACGTCGCCGGCGCACGGCTGGCCGTCGAGCATCTGCTCTCCTTGAATCACCGACGGATCACCCATCTGGACGGCGGTGACAATCCCGTCTCGGCCGAGCGCTGCCGTGGGTATCGCGAGGCGATGGCCGCCGCCGGGCTCGAGTCCCGGGTGGTTCCCGGCGGACTGACCGACGCCGCCGGCTACACCGCGGCGCTGGATGCCCTGGACGCTCGCGACGGCACCCCGGCGCCGACGGCGCTGTTCGTCGCCAACGACCTCGCGGCCCTCGGGGCGATCGCGGCGGCCCAGGGTCGCGGCCTCGACGTCCCCGGGGATCTCTCGGTGATCGGGTACGACGGCATGGCGCTCGGGGCCTTGCGTGCCCTGAGCCTGACCACGATCGCGCAACCCCTGACCGAGATCGGCACCCTGGCCGCCCAGCAGTTGGTCAGGCGGATCGAGAATCCGCATCTGCGCGCCCGGCACAGCCGCCTCGGCTCGTCTCTCGTGGTGCGTGGCTCAACCGGGCCGGCGCCGTCCTGATCGAGTGCCTGATCAGGCGAGCGCGGCCCGGGCGGCCAGCAGCTCCCCCCGCTCCTGCAGATAGCGGGCGATCCCCGTCGACAGCGGCATCGGCGTCCAGCCCAGCTGGGAACGGGCGCGCGCCGCCAGTGGTTCGATCCCCGCGGTGACGAGATCCAACTGCACCCTGGCCAGGAGTGGACGGCGGCGCAGCAGGCGACCGGCGGCCTCGATCGGCGCGATGGCGGCGTAGGCGAGCGGCGCGGGCACCGTCGGGGGCGCCATGCTGGAGGTCTGTGCGCGTAGCTCACGCACCAGGGTGGGCAGGTCGAACATGCCGTCGCTGACGATGAACGCTCCGTCATGGCCGAGGTCGGGCGCGGTCCCCACGACCCGGCACACCGCGTCGCCCAGTGAGGCGGCGTGCACCAACGGGAACCGTCCAGACAGCAGGACCGGCAACCGCCAGAACCGCTTGTTCAGCAGGTTCTCGATCACGTCGGTGAAACCGAAACCCGTGTTCAGACCCCCGTACAGTGCGGCCGGGTGGATGGTGGTCAGCCGTGTCGACGTGCGTTCAGCGAACGCGAGCACCTCTCCGTAGGCCTCGGCCATCGCCGCGAAATAGGGGCTGAGACCGTCGAGGTCGGCCAAGGGGTGGGACTCGCGGACGACGCCGTCCCTGGGTGCGAAGACCTCGTAGGCGGAGACGTAGACCAGCCTGCGCAGCCGGGTTGCTTCCATCGCGGACAGGAAGGTGTTGAGCAGACCCCGGTTGATCCGCTGGAAGACGTTCTCGTCGACGGTGAACTGCTCGGGCAGCCCCACCCCGTAGAAGACCAGGTCGACGTCGGTCAGGGCCGAGGCGAAGACATCGCCGGTGAACACGGGTGCGGCGATCACCCTGATCTGCCCGGGCAGCGGTGCCCGCGCGGCGTCCCGTACCAGCACGCTCACCTGGTGACCTGCCTGGGCCAGGGCCACGCTCGCGGCATACCCGACCTGGCCGGTGGCTCCGATCAGCAGGATGTGCATTGAGCCAATCTAGGGGGAGGATCGATCGATCGACCGATCCGATGACGCGCTCCCCCGCTGCCCACCCGCTGCCCCATGATCACGATGAAGCGCTGCCCCATGATCACGGTGAAGCGCATGCCCCCATGATCACGGTGAAGATCACGATGCGTGGAACGCACATCGCCCAGCACGCACAACCCACACCGTGATCATGCACCGACCCGCAGAGTGCTCAACGTGATCACCCACGGCGCCCGCGCCCAGCCCTCCCCATGATCACGGTGAAGATCACGATGCGTGGAACGCACACCGCCGAGCACGCGCAACCCGCACCGTGATCATGCACCGGCCCGCAGAGTGCTCAACGTGATCATGGACCGACGAGGCCGCGGTCCCACGTATCACGCGAGTCCTGCTGCCCAGGCACCGGGCGATGAGTGCACGCTTGGATGATGGATCCTGAGCTCCTGGCCCGCTTCGCGGCAAGCCCGGTGGCGCGGTTGGGGACGATCCGGCCGGACGGCGCGCCGCATGTCGTCCCCATCGTCTTCACCCTGGCCGGGGACGTCGTCTACACCGCGGTGGACGCCAAACCCAAGCGGACACAGCGCCTTCAGCGACTGGCCAACCTGCGTCACGAGCCGCGATGCACGGTCCTGGTCGACCACTACGACGAGGACTGGTCGGCGTTGTGGTGGGTGCGCGCGGACGGCGTGGCGACCGTGCTCGACCAACCGGAACCTGAGCATCCGGGGCTCCTGGCGCTCGCGCATCGGTACCCGCAGTACCGGACGGGGCCACCGACCGGACCGTTGGTGGTCATCGCCGTCCATCGCTGGACCGGCTGGCAGGCCTCCGCCTGACGCATCCGCACACCCAGGGGTCGCGTGATGCTCTATCGATCGCGTCTGCCGGCGATCTCACCGGTGCGCCGCTCACGCAGAGCCCGCAGATGCACGGCTGCCCAGGTGCGGAACGGACGCCATCGGTCGGCCACATCGGCGAGTCGGGCGTCCTCGCCGTATCGCTCGCGCACCTCGGCGTCCAGGCCTCGTACGGGGAGCGGAACCCACAGGGACGCAAGCCCGGCAGGCGCCAGTGGGCATCGGCGATCACCTCGTCCCGGTCGCCGACGGCGGGCCATGCGCGGGCGTCGACGTCGAGGGACAGGAAGCGGCAGACCTGCGAGGCGGCCGCGTCGAGGTCACCGTCCCCGACGACCTCCACCACAGCCGTTGCGCCGTCCTGGGTGACCGCCGTCTGCGCCACCGACCAGTCGGCGTCCACCCGGAACACCGTCCGTAGCCGGTCATCGGCCCCCTGGCCGGCGAGCTCGGCGGGGGCGAAGCCCTCCCAGAACTGCCGGCTGGTGGCCAGGGACCACGGGCCGAGCACGTCGTGGCTCACCCGGTGGCTGCGCCCCGGGCCGGTCGTCGGGGCCGTCGTCGCGCGCATGGCGACCGATGATGCACCAGCCCGGTGGGCCCCGACCTCAGCCCGGAACGGACGCGACCACCCGGGTGCTCGCCCACCTGTTCGGCACAGGTGTCGGCCAGGCACATCTCGGGGGGCTGAATGTCGGAGTGCGGGTCTAGCGTCAGCGGCATGACCGACACGAGCCCCTCCACGCCCCCGACCGACGAGCGCACCGACATCCTCGAGACCCTGCGCATCCACCGATACTTCCTGCGGCAGACCACCGATGACCTCACCGACGAGCAGGCCCGACATCGCAGCACGGTCAGTGAGCTCACGCTGGGCGGTCTGATCAAGCATGTGGCCCTGACCGAGGCGCGATGGGTCGACTTCATCCTCGAGGGACCCAGCGCCATGCAGATGCCGGCGGACGGGGACTTCCGCCAGTGGGAGAACGCGTTCCGGCTCCTGGACGGCGAAACCCTGGCGGGCTGGCTGACCGAGTACGAGCGGGTGGCGGCGCGCACCGACGACCTCGTCGGGACGGTCGACCTGGACGCCGTGCAGCCCCTGCCGGAGGCTCCCTGGTTCCCGAAGGACGCCACCCGGTCGGCCCGGCGCACGTTCCTGCACATCATCGCCGAGACCGCCCAGCACGCCGGTCACGCCGACATCATCCGGGAGGCCATCGACGGGAAGAAGAGCATGGGCTGACCGGACGCCGGAGCGGCCGACGGTCGCTCACTCCCGGTCGACGTCGCTCCAGGGGACCTCGCGCTCCTGGTCCAGCAGGTCGGCCTCGTCGACGTCGGCCAACGGCGGGCGCGACGACATCGGAACGTGTTCCGGAGCGGGAGGCTCGTCGTCCGGCAGGGCCGGGGTTCGCTGATCCGCGACGTCGGCCTCCGGGGCCTCCGTCTCGGGGTTCCAACTGTCGGTGCTGCCGGGCTCGCTGAACGGCATGGTCCCTCCCGGTCGTGTCCGTGCGTGTGCACCCAGCCTGACAGCCTCGCCGGGCTGGCGCGACACGCCCTGCCATGCCGGCACGACGCGCTGGCGTCCACGCGACCCGTCAGGGCGAAACAGGCTGGTCGTCGCGAAACCCGAAGGAGCCGCTCGGCAGGAGGGACCCACGGTGGCAGAGTGTGCGCGTGCCGTCGACAGCGTGGAACCTGCGCGTCTACCGGGCCTGGGCGCCGGTGTACGACGCGTTGCTCGAGCGGTTCTTCCGTCCGGGCCGCCGGGTCGCAGCAGCCATGCTCGCTCTAGAGCCGGGGGAGAGGGTCCTCATCGTGGGTGTCGGGACGGGGCTCGACCTGCCCTACCTGCCGCCCGAGGTGGACGCCGTCGGCATCGACCTGAGTGAGGACATGCTCGCGCGAGCCCGCCGTAGAGCGGCAACCCTGTCCGGCCGTGTTGAACTCCGACAGGGCGACGCCGCTCACACCGGCGAGGCAGCGGCCTCGTTCGACGCCGCCGTGCTGTCGCTTGTCCTCAGCGTCGTCCCCGACCCCCGCCAGGTCATCGCGGAGACCCTTCGAGTCCTCAAGCCGGACGGCCGTGCAGTGGTGTTCGACAAGTTCGCGCCCGACACCGGACCGTCCCGCATCCTGCGACGCCTGCTCAACGCGATCACCCGCTTCTTCGGCACCGACATCGATCGTCGGCTGGCAGATCTCATCGCCGATCAGCCGTGGCGGCTCGAGCGCAGCGAGCCGAGCCTGCTCGGCGGCCAGTACCGTGTCGTGCTTCTCACCCGCGACCCCGCAGCCGCGCACGACCCGAGCTGACGTTCTCGTCGATGCTGCTCACCGACCGGTGACCGTTCGCGGACTCGCGTATCAATGCCCAGCCGGCCGACTCCTCATCAGGGAAGGCGGGATGAGGGCACCCGCGGTCACCGAGGGAGGACGACGTGGATCTGGACCGGTTCGGCGTGGCGACCTTCAACCTCTACAACTTCCAGCTGCCCGGTAGGTCGATGCACCCCGGACAACGGGTCTGGACCGAGCGCGAGTACTCCCGCAAGGTGACCTGGGTCGGCGACGTGCTGCGCGACCTGCGACCCGACATCGTCGGTCTGCAGGAGCTGTGGCACGCCGACGCCATGGCCGCCGCGCTCGACCGCGCGAACCTGGACGACGACTACGACCTGCTCGCCGAGCCTGCCAACGGCGGTCGCATCGTGTGCGCGGCGCTGGTGCGCAAGGGCCTGCTCCGCGGTGAGCCGCAGTGGATCTCGGCATTCCCGCCACAGGTGCACCTGGAGAACACCGCCGGAGACCCCCAGGCGCCGGACATCAAGGTCGCCATCACCGGCTTCTCCCGGCCGGTACTGGCCTTCGACGTGGCCCTGCGGGAGGCACCCCCGCTGACCCGCGTATTCGTCGCCCACCTCAAGTCGAAGCTCCCGGCGCAGATCCACGAGGAGCCCTGGTACGACAAGGAGGTCCACGGCTTCCACCGCACCGCCTTGGGCGCCGCCCTGGCCACGATCCGGCGGACGGCGGAGGCCACCGCCCTGCGGGTGTTGTTGACCCAGGTCATGAAGGGGACGGTGACCCCGGTCATGGTGCTCGGCGACCTCAACGACGGCCACCACAGCAACACCATCAACATCCTCACCGAGCAGCCTCGCTACCTGGTCGGCGACAGCCGCGGCGGGGGCGACATCGCGCTCTACACCGCCCAGACCCTGCAGGAGTACCGCGACACCCGCGACGTGTACTACACCCACGTGCACGAGGATCTGCGCGAGTCCCTCGACCACGTGCTGGTGAGCGAGCAGTTCTACGACCACTCCTACCGGCGGCAGTGGCTGTTCGACGGGCTGACCATCACCAACGACCACCTCAACGTCGACGACGGCTCCGCACGCCGGGAGAAGGGGATCGGCGACCACGGCATCGTGAACGTCCGCTTCCGCTGGCGGCCCGCCTAGCAGGCCGACCGTTCGCACGCTCCCCTCGCGACGGAAGGCACCGGGCAGCACGGATGGTACGGGGCAGTCCCGGACTACCGGAGCACGTCCTGCGCACGCCACCGGTCCAGGTCCCGCTTCGGCGGCCACGCCGGGGCGACGGCCGCGTCCTGTGGCTGGGCGAACATCCAGTTCCGCATCAGGACGAACTTCGCCACGGTGGCCACGACGTTACCGACGCCGACGATCAGGGTCTCGGCGAGGGTGGGCGCCTCCGGCCAGGCCGCGGCAAGGGCGGCCAGCGCGAGCGCGGTCATCGCCCAGGTCAGACCGAACACCGCGAAACCCTGGGCCTGGTTGAGGATCGCGCCACGCCGCCGCCGGACGCCGAAGGTCCAGCGCCGGTTCAACGCCGTGTTGGCCACGGTGGCCAGGGCCAGGGCGAGGGTGTTGGCCCCCTGCGAGCCCATCCCGCCCGCGCTCGACGCGAGAACGGCGAACAGGCCCAGGTGCATCACCGTGGTGAGGGCCCCGACGATTCCGAACCGCACGGTCTGGGCGCCCACGCCCGCGCTCGGTGCCGTGCGTCCCATCCGCGTCCGGATGTCATCCAGCGGCAGGCCGTCCAGACTCCGGTGCATCCGCCACACCCCGGCCAGGTCGTCCATCGCGGTCGCGACGATGTCGACCCGCGAGTCGGGGTCGTCCAGCCAATCCACCGGAACCTCGTGGATCCGCATTCCGGTGCGCTGGGCCAGCACCAGCAGTTCGGTGTCGAAGAACCAGGAGTCGTCGCGGACCAGCGGCAGCAGCTCGGCCGCCGCGTCGGAGCGGATCGCCTTGAAGCCGCACTGGGCGTCGCTGAAGCTCGCCCCGAGCGCCGTCCGCAGGATCACGTTGTACGCGCGTGAGATCGCCTCGCGCTTCGGGCCGCGGACGACGCGTGAGTCGCGGTGCAGACGGGTGCCGATGGCCAGGTCGGAGTGCCCGGAGACCAGCGGCGCGACCAGCGGTGCGAGGCCGTCCAGGTCGGTCGACAGGTCCACGTCCATGTACGCCAGCACCAGTGCGTCCGACGCCGACCAGACCTGCTTGAGAGCGCGCCCCCGCCCCTTCTGCTCCAGTCGCACCGATCGGACGTCGGGCAGAGTATCGGCGAGATCTCTTGCCACTTGCGGGGTCTCGTCGGTGCTCGCGTTGTCGGCGATGGTGATCCGGAAGGAGTAGGGGAACTGCTCGGCCAGGTACTGATGCACCCGATGGACGCACGTGGCCAGCGCGTGCTGCTCGTTGTAGACGGGGATGACCACGTCCAGGACGACTGCCATGACCTCACGCCCCCAGGGTCGGCGTCGCGGCGGACGAGGCCACCGGTTGGCTGAGGTCGTACATGGTGGTGTCGCCGATCGTCACCTCGGTGAAGTTCGCCTGCACCCAGGAGCTGATCTCGGTTCCACTCTGGGCTCCACCGTTCTGCCTGCCTGCCTGCATGCCGGCGACGAAGTAGTGGATCGTCCCCTCGGAGACGTACTCCTGGAACTGGGCCAGGGTCGGGCTCGGGTCGGAGCCGTTGAACCCGCCGATGGCCATCACCGGCAGCTCGGTGGCCAGCTGCAGACCGGCCGCGGACTGGCTGCCGACGGTCGCTGCGATCCAGGTGTAGGAGTCCGCGTCCTGCTCGAGCGCGGCCACGACCTCTGCGCTCGGGGTGGCTGCGTCGAGCAGGCCGCCCGCGCCACCGCCGTCCGGACGTGTCCCGCGCTGGGGGGCGGTGCCGTTCTGGCCGGGCTGGGCGCCGCCTCTGCCGCCGGGGCCACCCCCGGTCGACGGACCGGCGGTCACGATCGAGCCGGTGTGGGTGGTGGCGATGGTGGTGGCGGTGTAGGCGGCAGGCCCCGCGAGCCCGGCGATGATCGAGGCCACGACCACGCCCGTGGCCAGCCGGGCACTCATGCGGTGGACGGCGAGCAGCGCCAGTCCGGCGCCGAGGCCCACGAGCAGCACGGCGTAGCGCAGGCCTGCTGGGTACTCCGTGGTCCGACTCAGCAGGACGAAGCCCCACGCACCGGACATCGCGACGGCGACGGCGAGACTCGAGCGACCGAGCCACGTCGCCCGGTGCTCCCAGGCCTCCGCGGCCCCCATGCCGATCAGGGCGGCGATCGCCGGAGCCAGGGCCACCGTGTAGTAGTCGTGGAAGATGCCGGCCATGAACGAGAAGGTGATCATCGTGACCAGAAGCCAACCGCCCCAGACGATGTGGCCCGCCCGGCGGAGGTCGGTCCGCGGCGCCCGGCCGCGCAGCACCAGGGCGGCCGCCGACAGCACCAGCGCCGCGGGGATCAGCCAGGACGTCTGACCCCCGGTGGCGGTGCTGAACAGCCGACCGATCCCGGTCTCGCCCCACATGCCGCCGCCACCGCCCCCGCCGGTCACCGAGCCGGTCTCCTCACCGTTCAGCCGGCCGAGGCCGTTGTAGCCGAAGGTCAGTTCGAGGAAGGAGTTGGTCTGACTGCCACCGATGTAGGGCCGCATGCCGGCCGGCGTCAGCTCAACGATCGCCACCCACCAGCCTGCGCTGAGGACCGTCGCAGCGATGCCGACCAGGCCGCCGACCAGTCGGCGTCCGAGGGGTGCGGCCCGAGCGGCGAGCAGCCAGGCGAGGCCGAGCGCGGGGACGACGAGCATCACCTGGAGCGTCTTGGTCAGGAAGCCGAAGCCGAGGAAGACGCCCGCGATGGCCATCCAGCGGACGGCGCGGCGGAAGCGGATCTCCTCGACGGCGCGCAGCGTGGCCCAGGCGGCCAGCGTCATCAGCAGGGTGAGCAGGGCATCGGGGTTGTTGAACCGGAACATCAACGCCGCGACCGGGGTCAGCGCGAGCACCAGGCCGGCCAGCAGCCCCGCGCGCGCACCGTAGGCCCGTCTCACCGTCGCATACAGGGCGCCCACGGCTCCCACCGCCATCAGGACCTGCGGCACCAGGATCGCCCAGGTGTTCAGGCCGAACAGCCGTACGGACAGGGCCATCACCCATAGCGCCGCGGGCGGTTTGTCCACGGTGATCGAGTTGGCGGCGTCGAGTGAGCCGAAGAAGAAGGCCTGCCAGCTCTGCGAGCCGGCCTGGACGGCCGCCGAGTAGAAGGAGTTGGCCCAGCCGTTGGCGCCGAGGTTGATCAGATAGACCAGGCCGGTGCCGATCAGCAGCGCGTACAGCGCGGGCCGCGCCCAGGCCGGTTCAGTCTGAGCCGGTTCGGTCTGAGCCGGTTCGGTCTCACTCGCTTCGGGCGGGGCGGGATCGGTCGGGCCGGGTACGAACCTGGTTGTCATGCCACGTAGCCTCGAGACGCTGCCTGTGGGCGCCCTGAGAAGGAGCTTGACCTCGTCCATGCGATCCCGCGTCCATGCCATCCCGCGGCAATCCCGCGGCGATCCCACTCTCGTCGATCCACCGCCCGACGGAGGGGGTCCACCCCGGGGCGGATCCGCCGTCCACCGCCTGGTGCCTAGCGTGGGCGACGACACGGAGCCCTGTTCGCCGACGAGATTGTTCTCACGCAGCGTGAGGCTGGAAGGATCACGAGCATGACAGCCCACCTCCTGGACGCACGGATCGAGATCAGGAATCTGACCAAGCGCTTCGGCACCTTCACCGCCGTGGACGATCTGTCCTTCGACGTCGCGCCGGGCCGGATCACCGGCTTCCTCGGACCCAACGGGGCCGGCAAGACCACGACGCTGCGGATGGCCCTCGGGCTGGTCACGCCCACCAGCGGCACCGTGACCATCGGCGGCGTCCGGTACGCCGGCATCCCGCACCCGATCACGATGGTCGGCGCCGCGTTGGAGGCGACCAACTTCCACCCCGGCCGCAGCGGTCGCAACCACCTGCGCGTGCTCGCGTCGACCGCCGGGATCCCGGACAGCCGGGTGGACGACCTGCTCACCCTGGTGGGTCTGGACGCGGCCGGCCGCAAGGCCGCCGGCGGCTACTCCATGGGCATGCGGCAGCGTCTCGGGCTGGCAGCCGCGATGCTCGGCGATCCACGGGTCCTGCTGCTCGACGAACCGGCCAACGGCCTGGACCCCGAGGGCATCCGATGGCTGCGGGGGCTGCTGCGTGGGCTCAGCGCCGAGGGCAAGGCGATCCTGATCTCCAGCCACCTGCTGCAGGAAGTCGAGCAGACCGTCGACGAGGTCATCATCATCAACAACGGCAAGCTGGTCCGGGCCGGTTCGGTGAGCGACCTGCACGGTGAGGGTGCCACCGTGGTGCGCACCTCGGAGCCGGGCGCCCTGGCCCGGGCGCTGTACGAGACGGCCGGCCTGACCACGCGACCGGACGGCGAGAACGGGCTGACGGTGGCGACCGCCGACCTCAGGCAGGTCGGTGACATCGCCCTCACCTACGGGCTGCCGGTCTGGGAGTTGCGCGCCACCGGCGGCGACCTCGAGGACCTGTTCTTCTCCCTGACCGAGGGAACGAACCGGAATCTCGGCGACCAGGCGAAGGGGGATGCCGCGTGATCGGGGCCATCAGTTCCGAGATCCGCAAGATCTTCACGACCAAGCTGTGGTGGGGCATGGGCCTGGGCATGGCCGCGCTCGCCGCCCTGATCTCCATGGGCTTCGCCGCGCTGGTCGGGCTGGACCAGGGCAACGGGCCGGGCGACGGCCAGGGCAACCCGTTCATCGAGATGTCGGTCGGTACCGCCCAGATCATCTACAACGCCGGCATGGTGCAGAGCCTGACCACGCTGTTCCCATTGACCCTGGGCATCCTGTTGATCACCACCGAATACCGGCACCAGACGATCACCGCGACCTTCCTCGCCGTCCCCAACCGCTGGACGGTGATGGTCTCGAAGATCGTCGCCCTGCTGGTCATCGGCGGGATCTACGCCGTGGTGCACATGACGGCGAGTGTCGTCGGCGGCGCCTCGATCCTCACCCTGGTCAAGGACGAGCCGACCCTGCTCGGAGAGGGCGAGGTCTGGAAGTCGCTCGGGATCGCCGTGGCCGCGTTCATGGTCTGGACCCTGTTCGGATTCGGCATCGGGATGCTGGTGCGCAACCAGATCGCCGCGGTGCTGATCGCCGTCGGACTGGCCTTCGTCGTCCAACTCGCCCTGAACATCCTGTTCACGGTGCGGGAGTGGTGGTCGGCGATGAAGTGGATCCCGGGCAACCTGACCACGAACATGCTCATCACCAGCGACCCGACGGCCGGGCAACAGGTCGATCCGGCCACGCTCGCCAGCAGGTTCGACCAGTGGTGGCAGGCCGCCCTCGTGCTGGTCGTCTACGCCCTGGTGCTGTCGATCGCCGGGGCGTGGCTGACCACGCGCCGCGACGTGTCCTGAGCCGCGGGCCGGTTCAGTCGAACAGCCAGCCGCGGCGCATGCCGGCTTCCCGGCCGGGCTCGATGTAGTGCTCCAGACCGAACATCGCCGCGAACGGCTCCGGCGGGATCGCCAGCATCATGCCGACGTCGCTGGTCTGGCTCGCGTGAGCCTGCAGGGCAGCCCGTTTGCGCTCGATCCACGGCGTCACGTCCACCTGCAGGTGGAGTTCGGCCTCGGGGGTTCCCACGGGGTTGCCGTCGTCCGCCGGCGCGTCCGGATCCCATTCGTCCGTCATCATTCCGGCTGCCCTGGCCTGCTCCATCAGCACCCGGGAGTGGTCCCGGTTCATCGTCGCCTCGAGCAACCGCGGGCTCTGGTCCGAGCGCTCGAGCGCCGCGTGGACCAGCCGGTGGACGGCGACGTGGTCGGGGTGCCCGTAGTTGCCGTGCCAGTCGTAGCCGACGACGATGTCGGGCTTCTCGGCGCCGAGCACGGCGACCAGCCGCTGGGCCGCCTCGTCCGGGTCGGCCCCGACCAGGGCGTCCGGAGCGCTGTTCTGGTCCCAGCCGGTCATGCCCGAGTCCGCGTAGCCGAGCCAGTGGACGGCGGCCACCCCCAGCGCGGCGGCGGCGGTCCGTGCCTCCTCGCGGCGGCGGTCGACGACCGTCTCGCCCTCGGCCAGGTCCGACGGGGCCTCCCCGTGATCGCCGTTCGTGGCGAACACGACGACCACTCGGTGCCCCTCGTCCGCCGCCCGGGCCATCGATCCCGCGGTCAGACTCGCCTCGTCGTCCGGGTGGGCGTGCACGAACAAGATGATCGCCATGAGCTCATCTTGGCG
The DNA here is from genome assembly GCA_963750395.1 of uncultured Actinomycetota bacterium. Lineage (GTDB taxonomy): Bacteria > Actinomycetota > Actinomycetes > Actinomycetales > Kineosporiaceae > JADJPO01. The sequence goes on along the minus strand of CAVVQM010000008.1, from coordinate 2,034 downwards.
CACGCCGGCGCCGAAGGCCGCACGGCGGGTCCCACCCGTGCCGGGTAGCCTCCGGGCATGGGTTCGACGCGCTACCTGAGCACGCGAGGAGGGGACTCCGGCCGGTCCTTCCGCGAGATCCTGTTGGAGGGCCTCGCCCCCGACGGCGGTCTCTACCTGCCGCAGTCCTACCCTCGTCTGGACGCCGCGACGCTGACCTCCTGGCGCGACCTCGGCTACCCAGAGCTCGCCGAACGGGTCCTGACCCTGTTCATCGACGACATCCCGAGCGAGGACCTGGCCGACCTGGTGCGGCGGACCTACACCGCCGAGGTGTTCGGCGCCGAGGAGATCGCCCCGCTGAGCAGGCTCAAGGGGCTGGACGGCGACCTGTCGCTGCTCGAGTTGTCCAACGGACCGACGTTGGCCTTCAAGGACATGGCCATGCAGTTGCTGGGCGGACTGTTCGAGTACGAGTTGGCGCGGCGCGGCAGGTACATGAACATCCTCGGCGCGACCTCGGGCGACACCGGCAGTGCGGCCGAGTACGCGATGCGGGGGCGGGCCGGGATCGCGGTGTTCATGCTCAGCCCGCACGGGCGGATGAGCGCGTTCCAGCAGGCACAGATGTTCACCCTGGCCGAGCCGAACATCCACAACCTGGCCGTCACCGGGGTCTTCGACGAGTGCCAGGACATCGTCAAGGCGGTCTCGGCCGACCTCGACCTCAAGCGCCGGTTGCAGATCGGCACGGTCAACTCGATCAACTGGGCACGGATGCTGGCCCAGGTCGTCTACTACGTGCGGGGCTGGCTGGCCGCCACCGACGGCACCGAGGCCGGCGACGGCCGCCTGCCCGAGGTGAGTTTCGCCGTCCCGTCGGGCAATTTCGGCAACATCTGCGCCGGACACATCGCGCGGATGATGGGGGTGCCGATCCGGCGACTCGTGCTGGCCACCAACGAGAACGACGTGCTCGAGGAGTTCTTCCGCACCGGCACCTACCGGGTCCGCGGCGCCGACCAGACGCTGGCGACCTCCAGCCCGTCGATGGACATCTCCAAGGCGTCGAACGTCGAACGGTTCGTCTTCGACGCCCTTGACCGCGACGCCGACCGGACCCGCCACCTGTTCGCCGACCAGGTGCCGCATCACGGCGGATTCACGCTGACCGAGGCGGAGTTCGCCGGCCTCGACCGATTCGGCTTCGTCGCCGGGCGCAGCACCCACGCCGACCGACTGGCCACCATCGCCACGGTGCATGCGGCGTCCGGGCGGCTGATCGACACCCACACCGCGGACGGCGTGCACGTCGCCCGTCGCTTCGTCGAGGACGGCGTCCCGATGGTCGTGCTGGAGACCGCACAACCGGTGAAGTTCGCCGACGTGGTGTTCGAGGCCACCGGCGTCCACCCTCCGCTTCCACCCTCGGTCGCCGACCTGGAGTCGCTGCCGAGGCACGTCGAGGTCCTGCCGGCGGACGTCGATGCGGTGCGCGCCTATCTGGACAAGCACGCGATCAGCACCCCGCCCGCCGACTGACCCGAGCGGATCGGGCGATCCGCGCCATGGCGCCTGCTCCGATCGGCTTGAATGAAGTCGTGCCGCTTGAGCTGGGGGAGGCACGGTGGAGGGCACGCCATTCGGCTCGCACTACACGCTGGGTGAGGTGATCGGTCGGGGCGGCATGGGCCGGGTCCACCGGGGGCGCACATCGCCGCCGAGCGGGACGTCGCGATCAAGCTGCTGCGCGAGGACCTCATCGAGGACTCCGACGTGGTATCCCGCTTCGTCCGCGAGCGCGACGTCGTCCGATCGATCTCGAACCCGAACGTGGTGCGGGTGCACGACCTGGTCGTCGAGGGGGATCGGCTGGGCATCGTCATGGACCTGTTCGCGGCCGGTCATCTGCGCCGCAATCTGCCGCCGCCGCTGCCGCCGAGGAGCAATCCGCCCGGCTGCTGGCCCAGGTGGCCGCCGGGCTGGCCGCCGTGCACGCCCACGGCGTGGTGCACCGCGATCTGAAGCCCGAGAACGTGCTGGTCGACCGGGACG